>NZ_JAURUY010000001.1:0-530253 GCF_030803485.1 Curtobacterium sp. 260 | reverse complement strand
TCACAGGAGCAAGCTCCTGATCATCGTTCGACTTGCATGTGTTAAGCACGCCGCCAGCGTTCGTCCTGAGCCAGGATCAAACTCTCCGTAAAAAAATTACCAACCCACCACCGAAGCAGCAGGCCGAGTTGATCTTGACTGTAAAGACTGTCTACTGACAATCAATTCAATCCAAAAGGAATTGTCTCCGACGACCACAACCAAAGCTGCGGTCGCACGGGGTCAAAATAATTGGCATTGACAATGTGCACGCTGTTGAGTTCTCAAGGACCAGACGCACCCCCCACTCAGCACCACCACAGTGGTACCTCATCAGAGGGGCTGGAAGTTCGTTGCCGGGGAAGAACCGTGGCGGACAAGATCCCCAGGTGAACCCGGTGACCGTCTCGGCCGTTCCGTTCTCCGCCTCAGCGGCAACGAGTGATTACTCTACGCACGGCCCGACCACACCACCAACACCACCCACATCCCGGGCGTGTCGCCCTGTCGGCACCTCGTGGCCCCGGTACGGCGAACGGCCCGCTCCTCTGTGGGAACGGGCCGTTCGGGTGTCGCGAGCGCTCAGTGGCGAGCGATGACCGGGTTCTTCAGCGAGCCGATCCCCTCGATGAGGACCTCCACCACCTCGCCGTCGCGGATGGCCCCGACCCCGGCCGGGGTACCGGTGAGGATGACGTCGCCGGGCAGGAGGGTCCAGATCGACGACACGAACTCGACCAGGGACGGGATGTCGTGCACCATCTCGCTGGTCGACGCCGCCTGGCGCAGCTCGCCGTCCACGCGGGTCTCGAGTCGGATGTCCGACGGGTCGATCTCGGTCTCGATGACCGGACCGAGCGGACAGAAGGTGTCGAAGCCCTTGGCTCGCGTCCACTGTCCGTCGCGGGCCTGCAGGTCGCGCGCAGTCACGTCGTTCGCGATCGTGTACCCGAGCACGACGCTCGCGAAGTCCTCACGCCGGACGTTCTTGGCGAGCGAGCCGATCACGATGGCGAGCTCGCCCTCGTGGTCGACACGACCGACCTCGGCCGGCAGACGGATGGGGTCGTCCGGACCGATGACCGCCGTGTTCGGCTTGAGGAAGACCACGGGGTCGTCCCCCGACCGCTCGTCCATCTCCGACGCGTGCTCGGCGTAGTTCAGGCCGACGCCGATCACCTTCGACCGAGGGATCACCGGCGCGAGGAGCTTGGCGTCGGCGAGCGGCACCCGCTCCCCCGTCGTCTCGAACCCCTGGTACATCGGGTCCCCCGCAAGGACGACCAGGTCACGCTCGTCGAGGATGCCGTACCGCGGGTCTTCACCCGTGCTGCTGAACCGTGCGATCTTCACTGTTCGACCCTACCGATCCGCGGCTCAGGCCGGGTCCGTCAGGCGCGTCATCCACCCGTGGGGGTCGGGACGACGGCCGTACTGGATGTCGGTCAGTTCCTGGCGGAGCGACATCGTCAGCTCGCCGGCACCGACGGTCGGCGACCCGATCGTGAAGCCCTCGCCGCGGAGCTCCGCGATCGGCGTGACCACCGCGGCCGTCCCGCAGGCGAACGCCTCGGTGATCGAGCCGTCGGCCACCCCGTCCCGCCACTCGTCGAGCGTCACCCGACGACGCTCCACCCGGAGCCCGCGGTCCTCGGCGAGCTGCAGGATCGAGTCGCGGGTGATGCCCTCGAGGATCGACTCCGAGTCCGGCGTGACGAGCGTGCCGTCCGACCGCACGAGCACGACGTTCATGCCGCCGAGCTCCTCGAGGTACCTGCCCTCCTCGGAGTCGAGGAACATCACCTGCTGGCAGCCCTGCTCGTAGGCCTCCTGCTGCGGGAGCAGGGACGCGGCGTAGTTCCCGCCGGTCTTCGCAGCACCGGTCCCGCCACGTGCGGCACGGGCGTACTTCGTCGACAGCCAGATGCTCACGGGCTTCGGTCCGGACGTGAAGTACGCCCCGGCCGGGCTGGCGATGCAGTGGTACGCGACCTCCTGCGCGGCACGGACCCCGAGGAAGGACTCGGTCGCGATCATGAACGGGCGCAGGTAGAGGCTGGTCTCCGGCGCCGACGGCACCCAGTCCACGTCGGCGCGGACGAGCTGCCGGACCGACTCGACGAAGACCTCGAGCGGCAGCTCCGGGAGCGCGAGCCGACGGGCCGAGCGCTGGAAGCGGCGCGCGTTCGCGTCCGGCCGGAAGGACCACACCGACCCGTCCGCGTGGCGGTAGGCCTTCATGCCCTCGAAGATCTCCTGCGCGTAGTGGAACACGCTGGCGCTGGGGTCGAGGGTCAGCGGTCCGTACGGGTGGATCGATGCGTTGTGCCAGCCGGCCTCGAGCGACCACGCGACGCTGGCCATGTGGTCGGTGAAGTACTTGCCGAAGCCCGGGTCGGCGAGGATCTCCTCGCGCTCGGCCGCGGCCCGACGCTCGGGCGACGGCGTGTTCGCGAACTCGAGGGCGAAGTCGCCGTCGGTCTCGGTGTCGGTGCTGCTCATCAGGGTGACTCCTGTCAGGCGGTGGTGGTGCGTGCTGCGACCGCGGCGGCGATGGCGTCGCCGACCTCGGCCGTGCTGCGCGGCGTGGTGCCCCGGCTCGCGAGGTCGGCCTCGACCGCCTGTGTCACGGCCGCCGCCAGGTCTGCACGACCGAGGTGGTCGAGCAGCAGGGCGACGGACAGGACGGCGGCGGTCGGGTCGGCGACCTGCTGGCCTGCGATGTCCGGCGCGGAACCGTGGACCGGCTCGAACATGCTGGGGAAGGTGCCGTCCGGGTTGATGTTCCCCGAGGCCGCCAGACCGATGCCGCCGCTGATCGCGCCGGCCAGGTCGGTGATGATGTCCCCGAACAGGTTGTCGGTGACGATGACGTCGAACCGCCCGGGCTCGCGGACCATGTGGATCGTCACCGCGTCGACGTGCTGGTAGTCGACGGTCACGTCCGGGTGCTCCTCGGCGACCGCCGCGACCGTCCGCTGCCAGAGGGAACCCGCGTGCACGAGCACGTTGCTCTTGTGCACGAGGGTCAGGTGCTTCCGCGGGCGGCGGGAGGCGAGGTCGAAGGCGTACCGGACGACGCGCTCGACACCGTGTGCCGTGTTGAGGGACACCTCGGTGGCGATCTCGTGCGGCGTGCCGACGCGGATCGCGCCGCCGTTGCCGACGTACGGGCCCTCGGTGCCCTCGCGCACGACGACGAAGTCGACCGCGCCCGGGTCGGCGAGCGGGCTCGCGACCGAGGAGTACACCGTCGTGGGGCGGAGGTTGACGTAGTGGTCGAACGCGAAGCGCAGCTTGAGCAGGAGCCCACGCTCGATGATCCCGCCCGCGAGGCGCGGGTCCCGCGGGTCTCCGCCGACGGCGCCGAGCAGGATCGCGTCGTGCTCGGCGATCGCGGACATGTCGTCGTCGGTGAGGATGTCGCCCGTCTCGAGGTACCGGGCGGCACCGAGCGAGAAGGCGGTCTCCTGCACGTCGAGGTCGTCCGGCAGCACCGCGTGCAGGACCTTCAGCGCCTCGTCCACCACCTCGGGCCCGATGCCGTCGCCGCGGACGACCGCCAGCTTGACCGTCTGTGCCATGTCCCGGACCCCTACAGCGTGATGTCGATCTCGCGGAGCGAGGTCGCGTCGATGGTGGAACGCACGTGCTCGAGGATCTCCGCTGGCACCGGCGAGTCGACCGTCAGGACGCTCAGCGCCTGCCCGCCGGCGGCCTCGCGCGAGATCTGCATCGCGGCGATGTTGATGCCGGCGTCGCCGAACTCCTTGCCGTAGACCGCGACGATGCCGGGGCGGTCGGTGTAGACCATCACGACGTGGTGCGCGTCGAGGGCGACCTCGACGTCGTGGCCGTTGATCTCCACGAGCTTCTCGACCTGCTTGGCACCGGTCAGCGTGCCGGACACGCTGATCGCGGGCCCGTCGGACTGGGCACCGCGGATCGTGAGGACGTTGCGGTACTCCGGGCTGTCGGCGTCGGTGATGAGCCGGACGCTCACGCCGCGCTGCTCCGCGATGAGCGGAGCGTTGACGTACGAGACCTGGTCGCTGACGACGTCGGTGAAGACGCCCTTGAGGGCTGCGAGCTTCAGCACGCTGACGTCGTACTGCGCGAGCTCGCCGTGCACCTCGACGTCGATGCTCGTCACCGGCGAGGTGGCCAGGCCGGTGAAGACCTGACCGAGCTTCTCCATGAGCGGGATCCCCGGACGGACGTACGGGTCGATGACGCCGCCGGCGACGTTGACCGCGTCCGGCACGAGTTCGCCGCCGAGCGCGAGGCGCACGGACTTCGCGACGGAGACGCCGGCCTTCTCCTGGGCCTCGTCCGTCGAGGCGCCGAGGTGCGGCGTGACGACGACGTTCGGCAGCGCGAGCAGCGGCGAGTCCTTCGGCGGTTCGGACACGAACACGTCGAGGCCGGCGCCGGCGATCTCCCCGGACGTGAGCGCCCGGTGCAGGGCGTCCTCGTCGATCAGGCCGCCGCGGGCGACGTTCACGACGAAGGCGGTCGGCTTCATGAGCGCGAACTGCTCGTCCGAGATCATGCCCACCGTCTCCGGCGTCTTCGGCATGTGGATCGTGGTGAAGTCCGCACGACGGAGGAGGTCCTCGAGCGACACCAGCTCGACCCCGAGCTGCTGGGCCCTGGCCGTCGTGACGTAGGGGTCGTACGCGATGACCGAGACGCCGAACGCCTGCAGGCGCTGCGTGATGAGCGCGCCGATGCGGCCGAGGCCGATGATGCCGACGGTCTTCTCGTAGAGCTCGACGCCCGTGTACGACGAACGCTTCCACGCGCCGGCCGCGAGCGACGCGTGGGCCGCGGGGATGTGGCGCGCGAGCGACAGGATGTGGCCGACCGTGAGCTCGGCGGCCGAGATGATGTT
Organism: Curtobacterium sp. 260; assembly: GCF_030803485.1. NCBI lineage: Bacteria > Bacillati > Actinomycetota > Actinomycetes > Micrococcales > Microbacteriaceae > Curtobacterium > Curtobacterium sp. 260. The sequence goes on along the minus strand of NZ_JAURUY010000001.1, from coordinate 525,380 downwards.
CGACGTCGGCGCGTTGACGACCATCACGCCGGCGGTGGTCGCCGCCTTGATGTCGACGTTGTCCAGGCCGACGCCCGCGCGGGCGACCACCTTGAGGTGCGGCGCCGCGGCGATGGCCTCGGCGTCGATCTTCGTGGCGGACCGCACCAGCACGGCGTGCGCGTCGGCGAGGGAGGACAGGAGCGCGGCACGGTCGGTACCGTCCACGTTCCGGATCTCGAAGTCGGGCCCGAGGGCGTCGACGGTGGCGGGCGAGAGTTCTTCGGCGATCAGGACGACCGGCTTCGGCACAGCTGCAGTTCCTCACACGAGACGGGCGGTATCCCACCATCGTATCGACGCGGGGACCCGGTTACGACCGCACCGTCGGTCCCCGACGGAACCACACGCCGGTCCGGAGGCGCGGAGCCAGCGGGCACCGTGCCTCCCGTCCGTGGGACGGTCGCGACGTGCGTCAGAAGTCGAGCAGGCGCGGCACGAACAGCTGGAGGTCGAGCCAGAGCGCGCCCGCCGCGGCGAACGCGACGACGAAGACACCGACCGTCACCGACAGCCGAGCCCGGCGCGTCGTCCAGAGGGCGACCACGAACGCGACGGGAGCGATCGCGATGTCGAGGACGAGCCAGCCCCAGGGGGTGCTGCGCTGCAGCGACGAACCACCGGAGGTCGTCTCGAGGAACGTGTTGAACGCGCGAACCGACTGCGAGACGGTGACGAGGTTCCCGACGCTCTGGACGGTCATGTAGGCGAACAGCGCGCCGAAGACCACCCAGACGACGATGCGGCCGACGAGCGGGGACGAGGTCCGGCGGGCTGCCGGTGTCGTGGCGGTCACCCGAAGCTCCTGGTCATGAGGAACGGCCAGGGGAAGAGCACGGCGGCTCCGAGCAGCATCCACAGCAGCCGCGTGCGGGTCCGACGACCACGACCGGCCCAGAGCACCACGGTGAACCACAGCGCGGGCGCGACGATCGACAGGAAGCGGAGGACCTCGACGAAGACGGTGAGCAGCGTGTCGACGTTCGCGACGTACGCGGTCGAGGCGGTGAGCAGCCACGCCACCGTGTAGAGCAGGTAGAGCCCGCCGAAGACCCCGAAGCCGACCAGGGCACCGGAGGTCTCCGGGCGCTCCGGGTCGCGTCCGCCGTGGCCCTTCACCGTGACCGGGTTGTGGGCCGCGTCGACGTGGGTCGCGTCGTCCGCGTCACCCCAGCTGAGGGCGTCGTCGTCGTGGTCGACCGAGCCGTCGGGCGGGGATGCTGCCGTGGTCATGGGGACGATTCTACGAGGGACCCGCGACGGCGGACACCACGAGGGACCGCTCAGACGTCGGCGGGCTGGGTCGCGAGGACCCCGGCGACGACGTCGCGCACCGCGGGGAACAGCGGGTGGCTCTCCACGAGCCCGGTCAGGATCTCGGTGAGTGCGTGCGCCGTCGCGCCGGAGCGGAGCAGGGCGTGCAGCTCGATCGACTCGGGGTCGTTCTCGTCGTCGAACGCCAGGGCGACCCGGACCGCTCCGAGCAGGTGCTCGACCGGGAGCCCGCGTTCGGCCAGCTGCGACGCCGGGCCGATGAAGCGCTCACGCCGTCCGAGCTTCCGCAGCGGGTTGCGCCCCACACGCGCCGTGGTGTCCGGCAGGAGCGGGTTCGCGATGCGGGTGAGGTTCGCAGCGACGTAGCGGGCGTGCTCGGCCGGGTCGAACCCGTGCTTGGCGACCAGGAGCGCGGTCGTCTCGGCGAGGACCCCGTCGACCTCGGCGCGGACCTCGCGGTCCTCGAGGGCCTCGCGGATGAGTCGGATCCCGCGGACGAAGCCGTGGTACGCCGCGGTCGCGTGGGCGGTGTTCACCGTGTAGAGCTTCCGCTCGACGAACGGCTGCAGGTCGTCGACCCAGGTGACGCCGTCGATCTGCGGCGGCTCGGCGTCGGACGGAGCGAAGGGGGTGCGCTCGATGACCCACTCGTAGAACGGCTCGAGCACGACGTCGAGACCACCGGACTGTCCGAGCACCCCGGACTGGTCCGGGACGATGCGGTCGATCGCGCAGTTCGCGAAGACCGCCGCGACGTGACGGTCCTCGAGGATCGGGGCGCGTCGGATGCTGGCGTGCAGCGAGTCCGTCGCGTTGAAGGCGTTCTCGCAGGCCACGACCGTGACGTCGCCGCGCTCCGGTGCCCGTGCCGCGAGGCCCTCGGCGATGACCGGGGCGACGAGCGGCAGCGTGCGTGCACCGACGGCGGTCGTGACGACGTCGGCCTCGGCGATCGCCTGGACGACGCGCTCGCGGTCGGTCTTGCTGCTGAGTGCACGGAAGCCGTACACGAGGTGTTCGACGGGCTGCTCGCCGACCTCGTGGACCACGAAGCGGCCGGCGTCGTTGAGCGCGGAGACGACGCGGTCGTCCACGTCGACGAAGGTGAGCTCGTAGCCGCTCGCGACCAGGAACTGACCCACGAACCCGCGCCCGATCTTGCCGGCGCCGATGTGGACCGCTCGCTTCGTCACCGCCATCCGATGATCCTCCCACGTCGGAGGACCCGGTCGTGACCACTCCTCGCGACGCCGCGGAGCCGCATCGGCAGCACTGCGGAACGGGTCACGGAAGCGGAGCGCCGGGGTACGGGGACGCCACGGGGGCGCCAGGTGCTGGCGCTGGAGCTGGAGGGGTACAGGTGCATGTCGTTCGGGTCACGTCGCGAGGCGGCGGTGCGAACGCACCGCCGCCTCGGGAGTCGGGTGGTCGACCGCAGACTACCGCGCGGCCGAGCCGTCCACGTAGTCGGCGTCGTTCGACTTCCACGCGAACAGCGCGCGGAGCTCGCGGCCGGTGGCCTCGATCGGGTGGCCCTCGCCCTTCGCGCGGAGCTCCTTGAACTCCGGCGCGCCGGCGTCCTGGTCCTCGATGAAGCGCTTGGCGAAGGTGCCGTCCTGGATGTCGGAGAGCACGGCCTTCATGTTCTCCTTGACCTCGGGCGAGATCACGCGGGGGCCGGAGACGTAGTCACCGAACTCGGCGGTGTCGGAGATCGACCAGCGCTGCTTGGTGAGGCCGCCCTCCCAGATGAGGTCGACGATGAGCTTGAGCTCGTGCAGGACCTCGAAGTAGGCGATCTGCGGCTGGTAGCCCGCCTCGACCAGGGTCTCGAAGCCGTACTGGATGAGCTGCGACGTGCCACCGCAGAGGACGGCCTGCTCACCGAACAGGTCGGTCTCGGTCTCCTCGGTGAAGGTCGTCTTGATGCCGCCGGATCGCAGGCCGCCGATGGCCTTGGCGTACGACCAGGCGAGGTCCCAGGCGCTGCCGGAGGCGTCGACCTCGACGGCGACGATCACGGGCACGCCGCGGCCGGCCTCGTACTCGCGACGGACGGTGTGCCCCGGGCCCTTCGGCGCGACGAGCGCGACGTCGACGCCCTCGGGGGCCTCGATGTAGCCGTAGCGGATGTTGAAGCCGTGGCCGAAGACGAGCGTCGCGCCGTCCTTCAGGTTCGGCTCGATGTCCTCGGCGTAGACGATGCGCTGCACCTGGTCCGGCGCGAGGATCACGACGACGTCGGCGTTCTTCGTCGCCTCGGCCGGGGTGAGGACCTCGAAGCCCGCCTCGGTCGCCTTGTCGCGGCTCTTCGAGCCCTCCTTGAGGCCGATGACGACCTCGACGCCGGAGTCACGGAGGTTGAGCGCGTGGGCGTGGCCCTGCGAGCCGTAGCCGATGACGGCGACCTTCTTGCCCTGGATGAGCGTCAGGTCGGCGTCGGCGTCGTACACGATGTCAGTCACGAGGGTGTGTCTCCTTGGTTCTGGTGGCTTGTGGTGTGCGGACGGGAGGCGCGTGGCGGGACCGCCCCGCGCCTCCCGCCCGGAAGCGGGGTGTGCTCAGCGCACGCGGTCGGTGATGCTCTTCGGCCCACGGCCCATGCCGAGCAGACCGGCGCGGGCGAGTTCCTTGACGCCGTAGGGCTCGAGGACGCGGAGGATCGCCTGGATCTTGCCCGGATCGCCGGTCACCTCGACGATGAGCGAGTCGGTCGCCACGTCGACGACCTGCGCGCGGAAGAGGTTCACGGCCTCGAGCACGGCCGAGCGGGTCTGGTTGTCGACGCGGACCTTGACGAGCATGTGCTCGCGCTGCACCGACTGGGAGAAGTCGAGCTCGACGATCTTGATGACGTTGACGAGCTTGTTGAGCTGCTTCGTCACCTGCTCCAGCGGCAGGTCCTCGACGTCGACGACGACCGTGATCCGGGACAGGCCCTCGACCTCGGTGCCGCCCACGGCGAGCGACTCGATGTTGAAGCCGCGCCGGGCGAACAGCCCCGCGACGCGCGTCAGCAGACCCGGCTTGTCCTCGACGAGGAGGGAGAGGACGTGGCTCATGCGGTTTCTCCCGTCATGTCGGCGTCCTCGTCGTCCCAGGTCGGGGCGAGGGCCTGGGCGTACTCGATGGACGAGTTGCTGACGCCCTGCGGGACCATGGGCCAGACCATCGAGTCGCGGCTGACCACGAAGTCGATCACCACGGGGCGGTCGTTCGTCTCGAGGGCGAGCTGGATGGCGGCGTCGACCTCGTCCGCCTTCTCGACGCGGATGCCGAGGGCACCGTAGGCGTCGGCGAGCTTCACGAAGTCCGGGACGCGGCGCGTGCCGTGACCGGTCTGCAGGTCGGTGAAGGAGTGTCGCCCGTCGTAGAACAGCGTCTGCCACTGCCGCACCATGCCGAGCGAGGAGTTGTTGATGATCGCGACCTTGATCGGGATGTCGTTGATGACGCAGGTCGCGAGCTCCTGGTTCGTCATCTGGAAGCAGCCGTCGCCGTCGATCGCCCAGACCACGCGGTCCGGCTGGGCGACCTTCGCGCCCATCGCCGCGGGGACCGAGTAGCCCATGGTGCCGGCGCCACCCGAGTTCAGCCAGGCGTTCGGCCGCTCGTACCGGATGAACTGCGCGGACCACATCTGGTGCTGACCGACCCCGGAGGCGAACACGCCCTCGGGACCGGTGAGCTCACCGATGCGCTTGATGATCGCCTGCGGCGCGAGCAGCCCGTCGGTCGGCTCCGCGTACCCGAGCGGGAAGTCCTGCCGGAGCTGGTCGAGCTTCGCCCACCAGGCGCTCGTGTCCGCCCGGTCGGCGGAGACGTCGTCCCACGCATCGAGGAGGTCGACGAGGACCTCGCGGGCGTCGCCGACGATCGGCACGTCGGCGAAGCGGATCTTCGAGATCTCCGCGGGGTCGATGTCGACGTGCACGACCTTGGCGTGCGGCGCGAACTCGTCCGCCTTGCCCGTCACCCGGTCGTCGAAGCGTGCGCCGAGGGCGACGATGAGGTCGCTCTCCTGCAGGCCGAGCACCGCGGGCACCGTGCCGTGCATGCCCGGCATGCCGAGGTGCTGCTGATGCGAGTCCGGGAAGGCGCCACGGGCCATGAGCGTCGTGACGACCGGCGCACCGGTGGCCTCGGCGAAGCGCAGGAGCTCGGCCGACGCACCGGAGCGGACGACGCCGCCGCCGACGTACAGCACCGGACGCTCGGCCTCGGCCAGCAGCTGGGCCGCGGCCGTGATCTGCTTGCCGTGCGCCTTCGTGACCGGACGGTAGCCGGGCAGGTCGATCTTCGGCGGCCAGACGTACGGCGCCGACTTCTGCTGGGCGTCCTTCGTGATGTCGACGAGCACCGGGCCCGGACGACCCGTCGTCGCGATCTGGTGGGCCGCCGCCAGCGTCGCCGGCACGTCGGCGGGGTCGGTCACGAGGAACGAGTGCTTCGTGATCGGCATCGTGATGCCGACGATGTCGGCCTCCTGGAAGGCGTCGGTGCCCATCAGGGTCGAGAACACCTGCCCGGTGATCGCGATGAACGGCACCGAGTCCATGTAGGCGTCGGCGATCGCCGTGACGAGGTTCGTCGCACCGGGACCGGACGTCGCGATGGCGACACCGACCTTGCCGGACGAGGAGGCGTACCCCTCGGCGGCGTGGCCGGCACCCTGCTCGTGGCGCACGAGGACGTGACGGATGGTCGTCGACGCCATGAGCTCGTCGTAGAACGGGATGATCGCGCCGCCGGGCAGGCCGAAGACGTCGGTGATCCCGAGGTGCTCGAGCGTCCGCAGGACGGCTCCCGAGCCGGTCAGGATCTCGGGCGACCGCCGCGTACCGGCGGCCGCGGACAGCGGAGTGGCTTCCGTGGGCATGAGGTGGTCCTTGCCTGGAGGGATGGCGGTTCGAACGTGTCGACGCTAGCCCGTGACCGCGCCCTTGGCGGCGGACTGGACGAGCTTCGCGAACTTCGCGAGGACTCCGCGGGTGTAGCGCGGGGGCAGCGGGGCCCAGCCTTCTCGGCGGGCCTCCAGCTCGGCGTCGTCGACCAGTAGGTCGAGCGAGCGAGCCGCGATGTCGACACGGATGCGGTCGCCATCGCGCACGAATGCCACTGGACCTGCGTCCACGGCTTCCGGTGCGATGTGGCCGATGCACAGGCCGGTTGTGCCGCCTGAGAATCGTCCGTCCGTCAACAGTAGTACATCCTTGCCCAGGCCCGCGCCCTTGATGGCCGCGGTGATGGCGAGCATCTCGCGCATGCCGGGGCCGCCCTTCGGGCCCTCGTAGCGGATGACCACCACGTCGCCCTTCTGGATCCGTCCCTCGGTCAGGGCGTCCATGGCGGCGCGTTCGCGGTCGAACACCCGCGCCGGGCCCTCGAACACGGCAGCGTCGAAGCCGGCGGTCTTCACGACGGCACCCTCGGGCGCGAACGAGCCCTTGAGGATCGTCAGGCCACCGGTGGTGTGGATCGGGTTGTCGAGCTTCCGGAAGACCTCGCCGTCGAGCTCCGGCGGGTCGATCTCGGCCAGGTTCTCGGCGAGGGTCTTGCCGGTGACGGTCATGACGTCGCCGTGCAGCAGACCGGCCTCGAGCAGCGCCTTCATGATCACCGGGATGCCGCCGTTGCGGTCGACGTCGACCATGACGTACTTGCCGAACGGCTTCATGTCCGCCAGGTGCGGCACCTTCGAGCCGATGCGGTTGAAGTCGTCGAGGCTCAGCTCGACCTCGGCCTCGTGCGCGATCGCGAGCAGGTGCAGCACGACGTTGGTCGAGCCTCCCAGCGCCATCGCGACGGCGATGGCGTTCTCGAACGCCTCCTTCGTCAGGATCTGGCGGGCGGTGAGCCCGAGGCGCAGCATGTTGACGACCGCCTCGCCGGAGCGGTGGGCGTAGTAGTCACGGCGACGGTCGGCGCTCGGCGGGGCCGCGGACCCGGGCAGCGACATGCCGAGGGCCTCGGCCACGCTCGCCATCGTGTTCGCGGTGTACATCCCGCCGCAGGCGCCCTCGCCCGGGACGATCGCGCACTCGATTTCCTTGAGCTCGGCCTCGGTCATGGTGCCGGCCTTGCACGCACCGACGCCCTCGAAGGAGTCGATGATCGTGACCTCCTTGAAGGAGCCGTCGGCCTGCTTCACGTAGCCCGGCATGACCGAGCCCGCGTAGAGGAAGACGCTCGCGAGGTCCAGGCGCGCGGCGGCCATGAGCATGCCGGGGAGCGACTTGTCGCAGCCGGCGAGCAGCACGGTGCCGTCGAGGCGCTCGGCATTGACGACCGTCTCGACGCTGTCGGCGATGACCTCGCGGGAGACGAGCGAGAAGTGCATGCCCTCGTGGCCCATCGAGATGCCGTCCGAGACGGAGATGGTGCCGAACTGCAGCGGGTACCCGCCGCCGGAGTGCACGCCCTCCTTCGCGCCCTGGGCGAGGCGGTCGAGCGAGAGGTTGCAGGGGGTGATCTCGTTCCAGGACGAGGCGATCCCGATCTGCGGCTTGTCCCAGTCGGCGTCGCCCATGCCGACGGCGCGGAGCATGCCACGCGAGGTGGTCGCTTCGATCCCGTCGGTGACGACCCGGCTGCGCGGCTTCACGTCGATGTCAGGCATGGAGGCAGTCTAGGACCAGTTGGGATACCACCCGGACACCGTTGCGCGGACGGGAGGCGCGGGGCCGGGTCGTCAGCGCGTCGCGCGCAGGCGTCCGAGCTGCTTCAGGACGTCGGTGAGCGCCGCGGGGTCGGCCACGCGGTGGGCGGCGAGCGTGTCGCCCTCCCCCACCTTCACGCCGACGTCGCCGTCGCGGAGCACCCGGAAGGCGTCCTCGTCGGTGACGTCGTCGCCGGCGAAGAACACCGCGTCGGCCCCGCGGAGCCCGCGCAGTCGATCGATCGCGTCGCCCTTCGTGACGTGCCGGACGGCGAACTCGACGATGTCCTTGCCGCCGCGCTCCAGCACGTCCGGGTCTGCTGCGTGCGCCGCCTCGTGCGCCGCCGCGTTCGCCGCGGCCGCGTCCTCGGCGCTCGCCCGCCGGGTGTGCACACCGTGGCCGGCCGGCTTGTGCTCGATCACGACGTCGGGGAACCGTGCACCGACCTCGTCGAGGGCAGCGCCGACCCGTTCGACCCGCGCGAGCTCGTCGTCGCTCAGCGCGGCCTCGTCGTGGCCGTCCACGCGCCACTCGACGCCGTGCGACCCGACGAGCGCCATGCCGTCGGGCGCGTGCGACACCCGGGCGAGCCCCTCGAGCGGACGCCCGGAGACGAGCACGACCTCGGTGTCGCGGGCGCGCTGCAGGGTGAGCACCGCGGCCCAGGAACCGGGGAGCGCCCCGACCCGTGCGGGGTCGTCGGCGAAGGGTGCGAGCGTGCCGTCGAAGTCGAGGGCGACGAGCAGTCGCGGCGCAGCCGCGAGCGTCTCGAGGGCCGCCGCCAGGACGGCCGGGTCGGTGGAGACCTCAGGCACCGCGTGCCTCCCGGGTGTCCTCGGCGGCACGCGCCTTCTGCGCGTCCTGGTCGAAGATCGACATCCCGTCGTCCTCCGCCTCGCGGTGCCGCTCGCCGCCGTCGTCGGACGGGTCGATCCGCGACCCGCGCGGGGCGTGCCGGTCGAGCGCCTCGAGGAACGAGCGGGACCACCGGGCCACGTCGTTGTCGCGGACGCGCTTGCGGAGCGCGCGCATGCGCGTGGAGCGCTCGCGGCGGGGCATCTCGATGGCGCGCTGGATCGAGTCCTTCAGCGCGCCGATGTCGTGCGGGTTGACGATGACGGCCTGCTTGAGCTCGTCGGCGGCACCCGCGAACTCGGACAGGATGAGCACGCCGTCGTTGTCGAACCGGGCGGCCACGTACTCCTTCGCGACCAGGTTCATGCCGTCGCGCAGGGCCGTGACGAGCATGATGTCGGCGGCCAGGTAGAGCGCCACCATCTCCTCGCGCGGGTACCCGTGGTGCAGGTACGCGATGGGCTGGTGGCCGATGACCCCGAGGTCGCCGTTGATGCGGCCGACGGTGAGCTCGATCTCGTCGCGCAGCGTCGCGTAGGTGTCGACCCGCTCGCGGCTCGGGCTCGCGACCTGCACGAGCGTGGCGTCCTCGACCGCGATCCGGCCGTCCTCGACGAGCTCGCCGAACGCCTTGATCCGGTGCCGGATGCCCTTCGTGTAGTCGAGCCGGTCGACGCCGAGCAGCACGGTCTTCGGGTTGCCGAGGCTCTCGCGGATCTCCCGCGCGCGCTCCTGCACCTCGGGCCGGTGGGCGATCTCCTCGAAGCTCTCGGCATCGATGGAGATCGGGAAGTGCCGTGCCTCGACGTGCCGCACGGTGATGCCCTTGCGGCTCCGCGGGGCCGCCGGGTCGTCCACGGGGACGTCGATGGTCGACCCCTTGGTGGTGTAGCCCTTGATGTGCCGGACCGCGCGGAGGAAGTCGCTCGCGTCGTCCTGGCGCTGGAAGCCGATCACGTCGGCACCGAGCAGCCCGTCGAGGATCTGCGCGCGCCAGGGCAGCTGCGCGTAGATGCCGACCGGCGGGAACGGGATGTGGTTGAAGAAGCCGATCGTCAGGTCGGGGCGGCGCTCCCGCAGCAGCGCCGGCAGGAGCTGCAGCTGGTAGTCCTGCACCCACACGATGCCGTCCTGTTCGACGATCTCGGCGATCTGGTCGGCGAAGCGCTCGTTGACGCGTCGGTACGCGATCCACCAGTCGCGGTGGTAGCTCGGGTGCTCGATGACGTCGTGGTAGAGCGGCCACAGCGTGTCGTTGCTGAACCCCTCGTAGTACTCCTCGACGTCGGCGGCGCTGAGCGGCACCGGCACGATGTGGATGCCCTCGTTGTCGAACGGTGCGACCTCGACGTCCGGCTGGCCGACCCACCCGACCCAGGCGCCGTCGTTGGCGCGCATGACCGGTTCGAGCGCCGTCACCAGCCCGCCGGGCGAGTGCCGCCACCCCTCGTTGCCGTCCTCGTCGACGACGCGGTCCACCGGGAGGCGGTTCGAGGCGACGACGAAGGCGTAGCGGTCCGGGTCGGTGTCTGCTGCCATGGGGTGCTGGTGTCTCCGTTCCCTCCGGCCGGTGCGCCGGGATCGAGGCCGACGGTACCAGCGGAGGGGCGGCCGGCTCTCGGTGCGCCGTCACTAGGCTCGTCGCCATGGTCATGACACGGGCGTGGCGGGACGGCACCGCGGTGGAGCGGGACTTCCCCGTCGAGCGGGTGTCGGACCTGCTGGAGCGCGACGACGGCACCTTCGTGTGGGTGGACCACGTCGACCCGGACCCCGGTGACCTGGACCAGCTCGAGGACGAGCTCGGGGTGCACGCGCTCGCGGTCGAGGACGCCCTCGAGCACGGGCAGCGGCCGAAGCTCGACCGCTACCGGGACAGCCTGTTCCTGGTCGTCTACGACGTCGACGGCCTCGACGCCGAGGGCGAGCTCGTCACGCACGAGGTGAAGGCCTTCGTCACGCACCGGGCGCTCGTGACCATCCACGGCCCCGACGTCGACCTCGGCGCCGTCGAACGGCGGCTGGAGGCGAACGCCGACCTGGCCGACCGCGGGGTGCCCTGGCTCGTCTGGGGACTCCTCGACGCCGTCGTCGACCACGCCACGAAGGCCGTCGAGGACATCGAGGCACGCATCGACGACCTCGAGGACGACCTGTTCGAGCACGGGGACCCGCGCGAGCAGCAGGTCCAGCGCCGGTCCTTCCGGCTGCGGAAGGCGCTCGGCGTGCTCCGGCGGCAGGTCGTGCCCACGCGCGACAGCGTCGGGTCCCTGCTGCACGGCGACGCCGAGACGATCGCCGACGGCATCCGCCCGTACCTCCGTGACGTCGAGGACCACCTCGTGACGATCGCGGACTCGGTCGAGCAGCTCCGCGACGCGGTGTCGAGCGTCCTCGACACGAACCTGAACCTGGCGTCGAACCGGCAGAACACCGTGATGAAGAAGGTGACGAGCTGGGCGGCGATCATCGCGATCCCGACCGCCATCACCGGGTTCTTCGGGCAGAACGTGACGTTCCCCGGGGAGGGGCACTGGAGCGGGCTGGCCGCGTCGGTGTCGCTGATCGTCGCGACGTCGCTCGTGCTCTACCGCGTGTTCAAGAGCAAGGACTGGCTGTAGCCGGCCGCCTCAGAGCTGCAGCGCGAGCACACCGGCGACGACGGTGAGCGGCGCGACCACGCACCCCAGCGCCATGTAGCGTCCCCACGACAGGTGCACGCCCTCGGCCGACAGCCGTGCGTGCCACAGCAGCGTCGCGAGCGAGGCCCACGGCGTGATGAGGCACCCCGCGTTCACGCCGACCAGGAGCGCCGCGTAGCGCAGCGCCTCGTGTCCGGCGGCCGGCTCGAGCACCAGGTACGCGGGCAGGTTGTCGATGGCGTTCGCCGCGACCCCGCCGGCACCGCCGAGCAGCAGGAGCGACCCGGTGTCGGTGCCGCCGGACAGCGCCTGCACGATCGGGTCGGTGAGCCCCGTGGCGTGCAGGGTCTCGACGACGACGAACAGCCCGGCCGCGAAGACGAGCGTCGCCCAGGGGACGCGGGACGGCCGGAGCTCGGACGGTGCGCGGAACGCGGCGACGACGACGAGCAGCGCCGCCGCGACGAGCGCCGCGACCCAGACCGTCACGCCGGCGGTCAGCGCGACCACGAGCAGGACGAGCACCACCGAGGCCGCCCAGAAGAACAGCGGGTCGCGCGGCCGTCGCACGTCGACCGGCGTGTACCGGCCGAAGAGCTTCCCGCGGAACACCACGAGGAGCACCGCGCACGGCACGACGACCCCGGCGAGCGCCGCCCACACCATGAGGCCGGCGAACGGGATCGGGCCGTCGAGGCCGATCCCGTCGACGGCGAGCAGGTTCGTCAGGTTCGACACCGGCAGCAGGAGCGACGCCGTGTTGGCGAGCCACACGGTCGTGAGCGCGAAGGGCATCGGCGGCAGCCCGACGCGACGCGCAAGCGTGATGACGATCGGGGTGAGGAGCACCGCCGTGGTGTCGATGCTCAGGAAGACCGTGCAGACCACCGCGAGCACGACGACGGCCGCCCAGAGGCCGATCGTGCGCCCTCCGCCGACCCGGGCCGCCAGGTCGGCGAGCCGGTCGAAGACACCGGCGTCGGCCGCGAGCTCCGACACGATCGTCAGCCCGAGCACGAACGCGAGCACCGGGACGACCCGGTCGGCCAGCGCGCCGAGGTCCGAGAGGGGCAGCAGCCCGAGCGCGACGCAGACGGCGCCCACGACGAGCAGCACTCCCCCGATGACGGCCTGGCGCACGGTGTCTCCTCGCTCTGCGGACCGGCAGGGCGACCGGCGGCGCTCCAATGTAGCGGCCGGTAGCGTGGCGGGGACGACCAGGAGGAGGAACCCGTGCGGAAGTTCATGTTCAGCGGTGCGGTGTGGAGTTCGATCATCAGCGGCTACAGCGTCGTGCAGACCACCCGGCAGGGGCCGCGCGACTGGCGCCTGGCCCTCACGTGGATCGCGTGGCTCGCGACGACGATCGTCGCGCTCGGCACGGTCGTCGAGGACGACCGAGCCGTCAAGGCGCGCCAGCGCTAGGACGCACGTCGTGGTCACGACGGTGACCGGACGACGGACGGGAGGCGCGGTACCCACCGGTACCGCGCCTCCCGTCCGTCGTCCCGTGGCGTCGCGACCTGCGGGCGCCCGTGCGGTCAGCGCAGGCTGTCAGCGCGTGCGGTCAGCGCTCGGGCGGGACCTCGTCCGGGCGGATGTCGGACGTCTGGATCGGACCGGTGAACAGCGCGGTGCGCTCGTCGCCCTCACGGAAGAGCGCAGCGTCCTGCTCCTCGGTGCGGGCGCGGCGCTCGCCGACGCGCTCGGTGCCCTGCGTGACCTGCACCCGCTGACGGGGCAGGGCGTCGGGGTGCTCGCGCTGCACCCACTCGACCATCTCCTCGCGGACGTAGCAGCGCAGGTCGAACAGGCCGCCGGCGTCCGGAGCGGACACCAGGATGCGGACCCGCACGAGCCCGCTCACCGCGTCGGTGACCTGGAGCACCTTGGTCCGACCGTCCCAGATCGTCGAGGTCGACAGGATGCGGTCGAGCTCCCCGCGCATCTCGGTCGGACTGATCCGCCAGTCGAGGTCGAACTCGACCGCGCCCAGCAGCTCGCTGCCGGTGCGGGTCCAGTTCTCGAACGGCGTGGACGTGAAGTAGGTCGACGGGAGCACGAACCGGCGGTCGTCCCACAGGTGCACGACGACGTAGGTCAGGGTGATCTCCTCGATGCGCCCCCACTGCTGCTCGACCACGACGACGTCGTCGACGCGGATCGACCCGGAGAACGCGAGCTGCATGCCGGCGAACACGTTGCCGAGGGTGGACTGCGCCGCGAGACCCGCGACGACGGAGATGAGTCCGGCCGAGGCCAGGACGCTCGCGCCCGCGGCCTCGACCCCGGGGAAGGTCAGCAGGATCGCGCCGACCGCGATGATGACGAGCACGGCGACCGTGAGTCGGCGGATGATGAGGACCTGGGTGCGGATGCGCCGTGCCACCCGGTTGTCGGGGACGTCGACGCGGTAGCGGTGCAGGCCGAGGTCCTCGAGGAAGATGGCGATCTGGCACGCCAGCCAGCAGCCGACGGCGATGGTGGCGATGAGGAAGGCGTGCGAGACCTCGTCGCGCCACGGGTAGGTGTCCTCGTCGTGCGGGATGCTCGTCGTGAAGGCCGTCCAGAGCAGCGCGATGAGCAGGATCGACCGCGCGGGGTGCTTGGTGCGCCGGGACAGGACCGCGGCCCAGCGTTCCCGGCGGGCGATGGTCCGGAGCACGAGGTGCAGGACGAGCGCTGCGGCGGCCGTCACGAGCAGGGCGATCCCGATCGCGACGAGGAGTCGGAGGAGGGTGTCCATCCGTCCATGCTGTCGGACCGGCGTCGGTGGGCGTTCAGCGTCGGCACACCTGTGGTGTCGTTCAGGGTGGGCTCCCGTTCCACCCCGGGCCGTCCACACATGTAGGTTGGCGCGCATGACAGCGCAGAACGACACGGGTGTTGCGAAGCCCGCGAACGACTTCTCGCACGAGCAGGAGGGCTACCAGCACGGTCTGAAGCCCCGGCAACTGCAGATGATCGCGATCGGTGGGGCCATCGGCACCGGGCTCTTCCTCGGCGCGGGCGGACGCCTGAACACCGCCGGCCCCGCGCTGGCGGTGACCTACCTGATCGCCGGCGTCTTCGCGTTCTTCATCCTGCGCGCGCTCGGCGAGCTCGTCCTGCACCGCCCGTCCTCCGGGTCGTTCATCTCCTACGCCCGCGAGTTCTACGGCGAGAAGTTCGCCTACGCAGCCGGGTGGATGTACTTCCTGAACTGGGCGATGACCTCGATCGTGGACACGACCGCCGTCGCGCTGTACCTCCACTACTGGAGCGCGTTCACCGCGGCACCGCAGTGGCTCCTCGCGCTCATCGCCCTCGTCGTCGTGCTCGCCGCCAACATGGTGGCCGTCAAGGTGTTCGGCGAGCTCGAGTTCTGGTTCGCGCTCATCAAGGTCGCCGCACTCGTCGCGTTCCTCGTGATCGCCCTCGTCTGGCTGATCTTCGCCTTCCCGGTGGAGACCGGCGGCGAGGCGGTCCGCACGGGCTTCTCGATCTGGGCCGACAACGGCGGACTCATCCCGAACGGCGTGCTGCCGGCGGTGCTCGTCGTCCAGGGCGTCGTGTTCGCCTACGCCGCCATCGAGCTCGTCGGCACCGCGTCCGGCGAGACCCAGGACACCGAGAAGGTCATCCCCCGCGCCATCAACTCCGTCGTCTTCCGCATCGCGGTCTTCTACGTCGGGTCGGTCGTCCTGCTCTCCCTCCTCCTGCCGTACACGTCGTACAAGGACGGGCAGAGCCCCTTCGTGACGTTCTTCTCGTCGCTCGGCAACCCGCAGGTCGGCGTCGTCGCCGGGTCGATCATGAACTTCGTGGTGCTCACCGCGGCGCTCTCGTCGCTGAACGCGGGGCTGTACTCCACCGGCCGCGCGCTGCACTCGATGGGCATGAACGGCTCCGCGCCGAAGTGGACCACGAAGATGTCGAAGGGCGGTGTGCCGTACGCCGGCATCCTGCTCACCGCGGCGTTCACCGTCGCGGGCGTCGCCCTCAACTACTTCGTGCCGGCGCAGGCGTTCGAGATCGCGCTGAACGTCGCGAGCCTCGGCATCATCACCGCGTGGGGCACGATCATCCTCTGCCAGATGAAGCTGCGGCAGTGGGCGAAGCAGGGGCTCGCGAAGGAGCCGTCGTTCAAGCTGCCCGGCGCCCCGGTCACCTCGTGGTTGACGCTCGCGTTCCTGGCGTCGGTGGTCGTGCTCATGGCGATCGACTACCCCGTCGGCACGTACACGATCGCCTCGCTCGTGGTCATCATCCCGCTGCTGATCGTCGGCTGGTTCCTGCAGCGCGACCGCATCCTCCGCATCGCCGCGCTCCGCGAGGGTGTGACCGGGCCGTTCCCGATCGGTGTCCGCGACCCCGCGAACCAGGTCCGCCGCGACGGACAGGACGGACCGGGCAGCTCCCGCGGCTGATCGCGCCTCCCGGACAGGGTCCGGTGCGCGCCGGTACGATCGGCGCGTGCCGGACCCTTCTGTCTCCCCCACGCTCGACCTCCAGCTCACCTGGCGCGGCACCTTCGGGCGGATCCGGGTCTACGAGGACACCGTCCGCGCGGAGACGAGCTTCGAGCGCGACGCACTGACGCGGGTGCCGACTGACCAGGTCACCGGGTGGCGCATCGAGCCGTGCGACTTCGACGCGGTGTGCGTGGAGTTCGTGTGCGAGGACGAGACGTTCCGCGTGCTGCTCGACACCGGCGACGAGCGGGTGGCGCGGCTCGGGCTCGAGCGGGCGCTCGGGGCGCCGCTGCCGCCGGCTTCCTGAGCCGTCCGGGTCGCTCGACGCGCGCGAGACGCCGGCATCAGCGCGAGACGCCGGCATCGGCGCGAGACGCCGGCATCAGCGCGAGACGCCGGCATCAGCGCGAGACGCCTGCGTTCGTGCGAGACACCGCAGGCGCCGCAAGACGCCGCCGGATACAGCGGCGTCTCGCCGGGACGGCGGCGGCTCACGAGCGCGTGGTGACCTCGGACGGACGGGAGGCGCGGTACCAGCCGGCACCGCCCCTCCCGTCCGTCAGGTGGTCAGGCGGACCGCGTCAGACCAGCAGCAGGATCCCCGCGACCACGGCGGCGAGGGCGATCGCGATCGCGATGAGCAGCAGCACCAGGTGCACCGTGTAGAACGTCGTCGGCTTGCCGGCCGCGTCGCGCGCCCGGCTGTCCTTCGCGACCCGCTGGAAGAAGCGCGGCCATGTCACGAGGTTGAACACGGCGGCGAGGAACAGGACGATGGCGGCGAAGACGGTCACCCGACGAGTCTAGACAGCGACGCGACCCCGGCTCGTGACCCGAGCGTGAGCCCGGGGGTGCTCGGCCGCCCCCAACGCGGCCGAGACCTCCCCGGCGTGCCGACGACGAGGGACCCCGTCGTGTAGCACGTGCTACAGACCCTACACGGAAGCACGCCGCAACGTCGAGCGCTGCTCGGGAACGTGATCCGACCGATGCAGACGAGCAGGACTCAGACGGAGTCGCGAGCAGGGGCGAGCGCTTCGTCGAGCGCGGACTCCGCCTCGGCGAGCACGATGCGCTCGTCGGCGTCCAGTGGTCGGCGCGAGCGACGGGCACCGTCGTTGATCTCCACGATGGTCCGGCTGAGCCGCGTCGCGGTGTCCTCGGTCGCCGGGTAGGCGTTGTCGGTACCGATGCGGGCGTGCAGCGGCTCGAGGGCGGCCAGGGCGGCGTCCAGGCGGCGCGCACGGCGTCGACGGGAGAGCTGGTGGCCGATGACCAGCAGCAGCATCCCCGAGGCCATGCAGAGCACCGCGCCGGGCGTCGTGACGTCGTACGGCGGGGTGAGCGCGCGGGTGACGTCGAGGCGACCGACCACGTGTGCGACGTCCATCACGGCGACGACGACCATCCGCGCGACACCGAGGACCCCGCCGAGCACGATCACCCACAGCCCGACCAGGTCCGCCGCCGTCCGGGCCTCCCGCAGGCGCATGATGCAGATCACACCGGTGGCGCCGACCGCGGTGCCGAGGTAGGTCGTCTGCGCGATCGAGTAGACGGCCGCGGCGGGCTGGTGCCCCGCGACGAGCATGAACGTCGTCGTGGTCGGCGGCTGGTCGAGCGCGAGGAACGCCGCCACGACCACCACCACGACGACCGCGAACGCGACGATGATGGCGGTCCGCAGCCACCGCCACGCTGCGCCGACGGCCTTCGCGACACCCCAGAGGAGCGTGCTCGTCCCGGCGATCATCAGGCAGTCGCTGACGACCGTGACGACGTTGCGGCCACCGACGAGCGGGTCGAGCCAGCGGTACAGCGGATCGACGTTCGTGACGATCGTCGCGGTGAACAGCAGGAACGTCACCGCGAGCGTCCGGTCCTGCCCCCGCTGCAGTCGGAACAGCACCACCGTCCCGACGACGAGGACCACCGCCATCGTGACGGAGACGATCACCCGAAGACCCCGCGGAAGGCGCTCGGACGACCTCGGTTCGACCGGATGAGGGCGGCGAGGCGGTCGGCGAAGAGCTCGGCCTCGTGCTCGTAGGTGTTCGAGAACAGCCCGCGCGCGAGTGCTCGCTCCACCTTGTACTCGGGGACGTCCGGGATCACGTCGCGCACGTAGGCCGACTGTGCCGCGTGCTCCGAGTGCCGGTGCAGCACGTGCCCGAGCTCGTGGCCGATGACGAACGACCGGAACGTCGCCGAGTTCGTCGGGGAGATCATCACGAGGTGCTGGTGCTCGAGCGTCGCCACGAACCCGCAGACCGGCTCGGCGCTGAGGAACGACTCCTCGCGCACGACGACCGGCTTGCCGACGTGGTCGGCGGCAGCGGCGACGGCCTGGTCGATGTCCGACCACCCCTCGGCTGCCCCGCGGGCCCAGAAGGCCTCGACCGAGGGGTCCGTCACGCCACACCCCCTCGTGCCGACTCCTCCTCGAGCACCTGGGCGATGCGCCGCAGGGCCTCGGGTGAGAGCTCCCCCGGGAACGTCCGCGCGGCGAAGCCGCTCACCCGCGCCGACCGCAGGGCACGGACGAGCGCGATCTGGGCGCCGATCCGTTCGGGCACGGCACTGTCCTCGAGCAGGAAGCGTTCGTCGACCTCGAAGAACCCGGCGAGCAGGCGCAGGAGGTCGGTGTCCCGGTTGCGTCGGCCGTCGCCGGAGAGCATGTACGTCCACTTGGCGCGGGAGAGCGAACCACCCTGCGCCGCGACGTACTCCTCGATCGCCGCGAAGGGCACGGGAGCGCCGCGCTGCGACTCCTCGAAGTCGAGCAACAGGTTGAGTCGACGAGCGAGCTCGGCAGCGTCGAGCGCGCCGCCCCTGGGATCCACGGTCGTCATGTCGATCGGACTCCTCCCCAGTCGTCGGCTGTGCACGCCATCGTAGCGCGGGCCGCCGACGGCGCGCGGCTACCCTCGAGCACGTGCCCCGCCACTTCCCGTCGACCATCGCCGGCACCGTCGAGCACGAGATCGTCGTCACGAGGTCGCGGTTCGTCACGACGGTCGTCCCCGTCAGCGGGGTCGAGGACGCGGAGCGCGCCGTCGCCGAGGTCCGCCGCCGGTACTGGGACGCCCGGCACAACTGCTCCGCGATGGTCACGGGGGTCCTCGGCGACCAGGCACGGTCCTCCGACGACGGGGAGCCGTCCGGGACCGCCGGGGTCCCGATGCTCGAGGTCCTGCGTCGTCGCGACCTGACCGACGTGGTCGCCGTCGTGACCCGGTACTTCGGTGGGGTGAAGCTCGGTGCGGGCGGACTCGTCCGCGCGTACTCGACCTCGGTGTCCGAGACGCTGGACCGCGCCACGACGCTGCAGCGCGTCGAGCTGACCCGCGTCGACGTCACCGCGCCCCACGCGGACGCCGGCCGCATCGACAACGTGCTGCGGCAGTGGGTGCAGCAGCACGGAGCGACCTTCGACCCACCGACCTACGGCAGCACCGTCGGGTTCACGCTCTGGGTCCCCGAGGACGCGCTCGACGTCCTGGGTGCCGAGCTCGCGGCGGCGACGGGCGGTGCCCTCGCACCCCTCGTCGGCGGGACGCGCGTGGTCGACCTCCCGACCACCTGAGGCCTCCCCGGGTCGGACTCGAGCACGTCGAGATCCTGGTCGCGGATCTGAGCCCCGACTGCACTCCGCGCGTGTCGCCCTCCGGGGCCGCCGACCGGACCGTCCCGGGGAACGAAGAAGGCCCGGTCGGAGTGATCCGACCGGGCCTTGCGGTGCGCCCCCTCGGACTTGAACCGAGAACCCACTGATTAAGAGTCAGTTGCTCTGCCAATTGAGCTAGAGGCGCATGGTGTTCAGTTGTCTGTCGCTCTCGCACTTCCGTGCTGCAACGGGAAACAACATTAGCATGACTTTCGCGTGCCCACGACCACTCGGGCGCCGCGACCGAACAGGAGCACCATGACCGACCGTCTCGCAGCCGGCGACACCGCCCCCGACTTCACCCTCCCGGACCAGGACGGCGCGCAGCACAGCCTCGCGGACCTGCGGGGTCGCAAGGTGATCGTGTACTTCTACCCGGCGGCGTCGACCCCCGGCTGCACGACCGAGGCCTGCGACTTCCGCGACAACATGTCGTCGCTCCAGGCGGCCGGCTACGAGGTCCTGGGCATCTCGAAGGACGAGCCCGCGAAGCTCAAGACCTTCCAGCACGAGCAGGCGCTGACCTTCCCGCTCCTCAGCGACCCGGACCTGTCGGTGCACCGGGCGTACGCCGCGTGGGGCGAGAAGAACAACTACGGGAAGATCGTCACCGGCACGATCCGGTCGACGATCGTCGTCGACGAGGACGGCGTCGTGCAGCTGCCGCTCTACAACGTGAAGGCGACCGGGCACGTGGCGAGCCTGCGGAAGAAGCTCGGCCTGGTCTGAGACCCGCCCCACGACGCACGGGAGGCGCGGTGCCGGTCGGCCCCGCGCCTCCCGTCCGTCACACGGTCGCGGCTACTCGTCGCGTGCGTCGCGCGGGACGAGCCATCCCGTCACGGCACGCGAGAGCACCAGGGTGAGCCCGAGCAGCGCGGGGATCAGGAGGGCCCAGCCGACCCAGGCGACCCGGAACACGCCCTGGAACGCACCGATGGCCAGGGCACCCTGCAACACCTGCCACACGAGGATGCCGGCGCGGACCCACGCCCGACGATTCCGCAGCCCGACGACCAGCGAGACCAGCCACAGCGCGGCGACCGCGCAGAGCAGGGTGAGCGCGACGGCCGAGGCGATGCTCGACGCCGGCGCGACGATCGACTCCACGAGCAGCACGACGGTCGTGACGACGAGCGCGAGGGCCTCGAGCCCCACCACGACGAGCAGGGTCGTGACGGCCGGCGGGCGGCCCGGGACGTGGTCCGGAGCGGTCGGGGTGGTGTCGGGCACAGCAAGCCTCCAGCATCGGGACCCTTGATTTGGTCATCCCAGTATGGAACGATATTCGAGGTCGTTTGGACGGCACGATGTGGTGTGCGTCTCCCGCGGTTCGACGCTTCTCCCCCGAGCGTCCAGCGGGCGTCAGACTCGCTCCCAGCGGAAGCCTCCCCCACAGGTTCCCCTCGTGCCCTGTGCATGCCAGCGTTCCGATCCCCGAGCCGCGGCCCCGGCCTGCCGTTCGAGCATCGACATCAAGGAGCACCACACATGGACTGGCGTGACCAGGCAGCCTGCCTCACCGCGGACCCCGAGCTCTTCTTCCCCGTTGGGAACACCGGACCGGCCGTCGACCAGATCGAGAAGGCGAAGTCGGTGTGCGCGCGGTGCACCGTGACCGAGATGTGCCTGCAGTACGCCCTCGAGAACAACCAGGACTCCGGTGTCTGGGGCGGCCTGAGCGAGGACGAGCGTCGTGCGCTGAAGCGCCGCGCTGCCCGCGCCCGCCGCGCCTCCTGACGCAGCGCTCCTGACACGACGACGCCCGTCCCTCCCCCGGGAGCGACGGGCGTCGTCGTGCGCGCGGGCGTCGCAGGCGTGCGGTGCCGCCCGCGGTCGCCCGCCGTCGCCGTGTGACGGCCGCCGTCGCCCGCGTTCGCCGTGGGACGGCCGCACAACCGGAAGCACCTCGCACCACGGAAGCCCGCGGCGCGAGGTGCTTCCGGTTGTGCACGGGCAACGGACGCCACACGAACACGCCCGCGACGCGTCGGGCTAGGCGGCGCCGGCGGCCGTCAGCCAGCGGAACGGGATCGTGATCGTGACCTCGGTCCCGCTGCCGGTGAGCGTGTGCCAGTCGATCGTGCCGCCGAGCTCGCCCTGGATGAGCGTGCGGACGATCTGCGTGCCGAGACCCGAGCCGACCTTGCCCTCGGGCAGGCCCACACCGTTGTCACGGACCTCGATGTCGAGGTGGTCGTCGGCGCGGTTCGCGACGATCTCGACCTCGCCATCGCGCCCGTCGAGCCCGTGCTCCACGGCGTTGGTGACGAGCTCGGTGAGCCCGAGCGCGAGGGGCGTCGCGGCTTCGGAGGGCAGCACGCCGAACTCACCGGTCTTCTTCGGGCGGACGGTGGTGTTGTGCGATGCGGCGACCTCGGTCACGAGCTTGAGCACCGAGTCGAACACCTCGTCGAAGTCGACGTTCTGGCTGAGACCGGTCGACAGGGTGTCGTGCACGACGGCGATCGCGGCGACGCGGCGCATCGCGTTCTGCAGCGACGTGCGGGCCTCGTCCGAGTGGGTCCGTCGGGCCTGGATCCGCAGCAGCGACGCGACCGTCTGCAGGTTGTTCTTCACCCGGTGGTGGATCTCGCGGATCGTCGCGTCCTTGGTGATGAGCTCACGCTCCTGGTGCCGCAGCTCGGTGACGTCGCGGCAGAGCACGATGGCACCGATGCGCTCCCCGTGGTCACGCAGCGGGATCGACCGGAGCGACACCGTCACGCCCTTCGCCTCGACGTCGGCGCGCCACGGCGCACGACCGGTCACGACGAGCGGGAGGGACTCGTCCACGTCGAGCTTCGCGCCGATGAGCTCGGTGGTCACCTCGGCGAGGGACTTCCGCTCGAGCTCCCCCTCGAAGCCCATGCGGTTGAACGCGCTCAGGCCGTTCGGGCTCGCGAAGGTCACGGTGCCGTTCGTGTCGAGGCGGAGCAGACCGTCGCTCGCGCGGGGCGCACCGCGGCGCGGACCAGCCGGCGCCCCGAGGTCCGGGAAGTCACCGGTCGCGATCATGCCGAACAGGTCGTTCGCGCTCGCGGTGAAGTTCAGCTCCTGGCGGCTCGGCGTCCGCATCTCGTCCTGGTTCGAGTGCCGGGTGACCACGGCGATCGGACGGTCGGTCGTCTCGGTGCTGTTCGTCGTCAGCCGGCGGAGCACGGGGATCGCACGGACCCGGGTCGGCGTGTCCTCGTACCAGTCGGGTTCGGCCGAGTCGACGACCGTCGCACTCGCGAAGCACTGGGTGACCTGGTCGCGCCACTCCTCACGCATCTCCTGCCCGACGATGTCGCGGTAGAACAGGGTCGCCGCCGAGCTCGGACGCGCGTGCGCCACGGCCATGAACGAGCCGTCCACGGCCGTCGGCACCCACAGCACCATGTCCGCGAAGGAGAGGTCGGCGAGGAGCTGCCAGTCCCCCACGAGCAGGTGGAGCCACTCCACGTCCGCTTCCGAGGACCGGCCTTGTGCGAGGACGAGATCACTGAGGGTCGACACCCGGCAAGTCTAGGTGCGCCCGTCTGTGGAGAACGACGCCCCTCCACAAGCACGACGACATCGGTATTTCACATGCGCAATTTGTCCGTACGCTCGGAAGCGGAGGGGACATGGCGGCAGGAGAAGCGCGTCCGATCACGGCGGACGACCAGAGCGGACCGGTACCGCGGACGCTCGCCCCGGTGACCGGCAGGACACCGAGGAGCCAATCCGAGCACCGGGAGCTCGTGGCGGCGAGCGGGGACCACCCCGACGTCGCGGACTGCGCCGAGGCCGGGACGTCGTCCGAGACCACGACCACGACGGCGACACCGGACGTCGCCGACACGGCGCGGGCGCTCGGGCTGTGCGTCGTCGAGGTCCTGACCGGTGGGCGCGAGGTCGACAGCATCGCGCGCTGGATCACCGAGGACGTGCAGCGGCACCTGCTGCAGCGTGCCGCCCTCGGCGCTCGGGCGCGGTCGATCGGGAGACGGTCCCGCGCCCGCCCGATCCTGCAGGTCGGGAGCGTCCGGGTCTGCGAACCGGCGCCCGGCGTCGCGGAGGCAGCCGTGGTGGTGCACACGCGCAGCCACGCGCGTGCCGTCGCGCTCCGGCTCGAGCTGCGGCAGGGGCGCTGGCGAGCGACCGCGATCGGGGTGCTCTGATCCCGCACCGGGGACACGACGGACGGGAGGCGCGGTGCCGTCCGGCACCGCGCCTCCCGTCCGTCGTCGTGGAGCGTCAGCCCTTCTTGGCGGCCTGACGACGCTCCGCGCGGTTCCCCGCGGCAGCCTGTCCGGAGGCGGTCGCCGCGTTGCCGAACGCCGACCCGTGCTCCGGACCGGCGGCCTCTGCCTCGGCCTCGGCCTGCGCGCGCTGCGCGCGAGCGGTGGCGGCCTGCTCCAGGCGTCCGCGCTCGTCGCGCACCTCGACCTCGCCGTCGATCGACGGCGCCGAGTACTCGAGGCCGGTGGCCTCGGACTCCCCGAGCCCCTTCGCCTCGATGACCGCGTTGTCGCCGTCCGACTGCACCTGGACCTCGAGGTTGAACAGGTACCCGACCGACTCCTCGCGGATCTGGCCCATCATGCTCTGGAAGAGCGCGTAGCCCTCGCGCTGGTACTCGACCAGCGGGTCGCGCTGTGCCATCGCGCGGAGGCCGATGCCGTCCTTGAGGTAGTCCATCTCGTACAGGTGGTCACGCCAACGACGGTCGATCACGGAGAGGACGACGCGGCGCTCGAGCTCGCGCATGGCCTCGTCACCGAGGAGCTCCTCACGCTGCTGGTACGCGAGCTTGGCGTCGGACAGGATCTCGCGTGCCAGGAACTCGCGCGTCGCCTTGCCCTTCGAACCGGCCTCGGTGATGACCTCGTCGATGGAGATCGAGATCGGGTACAGCGTGCCGAGCTCGGTCCACATCGCGTCGAGGTCCCAGTCGTCCGGGGAGCCCTCGCCGGTGTGCGTGTCGATGACGTCGTCGATCACGGCCTTGAGGAACGACTGCGCACGGTCGTTGATGTCGTCACCCTCGAGGATGTGACGGCGGTCGCTGTAGATCGCCTCGCGCTGGCGGTTCAGGACGTCGTCGTACTTCAGGACGTTCTTGCGGATCTCCGCGTTGCGGCCCTCGACCTGCGCCTGGGCGGACCGGATCGCCCTGCTGACCAGCTTGTTCTCGATCGCCATGTCGTCCGGCACGTTCGAGCGGCCCATCAGGCTCTCGGCCGCACCGGAGTTGAACAGGCGCATCAGGTCGTCGGTCAGCGACAGGTAGAAGCGGCTCTCGCCCGGGTCGCCCTGACGACCGGAACGACCTCGGAGCTGGTTGTCGATGCGGCGCGACTCGTGGCGCTCCGTACCGAGGACGTACAGACCGCCGGCGTCGCGGACCTTGTCGGCCTCTTCCTTGATCTCGGCCTTGACACGGGCGAAGACGTCGTCCCAGGCGGCCTCGTACTCCTCCGGCGTCTCCGTCGGGGACAGGCCCTTGGCGTGCATCTCCTGCACGGCGAGGAACTCGGAGTTGCCGCCGAGCATGATGTCGGTACCGCGGCCGGCCATGTTCGTGGCGACCGTGACGGCGCCGAGTCGACCGGCCTGCGCGACGATCGCGGCCTCGCGGGCGTGGTTCTTCGCGTTGAGGACCTCGTGCTTGACGCCCTTCTTCGCGAGGAGCTTCGACAGGTACTCGGACTTCTCGACGCTCGTGGTGCCCACGAGGACCGGCTGGCCCTTCTCGTGGCGCTCGGCGATGTCGACGGCGACCTGCTCGAACTTCGCCTTCTCGTTCTTGTAGACGAGGTCGGTCTGGTCGATGCGCTGCATCGGCTTGTTCGTCGGGATGGGGACGACGCCGAGCTTGTAGGTCGACATGAACTCTGCCGCTTCGGTCTCGGCGGTACCGGTCATGCCGGAGAGCTTCTGGTACAGGCGGAAGTAGTTCTGCAGCGTGACGGTCGCGAGGGTCTGGTTCTCGGCCTTGACCTCGACGCCCTCCTTCGCCTCGATCGCCTGGTGGATGCCCTCGTTGTAGCGCCGGCCCATGAGGATGCGACCGGTGTGCTCGTCGACGATGAGCACCTCACCGTTCATCACGACGTAGTCCTTGTCCTTCTTGAACAGGGCGACGGCCTTGATCGAGTTGTTCAGGAAGGAGATGAGCGGGGTGTTCGCCGACTCGTAGAGGTTGTCGATGCCGAGGTAGTCCTCGACCTTCTCGATGCCGGGCTCGAGCACGCCCACAGTGCGCTTCTTCTCGTCGACCTCGTAGTCCTCGCCCGGGATCAGGCGGGTGGCGATCGACGCGAACTCGGTGAACCAGCGGTTCGCCTCGCCCGAGGACGGCCCCGAGATGATGAGCGGCGTGCGGGCCTCGTCGATGAGGATCGAGTCGACCTCGTCCACGATCGCGAAGTAGTGGCCGCGCTGCACCATGTCGGAGGCCTGCCACGCCATGTTGTCGCGCAGGTAGTCGAAGCCGAACTCGTTGTTCGTGCCGTAGGTGATGTCGGCCGCGTACTGCTCGCGGCGCTCGGCCGGCGACTGGTTCGCGATGATGCAGCCGGTGGTCATGCCGAGCGCACGGAAGACGCGACCCATGATCTCGGACTGGTACGACGCGAGGAAGTCGTTGACCGTGATGACGTGCACGCCGCGCGACGGGATCGCGTTGAGGTAGGCGGCGGTCGTCGCGACGAGGGTCTTGCCCTCACCGGTCTTCATCTCGGCGATGTTGCCGAGGTGCAGGGCCGCGCCGCCCATGAGCTGCACGTCGAAGTGCCGCATGCCGAGGGTGCGCTTGGCTGCCTCGCGCACGGCGGCGAACGCCTCCGGCAGGAGGTCGTCCAGGGACTCCCCGTTGGCGTACCGCTCGCGGAGCTCCTTCGTCTCGTCCTGGAGCTCCTCGTCGGTGAGGCTCGCGAAGTCGTCCTCGAGGTCGTTGATGGCCGAGGCGTACGCCTTCAGCCGTCGGAGGGTCCGTCCTTCGCCGATGCGGAGGACCTTCTCCAGCACGTTTGCCACGTGAGCTCCTTACGGGGTCGTCGCGCGCGACCTGCGCGATCCGAACAGCCAGTCATGCTAGCAACCCGCCGGAGCGCTGCGCTGGGAGACGGGCGGTGCACCGAGCAGGGACCGCCGACGAGGGCAGCGGGTGCGCACGGTCCGACGAGGACCGCACGCACCCGCTGGTCGGCGACGGTGCGCTACGCGACGGCCGCTGACCCGACGGCGTCGGCGTCGGCGGTGCTGGCGTCCGCGCTCCCGTCGTCGATGCCGATCACGCCGTAGTCCCAGCCCTTGCGGCGGTAGACGACGCTCGGACGCCGGGTCTCGGCGTCGACGAAGAGGTAGAAGTCGTGCCCGACCAGCTCCATGCGGTAGAGCGCGTCGTCGAGGGTCATCGGGGCCTCGGTGAAGACCTTCTGCCGGATGACCACGGGCGAGTACGCCTCGACGTCCTCGTCGTGCGACTCCTCGACCACGGGGACGGCACCGGTCGCGACGGTCTCGATGAGCCGTCCGTCGGCCGGCGTCACACCCATGCGCTCGAACCCGGTGCCGGCGGCCTCGGCCACGGAGGTCGGGCGGTGGCGACCACGGTGCACCTTGCGGCGGTCACGTGCCCGACGCAGGCGCTCGGTGATGCGGGCGAAGGCGAGGTCGAACGCCGCGTACTTGTCCGAGGCGGCGGACTCGGCCCGCACGAGGGGCCCCGGGCCGATCAGGGTGAGTTCGACGCGGTCCTCACCCTGGGCGCCGCCGGCCTTCTCGTTGTGGCGGCTGAGGCGCACCTCGAAGGCGAGGGCGCGGTCGGCGAGCACGTCGATCTTCTCGGACTTCTGTTCCACGTAGGTGCGGAATCGGTCGGTGACCCCGACGTTCCGGCCCGTGATCGTCACGTCCATGTGGCGGCTCCCATCCGTACTTCGGCGCGTCGCCTCCATCCGGCGATCCCGAACGCCTTGCCGCGAGGCTAGACCCCCGGCCCGAGCGGCGTCACCACCCACCGGCGGGTCGCGCAGGACACCCACCGGACGCTCAGGCGTCGCCGGGCGTCCACCCGGCGTCCACCCGGCCGACCAGCGCCGCACCCACGGGGCCGGTGCACGACCCGTCCTGGTGCTGCCCGAGCGGTCACTCCTCGACCTCGGCGAGCGCGACGCACCGCACCACGCGCCCCCCGGCCGCACGGACCGCGCGGACCGCCTCGGCCATGGTGACGCCGGTCGTGACCACGTCGTCGACCACCACGACGTCCCGGCCCGCGACGTGCGCCGCACGGAGCGTGCCCACCGTCGCCTCGACCCGTTCGAGTGCCGTCCGCTCCTTCTGGCCGTGCACGACGCGCTTCGTGGCGCGGGAGCCGGGCCGGTCCGCGAGGACCCGCCCCCGGACGCGCCGGAGCGCCTTGCGCGGCGCGCGACGGGCCCGCCCACGCGCAGCACCCGCGCGGCGGAGCAGCAGCACGACCGGGTCGAACCCGCGCCGCCGCGTCCCGGCACGCGACGGCGGCACACGGACGAGCAGCGCTCCCGGGACGTCGGCCAGGGCCCCGTCGACGAGCGCGCCGAACCGTGGCGCGAGCACCGGCACGAGGTCCGTCCGGCCACGGAGCTTCAGGTCGAGGACGAGGGCCCGCACGGTGTCCCGGTAGGCGAAGGCCGCGTCGAGTCGGACACCCGCGACCAGCCGGCGTCGCTGCGGCTCGGCGTCGAGTGCGTCACGGCAGGGCCGGCAGACCGCGCGGTCCGGCGCACCGCACCCGACGCAGGCCACGGGGAGCACGAGTCCGAGCACCGCGGCGACGGCGTCCGACCAGGCGGACGGTGCGGTGGCAGGGGCGGTGGGAGGGGCGCCGGCAGCGCGGGTGCGCCGGCGGCGCGGGTCGGTCGTGGACACGGGGTGATCGTGACGCCCGGCACACCACCGAGGTGGGCCGTCGCGGCGGACGGTGGACGGGCCTCCCGGCCGCGCCGCGCGTGCAGGAACGGCCGCGCCGCGCGTGCAGGGACGACCGCGCCGTCGGTGCAGGGACGACCCTGCGGCCCGCGCAGGGGCGCGCCGCAGGGGCGACGCGTGCCGCGTCAGCGCTGGGTACCGAGCACGTCCGCGGCGACCCCCGTGGTGTCCCAGCGGCCGCCGGTGGACTGCAGGACCGTGCCGTCCGACATGCGCAGCAGGACCGATCCGCCGCTGCCGCCCGCCACCGAGGTCGCCGTCCCGTCCGGCTTCGGCAACGTCGTCGACTGGCCGCCGACCGTCGACCGGACGACCTCGGGGCCGGCCTCCGTCTGCCCGACCGACACGACGTCGCTGTCGTTCACCCAGGCCGCACCGACGGCGTCACCCGTGGTCGCCTGCACGCGCACCGGCGAGCCGAGGCCCGTCGGCGTGCGGTCGCTGCCGCGGACGATCGCCATCACGTACAGGGCGGGCCCGTCGCCCGTCTCGATGAGGGCGAGCGCCCGTGTGGAGTCGCGGGAGATCTGGAACGAGACGAGCCGACCGCGTGGCAGCGTCGTGGCGACCTCGTGCGGGTCGCCACCCAGCCCGTACGCCGTCACCCGGCTCGTGTCGTCACCGCTGCCGACCCAGACGAAGCCGAGGTCGTCGAGCGTCGGCGGGACCAGTCCGTCGGTCGCGTCGATGCGCAGTGCGTCCCGACCGCGCACCACGACCACGCCGCTGGCGTTGCCCACCGCGGCGACCGTGCCGGACGTGGAGAGCGAGAACGACTCCGGGTCGAGGGAGGCGATCGTCGTGCTCGCGTCGCCGCCGAGGGCCGCGATCCGACCGTTGCCCGTCGCGTACCCGACCTCGTCGTCGCGGTCGACGAGCGGTCGCGGGTCGACGTCGGGGTTGAGACGCGCCGTCGCGTCCTGCTGCTCCGGCTCGGCGAAGGTCGCCCCCTCGATGGTGATCGAGACGGACGACACCGAGGCGACCGACGCGAGCGAGCGGGTCAGCTGCTCGCGCATGCGCGCCTTGTCCTCGCCGCTCGAACCGAGGGCGTCGCGCGACAGGTCGACGAGCGCGGAGCCGTTCTCGATCGTGACCGCGTTGAGCGAGAGCTGCGTCCCCTCCGGGAAGGCCGACACGACGGCGCCCTTGAGCCAGTCGGACGGCCCGGCCAGCAGCGCGCTGGCGATGCGGGTGCTCGTGGACGACCGGGCGAGGAACCACCGTTCGTCGGGTACGAGGTAGCGGTACGTCGGATCGAAGAAGTACAGCGCGTGCTGCTGGAACTGCGACTCGAAGCTCACGGGCGTGAGGATGATCCCGTCCGGGGCGTAGGCGATCCGCCACTCCCCGCCCTCGCGGACGAACTGGAACGTCAGGGTCGACGTCGTCGGCCGGACCGCCTGGGTGTACTCGCCGTCGGCGTCGACGGTCGCACTGGCGGTCAGCGTGTAGGTGAGCTCGCGGTCGGCGACCCGCTCGATCGCGCCGCTGCCCTGCAGGACGGTGACGCCGCGGCGCGGGTTCCACTTCTCGGCGAACCCCGTGGCGAGGAACTCGCGGGCGGTGCCGTAGTCGTCCTGCGCGCCGGTGCCGGCGGCGACGAAGCCGCGCAGGATCGCGGTCTGGTCCATGCCGGCGACCGGTCGGTCCGGGCGGAGCTCGAAGCCGGAGATCGCCTCGTCCTTCACCGACTGCCCGGTACGCACGCCGCCACCCGTCGGGATCGCCGCGCACGCCGAGAGGGCGACCACGGAGAGCGCCGCGAGCGTCACCACCACCAGGGTCCGGAGTCGTGCGCGCATCAGTCCTCCCCCCGAACGGCGCGGGGGCCGTCGTAGGTCTCGTCGAGTTCGGGCAGCGGGATGGCGGAGGTCGCGGTGCCGAGCGACTCGCCACGCGGCAGGGTCAGCACGAACGTCGAGCCCTCGCCGGGGCGCGACCACACGTCGATCCGACCGCCGTGCAGGTTCGCGTCCCCGAGGGAGATCGCGAGACCGAGGCCGGTGCCGCCGATGGTGCGCTTGCGGCTCGGGTCGGCGCGCCAGAAGCGGTCGAACACCCGCGCTGCGTCCTCCGGTGGCATCCCGACGCCCTGGTCACGGACCGCGATCGCCACGGACCGGGAGTCGCTGTCGACGACGACCTGGACGGGCTTCGCGTCGCCGTGCTCGACCGCGTTGCCGACCAGGTTCCGCAGGATCCGCCGGATGCGCTTCGCGTCGAGCTGCATCGTGGTGTGGCCGCCGGGGGTGACGAGCTGCAGGTCGACGCCGGCACGGTCGGCGAGCGGGCGGAACTCCTCGACGATGTCGGCGGCGAGCGCGGCGGGCACGACGGGTTCGGTGTCGAGCTGCACCGCCTGGGCGTCGTAGCGGGAGATCTCGAGCAGGTCGGCCAGCAGCAGCTCGAAGCGCTCGACCTGTGCGTGCAGGAGCTCGGCGGACCGGCTCACCGACGGCTCGAAGGCGTGCCGCGAGTCGTAGAGCATGTCGCCCGCGAGCCGGATCGTGGTCAACGGCGTGCGGAGCTCGTGGGAGACGTCGGACACGAAGCGCTGCTGCACGCGGGAGAGCTCGGCGAGCTGGGTGATCTGCCGGCTGACCGCGTCGGCCATGTCGTTGAAGCTGCGCGCGAGGATCGCGATGTCGTCGTGACCCCGGACCGGGATGCGCTCGTCGAGCCGGCCGGCGGCGATCTTGCGACTCGTCTCGGCGGCACCGCGGATCGGCACGACGACGAGCCGCACCACGAGCGAGGTGACGAGCGCGATGAGGACGATGAGTGCGACGCCGCCGACCGACAGCGTCTGTGACACGAAGTCGAGGGTCTGCTGCGCGTCGGACAGGTCGTACACGATGTAGAGCTCGTACTGTCCGGCGCTCGGGACCTGCAGGACGGACCCGACGGCCAGGCCCGGCTCGCGGCGGCCGCCGTCGTCGAGCTGCACGGGCTGCAGGCTCAGTCGCCCGGTGTCCTTCCCGACCTCGCGGCGCAGGGCGTCGGTGATCACGGCGTCCGGGAAGCCCTGGCTCGCGAGGTTCTGCAGGGTCTGGGGCGTCGACTGGCCGGGCGTCCGCTCGATGGCGATGCTCGTGCCGCCCGGGCTCGTCGTGTTCGAGAGGATCGCCTGCTGCGCCTCGCTCTGCAGGGTCTCCAGCTCGGTCTGGTTGTTGTCCTCGGCCGCGGTCGCCGCGTCGAAGATGCCCTGCGCGACGATCGTCGCCCGGGCCGACTCGGACTCGATCTGGTCGCGGCGCTGCGCGTAGACGTTGTTCGAGATGCTGATCATGACCGCGGTGCCGATGACTGCGACCGCGAGGCCGGTCGTCGCGACGGTGATCGCGACGCTGCGCACCATGAGCGACCGGCGCCACAGCCAGGCGACCGCGTACCACCCGCGACGGAGCCAGCGGCGGAGCCGACGCCGCACACGGGCGGCGCGACCGGGGAACCCGCGGCCGGCCCGCGGTGCGCCCCCGCCCCCCGCGGTACCGGACGACGCCGACGGCACGGTGCTCAGGCTCCTCCGGCCCGGTAGCCGACACCGCGGACGGTGGTGACGATCTTCGGGTTGTCCGGGTCGTGCTCGATCTTCGCGCGGAGCCGCTGCACGTGGACGTTCACGAGCCGGGTGTCCGCCTTGTAGTGGTAGCCCCAGACCTGGTCGAGGAGCATCTCGCGGGTGAAGACCTGGTTCGGCTTCTCGGCGAGCGCGCGGAGCAGGTCGAACTCGAGCGGGGTGAGCGCGATCACCGTGTCGCCGCGACGGACCTCGTGCGCGGCGACGTCGACGGTCAGGTCGCCCGCGTGCAGCACCGACGCGTCCCCCGCCGTCGGCCGCAGCCGCGTCTTGATGCGCGCGACGAGCTCCTTCGGGTTGAACGGCTTGACGACGTAGTCGTCGGCACCGTTCTCGAGGCCGGCGACGACGTCGGCGGTGTCGCCCTTCGCCGTCAGCATGATGATCGGGGTGCCGCTGTCCGCGCGGATCCGCTTGCAGACCTCGATGCCGTCGATCCCCGGCAGCATGACGTCGAGCAGCACGAGGTCGGGCTTCGTGCTGTGGAACGTCTCGACGGCGTCGTTGCCGTCGGCGCTGAACTCCGGGTCGTACCCCTCGGAACGGAGGACGATGCCGATCATCTCGGCGAGGGCCTGGTCGTCGTCGACGACGAGGATGCGCGGTGTCATGTGCATGGACTCCGTGGGACGGGCGGCGGTGCCGAGAGCCGGCACCCACAGTCACGATAGCCGAGCACCCGTCGCACCGGGATCTTGCGACAGTATGGGTGCACGGTCGTGCGTTCCGCTGCGCGACACGAGCACGACGAGGGGGCGGCGATGGCCGACTGGCAGGTTCCGGGATCCGGTGGGGGCGAGGACCGGACGGGAGGCCCGTCCCACCCCGCAGGGCAGCCGTCGTCCGCCGGGTGGTCGGGGCAGCAGCCGTGGCCGGCCCAGCAGGGCTGGCAGCAGCACGCCGGCCCCGGGCGTCCCGGTCCCGGTCCGCAGCGACCGCCGGCGCAGCGCCCGGTCGTCCCGCTCCGTCCGCTCGGCCTGGGCGACGTGCTCGCGGGGGCGTTCACGGTGTTCCGGCGGAACCCGCGCGTCCTGCTCCTCTGGAGCCTGCTGCTCAGCGGTGTGCTCGGGCTCCTCGCGACGCTGGCGAGCACCTTCGGGCAGCAGTCGCTGCAGGCGCGCAGGTCGTCGGCGGTCGAGGCCGGCGGGAGCGGCGCGGGGGACGTCGTCGCCGGGTCCGTGACCCTCTTCCTCGTGCTCTCGGTCGGGCTGCCCTTCCTGGCCTACCTGGGCCGGGCCTTCCTCGTCGCGCCGGTCGCGGCGGACACCGGGCAGCGCGTGCTCGGGCGCCGCGCGAGCTTCCGCGGCCTCTGGGCGCTCCTCGCCGGTCGGCGGTGGCCGGTCCTCGCGTGGATCCTGCTGCAGCTCGCCGCGGGCCTGGTCCTCGGCGCGGTGTTCGGCGGACTCGTGGTCGGCATCGCGGCCGGTCTGGTCGCGGGTCGCTCCGGCATCGGCGGCTTCATCGGCGCGTTCTTCCTGCTCGCCCTCGGCGCACTCGTCGTGGTCGCCTGGCTGGCGACGAGGTTCGCGTTCACCGTCCCCACGATCGCCCTCGAGGGCCGGGGCGTCTTCTCGGCAGCGGCGCAGTCGTGGCGACTCACCCGCGGGGCGTTCTGGCGCACCTTCGGCATCGTCCTGCTCGTCCAGGTCGCATTCGGGATCGCGGGGTCGATCGCGTCGATCCCGCTCACGTTCGGCACGGTCCTGGCCATCGGCGCCTTCGACCCGCTCGGTCAGACGGGCGCGGCCGCCGGTGTGGGCGTCGGGGCCGTCGTGGCGATCGTGCTCGGTGCGCTGCTGTCCATCGCCGTGCAGTGCGTCACCGACGTGCTCAGCGCCTCGGTCCTGACCTTCCTCGCCCTCGACCGCCGCATCCGCACCGAGGCGCTCGACCAGCGGATCGCCGCGCACCTGGACACCGGGGAGCCGTCGGACCCGTTCGCACCGGCGCCCGCCGTCGCCCGCCCGCCGTGGCCCGGTCAGCAGGGGCCCGGACAGCAGGGCCCCGGACAGCCCTGGCCGGGTCAGCCGTCGACGCAGCAGTGGCCCGGCCCGCAGCAGCCCACGCAGCAGTGGCCCGGCCCACAGCAGCCGTCGCAGCAGTGGCCGGGGCAACCGTGGCCGGGCGGCTCGTGACGCTCGGTCCGGACGAGGCACGTCGACTGCTCGAACGCGAGCTCGAGCGAGCCGACTACGACGGTGCGCGCGCGACCTGGTGGGACCGGGCCTCGCGCCACGTGCTCGAGTGGCTCGGGTCCTTCCGCCCGGGCGGCGGGCTGGACTCCCCCGTCCTCGGGCAGTCCGTGCTCTGGATCGCGGTCGTCGTGCTCGTGGCGGTCGTCGTGCTCGTGGTCGTCGCCCGCGGTCTCCCCCGTCGCCGGGCCCGCACCGCGCGGTCCGACGACGGGAGCGTCTTCGACGCCGACGACGTCCGGTCCGCCCGCGAGCTCGGCGACGCCGCCCGCTCCGCCCTGCGCGCGGGCGACTGGTCCGCCGCGGTCCTCGACGGGTACCGCGCCGTCGCGCGCGGACTCGCCGAACGCGACCTCGTGCGCGAGGTCCCCGGCGCCACGGCACGGGCCGTCGCCGGCCGCGCGGCACCGTGGTTCCCCGACCACGCGGACCGGATCGACCGGGCAGCGCGCGCCTTCGACGACGTCCGGTACCTCGGCACCGAGGCCGACGAGGCCACGGCACGCTCGGTCATCGACACCGAGGCGACGGTCCGCGGTGCCCGACCCGCGGTCGCACCGGCGGTGTCGACGTGAGCGCCGCCGCGACCGCGATCCGCGTCGTCCGCGCCCCGGGCAGGCTCGGTCGTGTCGCCTTCTGGGTCGTCATCGTGCTCGTCGGCCTGCTGCTCGCCGGGCTCACCGCGGCCGTGCAGTCCTCCACCGACCCGTCCCGCGAGCCGCTCGACCCGGCCTCGACGACGGCGAGCGGTGCCCGGGCGCTCGTCCGGGTGCTCGAGCAGCAGGGCACCCGGGTCGACGTGGTCGACCGCGTGGACGGCCTCGACGGCGACGCACTCCGCGGTGCGACGCTCCTGGTCGACGACTCCGCCGGCGCCCTCGACGCCGGGGTCGCCCGCCGACTCGGTCGCTCGGCCGAGCACGTCGTCCTGGTCACCACGGACCAGGCCGTACTCGACGCCCTGGGCCTCGACGTGGTCGCCGCCGGCCCCGTGCTCGGGGACGACACCGTCGCGACCACCGGGTGCGCCGTCCCGGCCGTCGCCGCCGCCGAGCGCATCACCACGAGCGGCCAGGGCTACCGCCCGCCGTCGGACGGCCCCGTCCCGTCCGGCACCGACCTCTGCGCCACGACCGGCAGCGGGGACGACCGCGTCGCCGGCATCGTCCGGACCGCCACGCCCGGCGGCGACGTCACCCTGGTCGGCACGACGGGGGCGCTGCGGAACGACACGATCACGACCGCGGGCAACGCCGCCTTCGCACTCGACCTGCTCGGTTCCGGTGACCGGCTCGTCTGGTACACGCCGACCCGGACGTCGGCCGACGCCGCGCCGACGATCGGCTCGCTCGCACCGTCGTGGGTGCCCGGCGCCCTGCTGCTGCTCGGCCTCGTCGCGGTCGCGGCCGGTGTCTGGCGCGGTCGCCGGCTCGGGCCGCTCGTCGTGGAACGGATGCCCGTGGTCGTCCGCGCCTCCGAGACCACCGAGGGGCGCGCACGCCTCTACGCCAGGACCCGGGACCGCACGCACGCGCTGGACACCCTGCGGCTCGCAGCGCTCCGACGGGTCGGGCACCGCCTCGGGTTCCCCCGCGGTGCGCACGTCGACGAGGTCGTCCGTGCCGCGGCCCGCGCGACCGGTCGTCCCGACCCCGCCGTCGGCGCCGTCCTGGTGGGCGGCCCGACGACCGACGACCGTGCGCTCCGCGACGGCGCAGCGGCCCTCGACGAGCTCGAGCGTGCCGTCCGCGCGGCGACCGGCGCCCCCGTCCCGCAGACCTCCACCCCCCGAACGCCCCACCGCAACCGACGAGGAGCACGACCGTGACCGATCCGTCACCCGCCCAGGAACCGAACGGCACGACCCGGACCGACGCTGCGTCCACCACCAGGACGCGGCCCGCCACGGAACCGGACGCCACGGCACGCCCGACCGGCGGCACCGACGCGCTCCGGGACGCCTTCGGCCGGCTCCGCGCCGAGGTGGGCAAGGCCGTCGTCGGCCAGGAGGGCGCCGTGTCCGGGATGATCGTCGGCATCCTCGCGCAGGGCCACGTCCTGCTCGAGGGCGTCCCCGGCGTCGCGAAGACGCTGCTGGTGCGCAGCCTCGCAGCGGCCATGTCGCTCGACACGAAGCGCATCCAGTTCACCCCGGACCTGATGCCCGGGGACGTCACGGGCTCGCTCGTGTTCGACGCGTCGACCGGCACCTTCCCGTTCCGCGAGGGCCCGGTCTTCACGAACGTGCTGCTCGCCGACGAGGTGAACCGCACGCCGCCGAAGACGCAGTCCGCACTGCTCGAGGCGATGGAGGAACGCCAGGTCAGCGTGGACGGCGCCGCGCGGCCGCTGCCCGACCCGTTCTTCGTCGCCGCGACGATGAACCCCATCGAGTTCGAGGGGACCTACACGCTGCCGGAGGCGCAGCTCGACCGCTTCCTGATGAAGCTCACGCTCGACGTGCCGCCCCGGGACGTCGAGTGGCAGGTGCTCCGTCGGCACGCGGACGGCTTCGTCCCGCGGGACGTCCGGTCCGCCGGAGTCCGGCCGGTGCTCGGCGTCGACGAGGTCCTCGCGGCGCAGCGGGCCGTCCGCGCTGTGGGGGCGCGCGACGACGTCCTGGCGTACGTGGTCGACCTCGCCCGCGCCACCCGGCAGGCGCCATCCGTCCGCATCGGCGTGAGCCCCCGCGGTGCGACGGCGCTCCTCGCCGCCGCGAAGGCGTGGGCGTGGCTCACCGGCTACGACGCGATCACGCCGGACCACGTGCAGGCGATGCTCCTGCCGGTCTGGCGGCACCGGCTGCGCGTGGCCGCGGACGCCGAGCTCGAGGGCGTCGGGGCGGACGGGGTGCTGCAGCAGGTCGTCGAGCAGGTCCGGGTGCCCTTCTAGTGGCCGTCTCCGGTCGCTTCGTCGCGCTCCTGGCGGTCGCGATCGTCCCCACGGTGCTGCTCGGCAGCGCCTGGGGCGGCGTGGCGTGGGCGGCCGTCGTGGTGCTCGCCGCCGGGCTCGACGTCCTGCTCGCCGCCGATCCGGGCTCGGTCCGCGTCGAGCGACGGATGCCGCAGCTGGTCCGACGCGGCAGCACCGCCGACGGCACGCTCGTCCTGGCGAACGACGGACGTCGGCCGCTGCGCGCGGTCGTCCGGGACATGTGGGAGCCCTCCGCCGGCCACGGGCCGCACCGGATCCGCTCGACGGTGCCCGCCGGGGAACGCCGGACCGCCCGGGTGCGCTTCACGCCCTTCCGTCGCGGCCGTCGCACCAGCGCCGGGGTCGCCGTCCGGTCCTTCGGCCCGCTCGGCCTCGCCGCCCGGCAGGCCGTCCTGGACGCGCCCGGTTCGCTGGTGGTCACGCCGCCCTTCCGATCGCGTCGGCACCTGCCCTCCCGGCTCGCCCGGCTCCGCGAACTCGACGGTGAGACCACCCTGCAACTGCGGGGTCACGGGACGGAGTTCGACTCCCTGCGCGACTACGTGCGCGGCGACGACGTGCGGTCGATCGACTGGCGCGCGACCGCCCGGCGGCAGGACCTGGTCGTCCGGACGTGGCGACCGGAGCGTGACCGCCGCGTCGTCATCGTCGTCGATGCCGGTCGTGCCGGCGCCGGACGCGTCGACGACGAGCCGCGGCTCGACACGTTCATCGAGTCCGCGCTGCTGCTCGGCGCGCTCGCGACGGCTGCCGGCGACCGGGTCGAGCTGGTCGTGCTCGACGACACCGTCCGCGACCGGGTCCACGGTGCGACGCGGACCGACGTGGTGCGACGCTTCGGCGAACGGCTCGCACTCGCCGAGCCGGGCCTCGCGGCGACGGCCTGGTCGGCGGTCCCGGCAGCCGTCGACGCCGTGACGACCTCACGTTCGTTCGTCGTGCTCCTGTCGAGCCTGGACTCCGTCGGCGCCTCGGCCGACCTGCTCGCGGTGCTCCCCCGGCTCGCGCGACGGCACGCCGTCGTCGTCACGAGCATCGCGGACCCGGCCGTCGAGCGGATGGCGAGCGGGGTCGCCGAAGCCGGTCACGGGACACCGGAGCAGCGGGACGGACGGATGTCGCGCCTCCTGGCCGGGTCCGGTGCCGAGCGCGACGTCTACCGACGAGCGGCCGCGGAACGGACCCTGCTCGACGCGGACGGCGTCGGGGACGTCGCACGCCGGGCCGGCGCCGAGGTCGTGCGCGGTGGGCCCGGGACCGTGCCACCGGCCGTCGCCGACGCGTACATCCGCGCGAAGGCGGCCGGCCGGCTCTGAGCCGCGGGCGGCGGGCGCACGACCCACGGCGCAGCCCTCGGCTCAGCCCGCGGTGAGCGCCGTCGCGCCGCGCTCGAACTCCTCGACGTCACCGCGCTCACCCGCGCGGAACGCACGGCCGCCGAGCACCCACTGGTACCAGAGCACCGCGGCCAGTGCGACCGTGCCGATCCCGATCTTCACCGGCCACGGCCAGTCCTGGCGGGTCACCACGCCCTCGACCAGCCCGGAGAGGAGCAGGGTGAGCGCGAGACCGACCGCGACCGTGAGGAGGGCTCGACCGTCCTCCGCCAGGGCCTGCGCCCGCGTGCGCGCACCGGGGGCGATCCACGACCAGCAGATCATCAGGCCGGCGGCACCGGCGAGGAAGACCGAGTACAGCTCGAGCTGACCGTGCGGAGCGATCCAGAGGAAGAAGTCGCCGAGCCGCCCCTGCGAGTGCATGATCGCCGCGGAGACGCCGAGGCTCACCGCGTTCTGCACGATCGACACCGGGACGTAGAGCCCCGTGATGCCGAAGGCCACCATGCGTGCCGCGATGAAGGCGTTGTTCGACCACACCTGCGCGGTGAACGCCCCCAGGCCGTGGTCGGAGTAGTACGCCTGGAAGTCCTCCGTCGCGTACTGCCGCAGGGCCTCCGGCGTGCCGAACGTCGTGACCGCTCCCGGGGTCGACGCGATCCACACGGCCACGATCGCCGTGATCGCGACCGTTGCCGCCGCGACCCAGACCGTGACCCAGCGGATGCGGTACAGCGCCGCCGGGAGGTGCCGCGCGAAGAACGTCGTGACGGCGGTCAGGGGGTCGACCGGCGTGCCCGTGAAGCGCAGTCGTGCGCGGAACACGGTGCGGGACAGGCGGTCCCCCACCGCGGAGCCGGGCGCGACGCCGCGGACCCGCGCGAGGTCGGTCGCGACCTCCTGGTAGCCGCTGACCAGCCGGTCCGCGTCCGCGCCCGACCCGTGTCGGGCGCGGGCGAGCCGGTCGACCTCGTCCCAGCGGTCGCCGTGCACCGCGCTGTAGGCCTCCAGGTCCACGTGCCTCCCCCGATCGCACACACCGGGCCCCCGAGGGGACCCGCTCACGAGAGAATGATCCCATGGGGAAGACGCGCGTGCCACGCGACCTGTCCGACGCCCGCTTCGGCGGGACGCTCGACGAGACCGCCGACGAGCTCGTCGTCGGCGAGGCCGTCGCGCTCGACGTGCAGCCGGCCGGCATCGTGCTGCGACTCGCGGCGGCGCTGCTCGACGGGGTCTGCCTCGTGGCGCTGCTCGCCATGCTGCTGTTCGGGCTCGCGAGGGTGTGGCCGCCCGGCGCCGACACCGTGTGGCTGCTGCCCCTCGGCATCGGGGCCGCGGTGACGGTGCTCGTGCTCGTCCCGGCCGGGGTCGAGACCGTCACGCGGGGCAAGAGCGTCGGACGGTACGCCGCCGGGACCCGGGTGGTGCGGGTCGACGGGGGCGCGATCGGGTTCCGGCACGCCTTCACCCGCGCACTGGTCGGGCTGCTCGAGCTCTGGTCCACCCTGGGCTCCGTCGCGTTCGTCGTGGCGCTGTTCGGCTCGCGCCCCAGACGCCTCGGCGACCTGCTCGCCGGCACCTTCGTGCAGCACGAACGCGGCGCACGTCGGCGTGACGTCGAGGTCCTGCTGCCGGTCGAACTCGTGCCGTGGGCAGCGGTGGCGGA
Organism: Curtobacterium sp. 260; assembly: GCF_030803485.1. Classification (NCBI taxonomy): domain Bacteria; kingdom Bacillati; phylum Actinomycetota; class Actinomycetes; order Micrococcales; family Microbacteriaceae; genus Curtobacterium; species Curtobacterium sp. 260. Next base: position 485,128 of record NZ_JAURUY010000001.1, on the reverse strand, counting down.
CGTGTCGGCGCTGCCGCAGCGGCTCGAGGACCGCCTCGGGGCCTTCTTCCGGTCGGCCGGCGACCTGCGGCCGGAAGCGCGCGAGACCGCCGCGCGGATGCTCGCGGCGGCGGTCGCGGAGCACGCCTCACCGGTGCCGGACGTCCACCCCGAGGTGTTCCTCGCGGGCGTCGTCGCCGTGCGGCGGGAGCGCGACGTGCGGGCACTGCGGGCGCGGGCAGCACTGCTCGACGGTGCAGCGGCCGTCGCCGGGGCGAGGCCGCCGGGCTTCCCGCGCTGAGGCGCTGGCGCCGCCCCGCGCGGCGACGGGAGCCGAGCAGCAGCGCGGTGCCGGCGCGGTCAGTACCGGTAGTGGTCCGGCTTGTAGGGGCCCTCGACGGGCACACCGATGTAGGCGGCCTGCTCCGGCCGGAGCTCGGTGAGCCGGACCCCGAGGGCGTCCAGGTGCAGGCGCGCGACCTTCTCGTCCAGGTGCTTCGGCAGCACGGAGACCCCCGTCGGGTACTCCTCGCGCCTCGTGTGCAGTTCGATCTGCGCCAGGACCTGGTTCGTGAACGAGTTGCTCATCACGAACGAGGGGTGCCCCGTCGCGTTGCCGAGGTTCATCAGCCGCCCCTCGCTCAGCACCAGGACCGAGCGGCCGTTCGGCAGCCGCCACTCGTGCACCTGCGGCTTGATCTCGACCTTCTCGACCCCCGGCAGCGCCTCGAGCCCCGCCATGTCGATCTCGTTGTCGAAGTGTCCGACGTTCGCGACGACCGCCAGGTGCTTCAGCGCGAGCACCTCGTCGACCCCGACGACGCCGAGGTTGCCGGTGCAGGTCACCACGATGTCGACCTCGCCGGCGACGTCCGCCAGCCGGGCGACCTGGTAGCCGTCCATCGCCGCCTGCAGTGCGCAGATCGGGTCGACCTCGGACACGACGACCCGGGCGCCCTGGCCGCGGAGCGCCTCGGCGGCGCCCTTGCCGACGTCCCCGTAGCCCACGACGAAGGCGACCTTGCCGCCGATGAGCACGTCGGTGGCCCGGTTGAGCCCGTCGGGCAGCGAGTGCCGGATGCCGTACTTGTTGTCGAACTTGGACTTCGTCACCGAGTCGTTGACGTTGATCGCCGGGAAGCGCAGCTGGCCCTTCCGAGCGAGCTCGTACAACCGGTGCACGCCCGTGGTGGTCTCCTCGGTGACGCCCTGCACCTCGGCCGCGATGCGGGTCCAGCGATCGGTGGAGCGCTCGAGCGACGCGGCGACGGTCGCGAGCACGATCCGCCACTCGGCGCTCGCGTCGGCCCCCGGCTCCGGAGCACGTCCGGTGGCCTCGGCGTCCGCACCGGTGTGCAGGAGCATCGTCGCGTCCCCGCCGTCGTCGAGGATGAGGTTCGGCCCCGTCCACGACTCCCCCGCTGCAGCGGCCTCGGCGCTCCAGTCGAAGATGCGGTCGGTGCACCACCAGTACTCGTCGAGCGTCTCGCCCTTCCACGCGAACACCGGGACGCCCGCGGGTGACGCCGGGGTCCCCGTGGGCCCCACAGCGACCGCCGCGGCGGCCTCGTCCTGCGTGGAGAAGATGTTGCAGCTCGCCCAACGGACCTGCGCGCCGAGGGCGACGAGGGTCTCGATGAGGACCGCGGTCTGGACCGTCATGTGCAGGGACCCGGCGATCCGCGCACCGGCGAGCGGCTGCGACGGCCCGAACTCCTGACGCAGGGCCATCAGGCCCGGCATCTCGTTCTCGGCCAGGCGGATCTGGTGGCGACCCGCCTCGGCGAGGGCGAGGTCGGCGACGCGGAACGGGGCGGCGGTGCGGGTCTCGGTCGACATGGCGTCAGTCTGGCACGCCGGGAGGCGCGGACCGTCAGACGACGTCACGGACGTCGGGCGGGCCTCCAGGCCGCACCGGGAGACGCTGGACGGACCGGCTCACCTCCGGCGGGGGGGCCGGGACACGTCCCACCGGAACCGACGCACACGGCGGCCGTCGGTCGGCGGCGCGGGCCACCGGGACCGCCGTGCGCCGCTTCAGTCGGCGGGCGCTGCGTCCCGCCGGATCGGTTCGCGCCGCACGACGTCCCAGCCGCGGGGCACGCGCAGGCGGGCCGCGTGGCGGGCACAGAGGTCGTACCCGTGCGGCTCGACACGGGTGGAGAGGGGCCCGACGACGACCATGGAGTCGCCGTAGTCGTACGTCAGGGTCGCCGAGGCGCTCGCGCCACAGGCGACCTTGCTGCAGATCCGTACGTCCATACCGGCACCGACCCTACCGGGCGGACCACCGCGACGGCCTGCCGAGGGCCGTCGCCGGGGTCGGCCACGCCCTCGCCGCGTACGATGGCGGGATGCGTCGGAAGCACCCCACCGTCACCCCCGTCGACCGCGCCCGTGGTCGGTCACGGCACGGACGCGGTGGCCGGTCGAGTGTCACCGGACCGGAGCTCGCGCCCGTCATCACGCGCGCCGAGACGTTCGACCGCATCGTCGGCGACACCGCCCACTACCTGATGGGGCTCTGGCCGGACGAGCTCGCCGGGGTGGTGTTCCAGGTGGCCGACATGCCGACCGACCAGACGCTGCCGGACCGCCTCCCCCGCTGGCGGGTCGACCGCGACGACCGGCGTGTGACGCTGTTCCGGATCCCCGTCGAGCGGGTCACCCGGAGTCCGGAGAAGGACGACACGGACCGCCGCGTGATCATCGAGACCGCGGTGTTCCGTGCGGTCGGCGAGCTCATCGACAAGGACCCGTGGGACCTGGCGCCCGACCGGTACCGCCACTGGTGACCGACAGGGACGACGCGCCGGACGGGCACCGCCACCGCTGATCGACGGGCCTCGGCGTCAGGGGTAGACGCGCACCGGGGTCGAGACCTCCGTCGCCGGCCGAACCGGGAAGCCGGCGATGCCGTCGTCCGCGTCGTAGCTGACGCCCGCGACGAGCCCCTCGGCGCCGGTGAGCTCGAGCTGCGTCGACACGGGGACCTGCACGGTGGCCGTGCTGCCCGAGGCGACGTCCACCTCCTGCTCACGGTCCCCCGAGGTGATCGTCACCGTCGCGTCCGACCGCGTCGGGTTGACGAGGGTCATCCGCGACCCGCCGCCGGGCGCGACCGCGGTCACGACACGGTCGCCGAGGGGCTCCGCGGACGCGAACCAGCCGAGGTCGGTCCGACCGTCGTCGGTCGGCTTCGTGGTGCGGGCCCCCGCGACGAGCGGCTCCGTCGACGTCACCGTGAGCGAGTACCGCCCGTCCGGGAAGTCGTCGAGGGCGACGTCGGTGACGACCCCGGGCTCAGCGGTCGCGTTCACCGTCGACCCGCCGCCGTCCGCCGTCGTGATGCCGACGGTGACGCGTGCAGCGCGGTCGCCGGGGACGAACAGGCGGAGCACCGGGGTGGCGTCCTCGGTGTCGTCGCCGCGCTGCGCCTCCTCGGCGCCGCTCAGCACGACCGCGGGGATCACCTGCGTCCGCGCCGGCGCGGCGCCGCCGGAGACGACGTCGTAGCCGCCCGGGGTCAGCGTCCGCACGATGCTCTCCTGCATGTGCGCGACGATCTGCCCGCCGGACGAGGTCACGTGCACGACCGTCGACCCTTGGTCGGCGACGAAACCGGACAGCGGCACGACCTTCTGCGTGTTCGGTGCGACCACGATGCCGGTGGTCCCGGGCGCCTGCACGGTACCGGAGGCGTCGAACACGTCGAGGTCCACGGTGGCGTTGACGTCCGTCGGGTTCGACAGCGTGATGAGGCTGGTCCGGCCGGTCTCGGTGGAGCCGCCGACCAGCCAGGTCGACTGGCCGGGGTCGTCGCAGGACGCCGCGCCGAAGCCGACGAGGTCCCCCGACGACACGCTCTGCGAGGTGCTGCCGGCGACTCGCGGCGTGCTGTCACCGGCGGGCGCGGTGAGGAGCTGGGGGTTGCTGCCGCCGGTGGTCGACGAGCCGAGGGTCGACCGATCGACGGTGCTGCCGGTGGTGCCGGTCGCGACCTCCGACGACCCGACGGTGCTGGCCGTCGTCGCGTCGTTCCCGGACTCGTCCGAGAGCCGCAGCGCGCTGCCGGCGCACACGCGCTCGGCGTCGGCGGGCACCGGCGTGACGAGTCGACCCGCCGGGCGGAGCGCGGTGCTCTCGGTGCCGATCGCGTGCGCGGCCGTCACGGCGCCGGCGGCGACGACCACGGCGACCGCGGTCGCGGTCCCGCGGACGACCCACCGTCGGACGGACCGGTGCTCGGTGTTCATTCGTCGCGCTCCTCGTCGAAGGTGGTGGCGGGTTCCTCGGCCTCGATGACGTTCGAGGTGGCACGGCGGCGACGCGGTGCGGTCGGGACGGCGAGCAGGGCCGCTGCGCCGAAGACCACGCCGAGCACGATCAGGTACAGCACGTGCGTCGCCTGGGTCGCGGCCGAACCGGTGGACACCCGGTCGACGTCGCCCTCGTAGTGGAAGAGCCGGCCGGAGGTGGTCTCGCCGATGCTCGTGAACCGGGCGTCCTGGCCGATCGCTCCGGCCGCACGGTCGTGCACCTGCTGTGCCGCGTCGGCGTCCGGTGCGTCGTCGAGCAGCACGAACGAGATGCCGAGCTCGCGGAGCGCGGGTTCGGGGTCGTACCCGCTGCGGCTGGCGAGGTTCCCGGCGAGCGTGGCCAGCTGCGCGCCCGACCTGCTGAGGCGGAGCGCGGTGGAGTCGAGCGTCGTCTGGTCGTCGAGCGTCGAGCCCTGGCCGCGTTCGAGCGACACCGCGAGGGAGCCGTCGGTCTGCGGGTCGACCACGAGCGTGCCGACGTCCGGGTTGGCCTGGGCCTCGGCGTTCACGTACGCGCTCAGGACCCGTCCGGTGGTCGGCTGCAGGAGCGTGTCACCGAGGGTGGACGCGGCGAAGGCGGGGGTGACCGCGACCCCGGCGAACACCGCCGCGACGAGTGCGGTGACCGGAGCGGTCCGCGGCAGCACGTCGATGCCGATCGACGCCGCGAGCACGATGCCGAGCGCCGTCACGGACAGGGCGCTGCCGGGCCACACGATCGTCGTGGTCGAACCGACCCCGGTGACGGTGAGGTGGGTCGCACCGAAGGCCGTCGCGTAGCCGAGGAGCGCCAGGACGAGCGCTGCACCGGCGACGGCCCAGCGGTGTCCGAGGAGCGCCCCGACCGCGAGCACGATGACCGGCAGCGCGAGCACGGCCATCGCGACGGGCAGGACCGACGCCGCGAGCCCGAGGGGCGTCGTCGCCGGGAGCCACCCGCTCCAGTCCGGCAGCGGCTGCCCGACCGCGAGCTGGAGCGCCGAGGGGGCGCGCGTGGCGGAGGGGACGCCCGGGTCCGCGAACACGGCGAGCGGGTTGCCGCGGGCGACCTGCGCCAGGACGAGCGGCAGGAAGAGCACGGCGGCGGGGACCGGGATGAAGACCCGACGGTGCGCACGCCGCCAGCCGACGACGAGGGACACGACCCACCCGACCAGCAGGACCGGCAGCAGCGACGGCGCCGAGGCCGCGACGACCGCGAAGAGCAGCGACGCGCCGGACGCCCACGCCCACGAGCGGTGCGCCTCGAGCACCGCCAGCAGCAGCCACGGGAGCAGCACGTGCGCGATGACGGCCCCGAGGTGTCCGGTCGTGACGGCGCCGACGAGCGTCGGGGTGATCGTGTAGAGCGCGGCACCGACGACGGGCACCCAGGTGCGGGTGGTGACCTTGCGGACCACGAACCAGGCGCCGAGCGCGGCGAGCGGGAACGAGAGCAGGAGCACGACCACGACCGAGGTCGACGGCGACCAGGCGGTGATCGAGCCGAGCACGGCGAGCACGGCGGCGAACGGGTCGCTCGGGCCGGTGGAGCCGGTCCCGACCGAGTGCCAGCCGTAGCCGACGTTCTGCCACAGCCGCCCGACCGAGGTGCTGAGCGGCAGGAGTCCACCGCCCGTGACCGCGGGGGTGCCGAGCAGCGGGTAGAGCGTCACCACGCTGAGCGCGGCCGCCGCGAGCACGACCCACACGCCGCCGTCGCCGAGGAACGACGCCCGCGCGATCGGGGCGTCCTCGACCCGGGCGAGTTCGACGTCGCGCGAGGTGGTCCGTCGCTCGTGCACCCGGCGCCAGCTGACACGGAGGGGCTCGATGGCAGCCCACCCGACCCGACGGGTCCGCGCGGCGTTCGCCCGCGCCCGTCGGACGCCGCCACCGAAGGCCACGGCGAGGGCGGCGGCGAGTTCAGCGGAGACCGCGGCGGGGTGCTTCGCGACGAGGTGGCCGACGGCCCGGACGAGCGCGGTCGGCACGAGCAGCAGCCAGTGCAACCAGAGCAGCCCGGCGGGGGCGTACGTCAGTCGGCGGTGCAGTTGCGCCTGGCGGTGCAGGCGCACGCGCCGCCCCTCGGAGACGCGCTTGCGGCCGAACTCCTCGATCGGTCCGGCACTCGTCACGCGGGCCTCGGGCACCACGGCGACACGGTGTCCGGCGAGGCGCGCACGGATGCAGAGGTCGAGTGCGGCGTCGACGTCCGGCAGCGCCGGGTCGAAGCCGCGCAGTTCGCGCCAGACCGAGCGGCGCACGAGCATGCCGGCGGCGGACACACCCATCACGTCGGTGTGCCGGTCGTGCTGGCCCTGGTCGAGCTCGTCCTGCACGAGGGCCAGCGATCGACCGGCGCGCGTCGTGCTCTCCCCGAACGCACGGATCCGTGCCGGGTCGTCCGTGTCGACGAGCTTCGGCCCGGCGACCACGACGGACGGCGCGATCTCGACCGCGGAGAGCATCTCGGCGAGTGCGGTCGGTGCCGGCGCGTTGTCGTGTCCGAGCAGCCACAGCCACTCGTCGGGCGCTGCGTCGGTCCCGTCGTCGCCGTCCGGGGTCGGCGCTTCGCGCTCCCCCGCCGCGACGGCCTCGCCGAAGGGGCGACCGGCGGGCAGGCGCACGAGCCCGGCGGATCCGCCCAGCGCGAGCTCGGTCGTCGACCCGTCGGTGGAACCGACGTCGACGACGACCAGGTTGTCGGGGTGCCGGGTCTGGGCGACGAGGGCGTCCAGGGTCCGGTCGAGGTGCTCGCCGCCGTTCGCGGTCACGAGGACCGCGGTGACGCGGGGCTGGGCGGACCGGGGCTGCGCGGGACTGGGCTGCATGACGCGCGTCACTCTACGGTCTGGAGGCGCGGGACCGGTCTGCGGGAACGGCGCGCCGTCAACCTGTGCGCACCATCAACGGACGGTGGGTGGCGGAGGCGGGAAACGCCTCCTGGCCGGCCGGCGCCCGTCGCGCTGCGCGCGGTGGGTGCCTCAGGCGCGGCGGCGGAGCTTCCGGCGCTCGCGCTCGGAGAGGCCGCCCCAGATGCCGAAGCGCTCGTCGTTCTCGAGCGCGTACTCGAGGCACTGCGATCGGACCTCGCACGACCCGCAGATCTTCTTCGCCTCGCGGGTGGAGCCGCCCTTCTCGGGGAAGAACGCCTCGGGGTCGGTCTGGGCGCAGAGCGAGTCGACCTGCCACGACAGCGGGTTCTCCTCGTCGCCCTCGGCACGACGGACACCGGGGACACCGAGCGACACCGGGTCGACGTGCCAGTCCTCCGGCACGCCGGCGTGGAAGTCGGAACCGTTCACCCTGATCACCCCTGACATGTCGACGACGGCCTGCAACGACCGAAGCCGCTGCCTGTAATTACAGCGGTGTGATTCCGTTCCGTCAAGTCGCGGATCATAGAAGGTGCTGACCGCGGCGGCGTGTCACGTCCCCCGTACTGGCGTGTCGCGGGCCGTCTGTCCGGCGATCGGGGGACACACTGCGCGCTCCGACCGCCGTGCCCGGGCCTCAGCCGACGCGGCGACGGGCGTCCCAGGCGCTGGACACCATCTCGTCGAGCGAGTGCCGCATCGCCCAGTCGAGGTCGCGCGCGGCGGCCTCGCCGGTCGCGACGATCCGGGCGGGGTCGCCCGGGCGCCGGGGCGCGACCTCGGGCTCGAACGCGATCCCGGTGCCCGACGCCATGGCGTCCATGATCTGCCGGACGCTCACCCCGTCCCCGCTGCCGAGGTTGTAGGCGCGCTCGAGCTGCTCGCCCGCCTCGAGCTTCTGCGCCGCGACGGCGTGCGAGTGCGCGAGGTCGGCGACGTGGATGTAGTCGCGGACGCAGGTGCCGTCCGGGGTGTCGTAGTCGTCGCCGTTGATGCGCGGCACCCGGCCGGCGAGCAGCGCCTCGAACACGAGCGGGAACAGGTTGTGGGGGCTGGCGTCGTACAGGTCCGGCTCCCCCGACCCGACGACGTTGAAGTAGCGGAGCGAGGTGGTGGCGAACCCGGCCGCGACCTCCATGTCCCGGAGCAGCCACTCGCCGATGAGCTTGGACTCGCCGTACGGCGACTCGGGTGCCTTCGGGGTGTCCTCGACGACGACGTCGACGTCGGGTGTGCCGTAGACCGCGGCGCTCGACGAGAACACGGCCTTGGTGACGCCGTTCTCCGCCATCGCCCGGAGCAGGGTCGCGGTACCGGTGACGTTCTGCTCGTAGGTGTGCAGCGGCCGCTCGACCGAGACGCCGGCGTACTTGAAGCCGGCCACGTGCACGACGCCGGTCACCGCGTGCGCACGGAGGGTGCTGGCCAGCAGGTCGCCGTCCAGGATCGTCCCCTCGACGAACGGCACGTCCTCCGGCACGAAGGCACGGAACCCGCTCGACAGGTCGTCGAACGCGACGGTGTCGATCCCTGCGGCGCGCAGGGCGCGGACGACGTGGGACCCGATGTACCCGGCACCGCCGGTGACCAGCCAACTCATGCTCGTCACGCTAGCGGACGGCACCGTCCCCCCGGGCCGCAGGCCGCTGCGTGTTCACGCACCGGTCGCGATGAAGACCGTCGACGTCAGACCGGTCGCGGCGTCCGCCTCGACCGTCACGTCGCCCTCGTCCGGGGTGACGTAGCAGGACTCCCCCTGGCGGAGCAGGGTCGCGGACCGCGCGCCGACGAGGGTCACGGCGCCCGTGGTGCAGACCGCGATGCTCGGACCGGAGAGCGGTGCCACACCGCCGGTGCCGAGGCCGACCGGACGACCGTCGCCGGTGACGCGGACCAGCGCGAACCCGACCCCGTCCGGAGCGAACCGGTCGACGCCCTGGTCGAGGCGTTCCGGGGTCAGCACCGGTGCCGGGTACGCGGTGAAGTCGAGCACCCGCAGGAGTTCCGGGACGTCGACGTGCTTCGCCGTCAGGCCCCCACGGAGCACGTTGTCCGAGGGTGCCATGAGCTCGATGCCGAGTCCGTCGAGGTAGGCGTGCACGTTGCCCGCGGGCAGGTACATCGCCTCGCCGGTCCGGAGCGTGACGCGGTGCATGAGCATCGACACGACCACGCCGGGATCGCCCGGGTACGCGGCGGCCAGGTCGACCGCCGTCTGCACGTTCGGGGTGCGGTCGTCCTCCGGCAGGGCGGTCGCGAGGTCGGACGCCGCCTGCACCACGGCGAGCGCCGACGCATCGGCGGTCTCGAGCCAGCGCACGGTGTCCTCGAGCCCCTGCGCGAGGTGCGCGAGCAGCGGGCCGAGCCGTCCGCTCCCACCGTCGAGCGACTCCACCTCGGCCACGGTGTCGCCGACCGGGCGGAATCCGCTGAGCGCCTCGAACCGGTCGCTGAGGGCGACGACGAGCTCGGGCTTGGGGAAGGGGTCCTTGTAGTTGCGCGCCGGGTCGTCCAGCGGGATCCCCGCGGCCTCCTCACGCGCGAAGCCCTCGCGGGCCTGCTCGGGCGTGGGGTGTGCCTGGAGCGACAGGGGTGCCGCGGCCGCGAGGAGCTTCAGCAGGAACGGCAGGCCGCTGCGGTCCGGGCCGAGCGCGGCCTCGGGCTCGGCGTCGATCCAGTCGCGCAGGGTGTCGGCACCGCCCACCATCGCCGGGTTCACGACGACGCTGGGGCTCCCCGCGTGCGCGCCGAGCCAGAGCTCCGCCTGCGGTGCACCGGTGACGGTGCGGCCGAGGAGTTCGGGGATCGCGCTGGTCGAACCCCAGGCGTAGTCGCGTGGCGTGTTGGTGATGCCGAGGAACATGCCGCGAGCGTACCGGGCGGGGACCGGCGTCCGCTCGGCGCCGCACGTGGTGCCGGAGCCGGCCGGAGCATCGACGATCCGCTCCCTCATAGACTCCCCGCGATGTCCGAGCCGCGCCGCCCCGAGTCGACCCGATGGGACGTGCAGGCCCTGCGCGCCTTCGCCGTGCTGGCCGTCGTGCTGTACCACCTGTGGCCGAACCGGCTGCCCGGCGGCTTCGTCGGGGTCGACGTCTTCTTCGTCGTCTCCGGCTTCCTCATCACCGGCCACCTCGTGCGCGAACAGGCCGCGACGGGGCGCATCCGCCTCGGCGCCTTCTGGGCACGACGTGCCGGGCGGTTGCTGCCCGGCGCGTTCCTGACGCTCCTGGCCACGGGCGCCGCGGTGCTGCTGCTCGTCCCGAGCTCGCTGTGGGGGCAGTACGGGCGCGAGCTGATCGCGTCGACGGTGTACCTGCAGAACTGGCAGCTCGCGTCCGACGCCGTCGACTACCTGGCGAGCGACAACCGGCCGTCGCCGTTCCAGCACTTCTGGTCGCTCTCGGTCGAGGAGCAGTTCTACATCGCACTCCCGGTGCTCCTCGTGCTGCTCGGCGCCGTGCTCGCCCGCGCCCGGCGTCGGGACCCCGTCCTCACGGCACGCCTCCTGCTCGGCACGGTCGCGGTCCTCTCCCTCGCGTGGTCGATCGTGCAGACGCAGACCGCGCCCGGCATCGCCTACTTCTCGACCACCACGCGCGCGTGGGAGTTCGCGCTCGGCGGGTTGGTCGCGACGGTCCCGCTCGCCGTCGCCCGTTCGCGTCGGTCGCGTGCGGTCCGGACGGGAGGCACGTGGCTGGGCGTCGCGGGCCTGGTCGCGTCGGTCCTCGTGATCACGCCGACGACCCCCTACCCCGGCACCGCGGCGCTCCTGCCCGTCGTGTCGGCCGCGCTCGTGGTCGCCCTCGGTGCCCGCAGCGGCCTCGACGTCGTCGGCCGGACCCCGCCGGTCGCGTTCGTCGGCCGGACGTCGTACGCGGTCTACCTGTGGCACTGGCCCGCCGTCGTCCTGGTGCCGATCGTGCTCGGCCACCCGCTCGGCACCACGAGCAAGGTGGCGGTCCTGGTCGGGGCACTCGTCCTCGCCGCGGCGTCCACGCTGCTGGTCGAGGAGCCGCTGCGCGCCCGGGTCCGTTCCGCACGTGTCCGTCCGCGACGCGTCGCCGTGCTCGGCGTGGTGGCGTCGGTGGCCGTCGTCGCGCTCGGCGCCGGCACGCTGGCCGCGGTGCAGGTCCAGCAGGTGCAGGCGGCCGCGTTCGCCGAGCGCCTGACGCGCGGGGACGTCGACTGCTTCGGCGCGGCCGCGCGCATCGGCTCGGACGACCCGTGCGTCAACCCGCGCCTCGCCGACGTCCGGGTGCCCGCCCCGGCCGCCGCCCAGCACGACGACGCGAACTCGGGCGACTGCTGGTCGAACACGACGGCCGACTTCAACGTCTGCGCGCTGGGACCGAGGACCGGGTACCGGAAGCACCTGCTCGCCGTCGGTGACTCGCACAACAACGCCCTGATGACGGCCTACCGCGGGGTCGCCGAGCGGGAGCACTGGCGCATCGACGTCGCCGGGCACATCGGCTGCTACTTCACGACGGCCGTGCAGCAGGCCCCCACGCAGGGCTACACCGACAGCTGCCAGGGCTGGAAGCAGAACGCCGTGGACTGGGTCCGGCAGCACGACGACGAGCTCGACGCCGTCGTGGTGACGCACGCGGCGACCAAGAGCCCGGTCATCGTCCCCGACGGCAGCAGCAACGACGCGACCGTGGTCGACGGTCTCGTCGGCGCGTGGCGGGCGGCGACGGACGCGGGCGTCCCGGTGATCGCGATCCGCGACAACCCGACCGCGCGCGACGACGTCATCGCGTGCCTCGCGCAGATGCAGGGCCCGACCACCGGGGCCTGCGACCTCCCGCGCGACCAGGCGATGGCGGCCTTCGACGGCAGCGAGCAGGCCGTCGCGGCGATCGGGGACCGTGCCCGGTACGTCGACATGACGGACTGGTACTGCGACCGGACCACGTGCCCCGCGGTGATCGGCGGGGTCGTGACGCACCGCGACCCGACGCACCTGACGGCGACGTTCGCGACGACGCTCGCCCCGGCACTCGGCGACCGGCTCAGCTCGGCGCTCGCGTCGCTCGAGCGCTGAACCGGGGGCGCTAGCCTGTCTCCCGTGACGAACACCTGGCCGATCGCCCGCGGGACCGTGTCCGAGCGTGAAGCGTTCGCCCTCGCCGTCACCGTCCTGCTGACGATGTTCGCCGGGGACGCGGTCCCGAACACGACGACGTGGTACGGCGCCGCGACGATCTGGGCGATCGAGGCCGCCTGGGGCATCAGCGTCGTGGTGCGTGCGCGACCGCCGCTGACCCGGACGCCCCGCGCGCTCTGGTTCTTCCTCGCCTGGTGCCTGGTGTCGGTCGCGTGGTCGCACTGGCGACCGGCGACGCTCGCGAGCATCGTGGCGCAGGTGGTCTGCGCGCTGGTCGCCTTCGCGATCGCGTCGACGCTCTCCTGGCGTCGGATCCTCGACGCCGCGAGCACCGCGTTCCGCTGGGTCGTCGGCCTCTCCCTGGTCTTCGAGGCCGTGGTGGCCGTCGTCGTGCGGCACCCCATCGCGCCGATCTGGACCGACTACGGCGACCGGGACATCCCGGACGCCTTCTACTTCTCGCGCGCCGAGCTGTTCACCGGCGGACGCATCCAGGGTCTGCCGGGCAACGCCAACCTGCTGGCGATGGTCGCCCTGCTCGCGGCGATCGCCGTCGCGGTGCAGCTCGTCGACGGCCGGATGCGCCGGGGCCGGGCGGTCGCGTGGCTGGTCGTGGCGGCCGCCACCCTGCTGCTCACCCGGTCCTCGACGGTGTTCCTGGCCGTGGTCGCGGTGGTCGTGGCCCTCCTGGTGACCCTGTGGATCCGACGCGTCCCGAGCGGGCGCCGCGGACCGCGTGTGCTGGCGGTGGTCGCCGGCCTGGTCGTCCTGGTCGTCGCCGCCGTCGCCGCGCGCGGTCCGCTGCTGGCGCTGCTCGGCCGTTCGTCCGACCTGACGGGCCGGGGCACGATCTGGACCGCGGTCGTGGGTCTGGCAGAGCAGCGCCCGGTGCTCGGCTGGGGGTGGATCGGCTACTGGTGGCCGAACATCCCGATGCTCGCCGAACTCGCGCCGCGGAACGGCGTCCAGTACCTCCAGGCGCACGATGCGGCGCTCGACGTGTGGATGCAGACCGGCCTGGTCGGTCTGGCGCTCTTCCTCGTGTACGTCCTGACCACCTTCGGCAGGTCGTGGTCGGGGGCCGTGCGGGAGTCCTACGGTCCCGGGCTCGTGCCGCGGCCGTTCGATCCGGTCGCGCTCTTCCCGCTGCTCGTCGTGGTCGCGCTGCTCGTGCAGGCGCTCGCGGAGTCGCGCCTGCTCTACCAGGGGAACTGGGTGCTGTTCGCCCTCGTGGCGATCAAGACGCGGATCGTGCTCGTGAACGAGGAACCGCCGTCGACCGGGGACGGGCCGCGCACCCCCCTCGCCCAGCGCGCCTTCCGCGCCACGTCGGCCTGAGGGGCGGCGTCACCGCGCGGTGGCACCGCTGCGGAGCACCAGTGCGCAGGGCACCCGCGCTCCCCACGGCAGCGCTCCGATCCTGACGGTCCCGGCAGGGTCCTGTCGGCACCGTGCCTCGGCGGCGACCACCTGCGGGTACCACTCCGGCCCCGTCGCACGCTGCGCCGTACCGGGGAAGGCGGCGACCCAGGTGGCCACGAGGACCGCGACGACCGCCCACCCGAGGACGCCGCGGACCACCCGGACCGACCGGTGCCCACCGACGACCGTCGCGTCCGTGTCCGTACCCGTGCCCGTGTCGGCGCCCGTGGTGCGCACGGCGCCCGACCGCAGCACGTGTCCGACGACCACCGACGCCGACACCACCAGCGCTGCGCTCAGCAGCATGCCGGCCGCGGCCGCGTAGCGCGAGGGAGTCGCGTCGAGCAGCGCGCCGGGGTCGGACCGCGACCACCGTCCGTTCGCCGAGGCGTTGGCCAGCAGTGCCGCCGACCACACCACGACCGAGCCCACGGCGAGGGCAGACGCCAGCAGCACCGCACGACGGCGTCGCTCCCGCAGCCCGACGACGACCGCCGTGACGACGATCGCGACGAGCACCGCAGCGGGGACCCCGACCACCCACCACCCCGAGGCCACGACCGCGCGTCCGACCGCGGCCAGGTCCGCTCGCCACAGGCCACCGACGGTCTGCAGCAGGTACCCCGAGGCCACGTCGCGGACCGAGGGGTCGCCCCGCGGCGAGTCCCGGTCTGTGGTGAGGGCCGTCACGACCTGCGCGGCCCCAGCGCCGAGGGCCGCGACGGTGACGGGCAGCGCGCGGAGGACGCGCGCACGGCGGGAGGGCACCGCGGACGATGCGGGGGGCACCGCAGCAGACGCCGCGTCGGCGCGTCCGGCGGACGCCCCGGTCGCCCGGGCACGGTCGCGTCCCGGCGCCCAGGCGAGCAGGAGCAGCGGCAGGAAGAGCAGCGCCTGGACCTCGGTGGTGAGGACGAGCACGGCGACCAGGGCGAGCGTCACCGCCCCGGTCCGGGTCCGGGCACGGTGCGCGAACACCCACGGCGCGAGCAGGAGGGCGGTGGTGTGCAGGTTCGCAGCGTTGCCCAGCACCTCCCACGGCGCCGTGGGCAGCAGGACCGGCACCGCGGCCAGCACGATGCGGAGCACCGCCGACGGGACGGCGTCCGCGGCGAGGACGAAGACGCCGGCGCACGCAGCTCCGGTCAGGACGCAACAGAGCGTCGTCACCGTGAGTGCGTACCAGGCGATCGGCAGCGCGAACCCGACGTCCACGACGAGTCGCGGGACGACGTGCAGGTACCCCGCGTACGGCTCGACGACGCTCGCGGCCGCCCCGAGGGCGAGGTGCTCGCGGAAGAAGAGCCCGGCGTCCTCGGCCCAGGCAGTGCCGCGCGCGACGGGTCCGAGTCGGACCCACGCCGCGAGCGCCGCCAGCAGCCCCACACCGACGGCCGCGCCCGAGCGTCGGAGCCGGTCCCTCGTCGATGTCATCGGGGTCCGACGTTAGCGAGCGATCGACGACCCGCGATATCGACCCTCCGGTCCGGCGCAGGTCCCGTGCGGCCGAGTACGTCAGACTGGACGGATGACCGACGGCAGGACGACGCGACGCATCCGCGCGCGCCGCTACCTGTCCGCCTGGATCGGATTCTCCGCCGGCGGTCGGTTCAGCCAGGCACTCGCGACGACCATCGTGCTCTTCGCGTTCGGCGAGCCGACCGTCCGCGTCCTGGTGGGCCCTGCGGGCACCTGGTCGGTGCTCGTGACCCTCGCCGTGCTCGCCGGGCTCAGCC
Source organism: Curtobacterium sp. 260 (assembly GCF_030803485.1). Classification (NCBI taxonomy): domain Bacteria; kingdom Bacillati; phylum Actinomycetota; class Actinomycetes; order Micrococcales; family Microbacteriaceae; genus Curtobacterium; species Curtobacterium sp. 260. The sequence continues at coordinate 469,701 of NZ_JAURUY010000001.1, read as the reverse complement.
TGCTCGGGCAGCGCTACCGGATCGAGTGGCACGGCGTCCTGCCGCTGTCACTGCTCGTCTTCGTCGGGTACTGCGCGCTGAGCGTGCTGTGGAGCGAGTACTCCTGGGTCGCCCTGCGCGGGCTCACCGCCACCGTCGGGTTCGTCGGACTCGGACTGTACCTCGCGCTCGGTCGCGACCTCGTCCAGGTCATCCGGGCGTGCGGCGACGCCTTCCGCATCCTGCTCGTCGTGTCGCTCGGGCTCGAGGTGCTGTCGGGGCTCGTGCTCGACCTGCCGATCCCGGCGTTGGGCATCCGCGGTGACATCGCCTTCGGGGGTCCGATCCAGGGCATCGGCGGGACGCGCAACTTCATGGGCTTCATCGCGGTGACCGCCCTGGTGACGTTCGTCGTGGAGTTCCTCACCCGCTCGGTGGCCCGGTGGCGTGCAGTCGCGTCGATGGGCGGTGCGGTCGTGACGCTCATGCTCGTGCAGTCGCCGATCACCGGGCTCGCGACGATCGCCCTCGCCGGGACCGCGCTCGCCCTCTGGACCCTGCGGCACGCACGGCCCTCGGTCCGACCGCTGCTCGACGGCGTCCTCGCCACCCTGGTCGTCGCGGCGGGAGCGGTGCTCGTCGTGACCCGCGCACGGGTGCTCCCCCGCATCGGAGCTGCCGGTGGGACGACGACCCGGCTCGAGCTCTGGGAGCAGATCCGCACGTTCATCGAGCAGAAGCCGATCCAGGGCTGGGGCTGGGTGGGCACGTGGCCGAGCGAGCCCGTCGTGCCGTTCGTCACGTTCATCGATCCGTCCGGCGCCCGGTTCACGTCCGGCTTGGACGCCGCCGTCGACGCCTGGCTGCAGGTCGGCCTCGCGGGCATGCTGCTGCTCCTCGGAGCGGGACTCCTCGCCTTCGCCCGGTCGTGGGTGACGGCGACGACCTTCCCCGGCGTGGCCTACGTCTGGCCCGCGGCGGTCCTCGTGCTCCTGGGCGTGACGAGCCTGGCCGAGAGCTACCTGCTGCACGGCGCGGGCCTGATGCTCTTCGTCACGGTGCTCGTGGTCGCCGCGCGCCGACGCTCGTGGCGCGTGCGGCTCCCCCGGCTCGAGGAACGCCCGCACCCCTGACCGTGCGCGGCTACCGACCGCGTTGCCGTCGCAGCCGATCGCGTTGCCCTCGCAGGCGACCCCGCGGCCGGTGGCCGGCGCCGGGCCGGGGCCGGGGTCCCTAGCGTCGGGTCCGCGGTCGGAACCGGCGCTGGAGCCCCCACTGCGTCGTCCGCACCATCGCCTCGACGATGATGTCCTTGCTCATCTTGGAGACACCGTGGATGCGGTCACGGAACCGGATCGGCACCTCGACGATCCGCCCGCCGAGGTCGTGGGTCCGGATGGTCATGTCGATCTGGAAGCAGTAGCCCTTCGAGTCGATCGACCCGAGGTCCATGCGCGCGATCGCGTCCGCCCGGTAGACGCGGAACCCGGCGGTGATGTCGTGCACGTCGATGCCGAGCATGATGCGCGCGTAGGTGTTGGCCCCACGGCTCAGGAACTCGCGGCGCTTGGGCCAGTCCACGACCGAGCCACCGCGCATCCAGCGCGAACCGATGGCGAGCAGGACGTCGTCCGACGGGTCCGCGTCGGCGACCGCGGCGATGAGCGCCGGCAGGCGGTCGGCCGGGTGCGAGCCGTCGGCGTCCATCTCGACGAGCAGGTCGTAGCCGTGCTCGAGCCCCCAGCGGAACCCGGCGACGTACGCCGTCCCGAGGCCGAGCTTGCCGGAGCGACGGAGCAGGTGGACCCGCTCGTCGGTCCGGGCCATCGCCTCGACGAGGTCGCCCGTGCCGTCCGGGCTGCCGTCGTCCACGACGAGCAGCCCTGCCGAGGGGACGGTCTCGAGGATGCGTGCCGCGATGTCCTTAATGTTCTCGGCCTCGTTGTAGGTCGGCACGATCACGAGGGGCTTGGCTTCGGTGTTGCGGGTCATGTCCTGCTCACGGTCGGGGTGGTCCGGCGCGGTCAGCGCTCGGCGTCCTGGTCGATGACGGCACACGGCACCGTCACGGCCCACTGCGGGCCTGGGGCGATCTGCACGGAGGCGGTTCCGTCCGGGTGGGCTTCGCACCGGCCCTCCGACGTCCGGACCTGCTGTTCCCAGATCGGTCCGCCCTGCCGGTTCGCCTTGTCCACCGCGAAGTTCGCCGCGAACGACGCGACGACCGCCAGCAGCAGGAGCGCGCCGGCTGCGGTCGCGATCCAGGCGGAGGGAGTGCGTGGTCGGTCCCGCGGACCCCGGACCCAGACACCCGGCAGGCGGACGCCGCGGCTCAGTGCGACGTCGGCGATGACGACGAAGGCTCCGATGACGTAGATCGAGGCTGCGGCCGAGTACCGGAAGGTCCAGTTCCCCAACCACTTCGCCGTGTCGAAGTGCGCGAAGGCGAGCATCTCGTTCGGGTTGAGCACCACCGCGCCGAACCACACGGCGGCCGAGCCCCAGAGCATCGCGCCGAGTGTCCAGCGCTGCGCGGACGTCCCCGCCCAGAACGCGAGCGCGGCGAGCAGCACGGCGAGGGCGAGCGGCACGAGGACGACCCAGGTGCCGTGGTGCGCGATGACCTCGCCCACACGCGGCATGCTCCACGTCGCGGAACCGGCGAACGGCTGCACCGCGTACCCGAGCAGCATGTCCGCCACGGAGTCGGGCTCCGCGGTCGGCGCGGCACGCGGGTGCGAGAGCGTCGTCACGACCTGTGCGAGACCGCCCACGAGGGTGCCCGCGATCACGGGCCAGCGCCGGCGGTTGCGGATGCCGAGGAGGAAGAGCGGGAAGAACGCGACGACCTGGATCTCGGTGAGGCCGGCGAGCAGCGTCGCGACGCCGAGCACGATCCCCCGCGTCCACGAGCGGACCGGCGCGAGCAGGGCGAAGGGGACGAGGAACATCAGGAACCAGTGCAGGTTCGCGGCGTTGGCCTGGATCTCCATCGGTCCGAGCGGCACCAGCGCCGGGACGAGCGCCAGCAGGAGCCGGGCGACGACGGAACGGAGCACGCCGGCCGTCAGGACCCAGACCGCGGCGCCGACCGCTGCCGTGACGGCGACGCAGAGCGCGGAGACGGTCACCGCGAACCGGTCGACCGGGGCGACCTCGCTGGCGATCGCGATCACGATCCGGGGCACGACGTGCAGGTAGCCCGCGTAGTCGTGGAAGAGCGCCCCCGCGAAGCCGAGTCGGTACTGCTCCTCGAGGAACACCTTGCCGTCCTCGGCCCAGAGCGTGTTCCGGACCTCGGGTGTCAGGCGCAACCACCCGAGGGCGGCAATGACGAACCAGAGGACGACGGGGACCGCGACCGTGGTCAGTCGCCGACGGAAGGTCGTCGTCCGGCCGGCCGCACCGTCCGTCACCCCCGGCGCGGGCGGTCTGGTCTCGAGCACCGGACGATCCTCTCACAACGGACGACGGCGGCGGCGCACCGTCGAGGTGCGTCGCCGCCGTCGTGGGCGGACCGGGCACGGTCCGCGCCCGGTCTACGGGACCTTCACCGTCCGGCACCCGAGCGTGGTGTTCGCGCCCGCCTGCGAGTCGATCGCGTAGACGCAGACCGAGCGGGACCCGGTCTTCGCCGGGAGCTTCACCGAGAACCCGTGCGCGGCGCCGGCGCCGGAGTACGCGGCGGCGACGTCGGGACGCGACGTCTTGGCGACGACGCGCTTGCCGACCCCGTCGACGTAGACGTCCACGGGGATCGACGTCGCCGGCGTGTCCGTGTCGATCGCCCACCCGGAGACCTGCACCGCCTTCGAGACACCCGTCACGGCGTCCAGGCTGCCGATCGGCTTCGCGTTCGTCACGGTCACCTGCTTGCACCCGATCGACGCCGACGCCGGCCCCGCGCCGACGCCGTTCACCTGGACGCACACGGTGTGCTTGCCGGGCGTGGCCTTCCACGTGCCGGAGAAGCCGTGCGCGGTCCCCCACGCCGGGTAGGTCTTCGCGACGTCCTGGCGGGCGCGGTCGGCCCGGATGCCGTGACCGGCTCCGTCGATGATCACCCGAGCGGTGAGCGACTGCGTCGAGTCCCCGTCGATCGCCCAACCGGACACGCGGATCGAGCTCGACGTCGTCTTGATGGCGGTGATCTTGCCGATCGGGGTGCTGCCGGGCGTCACCACGGTGCGGCAGGTCCCGATCCTGCGGTCCGATCCGGCCTTCACGTTGACCCCGGTCACGCAGTACTCGTGCGTGCCGACCGTCGTGCGGACCGTGGTCGAGAACCCGTGTCCGCCGCCGAGCGCCGGGTACTTCGCCGCGACGTCGGACCGCATCGTCCCGGCGCTGATGCGGGTCACGTAGGCGCCGTCACGGTAGATCCGGACGCCGATCGCACCCTTGGCCTCGGGGTCGACGGCCCACCCGGTGAGGGTGACGGTCCCGCCCTGGTTCGCCACGACCGAGTCGAGCGACCCCGTCGGGGACCCCTCCGCCACGGTCACGGACCGGCACCCGAGCGACACGTCGCTCTTCCCGTCGGCGGCCTTCGCCGTGACGCACACCTGCTGCGTCCCACCCGGGACCGTCAGCGTCGCGCTGAACCCGTGCTTCGGCCCGGCTGCCGGGTAGGCGGCGCCGATGTCCGGTCGGTTGCCGGTCGCGGCGAACGTCCCGGTGACCGACCCCGCGGTGACGACGACCTTCGTGCCCGCCTTCGTGGCGGTGTCCAGCGCCCACCCGTTGACGGTCACCGCGTTGTAGGCCGTCGAGACCCCGTCGAGGCTGCCCTTCGCGGTCGTCGCCTTGCCGGTCGGGCTCCCGAACCAGTCGCTGTACATGCGCCAGAAGTTGCGGTTGCCGTAGGCGGAGCAGCCGTCACCGGTGCCGTACAGGTTGTTCAGCGCGGCGGTGTTCGGCGTGTAGGGCGTGTAGTAGTACAGCGCGGCCGTCGCCTTGTTCTGCACGTTCACCGGCTTCGTGCCGCAGGACACGGGCACGTTGTACTGGATGTTGCGGGTGGCACCCGGGTTGAACCAGGTGAAGTAGTTGCTCGTCCCCGGCGGGTTGCTGTACCGCTTCCACTGCCAGGCCGACCAGTACATCTGGTTGCCGACCCCGGCGTACGCGGGGTCGCAGCGTCCGCCGACGTTGTCCGGGCACGCGTAGCCCATCGCCCGCTCGAGCACCGCAGCGGAGGGACCGCGGTTCGTGACCAGGCTCTGCTCCTTCTGCAGCGTGACGAGGAGCACCTTGGGGCTGATGCCGCAGGCCTTGCTGACGCGGGTGACGATCTGCGCGGTGGAGAGGGACGAACCGCCGGTGACGGCCGAGCACATGGCGTCCCCACCGCGGCTGTTCATCGAGAACCGCCCGTTGCGCAGGCAGTTGCTGTTCGTGCAGGACGACACCTGGCTGTCCAGGAACGCCTGCACCTGGTCGGCGGTCATCGCCGTGCCGTCGTAGAAGTTGGCGTCGGAGATGATGTTGCCGGCCTGGAACGACGACCCGCTGAGCGCCGAGGCGGGCTCCTGCGATGCGGTCGGACCGGACACCTGCAGACCGACGAGCACGCTGGCGACCGCCAGCACGCTCGCAGCCATGGCGAGGAGCTTCTTCACGTCGGGGGCCTTCCTGAGGGGCGGACGACGGGTGCGAGCGAGCACGTGCTCCGGGAGCGGTCCGGAACGACCCTGTCCACGGTCCAGACCACACGTGTCACGAAACTGTACCTCCGTCACAGTGATCACACAGCCCCCGCGTCGACCCCCGTCCGGGAGGCGCACCGCACCGCCGCCGGTTCCCCGCCGGTCCGGCGGGGAAGCGGCTCCACCCCGCCCCCGCTCGCTCCTGAGACGGCGCTCAGGCGCCGGCGTCGAGCAGTGACTCGACGGCGCGACGTGCCGCAGCGCCCGTGCCGTCCCCACGTCGGGCGCGACGCGCGTGCGCGACGAGACCGGGTGCCTCCCGACCGAGTCGCGCCCACTGGGCCGGCGTCAGCTGTCCACCTGCGGGGCGGACCAGGTCCCGGGCGGCGCGTGCGAGCGTCCGCAGGACGACCCGGCGCACCATCTGCGGCGAACCGTTCCGCAGCACGACCGCCAGGCGGTTCCGCATGCTCTGGTACCGCACCAGCGGGGAGTCGCTGCCGGAGCTCGCCGCGTGACGGTGGGTGACGACCGCGTCCGGGGCGTGGCGGACCTCGTACCCGGCGAGCCGGAGCCGCCACGACACGTCGAGGTCCTCGTAGTACATGAAGAGGGACTCGTCGAAGCCCCCGACGTCGGCGAGGGCGTCCCGGCGCAGGAGGACCGCCCCGCCGGAGAACCCGAAGAGCGGCGCGGTCTCCGGGGCGTCCTGCAGCGGCCGCAGCCAGTCGCGGTCCCGGCCGTTGCCCGAGCGGTCGAGCACGACCCCCGTGCCGTTCACCAGCGTGCGACCGTCGGCGTCGCGGCGCCACCGTCGACCGTCGACGCCCACCAGGTCGTCCGGACCCGGGGCCGTCGCGGCGGGGACGGGCACGAAGCCGCCCTCGAGCACGACCGTCGCGGCGACCCCGGCCACCCGGTCCCCGCCTGCGGCGAGCGCGGCGAGGCCGCGAGCGAGGAAGCCGTGGTCGGCGACGGCGTCGTTGTTGAGGAGCGCGACGACGGGTGCCGAGGCCGCGGCGATGCCCCGCGCGACCCCGCCGGCGAAGCCCGCGTTCGTCGGCTCGGCGACGATCACGACCGCGGGCAGGTCGGCGCGGTAGGCCGCGACGGTGCGGTCGTCCGCCTCGTTCACGACGAGCACCACCTCGACCTCGGCGTCGACCCGCTGCGACCGCACGGAGTCGATCGCTCGCCGCGTGAGCTCGGGCTGGTGCCAGTCGACGATGACCACGGAGACGTCCACGGGACCAGTCTCGCAGGCCGCGTGCCCCCGGTCCGCCGAGAGCGCCCGGGTATAGTGGTGCCGCTTTCCGGGCTCCGTCCCGGAGGGCGCCCCCGCAAGCCGACGTACGGAGTCCTCCCATGTCCACCTTCGCGCCCCGCGTGTCCGTCGTCGTCATCAACTTCCGCGGCACGGACGACACGCTCGAGTGCATCGCCCGGCTCAGCGAGGTGGACTGGCCGGCCGACCGGCTCGAGATCGTCGTGGTCGAGAACGGCTCCGGCGACGACAGCGAGGCACGTCTGCGCGCCGAGCTCGGCGACCGGGCGAACGTCCGCATCATCGTCTCCCCCGAGAACCTCGGCTTCACCGGCGGCAGCAACCTCGGCGCGCGCGAGGCGACCGGCGACGTGGTCGCGTTCCTCAACAACGACGCCAAGCCGCACCCGGACTGGGTGAAGGAGGGCATCGCCGGGTTCGCCCCGAGCCCACGCGTCGCCGCCGTGGCGAGCAAGGTCCTCGACTGGGAGGGCCGCACCATCGACTTCGTCGAGTCCGGCCTGAGCTGGTTCGGGATGGGCTACAAGGCGCACATCGCCGAGGTCGACGACGGCCGCTTCGACGAGCCGCGTGACCTGCTCTTCGGAACCGGGTCGGCGCTGTTCGTCCGCCGTGACGTCTTCCTCGAGGTCGGCGGCTTCGACGACGGCCTCTTCATGTTCTACGACGACGTCGACCTGGGCTGGCGGCTCAACCTGCTCGGCTACCGCGTCCGGTTCGCGCCACGATCGGTCGTCTTCCACAAGCACCACGGCTCGATGAAGTCGTTCGGCGACCACCGCGAGATGTACCTGCTCGAGCGGAACGCCCTGCACCTGCTCTACAAGAACCTGTCCGAGGAGAACCTCGGCGTGTTCCTGCCGGCGGCCCTCGCGCTCCTGGCCCGACGCGCGGTCGCCAAGAGCGGACGGGACTCGCAGGAGTTCGACATCCGCCGCTTCACGGGTGCGCCCGACGAGTTCGACCCGCTGACGCCGATCTCGAAGGAGACCGTCGCCGGTTTCTTCGCGCTCGACCAGTTCGTCGCCGACCTGCCGCGCCTGTCCGAGGAGCGTCGCCGGATCCAGGCGCAGCGCGTCCGGAGCGACAAGGACGTGTTCCGCCTGTTCGGCGACGCCTTCAAGCCGCTGTTCGAGGACGGGTACTTCCTCGAGGGCTACCGCGCGATCCTCGAGTCCTTCGACGTCGAGGCGCCGATGCACCGCACGAAGGTCCTCGTCATCACGGGCGACGCCCTGGGCGAGAAGATGGCCGGCCCCGGTATGCGGGCGTGGAAGATCGCCGAGTCCCTCGCCCCGGACAACGACGTGCGCCTGGTCACCTGGAACGTGGCGAACCGCAAGTCCGACGCCTTCGACGTCGCCCGTGTCCCGCTGCAGCACGAGCGGACGATGCGGGAGCACGAGGAGTGGGCGGACGTCATCTTCTTCCAGGGCTACGCGCTGCACCACTTCACGACCCTGCAGCGGTCGAACAAGATCATGGTCGTCGACCTGTACGACCCGATGCACCTCGAACAGCTCGAGCAGGCACGTGACAACGGCGACGTGGGCTGGCGCAACCAGGTCACGAGCACGACCGAGGTCATCAACGCACAGCTCGAGCGCGGCGACTTCTTCCTCTGCGCCTCCGAGCGCCAGCGCCTGTTCTGGCTCGGTCAGCTGGCGGCGGTCGGTCGCGTCAACCCCGACAACTACCTGGCGGACGACAACCTCGAGAAGCTCATCGCCATCGCCCCGTTCGGCATGGACTCGAAGCCGCCGCAGCACGAGCGCAAGGCGATCCGCGGCGTCACGCCGGGCATCGGCGAGGACGACAAGGTCGTCATCTGGGGCGGCGGCATCTACAACTGGTTCGACACCCCGTCGCTCGTCCGCGCGATCGCCCAGGTCGCCGAGCGCCACGACGACGTCCGGCTGTTCTTCCTCGGCGTCGCACACCCGAACCCGGACGTGCCCGAGATGGCCATCGTCTCGGAGACCCGCCGCATCAGCGACGAGCTCGGCCTGACCGGCAAGCACGTCTTCTTCAACGAGCAGTGGGTCGCGCTCGACGACCGCCAGAACTACCTGCTCGAGGCCGACGCCGGCGTGAGCACGCACTTCGCGCACATCGAGACGACGTTCTCGTTCCGCACCCGGATCCTCGACTACATGTGGGCGAACCTGCCGATCGTCACCACCGACGGCGACAGCTTCGGCGACCTCGTCGCTGCCGAGGGCATGGGTGTCGCGGTCGAGGAGCGCGACGTGGACGCCCTCGCCGCAGCCCTCGAGTCGATGCTGTACGACCCCGAGGCCGCCCAGGCTGCCCGCGACGCGGTCCGTCGCGTCCGGAGCGACTTCACATGGGAGCGGGCACTCGCACCGCTCGTGGAGTTCTGCAAGGACCCGCAGCCGGCGGCGGACCGTGCGCACGACGCCGCGGTCCCGGCCGGATCCGTCACGGCGGGGAGCCGTCCGCGCGTCGCGCTGAGCCCGGCGCGCCAGCGGGAGATGGCCTTCCACGAGATCGCGAACAGCCGCCACGGCGTCGTCCGCGACGTCCGGCTGGCGACCTGGTACCTGCGGCAGAACGGCGTCGGCGGGCTCCGCGCCAAGGTGCAGGACCGCGTCCGGCTGATGCGGGAGAGCAGGAACGGGCGCTGACGTCCACACCGGGCACACGCGGGCACCGTTGTACAGTTGTCCGTCGCCCCGGTGCACCCGTCCCAGCGCACGAACACAGAGGAACCCATGAGCAACATCGTCAGCGAGCGGTTCGAACGCCTCCGGCAGGAACGCATGGTCCCGGCAGGGCGTCCGGCGTCCGCCGTGGTGGGCTCGATCCGTGAGGTCCTCGCGCACCGGCAGCTCCTCGACCTGCTGATCCGCCGCGACCTGAAGTCCCGGTACAAGGACAGCGTGCTGGGCTTCGCCTGGACGCTGATCCGGCCGCTCGTGCAGCTCGCGATCTACTACTTCGTGCTCGGCCAGATCCTCGGGGCCTCGCGGAACATCCCCGAGTTCGCGATCTACGTCTTCTCCGGCCTGACGCTGTACGGCCTGTTCAGCGAGATCGTGGCGTCCGGCACCGCGTCGATCGTGAGCAACGCGGGGCTCATCAAGAAGGTCTACCTGCCGCGCGAGATCTACCCGCTCGCGAGCGTCGGGTCCGCGCTCTTCAACTTCGGCGTGCAGCTGGTCGTCCTGCTCGTCGCCGCGGTGCTGCAGAGCGGCTTCGCCTGGTGGCGCCCGGACCTGCTGTTCTTCTTCCCTGCCACGCTCGTGATCCTGATCTGGGCGACGGCGCTCGCCCTGCTCCTCGCCGCACTCAACGTGTACCTGCGCGACATGCAGTACCTGGTCGAGGTGCTCGTGCTCCTGCTCATGTGGGGCTCCCCCATCGTGTACAGCTGGCAGATGGTCGCGACCCGCGCGCCGGAGTGGCTCCTGACGCTCTACACGTCCAACCCGATCACGCTCGCCGTACTCGGCATCCACCGGGCCTTCTGGTCCGCCGGCGACGACGCGCAGTACCCCGACCACCTGCTGCTCCGCCTCGGCATCGCCGCGGTCGTGGGCCTCGTGGCACTGCTCGCGTGCCAGCGCGTGTTCGCCAAGCTGCAGGGCAACTTCGCCCAGGAGATCTGATCGATGAGCATCGACAACGACACGACCACCGACGCCGGCTCGCCCGCGTCGCCCTTCGCCGGCGCCCCGGACGTCGTCACGGTCCGGAACGTCTCCAAGAAGTTCACGATCCGTAAGGACAACTCGCTCAAGGAGCGCGTCGTCACGCTCGGCCGCGCCGGCCGACGGCACAGCGAGGACTTCTGGGCGCTCCGTGACGTCAGTCTCGACATCCCGGCCGGCACCACCATCGGGCTGCTCGGACCGAACGGGTCGGGGAAGTCGACCCTGCTCAAGACGATCGGCGGCATCCTCGAGCCGAGCTCCGGCACGGTCGAGCGCCGGGGGCGCCTCGCCGCGCTCATCGAGCTCGGTGCCGGCTTCCACCCGGACCTGACCGGTCGCGAGAACGTCTACCTGAACGCCGCGATCCTCGGGCAGACGCAGGAGGAGACCGAGGCCCGCTTCGAGGACATCCTGCAGTTCTCGGGCATCGGTGACTTCATCGACACCCAGGTGAAGTTCTACTCGTCGGGCATGTACGTCCGGCTCGCCTTCGCCGTCGCCATCAACACCGACCCGGACGTCCTGCTCGTCGACGAGGTCCTCGCCGTCGGCGACGAGCAGTTCCAGAAGAAGTGCCTCGACAAGATCCGCGAGTTCCAGGAGCAGGGCCGCACCATCATCCTGGTCTCGCACTCGCTCGGACAGGTGCAGGAGCTCTGCGACTCCGCGGTGGTCCTGCACCACGGTGAGGTCAAGTTCCAGGGGTCCGCTCGGCTCGCGGTGAAGAACTTCCGCGAGATCCTCGAGGACCGTCGTGTCGCCGAGGTCGAGGCGAACCACCCCGAGGAGCAGGCCACCCCGGGCAAGGTCGAGCACGTCGAGCTCGAGATCCCCGGCAAGCAGCCCGGTGTGGAGCACGTGCACGGCGACGACCTGGTCGTCCGCGCGACCTTCTCGCACACCACCGTGCTGCCCGAGTGGCGCGCGGGCATCAAGATCGAGACCCACCTCGGCCACCCCGCGTTCGGTGTCGACAGCCGACACACCGGCACCATCTACCCACCGCTCGAGGGCACCGCCACGGTCGAGTGGCACCTGCAGGACCTGCGGCTCGGCGGCGGACAGTACTTCGTGCACGTGTTCCTCGCGAAGCCGAACGGCGAGCACATCGTGATCCAGCGCGAGGCAGCTCGCTTCGTCGTCGCCGACGAGGACACACAGTCCGGCATCGCCTGGACGAAGACCACCGAGCGCCAGGTCCACTGACGTGGGGGCAGTCCCCGTGCTCGTCGACGCGACCTCGGTGCCGCCGAGCCGCGGCGGCGTCGCGCGCTACATCGCCGGTCTGCTGCAGGGCCTCGGCGACCTCGACGTCCGCGTCGACGTCGTCGTGAAGCCCGGCGACCTCGCGTGGCTGCGCGGACTCGCACCGACGCACCGGTACCACGCCTCCCCCGGCTGGACCGCATCGCGGCCGCTCCGGCTGCTGTGGGAGCAGGTCGGTCTGCCGGGGCTGCTCCGTCGCACCGGGGCGACCGTCCTGCACAGCCCGCACTACACGTTCCCGGTGACCCGGGCTTCCCGGACGGTCGTCACGCTGCACGACGCGACGTTCTTCTCCGACCCGGCGGCGCACTCGCGCCTGAAGCGCACCTTCTTCCGCACGTGGACCCGGCTCGCACGGCGGTGGGCCCGAGGCACGGTCGCGCCGAGCGCGGCAACGGTCGCCGAGCTCGACCGGCTGGCCGGTCGCGCCCGCCGAGCGACGGTCGTCGCGCACCTCGGGGTGGACGCGACCGTCTTCCGCGTGCCGTCCGCCGCCGAGACGGCGGCCTTCCGCGCCGCACACGACCTCGGCCCGGACACCACCTGGATCGCGTTCCTCGGGACCGTCGAGCCGAGGAAGCAGGTGCCGGCGCTCCTCGCCGCGCACCGAGCACTCCGCAGTCGGGGCGCCGCCGTCCCGCCGCTGCTCGTCGCGGGAGGCCTCGGCTGGGACGAGGAGGCGCGGGCCGAGCTCATCGCCGTCGGCGACGAGCCCGGCGCACCCGTGCGCTACCTCGGCTACCTGCCGATCGAGGAACTCCACGTCCTGCTCGGCGCCGCACGCGTCACCGCCTACCCGAGCACCGGCGAGGGCTTCGGGCTGCCGGTGCTCGAGGCCATGGCCTCCGGCGGCGACGTCCTGACGACCCGGCGGCTCGCGATCCCCGAGGTCGGCGGCGATGCCGTCACGTACACGGAGCCGGACACCGACGCCATCCGCGACGCCCTCGCGGCGATGCTCGCCGAGCCCGCCGACGTCCGGGCGGAGCGCGTGCACCGTGCGCGGGTACGGAGCGCCGAGTTCACCTGGGCCGCCTGCGCCGAGCGCCACCTGGGGGTCTACGCATGAGCGACCGGACCGAGCAGGGCGGTGCGGTCCCCCACCGTGCCGCGATCGTGACGGTGTCGTACGAGTCCGGCGACGTGCTGCCCGCGTTCCTCGCCTCCACCGCCGCCGCGAGCAGCCGGGACGTCGAGGTCGTGGTCGCCGACAACGACTCGGCGACCGCCGACGCACTCCGCCGCGTGACCGAGACGGCCGGGGCGCGCTTCGTCGCGGTCGGCGCGAACCTCGGGTACGGGGCCGCCGTGAACCGCGCCGTCGCCTCGCTCGACCCCGACGTGCGGTGGGTCCTCGTGTCCAACCCCGACGTCGTGCTGTCCCCCGGAGCGCTCGACCGCCTGATCGCCACCGCCGAAACGGACGGGACGATCGGGGCCGTCGGGCCGCGCCTGCTCGAGCCCGACGGTGCGGTCTACCCGTCGGCGCGGCTCGTCCCCTCGCTCCGCACCGGGCTCGGCCACGCGGTCTTCGCGAACGTCTGGCACGGTAACCCGTGGACGAAGCGCTACCGGCAGGAAGGTGACCACACGGTGCGTCGTGACGCCGGCTGGCTGTCCGGCGCGTGCGTGCTCGTGCGCCGCGACGTGTACGACCGCCTGGGTGGCTTCGACGAGACCTACTTCATGTACTTCGAGGACGTCGACCTGGGGTGGCGCATCGGCCGCCTCGGCCTGCGGAACGTGTACGAGCCGGAGGCGGTCGCCACCCACGTGGGCGGTACCGCGACGCGTGGGTCCTCGGAGCGGATGCGCCGCGCCCACCACGAGAGCGCGTACCGCTTCCTGGCCGGCAAGTACGCCGCGTGGTGGCTCTGGCCGCTGCGAGCGGTGCTGCGCGTGGCGCTGTCCGTCCGTGCACGTGCCACGCGGACCCGCTGAACCCGGATAACCTCTCAGGGAAGCACGCCCACCCGCCCTCCCCCGACCCGGATTGCAGCACATGATCCTCGCCGTCACCCTGATGGTCCGCGACGAAGCGGACGTCATCCCCGCCTGGCTCGACCACCACGTCGCCCAGGGCTTCGACGTCTTCGTCATCACCGACAACGGTTCGGTGGACGGGACGAGCGCCCTGCTCGAAGCCTTCGCCGAACGCGACGACGTCACCGTCGACCTGCGCCACGACCCCGTCCACCGCAAGCAGCAGGGCACCGTCGTGACCGGCATGGCCCGCGACGCCGCGTCGGTGCACGGAGCCGACTGGGTGGTGAACGCGGACGCCGACGAGTTCATCCTGCCCGTCGACCGGACGCTCACCGTCCGACAGGTCTTCGAACGCCTCGACCCGGTGATCGGCGCGTTCTTCGTGCCGGTCGTCAACCTGACCGGCGAACTCGCCGAGTCCGGGGCCGGCATCGAACGCCTGCACTGGCGCGACGAGCGGTCCGTCGAGGAGCTCCGGGCCGTCGGTCTCATCGCCCCGCCCACCGCGAACACGGTGCACGTCGGCGACCCGGCGGTCACGGTCGTGCAGGGCAACCACCGTGCGAGCGTGGCGAACGGCGCTCCGGTGCCGGAGGGCCTCGCGCTCGAGGTCCTGCACCTGCCGTGGCGGTCCTGGGCGCAGTACGCGCACCGCGTCGAGGTCACCGGCCGCGCCTACGACGACAACCCGGACCTCACGCCGAGCCCGCGGCACCACGGCATGCGCGACTGGCGCCGGCTGCAGGAGGGGGTGCTCGAGGCCGTCTTCTCGCTCCGCTTCGTGACCGACGACGAGGCAGAGGGCGGACCCTTCACTCGTGACGACGGCATCGCCGAGGTCCTGCACCGTGCGGGCTCGACCGCGCTCGGTGCGCCGGAGCCCGTCGTCGCACAGCAGCGGCTGAAGGCCCTCCGGTCGTTCGGGCGCTCGATCGCCGACCGCGACGCCCGCATCGCCGCGCTCGAGGACGAGGTGCGCGACAGCGCGGAGCTCGCCGACTCGCTGCGCCGGACGGTGCAGTTCGAGCGCGACGCGCACCGTCGGACCGAGGCGGCACTGGCCGCCGTCAGGGCCCGACGGATCGTCCGCCTCGCCGACCGAGCCGGGGATGCCGCCCGGCGCATCCAACGACGCTGACCCGCGTCGGGCGCGCGGCTCAGCGTTCCGCGCGCGCCCGACGGACGGCGTCGAGCAGCGTCTCGGCCCGGTTCCGGAACGAGTGCTCGGCACCGATCCGCTCCCCCCGCGCCACACGGTCCTCGAGCGTCGCCGACTCCCCCGCGCGGACGGTCTCCCGGAGCTGCTCGACCGAGGTGTACGTCCGCACCGCGCCGTGGAAGAGGTCGTCGACCCCCGGCACCGGATCGGTCACGACCAGCGCTCCGGATGCAGCGGCGTCGAACAGCCGGTTCGACAGGAAGCCGTCCCGCGCCATGTCGTCCCAGTGGTCGTTGAGCACCACCCGGGCGGTCCGGTAGAGCGCCGGCAGTTCGTCGTTCGCCACGAAGACACCACGGTGCACGCCCTCGGGCAGGAGCCCCTCCCAGCCCTCGCCCCACACCGCGAGGTCCACCCCGGCATCGACCGCGTCGCGGACCACGGGCCGGAACACGCGTCGTGTCTTCCCGACGAACGCGGCGTCGAGCGCACCGAAGGCGGCGTCCGGAGCACCCGGGTGGAAGCGGGCAGGGTCGGTCGCCTGCAGCAGCGGCGCGACCGGCAGCCCCGTCTCCCCGGCGACCCGCGTCGCCCACACCGGCCCGGCGGCGAACCGCAGGTCGTAGCGTGCCAGCTCCGCCGGCGTCACGAGGTCCGGGTGCGAGATCACCCAGAGCACGTTCGTCGCCGAGGGGTGCACCGGGGTGTCGTCGAGTCCGCGCAGGGTCAGCGCGACGTCGTCGAGGTGCTCGGAGAAGGGTCGGACGTGCGACTCGCGGTGGTCGACGACGACCTCCTGCCCCAGATCCCGCAGCGCCCGCGCGAGGTCGCGCGCGAAGAACGTGTCCCCCCAGTCGTCCCCCCGTGCCCCCGGGTGCGCCGCGATCCGCAGCGACCAGCGCAGCCGTTCCCCGCGGTCGCGCAGGGACAGCCGCTCGGTGCCCCGCTCGGCGCGGACGACGGGTTCGCGGAGCGCCACGGGCGCACCGACCGGGTCCGCGGTACCCCGGGCCGGGAGGAACCCCAGGCGCTCCAGCGCCGGCGCGGTGCACTCGTCGCGACGTCCTCGCCAGACCGCGAGTGCGTCCGCCGCGTCCGCGTCGTAGCGCCGTTCGCGGACGGCCGGGTCGCCGTAGGCCCGCCCGAGCGGCACGAGGACACAGTCGCCGTGCAGGTCGTCGGCGGTGTCGCGGGTCAGCCGGGCGACCGCGGTGCGGGTGTCGACGGTGCGGACGGGGTCCGCGAGCGCGGCGACGGGCGCGGCGAAGCAGGGCAGGTCCGCCGCGAAGACGGCCGTGCCGTCGAGTCCGTCGGCGTCCTCGGCGGGGTGGCCGCGCAGCAGCGACGCGACCGGGGCGGTCGGCTGGGGCAGGGCCGCGCCGGCGCTCAGCACCACGTCGTCGGCCGACCGGACGACGGCCACGGCGACCCGTGCCTCCCGGCCGACCGTCGCGACGAGCCGGGCGTGGGCGCCCTCCGGGAGGGTGATCGCGGCGTCCTGGACCACGACCGTGGCGGACCGGAGCCGCGCGCGCGCCGCGGCGACCGCGCCGCCCCAGGTCGCAGCGACCGTGCGCCGCGCGACCACGTGGTCGGCCGCTGGCTCGACCGGCGCGTAGGTGCTCGTCGGGCCGGCGTGCACGTCGTACGCGCTGACGACGACCGTGCGTGCGCCTGCGGCGACCGCGGCGGCGACCGCCGGACGGTACGCTCCGTCCCGGAACGACCGCTCCTGCACGGTCACGACGACGTCGAACCCGTCCGGTGTGACCGTCGGTCGGTCCGTCACGAGGGACGTGTCGACCGGGAGGCGCGGCTCGGCCGCTCCGTCGACCGCACCACCGCGGGTGGTGGCGTCGCGACCCGTCCGCTCGGCTCCCGCCGCAGCGGTCCGCCCGAACAGCCGGCCGAGCCGGGACGCCATCAGCCCTGCAGCAGGGCGTTCAGGTAGACGCCGTAGCCGCCCTTGACGAGGGGTGCCGCGAGGTCGGCGAGCTGTGCGTCGTCGATCCACCCGTTGCGCCAGGCGATCTCCTCGATGCAGCCGATCTTGAAGCCCTGGCGGTCCTCGATGACCTTGACGTACTCGGACGCCTGCATCATCGACTCGAACGTGCCGGTGTCGAGCCAGGCGGTCCCGCGGTCGAGGACCTGCACACCGAGCTTGCCCGCCTCGAGGTACCGCTCGTTGACGGTGGAGATCTCGAGCTCGCCACGAGCGCTGGGCTCGATGGTCTTCGCGATCTCGATGACCGAGTTGTCGTAGAAGTACAGCCCCGGGACGGCGTAGTTCGACTTCGGCTGCGCGGGCTTCTCTTCGATGGAGACCGCGGTGAACGCGTCGTCGAACTCGACGACGCCGTACGCGGTGGGGTCGGCCACGTGGTAGGCGAAGATGGTCGCGCCGTCGACACCGGTGTTCTTCCGCAGGTTCGTGCCGAGGCCGGTGCCGTGGAAGATGTTGTCACCGAGGACCAGCGCGACGCTGTCGTCGCCGATGAACTCCTCGCCGATGACGAACGCCTGCGCGAGCCCGTCCGGGCTCGGCTGCACGGCGTACTGGATGTCCATGCCGAGCGACGAACCGTCGCCGAGCAGGGCCTTGAACTGCTCGTTGTACTCCGGCGTCGTGATGACGAGGACCTCGCGGATGCCTGCCATCATGAGCGTGGACAGCGGGTAGTAGACCATCGGCTTGTCGTAGATCGGCATGAGCTGCTTGCTGATGCCCTTGGTGATGGGCCAGAGGCGCGTGCCGGAACCGCCGGCGAGGATGATGCCCTTCATCGGACCGTCCTTACTTCTTCGTGCGGAGGGACTCGGTGTAGGCCACCGCTTCCTCGTAGGTCGGCAGCAGACCCTGCTCGGCGGCCTGCACGAGCGTCGGGGCCGAGGTGTCCTTCTCCGAGAGCACCGGCTCGCCGATCCCGTCGGGCAGCTCCAGGCCGACCGTCGGGTCGAGGATGCTGATGCCCTTCTCGCGCTGCGGGTCGTAGTGGGCGCTCACGAGGTAGTTCACCGTCGAGCGGTCCTCGAGCGCGACGATGGCGTGGCCGAGTCCCTCGGACAGGTAGACGGCCCTGCGGTCGACGTCGTCGATGCGGACCGCGTCCCACTGGCCGAACGTCGGCGACCCGACGCGGATGTCGACGATGTAGTCGATGAAGGCCCCGCGGACGGCGGTGACGTACTTGGCCTGGCTGGGGGCGACGAGGGCGTAGTGGATCCCGCGGGCGACACCGGCGGACGAGATCGACATGTTCACCTGGCGGAGGTCGAGCGGGTGACCGACCGTCTCCTCGAGGACGTCGGCACGGTACGCCTCGAGGAACGCTCCTCGTGCGTCGCCGTGCTGGACGGGCGTGAACTCCCACGCGCCGGGGATCTTCAGTTCGCGGATCTGCACCGGGGCAGCCTAGCAAGGCGACGCAGCGGGACGTCGGTGGGCCGCACCGCGACGGCGACCCGGCCGACGACGCTGCCGGGGCCCGGGCAGACCGGCTCGCTCAGCCGATCCCGAGCGCGCGGCGCCAGGCCCGCTCCCCGGCGTTCGGAGCGCCCGCGGAGACGACCCGATGGGCGGCGACGTAGGCACGTGCGCGGCGGTTGCGCTCGGGGCCCTCCCGGAACGCGGTGGCCAGCGCGGTCCGCCACTCCTCGGGGTCGTCGCCGACGAGGAGCCCGCCGTTCCGGTCCGCACCCGCGTAGGACGGCCGGGCGGAGCCGACGAACGGCAGGCCGAGCATCGTGACCTCGAGGAACTTCAGGTCGCTCTTGGCGTCGTTGAACCGCTCTCCGGTCAGCGGCGCGACCCCGGCGGACCACCGATCGGCCTGCTCCGTCAGGAAGGCGACGAACGCCGGGTAGTGCGTCGCCCCCTCGGGGAGCGTGATCCGGTCGAACCAGGTGCCGTCCTCCCCGGTGACACCGATCACCTCGAGCCGCACCCGGCGACCGTCCTCGGTGACGAGACCGTCGAACACCGGGCGGAGGAGTTCGAGGTCCGCCGCGTGCGTCGCGCTGCCCATGTACAGGACGCGCCGGTCGCCGGTGCTCGGCGGCTCGGCAGGACGGGAGGGCCAGAGTCCCGGCTGCACGCCGTTCGGGACGACGACCGCGTCGACGCCCTGCGCCGCGAGCACCTCGCGCAGCTGCTCGGTGGCGACCACGACCGCGTCGGCGGACCGCACGAGCCGTTCGACCGACGCCAGCCGGTCCGGCGCGTACTCGACACGGGCCAGCCGGGCACGCGCCTCGGGCGTGAAGAAGTCGTCGTCCACCTCGGCGACGATCCGCGTGCCCTCGTCGCGTGCCCGCGCGAGCGCGGCGTCGAGCGACGCGAGCGGGAACGCGTCGCGCTGCACCAGGACGGCGTCGAGGTGCGCGGTGTCCGAACCGTCGGCCCACCGCACCGGGTCGACCTGGACGGTCCGCGCGAGGCCGTCCGCCGCGAGTGCGGACATCCGACCGGTCACCCGGACGTGCGCGGACGCCGGGTGGACCCCTCCTGCCCCGTGCACGACGAAGCCGACGAGCGGTGGGGGCGCAGCGGGGGTGGTCCCGGCGCGCCGGAGGACGCGGGCGATCGCCGACCTGAGGGGTGCCATCGCTCCATCGTGGCACGGCCGGCCACGGCGTTCTCGACTCGGTTCCCGCTTGTGCGTAGACTCGACCGTCTGTGTGTCCGCGAAGACACGCGTCCGGCCGTGCGGCCGGGACCCGAAGATCCCGGGCTGCAGCCCGGCCGACGACCCCCAGGACCCGCCACCCGTGAAACTGTTCGTCCAGATCCCCTGCCTGAACGAGGAGCAGACCCTCCCGTCGGTGCTCGAGACCATCCCGACCTCGATCCCCGGCGTCGACGAGATCGAGATCCTCGTCATCGACGACGGCTCGACCGACCGCACGGTCGAGGTCGCCCGTGCGCACGGCGTCCGGCACTTCGTCCGGCACACGAGGAACATGGGTCTCGCGCGGTCCTTCCGCGACGGGGTCGACTACGCCATGCTGCACGGCGCCGACATCGTGGTGAACACGGACGGCGACAACCAGTACCCGCAGTCGCAGATCGCCGACCTCGTCCAGCCGATCCTCCGTGGCGACGCCGACATCGTGATCGGCGACCGGCAGACCCGGACCATCGAGCACTTCTCCGGGTTCAAGAAGTCGATGCAGCGCTTCGGCTCCTGGGTCGCCAGCCGGGCCGCCGGCCTCGACCTGCCGGACGCCGCGAGCGGGTTCCGCGCCTACTCGAAGTACTCGCTCATCCGTCTGAACATCGTCACCCGTTTCAGCTACTGCATGGAGACGATCGTGCAGGCGGGCTACAAGCGTCTCGCCATCGCCAGCATCCCGATCACGACGAACGCGAAGACGCGCGAGTCCCGGCTGTTCAAGAACATCTGGCAGCACATGTTCCAGTCCGGGTCGGCCATCGCGCGGGTCTACCTGATGTACCGGCCGATGGCACTGTTCGCCTGGGTGAGCGCCGTCTTCGGGGTGGCCGGACTGATCCCGTTCGTCCGGTACCTCGTGCTGCTGTGGACGGACAGCGGCGGCAACCACCTGCAGTCGCTCATCCTGGGCATGGTGCTCATGATCAGCGCGCTCCTGTCGATCACGATCGGCGTGGTCGCGGACCTGACACGACTGAACCGGACCCTGGCCGAGGAACAGCTCGACCTGCAGAAGCTCGCGCGCTACGGCGACTGACGCCGGACCGGCCCCCGCTACACTCGACCCCGACCGCCGTCGGCTCCTCGTGACCGACGCACATCGGCCACGAAAAGGAAACCAAGCGTGAAGATCCTCGTCACCGGAGGGGCCGGCTTCATCGGCTCGAACTTCGTCCGTCGGACCCTGGAGGACGCCTACCCGGGGCTCGAGGGCTCCGAGGTCGTCGTCTACGACGCCCTGACGTACTCGGGCAACCTCGAGAACCTCGCGCCCGTCGCGGACTCCCCGCGGTACACCTTCGTGCAGGGCGACATCCGTGACGCTGCGAAGCTCGACGAGGTCGTCCCGACGGTCGACGCGATCGTGCACTTCGCCGCGGAGTCGCACGTCGACCGCTCGGTGCGTGACTCCGGGATCTTCGTCGAGACGAACGTCGTCGGCACCCAGCGCCTGCTCGACGCCGCGCTCCGGCACGGGACCGAGCGGTTCGTGCACGTCTCCACCGACGAGGTCTACGGCTCCATCACCGAGGGCTCGTGGGCCGAGGACCGTCCGCTCGAGCCCAACTCGCCCTACTCGGCGTCGAAGGCCGGGAGCGACCTGCTCGCCCGGAGCTACCACCGGACGCACGGGCTGAACCTCTCGATCACGCGCTGCTCGAACAACTACGGGCCCTACCACTTCCCCGAGAAGGTCATCCCGCTCTTCGTCACCAACCTGATCGACGACCGGCACGTGCCGCTGTACGGCGAGGGCGACAACGTCCGCGACTGGCTGCACGTCGACGACCACACCCGCGGCATCGCGATGGTGCTGACCCGTGGGCGCGCCGGTGAGACGTACAACATCGGTGGCGGCACCGAACTCACGAACAAGGAGCTCACGCAGCTCCTGCTCGACGCGACCGGCAAGGACTGGTCGTACGTCGACCGCGTGCAGGACCGACTCGGCCACGACCTGCGCTACTCGGTCGACATCTCGAAGATCCAGGCAGAGCTCGGCTACGAGCCGCAGGTGCCGTTCGAGCAGGGTCTCGCCGACGTCGTGCAGTGGTACCGCGACAACCGCTCGTGGTGGGAGCCGCTCAAGGAGCGCGCGGCGATCGCATGACGCGCTACCTGATCACCGGGGCAGCCGGCATGCTCGGTCAGGACCTCCAGCGATCGCTGGCAGGGCGTGACGTCACCGCCCTGTCCCGCGCAGACCTCGACGTCACCGACCAGGCTGCCGTCTCCGACGCGGTGGCCGGACACGACGTCGTGGTCAACGCCGCGGCGTACACCAAGGTCGACGACGCGGAGTCCGACGAGGACGCCGCCGCCGCCGTGAACGCCCGAGGTCCCGAGGTCCTCGCCACCGCGGTGGCGGCGACGGGCGCACGCCTGGTGCAGGTGTCGACGGACTACGTGTTCGACGGCACGGGGACGACCCCGTACGCCGAGGACGAGCCGACGCGGCCCCTCGGCGCCTACGGCCGGACCAAGTCCGCCGGCGAGGCAGCGGTCCGCTCCGTCGCGCCGGACAGGTCGTACATCGTGCGGACGGCCTGGCTCTACGGTGCCGGCGGCCCGAACTTCGCGAAGACCATGGTGCGGCTGGCGGCGTCGCACGACACCGTGAGCGTCGTCACCGACCAGGTCGGGCAGCCCACATGGACCGCCGACCTCGCCGACCAGATCGTCGCGATGCTCGACGCCGGTGCTCCTGCCGGCATCTACCACGGCACGAACGGTGGCCGGGGTTCCTGGTTCGACTTCACGCGGGCGATCTTCGAGGAGGTCGGTCTGGACCCGGAACGCGTGCTGCCCACGGACAGTTCCGCGTTCGTCCGTGCCGCGCCCCGGCCGGCGTTCAGTGTCCTCGGACACGACGGCTGGCGACGTGCCGGCCTGGCGCCGATGCGTGACTGGAGGGACGCCCTCCACGCCGCCGCGGCCGCGGGTGTCCTGACCGCCTGACCGGACGAGGACGACGACGGGGCACGAGACCGGAGGGTCTCGTGCCCCGTCGTCGTCGGCACCCGTTGGCCGCGGGTGCCCGGTGCCCGTCCTCCCGCTGGTGCGGTGGGACGGTCAGCGCCGGATGCGGAACGTCACGGGGGTCCGGACCTGCTTGCCGTTGTCCGCGATGAACTCGACCTTCGTGGTGCCCGCACGTTCGGGAACACCGGTGACGGTCAGCGTCTCGGGGTCCCAGGAGAGGCCCGCGGGCAGCGATGCCGAGAAGGCCGTGACGACCGCCGGGAACGGACTGTCCGCCTGGAACTGCACGGACGCCTGCTGCCCCACCCGGAGCGCCACCGTCGAGGGGACGTCGACCTGGGGTGGCAGCTTGACCTCGACGTTCCGCGTGTACTCCAGGGTGCCGTCGTACTCCGCCGTCGTCGACAGTGTGCACATGACACCGTTCTGTCCCGGGTAGAACAGCCCTTCCCGCTTCGCGCAGGTGTTCTTCTCGATCCCCGGCTGCGTGCCCGCGGTCAGGGTCACCTGGACCGGGTCCGAGTCCGTGACCCACTCGGAGAAGGTGGACGCTGCCAGGACGGTGTCCTCGACGTCCATGCCGTTGATGCCGGCGCGTGTGAAGTCGGTGTCGGAGAGTGTCGCGCCGCTGAGGTCCGCCTGGGTGAGGTCGGCGTCCCGGAACCGGGCACCGCTGAGGTCGGCGCCCGAGAGGTCGGCGCCGTAGAGGATCGCTCCGTCCAGGTCGGCGCCTCGCAGGTCCGCTCCGGACAGGTCGGCGAGTCGGAGGTCGATCCCCGACAGGTCACGGCCGGCCAGGTCGTCGCCGGAGCACTCGGTGTGCGACGCCGGCGACGCGCCCGCGACCACCCGGCAGGCGCCGACGACCTGCGCGTTGGGTGCCGAGAGGAACTCGTAGCCGACGGCCAGCACGGCGACGACCAGCACCACGAGCGCGACGGACCAGTGCCGTCGGGAGAGCCGTGGGCGGATCTGACCGGTCCGGATCGTCGGGTCGTCACCGGCGATCGTGTCGCCGATGTCGGGCTCGGTGGGACGTTCGGTCACGAGGCGACTCCCGTCAGGAAGCTCGGCAGCAGGTGGAGCGCGATCGGCGTGTACCAGCCTTCGCCGCGCGCGTAGGTGAAGAACGCGATCGGTCCGGCGTACGTCACCAGGGTGAGGACGCCGAGCAGCACCGCCGGCACGACGAGCACACGACGCCACCAGAGCGGCAGCGTGCGCCAGAGCGCCACAGCGGCGATGATCGCGAACACGTAGATCAACGGCAGCACCGGCAACAGGTACCGACCGGAGAAGGCGTACTCGTTGTCGAGCCGGATGAACGTCCGGAGGTTGAAGAAGAACATCGCCACCACGTAGCTCCCGGCGACGAAGAGCCCCCAGACCGATGCCCGCGTCCGGACGAGGCTCCGGAAGGACAGCAGCGTCGCGACGACCGCGACGACGAACGTGACCGCGCCGGCGATCTGCACGACGGTGGAGACCTGCCACACGGTGTTGCGTCCGCGGTAGAAGAACATGCTCTGGAAGTAGGCGCTGATCCAGCTGCCGACGAACTCGAAGAGGTCGAACGGCGTCTGCGGCACGGCGTTGACGATCCCGAGGTCGTGCGCCCTCGCCGCCCAGTAGTTCCGCCGGTAGATGTCGAACGCCAGGCACTCCTGGTGGGTGTGCAGCTTGGTGCAGGACGGGTTGAACTGGCCGTAGACGAGGAGGTTGCCGCCGATGCGCTCGAGCAGCACCGCCGCGGTGACCACGAAGAGCAACGCCCACAGCGACGACGTCACCGGATGTTCCGCGAAGACCCGACGGAAGCGCTGCACCGGGTGTGCGAACGTGCGGACACCGTCCCGCTGCAGCACGAGGGCGACGGCGACCGCGACCGCGACGAGCACGAACGGGACGAACGTGTACTTCACCACGATGGCGAGGGCCCCCAGGACGAGGGCACGGAAGAGGTCCGAGTACGCGTGTCCGCTCGAACGGATCAAGCGTGCGCAGAAGAGCAGGCAGAGGAAGAACAGCGTGTTGGCCGGGGTGTCGTACGTGACGGCAGCCGCCTGCCACTCGTACCGGCCGGTGCCCGCGAGCAGCACCACGACGAGCGTCGCGACCCAGGGCGCCGTACCCATCGTGCGGACCAGGCGGTGGACGACCACGAGACCGACCGCCGCGATCAGGACGTTGGCGAAGCGCAGCGCCACCACGATGACCGAGTACGGTGCGCCGAGGTCGAGCAGCGGCTTCACCGGGAAGCTCATCACGTAGTAGTAGACGTAGCTCGGGAAGCGTTCGATCTCGCCCATCTGCAGCAGGCTCGCCGGGGCGTCCGTGATGACGGGACCGGCCCAGACGCTGCGCCCCGCGTAGTACAGGATGTTCGCGATGTGTCGGTTCTCGTCCGGCGCGATGGTCCCCGCGTAGGGCACGTTGCCGACGCCGTCGACGACCGGCATGTGGACGGCGACGGAGAACACCGCGCCCACGAGCACGAAGAGGACGAGCGTCAGGCGCAGGGTCCAGGGGTTCTCGAGGACGCGGACGAGCGGAGCAGCGTGGAGGGCGCGCAGCCTGCGCCCCGGTGCGGTTGTTGTTGCCAAGGGTCCCCTTCGGTCCGTCCAACCCTAACGAACGACCCTGCCACGACCGAACGCACCCAGGAGCGAGCGGACCCCGCTGGTAGGGTCGGAGCCCGTCCACCAGCACCACGAGGAGCCACCGATGACCACCCTCCGTGTGATCCTCGACCAGGTGATCTCGCCCGTCCCCGGCGGGATCGGGCGGTACGCGGAGGAGCTCACCCGGCAGCTCGTCGCGACGGCACCGCCGGGATGCGACGTGGAGGCCGTCGTGTCCGCAGCGCCGGCCGCCGACCTCGACCGCCTCCGGACCCTGCTCCCCGGACTCGCCGGGTTCGACCGTCTCCCCCTCGGCCGACGCGAGCTCGCCCTCGCGTGGCAGGCCGGGCTGGCCAGAGGGGCCTCCGCCGGCATGGTCCACGCGCCGAGCGTGCTGGCGCCGTTGGTCCGGCACGACCGGTTCCAGGACCCTGGTCACCAGACCGTCGTCACCGTGCACGACGTGGTGCCGTGGACGCACCCCGAGACCCTCACGCCCCGTGGGGTCCACTTCCACAAGTCGATGGTCAAGCGCGCCTGGCGCCACGCGGACGCGGTCGTCGTCCCCACGCACGCCGTGGCGGCCGAACTGAACCGCATCCACCGCTTCGACGAGCGCATCCGGGTCATCGGCGGCGCACCGAGCGGACGACTCGCCGTCCCGCCGGACGCCGACCTGCGCGCCGAACGCCTCGGACTCCCCGAGCGCTACGTGCTCGCCGTCGGCACGCTCGAGCCGCGGAAGGGCCTCGGCCACCTGATCCGGGCCATGGCCCACCCCTCCGCCCCCGCGGACGTCCCCCTCGTCGTGGCAGGCCCGGACGGGTGGGGCGACGTGGACGTCCACGGTACGGCCGAGGCCGCCGGGCTCGCGCCCGACCGGGTCAAGGTGCTCGGGCGCATCGAGGACGCCGACCTTGCCGTCGCCTACGACCGGGCCACGGTCTTCGTGTTCCCCAGCCTCGCCGAGGGCTTCGGTCTGCCGGTCGTCGAGGCGATGTCGTTCGGCACCCCCGTCGTGCACTCGGACGACGCCGCCGTCCGTGAGGTCGCTGCGGACGCCGGCGTGACCGTGGCCCGCCACGACCTCGAGGGCTACCCGGAGCGCCTGGCACAGGCCGTCTTCCAGGTCGTCAACGACCCGGTGCTCGCGTCACGACTCGCCGTCACCGGACCCGACCGGGCACGGATGTTCGACTGGCGGGACTCCGCCGAAGAGGTCTGGCAGCTGCACGCGGACCTCTGACCCCGTCGGGCACGACGACCAGCGGGCACGACGACCGACGGGCAGGAGGACCAGCCGGCACGACGATGCCTCCGACCCGGGCGCAGCCCCGGTCACGGGACTGCACCGATCCTCCGCGCCGCCGTGTCGGGCGGACGGATCGTCGGACAGTGCTGCGATCATCACACCCATGACGCGTCCTCACCGTACCTCGGCCATCGTCACCGCGATCGCGCTCGCAGCCGGGCTCGGCACCACCCTCGCATCGTGCTCCCGCGCCGACGACCCTGCACCCTCGACGTCGGCGTCCGCCGCCACCCGGACACCGAGCACCAGCCCGACGCCCACGCGTTCCGCCCCGGTCCCGGAGCCGGCCGGCACCCCGACGGCGGGCAGCGACACGTCGAGCGCGGGCCCCACCGAGGACGCCCCCGCCGACGGCAGCGGTCAGGGAACGGGCAACGGCAGCGGGGCCGACGCACCGGCCACCGTCGACTGGGCGGCCGTCGCCGAGCAGGGCATCGCCGCCGCCGGCGGCGGGACCGTGATCTCGATCGCCGGCTCCGGGGACGACTGGACGGTCCTGGTGTCCGGTCCGGACGGCGCACGTACCCAGTCCGTGGTGTCGGCCACGCTGGGCCGGGTGACGTCGGGCCCGTTCCCCAAGGACAGCGACGCGGCGACGCGGCAGTCGGACGTGTCCCGGACCGAGGGCCTGCAGGTCACGGCGGACCGCGCGGCCACCTCGGCTCTCGGAGCGGTGCCGGGCAGCACGCTCGTCTCGGTGGTGCTCGGTGGTCCGGCTGCTGCCCCGGTGTGGACCGCGACGACCTCCACCACCGGCGGCACCACGACGGTCAGCGTCGACGGCAGGACGGGCGCCGTCAGCGTGTCCTGAGCGGCCGCCCGCGAGCGCTCAGAGCGCCTCGCGCAGGGCGCGTGCCTTCCGCTCGACGACCTGCTCGAGTCCGTCGGCGTACTCCGCGAGGGCCGATCGGACCCCGGCGTCGGTCGTGCCGATGATCCGCGCGGCCAGCAGACCGGCGTTGGCCGCACCGTTGATCGCCATGGTCGCGACCGGGATCCCGGCCGGCATCTGCACGATCGAGAGCAGCGAGTCGAGCCCGTCGAGGCGCGCGAGCTGCACGGGGACCCCGATCACCGGCAGCGTGGTCAACGACGCGACCATGCCCGGCAGGTGCGCCGCTCCACCGGCTCCGGCGATGACGACACGGATGCCCCGGTCGGCAGCGGCACGGGCGAAGTCGACCATCTTGTCGGGCGTCCGGTGCGCCGAGACGACGTCGGCCTCGAACGCGATGCCCAGTTCCCCGAGGATGTCGGCGGCCGCACGCATGGTCGGCCAGTCCGAGTCGGACCCCATGATGATCGAGACGAGCGGTGCGGTGGCGGCGGTGGTGTCGGTCACGGCACGAGCCTAGCGGCGGGTGAGGGCCCGGCGTCCGTCCAGCAGACCGGCGAGGACGCGGTCAGTCGTCGAAGTGCGCTGCCGCGGCGCGGGCGCGGTAGGCGACGTCGTCCACGTCCTCGCCCAGCACCGTGACGTGCCCGACCTTGCGGCCGGGACGCGGGGCCTTGCCGTAGAAGTGGAACCCGGCCTCCGGGAAGTCCGCCAGTGCGGCCGGGTAGCGGGCCGCGAGGTCGCCGTCGGCCGGCCCACCGAGGACGTTGACCATCACGGCCGCCGGCGCGTGCATGCCGGTCGTGCCGAGGGGCAGGTCGAGGACGGCGCGCAGGTGCTGCGCGAACTGGCTCGTCGTCGCCCCGTCGATCGTCCAGTGCCCGGTGTTGTGCGGGCGCATCGCGAGTTCGTTGACCAGGATCCGCTCGTCGGCGGTCTGGAACAGTTCGACCGCCAGCACCCCCGTCACGCCGAGCTCCTCGGCGATCCGGACCGCGAGGGACTCCGCCGCGTCCGCCAGTCGCCCCGCGGCGGCCGGCGCCGGCGCGATGACCTCGGCGCAGACGCCGTCCCGCTGCACGGTCTCGACGAGCGGCCAGGCCACGACCTGGCCCGAGGGGCGACGTGCGACGGACTGCGCGAGCTCGCGGGTGAAGGGGACGAGTTCCTCGACGAGCAGGGCCTGCCCGTCGCCGAGCTCGGCGACGGCGGTGAACCAGTCGTCGACGTCGGACGGGTCGGAGACGACACGGACACCCTTGCCGTCGTAGCCGCCACGCGGGGTCTTCACGACAGCGCGTCCGCCGTGGTCGGCCAGGAAGGCGGCGAGGGCGGACCGGTCCTCGACGGCCGCCCAGTCCGGGACGGGGACGCCGAGCTCGCTGAGCCGTCGGCGCATGGTGATCTTGTCCTGCGCGACCGCGAGCGCGTCCGGCCCCGGGTGCACCGCGACGCCCTCGTCGACGAGGCGTCGGAGGACGTCCTGCGGGACGTGCTCGTGGTCGAAGGTCACGACGTCGACGCCGCGCGCGAAGGCGAGGACGGTGTCGACGTCGCGGTGGTCGCCCTCGGCCGTGGCGGCGATCGCGGCGGACATGCCGGGCCCCTCGGCGAGGACGCTGATCTCGAGCCCGAGCTCGACGGCGGCGGGGACCATCATCCGCGCCAGTTGTCCCCCACCGATCACTCCGACGTGCAGCGCCATCCTGTGCGTTCCTTCCGCGATTCCGGACCTCGGTCCGCGACCGCTCGACTACAATCCGTCGAGGCCGATCATCGATCTGCCCCGTTCCGACCGCTGGCCGGTCCCGGCCAACTCTACGGAATCAGGAGAGCACGTGCGGCGACTCATCGCACAACTCGCACGCTTCGGCGTGGTCGGGGCGATCGGCTTCGTCGTCGACCTGGGGGTCTTCAACGTCCTCCGTGCCACGGTGCTCTCACCGGACGAGGTGCACAGCGGTCCGTTCTGGGCGAAGGTCGTCTCCACGACGGTCGCGATCTTCGTGAACTGGATCGGCAACCGGTACTGGACGTTCCGGCACCAGCGCCGCTCCGTCGCTGCGAAGGAGGGCTTCGAGTTCGTCGTCGTCTCCCTCGGCGGGATGGTCATCTCGCTCGGCTGCCTGGCGGTCTCCCACTACGCGCTCGGCTTCACCTCGGCACTCGCCGACAACATCTCCGGCAACGTGATCGGGCTGGGGCTCGGCACGATCTTCCGCTTCTGGCTGTACAAGGTGTGGGTGTACCACCCCGACCGGGTCGAGCAGGAGTCCGCCCGGCGCGCGGACGCGACGCCGGAGACGGTCCGCGTCCCCGAGGTCTGAGTCCAGCCGCTCCCGCGCCGTCCGTAGGATGGTCCGGTGACGACGCCCGGACTCCGAGACAGCGCACCGCCCGTCGATCGTCGGGAGCGCGTGGCCGTCGCCGTGGTCACGGTCACGTTCGGGCTCTGGTTGCTCGTGTAGGCGCTGGTCGTCCCCGTGTTCCAGGCTCCTGACGAGACCGCGCACATCGACGCGACGGTGCACCTCGCGACGGGTGCCCCCTGGGTGGCTCCCGGGGAGATGCACGTGCTCAACGCGGTGCAGGCCGCGGCCGCGCAGCAGGCGACCCTGCCCAAGTCCGAGTGGTCGGACTTCGCGGAGCTGCTCGGGGTGCTCCGGGCGAGTCGAGCACCGTCGACCAGATGACGCAGCACCCGCCCACCGCCTACCTGGTGGGGGCGCTGGTCCTGAAGGCCGTCCACTTCGCCGGCCTCCGGTGGGACCACGCCGTCCTCGTGCTGCGCCTCGTCGACGTGGCGGCGGTCACCCTCCTCCCGCTCCTGACCTGGGCCTCGGTCCGGCGTCTGACCCGCTCACCTCGCGCGGGCCTGGTCGGGGCGCTGGCACTGTTCGGCGTCCCGCAGCTGGCCTCGATCGCGTCCTCGGTGTCGACGACGCACCTGTGATGCTGTTCGCGGCCGTGGTCGCGTGGCTCACGGTCCGCCTGCTGACCGGCGACCACCGCTGGCGGGCGACGCTCGCCCTCGGTGTCGTGCTCGGCGGCCTCGTGTGGATCAAGGGGACGGGACTCCCCGCCGTCCCCTTCGCCGCGCTCGTCGTGCTCGTCGCCGGCAGCGGGGTGCTCCCGCTCCGCACCCGACTCGTCCGGACGGTCGTGACGATGGCCGTCACCGCGGGCATCGGCGCCTGGTGGTGGGTCCACAACGTCCTCGCGTACGGGCGGGTGCAGCCGAACGGGTACACCGCGATGCGTCCGCCCAAGGAGTTCCCTCCCAGCGAGCACCCGACGCTGTCGCACTTCCTCGACGTCAGCTGGGGGACGTTGGCCCGGCCCTTCTGGGGCAGCCCCGGCATCAAGGCCCAGGTCTCGATCGGTGACGTGCTCACCAGCGTGCTCACCCTCGTCACGCTCGCCGTCGTCGTGGCATTCGCCTTCCGCAAGGGTCCGGACCGCCGCGCCGTCGTCGTGCTCGCGGTCTTCCCGGCACTGCTCACCGCGATCCAGACGTACACGAGTGCCCACGCCTACCTGACCACGACCGAGGTCGCCGCGACGCAGGGCCGCTACCACTTCCCCGCGATCGTCTGCCTGGTCGCCGTGAGCGCGATCGCGTGGCGGCGGATGGCCGGCGGACCGACTGCGCGGGCCCGGACCGCCGTCGGACTGTCGATCGCGCTGCCGGCGGTCGGGCTCTACGGACTCGGCGTGGTCTCCAGCTGGTTCTGGAACGCCGCGCGGTTCCCCGTCACACCCGCCGGTGTCGAGCGGTACGTGGCGCTCGGTCCGGTCCCGCCGTCGGTCGTCGCTGTCCTCGTCGCGCTCGTGCTCGTCGGTCTCGTCGCGACGGTGACCGCGGTGGTGCGCAGCGCAGCGCTGACGCGAGCACCCGGGGTGGTCACGACCGCCTGACCGCCGGCCGACGTCGGAGCCGGTCGACGGGCCGCCGACCTGCCGGTCAGCGCCCCGGAGCGGGCTCGACCCCGGCCGGGTCGGCCTGGTCCGGTCTCCCCCGCTTCGAGAACCACGTCGGCACAGCGGCGGTGAGCAGGAAGAGGCCGTCGACGGCCAGGCTCCAGACGCGGGTGACGACGACCACGACGAGCGCGATCGGTCCCGGCATCACGAGGCCGAGGAGGAGCGCCTGGACGCCCTCGCGCACACCGAGCCCGCCCGGGGCGAACACGGCGAGCATGCTGATCGCGGAGGCCATGCTGGCCGCCCCGATCACGAACGCCGCGTCCGCGGGACGCAGGGACGGGTAGACGGCGAGCGTGATGAAGTAGTACGCACTCCCCGAGAGCACGGCGCCGGCGACGTAGAGCCCGGCACCGCCGAGCACGGTGCCGAGGCTCGGCGCGACGTCGGCGTCGAGCGGCGGGCGGCGGAGGATCCGCAACGCCGTGCTGATGAGGAACACGAACACCCTCGGCACGAGGCAGACCACGCAGCCGATGAAGGCGACGACCATGAGCGCGATGATCCAGGGGTCGAGCGTGTGCGTCCGCGGATCGATCAGCAGGAGCACGAGCGCCAGCGCCAACGTCGCGGCGATCTGCAGGGCGCCCTCGAGCAGCCCGCTCACCCCCAGCCGCGCGCGGGAGACGCCGTGCTTCGAGGCGAAGTAGACCTTGCCGATGATCCAGGTCGCGGCTCCCGGGATGTAGCGGCCCATCCACGACTTTGCGTAGACGAAGGTCAGCGCGACACCGCTCCCCCGCAGGCCGGTCGCGCCGAGGCGCCGGAGCAGGAAGAACCAGATGCCGACGCCCCAGTACCGGAAGCCGAGGCTGATGACCGTCGCCACGGCGACCCACCACCAGTTCCAGCGGATACCGGCGAGCTGCCCCCAGTCGACGCTGCGGACGTAGAGGAAGAGGAACACCGCGAGCAGGACGTAGAAGGCGATGGGCACCGCCCGTCGCAGGACCCGCTTCGTCGTCGGGCTCACCGCACGCCCTCGGTTCCGCGGGCGAAGTCCGTGTGCAGGGCACCGGTCATGCGCTCCACACCGGCGGAGAGGTCCGCGACCACACGCTCACGGTGCTCGTCGAGGTCCTCGAGCGACGCGACGACGTCGGCGACGAAGGTCGGCTCCAGGGCCTCCTCGATCGGGCGGGCGTACCGCTGCTGGCCGATCTGCTCGAAGAAGAGCCGCCCCTTGTCGACGTAGTACAGCACCGTGGCCGGCACGCCCGCGATCGTCGCCACGATCGCCGAGTGGAGACGGCTCGCGATGAAGAGCCGACTCCGCGACATCAGACCGGCGTACTCGGCGGGCGAGAACTCGTCGGCCTCGACGACGTGCGCTCGGCCGCCGTGGCGCATCTGGGCGATGACCTCGCGCGCGAACGCGGCGTCGCCCTCGGAGGCCTCCATGTGCATGGGGTAGAAGACGACGTCGACGTCCCACCGTTCGACGACCGTGTCGACGAGCTCCGCGAGCGCCGCACGGTAGGTCACGAGGTCGGCGGACTCGACGTGCGACCGACGCAGCGCCTTCGGGATGAAGCGGAACGGGATCCAGCCGCTGCGCTTGTAGTGGAACCAGCGTCGGACGCCGATGCCGACCGACCCGTCGAGCTGCTCCGCCGACAGGCCGGTGGTCCGCTGGAGCCGCGCGAGCACGTCCGCGTCCGGTGCGGTCACGGTGCCGACCACCGCGGGGTCGAAGGAGGCGATGACGGGCGTCCGGACACCCCACGAACGCAGCTTCTCCCGCGACTCCTCGTCGCGGACGATGAAGACCTCGGTGAGGTCCACCGTCGCTCGGATCAGCCGCTTGCTGATACCGGCGGACGTCGGGCCGATGCCCTGGAACGCCCCGACGACGTGCCGGTTGACCGCACGGACGAGCACGAACTTCAGCAGCCAGTAGACCAGGCCGAGCTTGTTCGTGTAGTCCTTGAGGATCTCGCCTCCGCCCCAGAGGACGACGTCCGCGGTCCGGGCAGCCCGGAGCAGGCGGAAGAGGTCGCCGATCCCGGTGCTGTACGGCGACATCGGGAGGAACCGGATGCCGAACCAGGCTCCGTCGCGCTCGGGGTACTGCGACAGCGACACGATCTCGGCGCCCGGCCACCGCCGGCGGGCGAGCTCGATGTTCCCGGCGAGGATCGCCCGGTCCCCTCGGTTGTGGGGCGAATCGCTATTGTGGATGAGTACGCGCACGGGTCTCCTGCTCCGGTCCTGCCGGCCTGCGCAGCGGTCGCACCGCGGGCCCCGAGCAGCGTACCAACCCGCGCGGTGTCCCCGATCGAACGGGACCCGTCCGCCGAACGACCGTCCACCCGGAAGGCGACCCCTTGCCCGCACCCGTCCACCCCAGCACCGGTCGTCCCCGCCTGCTCGTGCTCGCATCCACCTTCCCCGCCCACCCCGACGACGGCGTCCCCGCCTTCGTGCTGGACCTGGCACGGCAGGAAGCGGTCGAGTTCGACACCGCGGTGCTGACACCGCGGGTCGCCGGGGCCGCCCGCTCGGAGACGATCGACGGCGTCCGGGTGCGTCGGTTCGCCTACTTCCCGCGGCGGTTCGAGGACCTGGCGGACGGCGCGATCCTGGACAACCTCAAGGCCGACCGGAAGCGTCTGCTCCAGGTGCCGGCACTCCTCGCGGCGCAGTTCCTCGCGGTGCGTCGAGCCGTCCGTGCCGCACGTCCCGACGTGATCCACGCGCACTGGGCGATCCCGCAGGGGCTCGTCGCGGCACTGGCCGCGCCCGGGGTGCCCCTCGTCGTCACGACGCACGGCGGCGACGTCTACGCGCTCCGCGCCGCGCCGCTGGTCCGGCTGAAGCGCTGGGTGTTCGGGCGTTCGGCGCACGTGACCACCGTCAACGACGAGATGCGGGCCCGCCTGACGGAGTGGGGTGTCGACCCGGCGCGGTCGAGCGTCGTCCCGATGGGCGTCGACCTCGCGCCCGCGGTCGCGGCCAGGGAGACCACCGTCCGGCGGCCCGGGCACGTGGTGGCCGTCGGCCGGCTGGTGGAGAAGAAGGGCTTCGGGAACCTCGTCGAGGCACTCCGCGGTCTCGAGGGCGTCGACTGGTCGTTGACCGTCGTCGGCGACGGCCCGTGGCGCGAGCGCCTCGAACGACAGGCCGCGGGGCTGCCGGTCACCTTCGTCGGGCAGCGCGGCAAGAGCGAGGTGCTCGCCACCCTGGCGTCCGCCACCGTCGTGGCCCTGCCGTCCGTACCGGCCGCGAACGGCGACCAGGAGGGACTCCCGGTGACGCTCCTCGAGGCGGCGGCGGTCGGCGCGGCGATCGTGGCCAGCGACCTCCCCGGCATCCGGGACGTCGTCCGCGACGACGTCTCGGGTCTGCTCGTGGGGCCCGGCGACGTCGACGCGCTGCGCGCCGCCCTCGAGCGAGCGCTCACGGACGCCGATGCCCGGGAGCGCCACCAGGCCGGAGCGACGGCCGCTGCGGCCGAGTTCGCGACCGAGCGCATCGGCTCCCGCTACCGGGACGTCCTCCGCGCGGCCGTCGAGCGCCGCACCCCGCACCGGGACTGAACGCCGCCGGCCGGGTCCTCCCCGTCCGGAGACGACCGACGGCCGCTCCCGGCGAGGGGAACGGCCGTCCGTCGTCAGCGGGGTCGGAGCGCTAGCGCCCCATGCCCCGGTAGGTGAAGCCCGCTGCGGTCCAGGCCTCGCGGTCGAGGCAGTTGCGCCCGTCGACCACGACCGGCGACGCGACGAGCGAGGCGACCTCGGCCGCGTCGAGCTCACGGAACACCGACCACTCGGTCAGCACGAGCACGATGTCCGCGCCGGTGACCGCCTCGGTCGGCGACCCGACGTACTCGAGCTCCGGGTGCAGCCGACGAGCGGTCTCGATCGCCTCCGGGTCGTACGCCGCCACCGACGCACCGAGCCCGAGCAGGCGTGCCGCGATGTCGAGCGCCGGGGAGTCGCGGACGTCGTCCGAGTTCGGTTTGAAGGCCAGGCCCAGCACGGCGACGCGCTTCCCGGTGATCGTCCCACCGAGCAGCTCCGTGGCGAGGTCGACCACGTGCGCGCGTCGACGGAGGTTGGTGGCGTCCACGTCGGCCAGGAAGGCGAGGGACTCCCCCACGCCCAGCTCGTCGGCGCGGGCCTGGAACGCGCGGATGTCCTTCGGCAGGCAGCCGCCGCCGAAGCCGAGACCGGCGTTGAGGAACTTCCGACCGATCCGGTCGTCGTGCCCGATCGCGTCGGCGAGCGCCGTGACGTCGGCGCCGGCGACCTCGGCGATCTCGGCCATCGAGTTGATGAACGAGATCTTCGTCGCGAGGAACGCGTTCGCGCTGATCTTCACGAGCTCCGCCGTAGGCAGGTTCACCACGAGGCGGGGCGTCCCCGCGGCGAGCGCCTGCGCGTAGACCTCGTCGAGCGCCGCGACGGCACGCTCGCCGGCCTCGCCCTCCGGGACGCCGTAGACGAACCGGTCGGGCGAGATGGTGTCCTGCACGGCGAAGCCCTCGCGGAGGAACTCCGGGTTCCACACCAGGGTCGCACCGGGGACCGCTGCCTCGACCTCGGCGGCCAGGCGCGCGGCGGTGCCGACCGGGACGGTCGACTTGCCCACGACGAACTCACCGGCCGACAGGTGCGGCGTGAGCGAGGCGACGGCGGCGTCGACGTACCGCATGTCCGCGGCACCGGTGGGTCCCTGCGGGGTCCCGACCGCGAGGAAGTGCACGGTGGACCCGGCGACCTCGGCCATGTCGGTGGTGAAGCGGATGCGACCGGACGCCAGGGCCTCGGTCAGGATCTCGGGCAGCCCGGGCTCGAAGAAGGGAGCCTCACCGGCGGCGAGCCGTTCGATCTTCGCGGGGTCGACGTCGACCGCGACGACCTCGTGTCCGAGCTTGGCCATTGACGCGGCGTGCACGGCACCGAGGTACCCGCAGCCGATGACGGAGATACGCACGGCACGACGCTACCGGCTAACGAGGAAGACTCCCAACCCGGACGTTCGGCACCTCACCGGCCGGCGTCACCCCAGGCCGGTCGCGAGGGTCCCCCGACGATCTCGTCCCAGTCCGGCTCGCGGTGCCGTCGGCGGGCTTCGTGCGCCTCGACCAGGTCGTGCAGCACGGCCACCACGAGGTCGGCGTGCGGGACGTCGGCGAGCACCACGGGCGTGTCCTCGCCGGGGAAGACGAGCACGTCACCGGACCGCCACACCCCCTGCAGGCCGCGGCGCCGCACCGTGACGTCGTACCCGCGGGAGTGCAGGAGCTCGCGACGGGTCCGGGTGCCGAGACCACGGACCACCACGAGCCGCCGGGTCGTCACCACGTACCGCTCGGACATCCACCGGAGCAGCGGGACGAGGCCGCCGAGCACGACGAGCAGGACCGTCAGTCCGGCGACGACCGCGTTCAGCCACGCGAGCTGTGCGCGGAACACGCCGAAGCCGAAGCCCCCTGCCAGTGCGACGACCACGACGAAGACGGCCGGACGGACGAGTCGGCGCGCGTGCGGCCGCAGCCGCGCGACCACGCGTTCGGGCGGCGGCTCGGCGGTCATGCCGTCATGCATAGCGCAGGTGGGTGAGGTCCCCCACCGCGACGCCCCTGGTTCGGCCGTCCCGATCCCGGATCGTGATGCGACCGTCGTCGTCGATGCCCGTGGCGTCGACCTCGTCGACAGTGCCGTCGGGCAGTTCCAGACGGACCCGGCGACCGATCGTGCCGCACGCTGCGCGGACGCGTGACCGGACGACCCCGGCGGCCGCACCCCCGTCCACCAGCGCACGCACCGCCTCCAGGACGGCCGTCGTCCAGGTGGACAGCACCGCGTCCGCCAGGCCGTCGGCGTCACCGGTCGCGCCGGCGACCGCCAACGACGTCGCGGTCGGCGTCGGCAGGGCGTCCTCCGGGATCGTCAGGTTCACGCCGGCGCCGACGACGACGCTGCCGTCGGCAGCGACCTGGCAGAGGATGCCGCACACCTTGCGTCCGTCGACCAGCAGGTCGTTCGGCCACTTCACCAGGACACGCGGCTCCGGCACGGGCGTCGCGGCGTCGGCGTCGGCGGCCGGACGGGAGGCCCTGGTCACCGTGTCGGCGTCGCCCAGCACGGCGGACACCGCGTCGCGCATCGCGGCGCCGGCGACCAGGGGCAGCCACCCGCGGTCGCGGTCGGCCAGGTCGGCGCGGACGAGCAGGCTCACCGCGAGCGTCTGCCCGGTCGGCGCGCTCCATGACCGGTCGAGCCGCCCGCGCCCCGCCGTCTGGTCGAGCGTGACCACGGCGCTGCCGTGCGCCCGACCGGGCGCGACGTCCAGCAGGTCGGCGTTCGTGGAGCCGGTACGCCCGACGGCGTCGAACACCCCACCGGCGGCCTCGACGACGGCACGGGCGCGCGGCAGGACCGGCGGGACGGGTGTGGACATGCACGCAAATCTACGGGCAGGAACCGTGGGGGTCCTCCAACCGGCCCCGCCGTGCCCGCCGGTAGGGTGAGCGGGTGACCACAGGAGACACCCCCGACCTCTCGACCACGGCCGGTCGCCTCGCGGACCTGCGCGAGCGCTACCACGAGGCCGTGACCGCCGCGGGCGAGGCCGCCATCGCGAAGCAGCACGCGAAGGGCAAGGGCACCGCCCGCGAGCGCATCGAGCAGCTCCTCGACGAGAACTCGTTCGTCGAGTTCGACGAGTTCGTCCGCCACCGCACGACGTCGTTCGGCATGGACGCGAAGCGCCCCTACGGCGACGCCGTCGTGACCGGCGTCGGCACGATCCACGGCCGCAACGTCGCGGTCTACGCGCAGGACTTCACCGTCTTCGGTGGCTCCCTCGGCGAGGTCGCCGGCGAGAAGATCGTCAAGGTGATGCAGCACGCACTGAAGACGGGGGTGCCGATCATCGGCATCCTCGACTCGGGCGGTGCCCGGATCCAGGAGGGCGTGGTCGCCCTGGGCAAGTACGGCGAGATCTTCCGCCTGAACACCCAGGCCTCCGGGGTCATCCCGCAGATCTCCATCGTCATGGGTCCGGCAGCCGGTGGTGCGGTGTACTCCCCCGCGCTCACCGACTTCGTCATCATGGTGGACAAGACGAGCCACATGTTCGTCACCGGTCCGGACGTCATCAAGACCGTCACCGGCGAGGACGTCGGCTTCGAGGAGCTCGGCGGCGCACAGACGCACAACGCCGTCTCGGGCGTCGCGCACTACCTGGCCGAGGACGAGACCGACGCGCTCGACTACGCGCGTTCCCTCGTCGGCTTCCTGCCGGACAACAACCTGTCCGACCCGCCGGCCTACGACGTCGCCCCGGAGCTCGAGACGACCGACGCCGACCACGAGCTCGACGTCGTCATCCCCGACTCGACGAACCAGCCGTACGACGTCACCACGATCGTCGAGCACATCGTCGACGACGGTGAGTTCCTCGAGGTCCAGCCGCTCTTCGCCCCGAACATCATGGTCGGCTTCGGCCGCGTCGAGGGTCGCACCGTCGGCATCATCGCGAACCAGCCGCAGGCGATGGCCGGGACGCTGAACATCGACGCCGGTGAGAAGGCGGCCCGCTTCGTGCGGTTCTGCGACGCGTTCGGCATCCCGATCCTGACCCTCGTCGACGTCCCCGGCTACCTGCCCGGCACCGACCAGGAGTGGACCGGCGTGATCCGCCGCGGCGCGAAGCTGCTGTACGCGTACGCCGAGGCGACCGTGCCGCTCGTCACCGTCATCACGCGGAAGGCCTACGGCGGCGCCTACATCGTGATGGGCTCGAAGCAGCTCGGTGCGGACATCAACCTGGCGTGGCCGACCGCCGAGATCGCGGTCATGGGCGGCCAGGGCGCGGTCAACATCCTGTACCGGGCCGAGATCAAGCGCGCGGAGGAGGCGGGCGAGGACGTCGCCGCGGTGCGCACCAGGCTCGCGAACGAGTACACCTACAACGTGGCGTCGCCGTACCTGGCGGCCGAGCGCGGCGAGCTCGACGGCATCATCCAGCCGCACGCGACCCGGGTCTCGGTGATCAAGGCGCTGCGGGCACTGCGCGGGAAGCGCGCGTCGCTGCCGCCGAAGAAGCACGGGAACATCCCGCTCTGATGGGACGACACGCAGCACACCTCCCGGCGGACGCCACGATGCCGGCCGCAGCGGGCAGCCCGGTCGGCGCGCACACCACGGCCGGCGCAGACACCACGGTCGGGCCGGACACCACGGTCGGGGCCGACGTCCGGGTCGTCGCGGGCGACCCATCGCCGGAGGAACTGGCGGCCGTCGTCGCCGTGCTCCAGCGGCAGGCCGACGAGGTCGCCGCCACCGGTCGCGCCGAGGTCACCGAGTCGCCACGGACCGGGTGGGACGCGTCCGCCCGTGGCCTCCGCCGGCCGCTCGAGCACGGCTCCGGCGCCTGGGGCCGCTCGTTGCGCTGACCGACGGTCTGCGAGCGGCACGCCGCACGTCCTTCCACGGACCCCCGCCGTTCCCCGGCGGGGGTCTTGCGCATCCGGGGGTACCGGCGGCACGATGTACCCCTCTCGCACCGCGCGACCCGGTCGTCCACCTCGGGTTGCGGGGTGCACTTCCCGGTCGGTCTCCCCTCGGCCGGGGGACACGGCGACCGCGGAACCACCGGGAAGGCGTGGTTTGTCCCCCATAATGACGACTGACACGGCTTCGGGCAGCGGGCATAGTTGTCTGTGTTCGGTGTCCTTCCCAGAAGAACATCGTTGGTCGGTGGCCGACTAGGGTACGACGCCTCCGACCAGCTGCGAGCCAGGGCGACATTCGGGTTGTCGCTCAGGCTCGGGTCGTGAACGGGCCGGCCCCTCGGGACCGGCCCGTTCCCCGTTCCCGGGTGGCCTTGCGCGCGCGTCTCGCTGCACGACGGCCGCCGGTGCCTCCTCAGACCGTCGCGCGGCGCGGGATCTCGGTCCAGAGCACCACCGAGTCGTCCTCGTCGCCGTCGTCGTCCGATCCGACGCCGAGCGCCGCGGACTCGCTCGCCGCGGTGTCCAGTCGCAGCCCGACGATGGTGACCGCCGCCTCCGACCCCTCGGCCACCGTCCGGACGATGACGTTGTCCGCCTCCCGG
Organism: Curtobacterium sp. 260; assembly: GCF_030803485.1. NCBI lineage: Bacteria > Bacillati > Actinomycetota > Actinomycetes > Micrococcales > Microbacteriaceae > Curtobacterium > Curtobacterium sp. 260. The sequence goes on along the minus strand of NZ_JAURUY010000001.1, from coordinate 429,222 downwards.
GCTCGGCGCAGCGCACCGGCGATCTCGGCGTGCACCCGGCGGAGCTCGTCGATCTCCAGGTCGTCGAGGCCACCGTCGTCGTGCAGCTGCACCGTGGCTCCCCGTCGCCGCAGGCGCATGACCTCGTCACGGACGTCGTCGGACAGCAGCGACCGACCGCGGATCTCGTCGCGGATCGCCTGCTCGAGGTGCAGGCACTCGGCCCGCTCGGCGTCGGTCAGGTCCCCGCCCCGGTCGATCACCTGCTGCAGCATCGGCAGCGCCATCCGGGTGGTCTGGCTCAGGCGGAACTGCCGTTCGAACACGTGGGCGTCCTGCGCGGCCTGCCAGTCCGCGGTCTCCTGCTCGGCACGGATGAAGTCGCGCGTGGCGCGGGTCGCCCGGTCCATCGCGACGGTGAAGCCGGTGGCGACGGCGACCCACGTCAGGTTGCCGACCAGTCCGAGCGCGCCGAAGGCACCCGGTCCTGCCCAGACCACACCGAAGACCGTGACGAAGCCGACGCCGACCCACGCGAAGGCGCGGCGGCCCCGCACGACGAGCACGACCATGAGCGTGCCGACCGCGGCGACCCACCAGGTGATCGAGTCGTCCTTCACCGTCGGGTCGACGACGGGGGCGGCGATGACCGGCATGACCAGCGCGGTGGCCAGTGAGAAGCACGCCGCCCAGACCGGGAGGGTCCGACCGGGCAGGAAGATCGCGACGGCGCTCGCGGCGGCGTAGAGCGCCATGCACGTGAGCACCGGACCGACGTCACGGACGAACGGGAACGACGCCACGCCCAGCACGAGGTGGAAGACGGAGAACAGCGCGGCGAGCCCGATGGCGATCCTCGCCGGCAGCGACACCCTCATGCGGACACCTCCGGGTGCCACTCGAGGCGGACCCGCGTACCCGCCCCGGGGTTGCTCGCGACCACCGCCGTGCCGCCCACGGCCTGCACCCGTTCGATGATCGAGCGGCGGACGCCGAGCCGCGCGGCAGGGACGGCAGCGAGGTCGAACCCGGCGCCGTCGTCACCGACCTCGACGTGCACGGCGCCACCACGCTGCTCGACACGGACCCACCGCTCGACCCCTGCCCCGCCGGCGTGCTGCACGCTGTTGACGCACGCCTGCAACGCCGCGGATGCGAGCGCGTCCGCGATCGTCGCCGGGATGCGCAGCCCGCCGACCGGGGCGTCCCGCAGCCGGACGGGAGCGGCGAGCGCTCCGACGGCGTCGGTGATGCGGACGCGGAGGTCGTGCACCGTCACGGGCGGGGCCGCCCCAGGCAGGTCGGCCGCAGCGGCGCCGAGGTGGTCGATGGCGTTGCGCGCCATGCGGGCGGCGAGGGCCTCCGCCTCGGGCGTGTCCGCGCGTGCGGCCGAGAGCAGCGTGGTCAGGACGCTGTCGTGGACGATCGCGTCGACCTGCACCCGCTCGACCTCGGTCGCGTGCTCGCGGATCGCGAGCGAGTAGCGCCGCACCGCGGTGGCCTGTGCGGCGTCCACCGCAGCGGCGGCCCGACGGAGGAGCACGGCGATGACGAGGACCGCTCCGCTGAGGAGCGCCGAGTACACGCCCTGGAGCACCGCGCTGGCCCCGGCGTCGCCACCGAGCGGCGTGAGGCGCACGACGACGTAGACGGCGGGCACGAGCGCGGTGTAGACGGTCGCACGCCACGGAGCGAAGCCCATCGCCGCCGCCGTCGACCCCACGGTGAGGAACCACCACGGCCAGGGGTACTGACTGTCCGGGATCGGCTCGCGGACGGTGAGCGGCCACGTGACGAGCACGACGAGGAACAGCAGCGCGCACACGATCTGGGCGACCTGCGCGAACCGCTGCGCGAACGCGGACACCCCGACCGCGACGAACGACGCGCCGAGGACCGCCGCGGCGACCGGGCCCCACACGGGATCGAGCCACGGCAGCTGCCGCACGACGGCGGGCGCGTAGACCGCGCCGTACCCGACCGCGGCGACCGCGATGAGGATCGCGAAGAGTCGTTCGACCGATGCCTGCGTCAGCGCGGGTCGCACACCGCGCAGAGGGTCGACGCCGAACGGTGCCGCCTCGGTCGGCGCGACGTCGTCCGTCGCGGAGCCCGACCCGTCGGGCGCCCCGGCCGGCACACCTGCCGACCGTGCCGGTCCGGCCGTGGTGGCCATCGGGGTCAGCGGCCGTCGGCGTCGGGGTCGATGCCCGAGTCGAGCCCGGGCAGGATGCCGTCCTCGACCGCGCGGCGCAGCAGGTCGACCTTAGTCGGCGCCGGACGCCCCACCTCGACGTACTTCACACGGATGCGGTCGAGGTACTCGCGCGCCGTCGAGTACCCGATGCCGAGCTGCTGCGCCGCGAGCTTGAGCGGCAGCCCGGAGGCGTAGAGGTGCAGGATCTCGCGCTCGCGGCGTCCGAGCTGCGCCTTGGCGAAGTCGCGGTCGGCGTCGATGGCGCTCGCCCACTCGAGGTTGTTGAGCACGTCGCCGCGGGCGACGGTCGCCACGGCCGCCATCACGGTCTTGGTCGCGGACGACTTGGGGATGACGCCGGCCGCCCCTGCGGCCAGTGCCTCGCGCACGCTCGCGACGCGGTCGGCGATCGAGTGGACGAGCACCGCGGAGCCGGTGCCCTGCACACCCTTGACGTTCGCGGTCACGGTCGAGCCGTCGCCGAGCGACAGGTCGAGCACGACGACGTCGACCTCACGCCCGCCGAGCTGGGCGACGTACTCGGGCACGCTCGCGGCGGTGAGCACCACCTCGAACCCCTCGTTCTGGCACGCCGCCTGGATGCCGAGCCGCACGGACTCGTGGTCGTCGACGATCGCGACGCGGACGGGCCTGGTGGCCAGTCCGGTCGTCCCGCTGCTGGTGTTCGTGTCTGCTGCCACGGTGACCTCTCGTTCCGATGCGCGCCCGGCCCCTGTCGCCGGGAGCGATCACCGACCAAGGATACCCAGGTCGGACCCAGGCTCCGAGTTGTGGGACACCGCGTCACACTGCGGACCCGGGGTCAGGCGATCGGGACCAGCCGCGCGACCGCCTCGAGGTGGTGGGTGTGCGGGAACAGGTCGAACGCACGCAGCGCCTCGAGCCGGTACCCGAGGTCGGCGAAGGTCGCGACGTCGCGCGCCAGGGCGACCGGGTCGCAGGCGACGTAGACGACCTGCGCGGGCTGGAGCGCGGCGACCTGCACGACGACCTCGCGGCCCGCGCCGGACCGCGGCGGGTCGAGCACGACGGTGCCGGCACGGAAGCGCTGCAGCTCCGGTCGGGACGCGTCGGCGGCCGTCCGGGCGAGCCAGCGGTCCACGCGGCCGGTCTCGGCTCGCGCGCCGATCCACTCCGCCAGGTTCTCCTGCGCGTGCTCGGTGGCCCGGGCCGCGCTCTCGACGCTCGTGATGCGGGCCTTCGGGCCGACGACGTCGCCGAGTGCCGCCGCGAGCAGTCCGACGCCGCCGTAGAGGTCGAGGTGCTGCCCCTCCGGGTCGAGCCGGTCACGGTCGACCAGGTCCTGCACGGCCGCGGTGAGCACGGCCGGCGCCTGGCGGTGGACCTGCCAGAAGCCGTTGTCGTCGACGGTGAACGAACGCTCCCCCACGACCTCGGTCACGACGGTGGGCTTCTGCTCGTCGATGACGAGCCTGGCCCCCTCGGCGCCGCTCGGCGCGAGGACGTCGACGACCGACGCGCCCGGCATCGCACCGCGCCCGAGCGGCGCACTCTCCTGCACACGCGCGGAGGCGAGCGGGAGCGAGGCCACCGGCACCACCGTGTGGGAGCGCGAGGCGAACGGGCCCGCCGTACCGTCCTCGTCGACGTGCAGCCGGACGCGCGTGCGCCAGCCGAGGCCGTTCGACTCCTCGTCACCGGGGGCGGCCTCGACGGTGACGTCGTGTCCGAGCACCTCGGTGAGGTCCGTGCGGGCGAACCGCGCGAAGGCGTCGACCAGGACGTCGTGCTTGAGGGTGCGCTGGTGCGGCAGGGCGATGTGCCCGAACTCCGCACCGCCGGCGCGCACGGCGGGGTCGCGGTCGAGGGCGGCCTCGGGCCAGACGTGGTCGACCCGGTGCTCGCTCGGCGTCAGGACGGACACGGTGTCGGCACGCCAGAACGACTTCTTGCGGTCCTCGGTCACGCGCGCGACGACGCGCTCGCCCGGCACCGCGTCCGAGACGAAGACCACACGCCCCTCGTGCCGTGCCACCGAGATGCCGCCGTGGGCGATCCCGGTGACGTCGAGTTCGAGCAGCGTTCCGACGGATTCACCCATGGTTCGATGTTCCCATGCGTCTGTACCTCGCGAGTACCTCCCCCGCCCGCCGTGCGCTCCTGGCGCAGACCGGCATCGAGCCGGTGCTCGTCGCGCCGGGCGTGGACGAGGACGCCGCCGTCGCCGCCGCGCGGGCCGCGCTCGGCCGAGAGCTCACCGGTCCGGAGCTCGTCGGGCTCCTCGCGGTCGCCAAGGCGGACGCCGTCGCGGACGCCCGCGTCGCCGGGTCCGCCGTGGACGGCTTTGTGTTCGGCGGCGACTCCGCCTTCGAGGTGGACGGCGTCCTGCACGGCAAGCCCCACGACCCGGAGGTCGCGAAGGAGCGGTGGCGGCAGATGCTCGCCGCGGGCGGCGGCACCCTGTGGAGCGGCCACTGCGTCGTGGACCGGCGCCTCGACCGCGGTCTCGACACGGCCCCGGACGCGACCGGGGACCGGCCTGGAGGCGCGGGGCGGACCGGCACCGTGCCTCCTGTCCGACGGGTGGATGCGGCAGACGGCGGGCCGCTGGGCATCGCCGGTCACCTCGGTGACGTCGCGCCGGGCGGGTCCACGCTGGTCGCCGCCGGCGACCACGTCGTCGCCGTGGACAGCGCCGTGCTGACCTTCGCCGAGGACGTGTCGATCGAGGAGATCGACGCGTACGTGGCGACGGGTGAGCCACTCGAGGTCGCGGGGGCCTTCACGATCGACGGACGGGCCGCGGCGTACATCACGCGCATCGACGGAGCACCGTCGGCCGTGGTCGGGCTGTCGCTGCCGGTCCTGCGGTCGATGCTGCTCCATGGCTTCGGCGTCGCCTGGCACGATCTGTGGGCGCTGTAGACATCCACACTGCTGGACGCCGTTTCTTTGTACGTGCCGGTCAAAACCGGCCGCCGCTGCACGAATACGCTGACGTACCATGCCCCGTATCAGCAAGGTCCTCATCGCGAACCGCGGCGAGATCGCCGTCCGCATCATCCGCGCGGCCCGCGACGCTGGCAAGGCCTCGGTCGCGGTGTACGCCGACCAGGACCGCGACGCCCTCCACGCCCGCCTCGCCGACGAGGCCTACGCGCTGAACGGCACCACGAGCGCGGACACCTACCTCGTGATCGACAAGATCATCTCGGTGGCCCGCCGGTCCGGCGCCGACGCCGTGCACCCCGGGTACGGGTTCCTCGCCGAGAACGCCGACTTCGCCCGTGCCGTCATCGACGCCGGGCTCACCTGGATCGGCCCGTCGCCGGAGTCGATCGAGCAGCTCGGGGACAAGGTCTCCGCGCGCCACGTGGCCGAGAAGGTCGGCGCGCCGCTCGCGCCGGGCACCATCGAGCCCGTCGCGGACGCTGCCGAGGTCATCGCGTTCGCGGACGAGGTCGGTCTGCCGGTCGCCATCAAGGCGGCCTTCGGCGGCGGCGGCCGTGGCCTGAAGGTCGCACGCACGCGCGACGAGGTCGCCTCGCAGTTCGAATCGGCGACGCGCGAGGCCATCGCCGCGTTCGGTCGCGGTGAGTGCTTCGTCGAGAAGTACCTCGACAAGCCGCGCCACGTCGAGACCCAGTGCCTGGCCGACGAGCACGGCAACGTCGTCATCGTCTCCACCCGCGACTGCTCGCTGCAGCGTCGGCACCAGAAGCTCGTCGAGGAGGCCCCGGCGCCGTACCTGACGCCCGAGCAGCAGACGCGCCTGTACGAGTCGTCGAAGGCGATCCTCCGCGAGGTCGGCTACGTCGGTGCCGGCACCTGCGAGTTCCTCATCGGCGCCGACGGCACCGTGTCCTTCCTCGAGGTGAACACGCGCCTGCAGGTCGAGCACTGCGTCTCCGAGGAGGTCACGGGCATCGACCTCGTCCGCGAGCAGTTCCGCATCGCCGAGGGCGGCACGCTGGACTACGCGGACCCGGCACCCCGCGGTCACTCGTTCGAGTTCCGCATCAACGGCGAGGACCCGGGACGGAACTTCTTCCCGGCCCCCGGTCCCGTGCACGCGTTCACCGCACCGTCGGGCCCCGGCGTCCGCGTCGACTCCGGTGTGGTCTCCGGCGACGTCGTCTCCGGCTCGTTCGACTCCATGCTCGCGAAGCTCATCGTCACCGGCGCCACCCGCGAAGAGGCGCTCGAGCGGTCGCGCCGCGCCCTGGCCGAGTTCGAGGTCACCGGACTGCCGACCGTGCTGCCCTTCCACCGTGCGGTCGTGTCGGACCCGGCGTTCGCGACGGACGACGAGACGCCGTTCAGCGTGTACACGCAGTGGATCGAGACGGACTTCCAGAACGACATCCCGGCCTGGAGCGGTTCCCCCGAGGAGCTCCCCGCACCGGCCGCCCGTGAGAGCGTCGTCGTCGAGGTCCAGGGCAAGCGCATCGAGGTCACCATGCCCTCGATCGTCGGCGGTGGCGCTGCCGGCGCCGCCGGTCGGCGTCCGGCCGGTCCCTCCGCTCCCCCGAAGCGCCGGTCGTCCGGCGTGAAGGGCGGGCTCGTGTCCTCGGGCTCGGTGACGTCCCCGATGCAGGCAACCGTCGTGAAGCTCGCGGTCGCCGAGGGTGACACCGTCGTGAAGGGCGACCTGCTCGTCGTCCTCGAGGCCATGAAGATGGAGCAGCCCGTCCAGGCTCCGCGCGACGGGGTCGTGACCGGCTTGAACGCCCCCGTCGGCCAGACGATCTCGTCCGGCCACGTGCTGCTCGAGCTCGCGTAGCGCGCCGCAGGCCGGGCGCCGCGGCCGCGCGCCGCCCGCCGGCCCCGCACCGCACAACCGAAAGCACCTCATGCCACGCAGTTCCGTGGCGCGAGGTGCTTCCGGTTGTGTCCGGGCACGTCGCGCCGGCTGCCGTCCGCAGGAGGATCGCTCACCGGACGGTCGTGAAGTGGCCGCGCGCCGTCGGCACCCCGACGGCGCGCAGCACCGAGCGCAGCCGCTCCGTGTCGTCCGTCTCGACGACGCTGATCCGGCCGAGCGCTCGGACGTCAGGGTGGCGACGAAGCCGGTCCTCGCGCCGCTTCTCCGCGACGAGCACGTCCTCGGTCGTCATGCCCGCGGCACGCATGAACGGGTCGGCGTACTTCACTCGACCGTCGAACTCGAGGACCACGCCCTCGTCGGCGAACCAGAAGTCGACGACGCCGATCGGCCCCGAGCCGTCGCGGAACTCCTGCTGCAGCATCGGCCTCGGCGCCCCGACCTCGTCGAGCGCCACGCGAGCGACGGACTCGCCCGGCGACCCGGAGCGCGCGTCTGCGAGATCCAGAGCCCGCTCCGCCCTCGCTCGGAACTGTACGGCGGTGCTCTCGTCCAGTGTCGCGCGGAGTTCATCGAGGCTGGATCCGCGGGCGAGCGAACGGTCCACCGCAGGCACGCTCGTCCGCAGCGGGTACGCCACGGCGAGGTCGACCACCGTGGTCGCCAGGTCGGTCAGGGCTCGCCCGTTCGCCACCATGTACGACGTCCGGAGTGTGCGCCCCGCGCCGGCCCGCTTGTGCACGGACCGCAGCGACTGACCGGTGTATCGCAGCGGATCGATCACCTCGATCGGGACCGGGAACTCGCCGGGCCAGGGCAGCCCGTGCAACGCCGCGGCTGAGGCGTGCGAGACGACCAGTCGCGGCGCGAGCCGATCGTGCAACGCCTTGATCCGAGCGATGTGCCGCTCCCCCGGGGTCGCCCGTCGCCAGTCGTCCGCGACGACGAACCGGCCCGGGGCCAGTCGTACGAGCTCTCCCCGCAGCGCGCGATCGCGGTGGTCCCGCCCGCGCCGCCCGGTCTCGTCCGCGCCGCCACCGACCAGGATCTCCAACGCCGCCATGTCCTGAGCGTGGCGCGCGCGCAGACCGGTCACGCGCCTCCCGGCCGTGCCTGTGAGCAGCGAGCGCTCGTCCCCGCTCTGTGCAGGAGGATCGGCCGCCCAAGGAGGTCCGCGCTCGTCCTCGATCCCGAGTTACCTGGATGCCTACGGGTGGTGTCAGCTGCTCGTGCACAACGGAAAGCACCTCGCGCCAGGTGATTCCGTGGCGTGAGGTGCTTTCGGTTGTGCAGGCAGCGGCGGCACCCGCACCGCAGGCGCGGGCGGCGGCGCCAGCGGCGCGCCAGCGCCGCGCCGCTACGACACGCGGGGCCGCACGTCGGCGGCGAGGGCGTCGACGAGCGTCTGCGCCTCGGCCGGCGAAGCCGCCACCGTGTCGATGTAGACCTTCACCTTGGGCTCGGTGCCGCTCGGGCGGACGATGACCCGCGCGCCGCCCTCGAGGTCGTAGCGCAGGATGTCGGACGGCGGGAAGCCCTCCACCCCGTCCGAGTAGTCCGTCACCCCGGTGACCGCGCGGCCGCCGAGCGACGAGGGCGCCGATGACCGCAGCGACGTCATGATCTCCCCGATCCGCGACAGGTCGTCCACGCGGGTCGACACCTGCCCGGAGGCGAACGCCCCGAACTCTGCCGCGAAGGCGTCGAGCTGGTCGGCGACGGTCCTGCCCTCGGCTGCGAACGAGACGGCGAGGTCGAGCATCGCCAGGGCCGCCGAGATGCCGTCCTTGTCGCGGACGACGCCGGGGTCGACGAGGTAGCCGAGCGCCTCCTCGTACCCGAACACCAGGTCGGGCACGCGGGAGACCCACTTGAACCCCGTCAGGGTGTCCCGGTACCCGAGCCCGTACCGCTCCGCGACACGGGCGAGCGCGGGCGAGGACACGATCGACGCCGCGAGCACACCCGTCCCGTCCGACGAGCCCGCGGCCTGCGCCCGCGCCGCCGCACGCCAGCCGAGCAGCCAGCCGACCTCGTTGCCGGACAGGCGACGGAACGAGCCGGCACCGTCGGGGATCGCCAGGGCGAGGCGATCGGCGTCGGGGTCGTTCGCGATGACCAGGTCGGCCCCGACCGCGACACCGCGCGCGATCGACAGGTCCATCGCACCCGGCTCCTCCGGGTTCGGGAACGACACCGTCGGGAACGCGCCGTCCGGCTCGATCTGCTCCGGCACGACGGCGGGCTCGGCGAACCCCGCCGCGGCGAACACGGCTCGCGCGGTCTCCCACCCGACGCCGTGCATCGCCGTGTAGACGACCTTCGGTTGCGCGTCGACCGGGAGGGCCGGGGCCGGCACCGTCGCGGCGGTCGCGTCGACGTAGGCCCGGGCGAGCTCCGGACCGGCGACCGTGTAGTCGGTGGCGCGCGTGAGGTCGCGGACGTCCCCCGCGGCGACCGCGTCGATCGCCGCGGCGATCTCGCCGTCGACCGGCGGGACGATCTGCGAGCCGTCGTCCTCGCCCCCGAGGTACACCTTGTAGCCGTTGTCCCGCGGCGGGTTGTGGCTCGCGGTCACCATGACGCCCGCGCCGACACCGAGGTGGCGCACCGCGAACGCGAGCACCGGCGTCGGGAGCGCGGACGGCAGGAGGGTGACCTCGAGCCCGAGGCCACGCATGACCTCGGCGGAGTCGCGGGCGAAGACGTCGGAGTTGACCCGGCCGTCGTAGCCGATCACGACGCTGCGGTCACGACCGGTGTCGATCAGGAAGCGCGCGAGCCCCGCCGCGGCCTGCGTGACGACGACGCGGTTCATGCGCTGCGGCCCGGCGCCGAGCTCGGCGCGGAGGCCGGCGGTGCCGAACTGCAGGCGACCGGCGAACCGCGAGGCGAGCTCCTCGGCGTCGCCGCGGTCGATCAGCTGCTGGAGTTCCGCACGGGTCTCGTCGTCCGGGTCCTGCTCCACCCACGCGCGGGCGCGGGACAGGACGTCCTCGTCCACGGCGGCGAGGGCACCGCCGTCACCGAGGTCGCCGTCCGCGATGGCGCCGTCCGAGGCGCCCTCGTGCCGGGTCACAGCGCCGCCACCACGCGGGCGAGGAGGTCCGCGATGACCGGCTCGGCCTCGCGCCCGGCCTCGAGCACCTCGGCGTGCGAGAGCGGGGTCTTCTGGATGCCCGCGGCGAGGTTCGTGATGAGCGAGAAGCCGAGGACCTCCATGCCCGCCTGACGGGCGGCGATCGCCTCGAGCGCGGTCGACATGCCGACGATGTGCCCGCCGATGGTCTTCGCCATCTGCACCTCGGCCGGGGTCTCGTAGTGCGGGCCGCGGAACTGCGTGTAGACGCCCTCGTCGAGGGTGGGGTCGATCGACTTCGCGACCTCGCGCAGCCGTGCCGAGTACAGGTCGGTCAGGTCGACGAACGTGGCGCCCTCGAGCGGGCTGTCCGCCGTCAGGTTGATGTGGTCGCTGATGAGGACCGGAGTGCCGGGCGTCCAGTGCTCCTTGATGCCGCCGGCGCCGTTGGTCAGCACCATGACCGACGCCCCGGTCGCCGCGGCGGTGCGGACGCTGTGTACCACGCGACGGACGCCGTGGTTCTCGTAGTAGTGGGTCCGTGCACCGATGACGAGTGCGTGCCGGCCGTCCTGCAGGCGGATCGACCGGACCGTGCCGGAGTGTCCGGGCACCGCAGAGGCGCTGAAGCCGGGGACCTCGGCCGCGGGGATCTCGGACACCGTCTCGCCGATGATGTCGGCGGCCTTGCCCCAGCCGGAGCCCAGGGTCAGGGCGATGTCGTGCCGCTCGATGCCGGACCGGTCGGCGATGACGGCGGCGGCGTCGCGGGCGACCTCGAACGGGTCGGCGGCGGGGTCGTTCAGCGGGTTCTCCGTGCTCATGCCCCAACTCTAGAGGCAGCGTCGGGAGCTGCTCAGTGCTCCCCGAGCGCCCGGTCGACCGCGGCCGTGATCTCGCCCTGGTCGAAGTGGTTCCGGATCACGATGACCTCGGCGTAGGTCTCCCCGATCGCCTCGACGAACTCCTGGCTGGTCAGGATCACGTTGGCGTCCTCGGCCACGGCGCGCACCGAGGCGACGTCCGCCGCGACGACCGACGCCGAGAGCCCGAGCGTGCCGAGGGCCTTCTCCGCGTTCACCTTGAGGATCCCGCTGGACCCGATCCCCGCACCGCAGATCGTCACGATCTTCACACCGACACCCCCATGATCGTCCGGACCTCGTCCGCCGAGCCCGCCGCTGCGAGCCGCGCGGTCACCGTGGCGTCGTTGAACGTGTTCGCGATGTCGCCGATCGACTCGAGGTGCGTCCCGACCTCGGCGACCGCGAGCCCGAGGACGACCGACACCGGGTCGTTGTGCGGGTGCCCGAACGACACCGGTTCGCGCAGGGTCACGACGGCCAGCCCGTCCCGCAGCACCGCCGGTCCCGGCCGGGCGTGCGCGAACGCGAGTCCGGGCGAGATGACGATGTACGGGCCGTGCTCCTCGACCAGCTCGATCATCGCGTCGGTGTACGGCGGCGTCGCCGACCCCGAGGTGACGAGCGCGGCACCGGCGAGCCGGAGCGCGTCGCGCCACGAGGACGCGCTCGCTCCGAGCACGATGGCGTCGTCCGGCAGCGGCGGCAGGGACATCGCTAGGCCTCCTGGTGTCCGGCCGTGATGGTCGCGATGATCTCCTCGCGGTCCTCGAGCGGCAGGAACGAGCCGAGCGCGGCGTTGATCTGGAACGCGGCGAGGTCGTCGAGGTCGTAGCCGAAGGTGCCGGCGAGCAGGGCGAGCTCGCGCGACAGCGACGTGCCGCTCATCAGGCGGTTGTCGGTGTTCACCGTCACGCGGAAGCCGAGCTGGTACAGCACGTCGAACGGGTGGTCGGCGAGGTCGTCGCCCCACGCGGCGATCGCACCGGTCTGCAGGTTGGACTGCGGCGCGACCTCGAGGGGGATCTCGCGGTCGCGGACCCACGACGCGATCTCGCCCAGCGACGCCAGCGTGGAGCCGTCACCGGCGTCCGACAGGGTGATGTCCTCGAAGATCCGGACGCCGTGGCCGAGGCGGAGCGCCCGACCGTCCACCAGCGCGGAGCGGATCGACGCCAGCCCGTCGGCCTCGCCGGCGTGGACCGTCACCGGGAACAGCTCGGATGCCAGGTACCCGAACGCCGCACGGTGGTTCGCGGGCGGGAAGCCTGCCTCGGCCCCCGCGATGTCGAAGCCGACCACGCCGCGGTCCCGGTGCCGGACGGCGAGCTCGGCGATCTCGAGCGACCGGTCCGCATGACGCATCGCGGTGACCAGCTGGCCGATCCGGATCGCGCCACCGGCGGCGTCGACCGCTTCCTCGATGCCGGCCTGCACCGCCTCGACCGTCTCGTCGAGCGTCAGCCCACCCCGCAGGTGCTGCTCCGGTGCCCACCTGATCTCGCCGTAGACGACCCCGTCGGCCACGAGGTCCTCGACGAACTCCTTCGCCACACGGTGCAGCTGCGGCGCGGTCTGCATCACCGACGTCGTGACGTCGAAGGTCTGCAGGTACTCGACGAGCGAGCCGCTGTTCGACTGCTCGGCGAACCACGCGCCGAGTGCCTCGGGGTCGGTCGTCGGCAGCTCGATGCCCGCCTCGTCCGCCAGGTCGACGATGGTCGCCGGGCGCAGACCCCCGTCGAGGTGGTCGTGCAGCGAGACCTTGGGCAGGTCGTCGATGACCGCTCCGGCGTCGGGCAGGCGGTGGGTCGGGGCGTCGGCGCTCATGCTCCCAGGCTAGCGGTGGTCGCCGACGCCGCGTCGGCACCTGTGCACAACAGACGGACGGACCGACTGGAGGCTCCCCACAGACGAGTGGGGAGCCTCCGGTCGGTGTGGCCGGGCCGCGGCGCTCAGCCGGTGATGCGCTCCCGCACGATGGGGCCGCGCTCGGGCGCGGACGACCCGATCGCCCACGCACCCTCGAGCGACTCCAGCGCGCGGTCGAAGCGCGCCGGCTCGTCGGTGTGGAGCGTCCAGAGCGGCTGGCCCGCGGTGACGGTGTCGCCGGGCTTGACGTGCAGCTCGATGCCGGCTCCCGCCTGCACCGGGTCCTGCGCGCGGGCCCGGCCGGCGCCGAGACGCCACGCGGCGATGCCGAACGGCAGGGCGTCCTGCTGGACGAGCACACCCGACTCCGTCGCCGTGACCACGTGCTGCTCGCGGGCGACCGGCAGGTCCGCAGCGGGGTCGCCGCCCTGTGCCTCGATCATCCGGCGCCACGTGTCCATCGCGCGACCGTCGGCCAGCGCTGCCGCGGGATCGGCGTCCGGCAGCCCGGCGAGCCGCAGCATCTCCGACGCGAGCTCGACCGTCAGCGAGACCACGTCGGACGGGCCGCCGCCGGCCAGGACCTCGACCGACTCCCGGACCTCGAGCGCGTTGCCGATCGTCAGGCCGAGCGGGACCTCCATGTCGGTGAGCAGCGCCGAGGTCGCCACGCCCGCGTCGTTGCCGAGGTCGACCATCGTCTGCGCCAGCTCCTTCGACGCCTCGTACGTCGGCATGAACGCACCGGAGCCGAACTTGACGTCGAGCACGAGCGCACCCGTGCCCTCGGCGATCTTCTTCGACATGATGCTCGACGCGATGAGCGGGATGCACTCGACGGTGCCGGTGATGTCACGGAGCGCGTAGAGCTTCTTGTCCGCCGGTGCCAGTCCCGAGCCGGCCGCGCAGATGACCGCCCCGACGTCGCGGAGCACCTCCATCATGCGGTCGTTCGAGATCGACGCCTGCCATCCGGCGATCGACTCGAGCTTGTCGAGCGTGCCGCCGGTGTGGCCGAGCCCGCGGCCGGAGAGCTGGGGCACCGCCACCCCGAACGACGCGACGAGCGGCGCGAGCGGCAGCGTGATCTTGTCCCCGACGCCTCCGGTGGAGTGCTTGTCCACCGTGGTCTTGCCGAGGGCGTCGAACGACATCCGCTCCCCCGACGCGATCATCGCGAGCGTCAGGTCCTTGATCTCCCGCCGTTCCATGCCGTTGAGGAAGATCGCCATCGCCAGGGCCGCCATCTGTGGGTCCTCGACGTACCCGCGCGTGTACGCGTCGACGAGCCAGTCGATCTCGGCGGTGGCCAGGGCCTCGCCGGAGCGCTTGGTGCGGATGAGGTCGACGGTGTCGAAGGGCTCGACTGCCATGTCAGTGCTCCTGCTGGTAGGTCGCGAGGGTGCGGGGCCCGAACGCGTCGGGGAGCACCTGGTCGATCGTGCGGATGCCCGAGACCGTCTCGAGGAGCATGCCCTCGGTCGAGTGCTCGAACAGCAGCTGCCGGCACCGGCCGCACGGCATGAGCGTCGCACCGTCGCCGTCCACGCAGGTGAACGCGACGAGCTTGCCGCCGCCGGTCATGTGCAGCTGCGAGACGAGCGAGCACTCGGCGCACAGGGTGACCCCGTACGACGCGTTCTCGATGTTGCAGCCCGAGACGATCCGTCCGTCGTCGGTGAGCGCAGCAGCGCCGACCGGGAACGACGAGTACGGCGCGTAGGCCCGCCGCATCGCGGCGGTCGCAGCGTCCCGCAGGGCGCCCCAGTCGACGTCGACGCTCGCGTCGATCACGGTGTCCGGGTCGGACGGGAGGCTCGTGGCCGGGTCCGTCCAGGACGGCTCGCCGGTCGCGGGGCCGATGGTGACGCTCCCCACCGGCACGGCCGGACCGCCGCTGGCGCGTCGCTCCGGTACCGGCGGCGTGGGCCCACCGTCTACAGCGTTCGTGTCGGTCATGTGCCGCGCCTCCAGGCCGTCAGCTCTTGGTGTACGGCTTGCCGGCGGCAGCCGGTCCGCGCGACTGCCCGACCAGGCCGGCCACCGCGAAGATCGTGACCACGTAGGGCAGCATGAGCAGGAACTCGCTCGGCACCGGGGAGTCGATCGCGCCGAGGATGTTCTGCAGGTTCGACGCGAAGCCGAACAGCAGCGCCGCGAGCGTCGCCCGGATCGGGTCCCAGCGACCGAAGATGACGGCGGCCAGGGCGATGTAGCCCGCGCCCGCGGTCATGTCCTTCGTGAACGGGCCGACCGCGTCGAGCGTGAAGTACGCGCCGCCGAGACCGGCGATCGCGCCGGCGAGCGAGACGTTCCAGAAGCGCGTCCGCGCGACGTTGATGCCGACCGTGTCGGCGGCCTGCGGGTGCTCGCCGACCGCGCGGAGGCGCAGGCCCCAGCGGGTCTTGAACAGCGCGAAGGTGACGACCGCGACCGCGACGTAGGCGAGGTAGACGACGACCGTCTGCTCGAAGAACACCGGGCCGATGACCGGGATCTGGTGCAGGACCGGGATCTCGAGCTTCGGGAAGCGCACGCCGATGTTGAGCGTCTGCTCGTTCGGCGAGAGCACCTGCGAGTAGAGGAAGCCCGTCAGGCCCGAGATGAACGCGTTGATGACGACACCGACGATGACCTGGTCGACCAGGTACTTGATGCTGAACGCCGCCAGGAGGAACGAGACGAGCACGCCCGCGACGAGCGCACCGACGAGGCCGACCCACGCGGAACCGGTCAACGATGCGATCATCGCCGAGGTGAACGCGCCGGCGAGGAACTGGCCCTCGATGGCGATGTTCACGACGCCGACACGCTCCGAGATGACGCCGCCCAGGGCACCGAACACGAGCGGGACGCTGAGGCCCAGGGCGCCCAGGAGCAGGCCCGGCACGGGGATGGTGTCACCGGCGGCCGACCAGGCGAGGAAGCCGACGACGAAGACGACCGCGAAGACCGCGGTCAGCCAGAGCGGGATCCGGCGGTTCGCGCGGACCTCGACGACGGCGTACACGGTGGCGAGTGCCAGCAGGACGATGACGACGATGCCGGTGCCGGTCGCGGGGAGCGGCACGTTCGGCAGCGCGAAGAAGTCGCCGCCGTTCGCGAGCCGGAACGTGGTGTCGCCCGCACGGTGGAGCACGCCGAAGAACAGCAGCGCGAGCAGGGTGAAGACGCCGAAGCCGATCGGGGCCTTCCAGCTCCGGGTCGTCTCGATCGGGCGGTCGGACAGCGCCGGTGCGGGCGCCGCGGTGGTGGTGGTGCTCATGCGGCGACCGCCTTCCGGGAGTTCTTCGCGGCACGACCGCGACGACGCGCACCCGGCTGCGGGATGCGGAAGATCGCGCGGACGAGCGGCGGTGCGGCGATGAACAGGACGATGAGCGCCTGGATCACGCCGACGATGTCGATCGGGATGTCGTTCGCGGCCTGCATGGCGTAGCCGCCGTTCTTGAGGACGCCGAACAGGATCGCGGCCCAGAACACGCCCCACGGCTTCGAACGGCCGAGGAGGGCGACCGTGATCGCGTCGAAGCCGATGCCGGCGTCGATGCCCGAGGTGAAGCCCGAGGTCACGGCGCCCTGCACCTGGTAGGCGCCGGCGATGCCGACGAGCGCACCGGAGATGACCATCACCCAGATGGTGAGCGCGGGGACGCTCATGCCGGCGACGCGGGCGGCGCGCGGGTTCTCACCGATCGTGCGGAAGCGGAAGCCGAGCGACGACTTGTTGACGAGCCACCACACCACGACCACGGCGATGAGCGCGACCACGAAGCCGAGGTCGATGCCGTACCGGGGACCGAACAGCGCCGGGAAGACCGCGCTCTCCTTCGTGGCGGGCGAGATCGGGTTCGAGCTGCCCGGCGCCTGCAGCAGCCCCGGCGTGCGGAGCAGGTAGCTGACGAGGTAGAGCGCGACGTAGTTGAGCATGATCGTCAGGACGACCTCGTTGGCACCGGTGCGGGCCTTGAGGACCCCGACCAGGCCACCCCAGACCGCACCGCCGACGATGCCGGCGACGACGGTGAGCGGGATGTGGATCGCGGCGGGGCCGTCGAACGAGAAGCCGACCCAGCCGGCGGCTGCGGCACCGATGAGGATCTGACCCTGGCCGCCGATGTTGAAGAGGCCGGCCCGGAAGGACAGCGCGATGCCGAGGCCCGCGGCGATCAGCGGCACGGCGTAGTCGACCGAGCGCGTGATCGGCGCGATGGCCTGCGCGAAGGAGCTCGCGCCGAAGTTCACGACCGAGCCCTGGAAGAGCGACCGGTACGCGCCACCGACCGCGGTGCCGACGGCCTGGAAGGTGTCGGCGGGGCGGGCGAAGAAGTACCCGGCCGCCGCGCGGACGTTCTCGTCGGTGACGGCGATCAGGATTCCGCAGGCGACGAGGGCGAGGACGACGGCGAGGACGGTCACGAGCACGGAGCCGTTGACGATGCTCTGCAGCGCCGTGCTCCAGCGGTCACCGCCGGCAGCCCGACGCTCGGTGTCGTCCGCCGAGTCCGTCATGAGGTGCGGGGTGCCCTCGACGTCCTGCATGCGGTCGTCGGTGGGTGCCTCGGCCGGGGTCGCCGGCTGCGTGTTGTCTGGCGTGGGGGTGCTCACGCTGCCAGCTCCGTTCCTTCTGGGATCTCCCCGGCCATCATGAGGCCGAGGACGTCGCGCGGGGTGTCCGCGGGGACGATGCCGACGATGCCGCCGCGGTACATGACCGCGATCCGGTCGGCGAGCGCCACGACCTCGTCGAGCTCCGTGGAGACGACGATGACCGGGACGCCGGTGTCGCGGGTGGCGACGATGCGCTTGTGCACGAACTCGATCGAGCCGACGTCGATGCCGCGCGTGGGCTGCGCGGCCACGAACAGCCGCAGCTCGCGGCTCAGCTCGCGGGCGAGGACGATCTTCTGCTGGTTGCCGCCCGACAGCCGACCGGCCGCCGTGGTGCGGGACGGCGTGCGGATGTCGAACTCCGCGATCTTCTCGTCGGCGAACGCGTCGCGCTCGGCGGCGCGGATCGTGCCGGCCCGCACGAACTCGTCGTGGTCGGCGCGGTCGAGCATGAGGTTCTCGGCGATCGTGAACTCCCCGACCAGGCCGTCCTCCTTGCGGTCCTCGGGCACGAAGCCCACCCCCGCGTCGAGGACCTGCTTCACCGTGCGACCGGTGAGCTCCTTGCCGTCGAGCGTGATGCGACCCGCGTGCACGGGCTCGAGGCCGATGATCGCCTCGGTCAGCTCGGTCTGCCCGTTGCCCTGCACACCGGCGATGGCGAGGACCTCGCCGCGGCGGACGGTGAACGAGACGTCGTCGACGAGCACGACGCCCGACGGGTCGGTGACGGTCACGCCCTCGACCACGAGGGCGTCCTCGCCGCCGGACGCGGGCGTCTTGTCGACGACGAGCGAGACGGCCCGGCCGACCATGAGCGCAGCGAGCTCGTTGTTCGTCGCGGTCGGCGAGGCCTCGCCGACGACCTTGCCGAGGCGGATCACCGTGATCCGGTCGGCGACCTCGCGAACCTCGCGCAGCTTGTGCGTGATGAAGACGATCGCGGTGCCGGCCTCGCGGAGCTGGCGCATGATGCCCATCAGCTCGTCGGTCTCCTGCGGCGTCAGGACCGCCGTCGGCTCGTCGAAGACGAGGACCTTCGCGTCGCGGGACAGCGCCTTGATGATCTCGACGCGCTGCTGCACGCCGACGGGCAGGTCCTCGATGCGGGCGTCGGGGTCGACGTCGAACCCGAAGCGGTCGCTGATCTCGCGCACGCGCTTGCGGGCGCCGGCGAGGTCGAGACGACCGCCGAAGGTCGTCTGCTCCTGACCGAGCATGACGTTCTCGGCGACGGTGAACACCGGCACGAGCATGAAGTGCTGGTGCACCATGCCGATGCCGGAGCGCATGGCGTCACCGGGGCCGTCGAAGTCCTGGACGACGTCGTCCAGTAGGATCTCGCCCTCGTCCGCCTGGTACAGGCCGTAGAGCACGTTCATCAGGGTGGACTTGCCCGCACCGTTCTCGCCCAGGAGGCAGTGCACCTCACCGGGTTCGACCGTGAGGGAGATGTGGTCGTTCGCGACCAGGGGGCCGAACCGCTTGGTGATTCCGCGGAGCTCGAGCTTCATGTTGTCTACTGCGTTCCTGTTGGTCAGCGCGTCACCCGTCGGTGGACGCGCGGAAACGCGGGCGGAGGATCGATCCCCCGCCCGCGTTCACCCGACTACTTGTCCGACTGCGTCTCGACCGTGATCGAGCCGTCGATGATGCCCGACTTGATCTTGTCGAGCTCGTCCTGCAGACCCGAGTCCACCTTGGACTCGTAGTCGTGGAACGGCGCGATGCCGACGCCGTCGTTCTTCAGGGTGCCGACGTACGGCTCCTTCGAGAACTTGTCGTCCGCCGCCTGCTCGACGACGTCCTTGACCGCCGGGCGCATGCCCTTCATCACCGAGGTGAAGGCGATGTCCTTGTAGCGGGGGTCGGCCTCGTAGAGGTCGCTGTCCGCACCGATCAGGACGGAACCGTTGTTCGCGTCCTTGATCGCCTCGGCGGCCGACTGGTAGATCGGGCCGCCGACGGGCAGGATCACGTCGGCGTCCTGGTCGAGCAGGGTCTGCGCGACCGACTTGGCCTGCGTGCCCGCCTCGAAGCCACCGGTGAAGGAGCCCTTGCCGGTCTCGACGTTCCAGCCGACGACCTTGACGTCCTTCTTCTTCTGCTCGTTGTAGTACTTCACGCCGTCGGCGAAGCCGTCCATGAAGATGGTGACGGTCGGGATCTGCATGCCGCCGAAGGTGCCGACGACGCCGGTCTTCGAGTAGGACGCCGCCGCGTAGCCGGCCAGGAAGGCGGCCTGCGAGGTGTCGAACGTGATCGGCTTGACGTTCTTCGCGTCGATCGAGTTGTCGTCGATGATCGCGAACTCGGTGTCGGGGTTCGCAGCTGCCTGCTTCTTCGTGGCGTCTGCGAGGTTGAAGCCGACCGTGATGATCATGTTGCAGTTCTGGTTGACGAGCTGCTCGATGTTCGAGTCGTAGACCGTGGCGTCCTTGGACTCGGCCTTGTTGTAGTCGGCGCCGAGCTCCTTCGCCGCGTCGACCATGCCGTCGAAGCCGAGCTGGTTGAAGGACTTGTCGTCGAAGCCACCGGCGTCGGAGACCATGCAGGGGCGGAAGTCGGTCTTCTTCGCCGAGGTGGTGTCGGACGGGGCAGCCGAGCAGCCGGCCAGGACGGCCATGGTGCCGGCGAGCGCGAGGCCGCTGAGCAGGACCTTGCGGGTACGAGATGTCACGGGTTGGTTCCTCCGGGGGGCGGTGCCCGGACCACGTGCGTTCCGGGCGATCGTGGCGACAGTACACGACCGTCGGGCCGGTACAGAACGCCCCTGAGGGACTCCTGGGATCAGTTACGGGATCGCGACCCCGCCGAAACGCGCCCGTAACGCCGACGTCCCCCGTCGCCGCGCTCCCGGGGGACGATCCTGGCATTTCGTGGTGGAGCGCTACAGCAGGCGGGACCCGCCGTCGATCGTGCACGGAAGCACCAGTCGACGGTCGCGCATCACTCGTCGGCCTGCTGCTCCGCGATGCGGTCGGCGTCGCCGGGGAAGCACAGCGAGACAGCCTGGACGGTGGAGCTGCCGGGGACCGCGGAGAAGCTGATGGACGCGATGTCCCCTCCTCCCCCGCCGAAGACCACCGGCCCGGTGCTCGTGTCGCGCGCAGTCACGCGCATGCCCTGTGCACGCCAGTGGTCGGCCATCGCCGTGCGTTCCTCCTCCGGCCGCCCCTCGATCGGGGCTGCACCGCGCTGGCCGGCACAGCCGACGGTCGTGACCACAGACAGCAGCAGCAGCGCCGTGACCGTGGTGATGCGACAGGCAGGACGTCTCGCCCGTATCTGCCCCAGCATCCGTCGGGCCAGCTCAGGACCCGCTGCTCTGCTCCTCTTCGATCTCATCGGCACTCCCCGGGAAGCAGAGCGATTCGGCCTCCAAGGTGTACTTGCCAGGGAACGCGTACAGATCGATCAACGCGGTCGACGCTCCACCTCGTCCGACGACGACCGGGCCGTCAGGATCCGCGACTCGTTCGACGGTCATGCCCGCGGACTGCCAGGTACTCGTGACCGTCGCAGCGTCGTTGTCCGGACTGCCACCTTCGTCCGTCCTGGTGATCAGGTAGACCCAGTTGGCTCCTTCTCCACCGTCGGGAAGCGTGCAGCTGTCGACGTAATCCGGACCCTGCGTGGTGACCCACTCGCCCCCGAGCTCCGACGCGGTCCTGTCGACGAGCTCGGTCATCTTCCGCTGAGCAGTCTCGGGGTCCATCTGGGCCGTCCTTCCGTCTCCGGATGGCGTCTCGCCGACCGAAGGATGTCGAGCGCAACCGCTGATGAAGATCAGCAGGGCAAGGGGTGTGAGGGCAACGCTCGTCAGGCGCCGCACGGTCAGCTGGGCAGACATTCGTCTCCTCTCGAGGCTCTCCGGCCTCTCATCCTGATGACGCCGGTGTGAGCTCGGCATCGCGGCCCGTGGTCGCGAGTCCCACGTTGCGCAGGCTCTCGGTACCTCGGTCGAGGTACCCCCGAAGGTCACTCCTCAACGGATCGTGATGGAGAACCGGTGCGAGGTCCGTCCCGTCCGCAGCCGTCGCGCCGTCCACTCCGAACACGTCCACGCCGAAGATGTCGCGTGTCGGGTCCACGTGGTGCGCGTAACTCTGTTCACGGCCGAACTCGGCCCATTCGTCCCCCAGACCTTCCTTGCCGGTCGGCGCGTCCTTCGCCCGTGCTGCGTAGACGTGGTCGGCGTGGATGTCGGTGATCGAGCGCAGGTGATCCGGAAGCCCGGCCGAGCCCAGAGCGACGAAGCGATCGACGTGGACACCCTGCTCTGCGAGGGCGACGGCCGCGGTCGTCGTGCCGTACGAGTGCGCCACGACGTTCGTCTCAGGCATCTGGCCCGCACGGACCGCGTCGAGTCCCCGGAGCGCGTCAGCCAACTGTCCGCCGCCCTTCTTCGCCTTGCCCATGAACAGCACGTCCTTCTCGTCTGGGGTCTCGTAGCCGACCCACGCGACGACCGCGTGCGACGGCGATCCCGGGCGACGGGCTTGCTCCTGGTAGATGTTCTGGGCGCCTCTCGACCACATCGTCATGTCCGCGGACGTCGTGTTCATGCCTGGGACAGCCCAGGTCACCGAATCAGCACGATCGAGATCGCCGATCGAGACAGCAGCGAGCGGCGGTCGATCGTCGGTGAGTGCGATGAGGAAGCGCTTGCCGTCGGAACCCTTCTTCGTCAAGGCAGCATTGACGTTCCGGAGGGCCTTGCGGTCCGCGTACAGCGCCGTCAGTTCCCGCGCCAACACCCGTGAGCCGTCACCCGCCGATGCGACCGTCCGCTCCAGCTGCTCGATCTGGCGCTCCACGTCGACCAGTCGCTGGTTCAGCACGAGGGCGTTCGCCGTACTCCGCGCCCAGTACGGGACACCCTCGAGGTTCCCGAGTCGCGCGAGCACGTCCGTCGGGAAACCGTCGAACACGCTGGCGTCGGCCGTCGTCAGCCCGAGCGCAGCCCAACGCTCCGCGACCTCCGTCGGCGTCAGGTGCTCCGCGAACAGCCGTTGGAGGGCAGGCGCCGCCTGTCCGGTCGCCGCGATGTCGAGAGCCGCGTTCGACAGCGACCCACTGCCGCCGGCGGCCTCGAAGGCGTCGGCGATCCTGCCGATCCAGCTCCGGTCCTCGTCGTTCTCGCGCACGTAGCGCGCGAAACCCGCCGGCATGCTCGCGCGGTCGACCGTGACCCAGGCGCAGGAGGACCGGAAGGAGGACCACGCCGATCGCACGCGCTCGGACTCGGCCGACGCGGTCGTGTCCAGTCCCGAGGTCGTCGTCACGAAGGCCCGGAGCGCGCTCGGATCGGCAGAACTCCTGCCACGGCTCGCTCCGTCGCCGTAGCGCGCACGCTCCCGACCGCGGAACTCGGCGTCGACCTCCGGCCTCGGCTCGGGTTCGGTCGCCGGCTCGGGATCGGTGAAGCGCTCCAGTGCGTCGACGACCGATCGTCCTGCGGAACCGGCGAAGGCCTCGGCCACGGACGCCGCCCGCTTCCGGTCGGCGTCACGCGCCTTCCAGTCGGCGTGGTCACGCTGGCGCTCCCGTTCGCGCTCCGCAGCAGCGACCGCGGCGTCGATCTGGTCGGCGAGGTCGACCAGCACGCCCGCCAGTCGTGCCCGGTCCTCGGCCTCGACCACGGCCGCCTCACGGAACCGGTCGGCGTACGAGCCAGCAGCGTCGTCGAGCGCGGATGCGACGGCGCCCGACCGCGGACCGGCCTGCCCTCGCAACGTGTCAGCGGCTCGTCGCGCGACACGTGCGAGCGCACTCGCATCCGAAGTCTCGAACTGGATGTCCCCCATCAGCACTCCCCCGAGTCAGCCCGGCCCCCGCGACCGGAACATCACCGTACACCAGGTCGGCGGACCGTCAGAGCACGTCCCCCCGACCGCTCAGCTTCAGTGCGTCCACCACGCCCTTGACCCGCTGCGCGTTCGCGCTCGTGGTGACGAGCAGCGCGTCCGGGGTGTCGACGACGACGATGTCCTCGACCCCGATGAGCGAGATGAGCCGCTGGCTGTGCGCCACGACGATGCCGCTCGACGAGTCGGCGAGGATCCGCGCGCCGTCGCCGAGCACGGCGAGGTTGTTCGCCCGCCCGCCGGACTGCAGCTTCGCGAGCGAGGCGAAGTCGCCGACGTCGTCCCAGTCGAAGTCGCCGGGCACGACGGCCATGCGCCCCGCGGCGGCGGCGGGCTCGGCCACGGTGTAGTCGATGGCGATCTTCTCGAGCCCCGGCCAGATCGCGTCGACGACCGCGCCGCGCGAGGAGGTGTCCCACGCCGCGGCGAGCTCCTCGATGCCGGCGAGCAGCTCGGGCTTCGTGCGACCGATCTCGGCGAGCAGCACGTCGGCCCGCGCGATGAACATGCCGGCGTTCCAGAGGTACGAGCCGTCCTCCAGGTACCCGCGGGCGGTGTCGAGGTCGGGCTTCTCGACGAACGACTTCACCGCGTGCACCGTCGACGCACCCTCGACCGGGAGCGCGGCGCCGTCGGCGTGGATGTAGCCGAAGCCGATCGCCGGCTCGGTCGGGGTGATGCCGATGGTCGTCACGTACCCGGCGCGTGCGGCGGCGACGGCTTCGCGCACCGAGCGGCGGAAGCCCCGGGCGTCACCGATGACGTGGTCAGCCGCGAACGAGCCGATGACCACGTCCGGCTCACGGCGGCGCAGGATGGCGGCGGCGAGCCCGATGGCCGCGGTCGAGTCCTTCGGCTCGCTCTCGAGCACGACGTTGTGGTCGGCCACGCCGGGCAGCTGCGCCTCGACGGCTGCTCGGTGCGCCCGCCCGGTCACGACCATGATCCGCTGCTCTCCGGCGAGCGGTGCGAGCCGGTCCCAGGTCTGCCGCAGGAGCGACGCGCCGGAGCCGGTCAGGTCGTGCAGGAACTTGGGCGCGTCGGCGCGCGAGAGCGGCCAGAGGCGGGAACCGATGCCGCCGGCCGGGATGATCGCGTAGAAGTCCTCGAGTGCGTCTGCCACCCGCTCACCGTACCGGTGTCGCCGGACGTGACCTGGACGCCACCCGGACGACCATCGCACCGCTCCTGCGGGTGCCCGCAGCGGCCGCTCGCACCGGGACGGGCCGCCGCCGACGGGACGGCCGTGCCCCGCGCCTCCCGACCGGCTCGCAGCGCAGCGCGAGTTCACCGGCTGCGCGCCGCCCGTTCACCCGCGCCGCCCCGGCCGGTCACGGCGCGCGCGGACCATGGACAGCACCATGAGCGCACGCAGCGTGGAGCGCGGCACGTCCCAGCGGACCGTCGCCGTCGTGACCGAGAGCTTCCTGCCCACCCTGAACGGCGTGACCACCAGCGTCCTGGCGGTCCTCGACCACCTGGAGCGCCGCGGCCACCGCGCGGTCGTCATCGCCCCGGACACGCCCGGTCTCGCCCGGTTCCGCTCGGGGACCCGGATCGAGCGCTACCGGTCATTCGACGTGCACCGGGTGCCCGCCGTGGCCTACCGGCAGTTCCCGGTCGCGCTCCCCCACCCCGTGCTCGACACGATCCTCGCCGCCTCCGGCGCCGACGTGCTGCACGCGGCGAGCCCGTTCCTGCTGGGCGGTCGCGCGATCACGGCGGCCGGGAGGCTCGGCATCCCCTCCGTCGCCGTCTTCCAGACCGACGTGGCCGGGTTCGCCCGCCGCAACGGCCTGACCGCGACCGTCCCGTTGGTCAGGAGGATCCTGGGCCGCATCCACGCGGGGGCGTCGCTGACGCTCGCCCCGTCCAGTGCGACCGCGGCGATGCTCGCCGAGGACGGCGTGCCCCGCGTCGCCCGCTGGGGCCGCGGTGTCGACACCGACCTGTTCCACCCGGACCGGCGACGCTCCGCGCACGTCCGTGCGGCGCGGCGGCGGATCGCGCCGGGTGGCGAGACCATCGTCGGCTACGTCGGTCGGCTCGCACCCGAGAAGGAGGTCGAGCGGCTCGCCGAGCTCGGCGGCGTCCCGGGCATCCGGCTGGTCGTCGCCGGCGGCGGGCCGTCGCGTGCGTCCCTCGAGCGTCGGCTGCGACACCTCGACGTCACGTTCACGGGACCCCTGCGCGGCGACGCCCTGGCCGACGCCTACGCGATGCTCGACGTCTTCGTGCACACGGGGCCGGCCGAGACCTTCGGGCAGACCCTGCAGGAGGCCCACGCGAGCGGCCTGCCGGTCGTCGCGCCGGCGTCCGGGGGCCCGATCGACCTCGTCGCGCCCGGCCTCGACGGCGAGCTGTACGACCCGGACGTGCCCCAGGCGCTCCGTCACGCCGTGCTCGGGCTCGTGACGGACCCGGCGGCGGCCGCACGGATGGGCTCGGCCGGGCGTCTCCGGGTCGAGGGCACCACGTGGGAGGCCGTCGGCGACCAGCTCCTCGCACACCACGACACCGCCCGCACGATCGGGGCTCCGCCGACCCTGTCCCGGACCCTCCGTGTCGGGTGGGACGAGAGTGTCAGCGCACGCGCATAGGATGGGACGTGTTCCACACGAACACGAACGGCAAGGGCTCGCCGATCGGACGAGCCCGTCCTATGGGAGGACTCGCTCATGGCCGAGCAGACCGCAGGCGGGACGACGATCGTCGAACCGAGAGTGACGATCGAGGCGCCCCGTGCGTCCCGGAAGCTCGAAGGAACGCTGTACCGCGGGTCCACGGGGATGTGGTCCTGGGTGCTGCACCGCATCACCGGTGTCGCGATCTACTTCTTCCTGCTCGTGCACATCCTCGACACCGCGCTGGTGCGCCTGTCCCCCGAGGCGTACAACGCCGTGATCGGCACCTACAAGACGCCGATCATGAACATCGGTGAGATCGCGCTCGTGATGGCGATCGTCTTCCACGCGCTGAACGGGCTGCGGATCATCCTGGTCGACTTCTGGTCGAAGGGGCCGAAGTACCAGCGCGCCATGTTCTGGATCGTCCTGGTCGTGTGGGCCGTCCTGATCGCGGGCTTCCTGCCCCGTCAGCTCATGAACCTCGTCGCGGACTTCCAGTAGGCGAAGGGACCCACGGACATGACCACGCAGATCGTCGAGCCGCCTCGTTCGGCCGCAGCCGCCCGCCGCACCACCAACTGGGAGAAGTGGGGGTGGATCTACATGCGCGCTTCGGGCGTCCTGCTCGTCGTGCTGATCTTCGGCCACCTCTTCGTCAACATGGTCGCCGGCGAGGGCGTGAAGCAGATCGACTTCGCCTTCGTCGCCGGCAAGTGGGCGAACCCCTTCTGGCAGGTCTGGGACTCCCTGATGCTCGTCCTCGCCCTCGTGCACGGCTCGAACGGCATGCGGACGATCATCAACGACTACGTCGCGAAGCCCGGCATCCGGAAGACCCTGCTGCTCGCGGTGCTCATCGCGTGCGTCGCGCTGGTCGTGCTCGGCCTGCTCGTCTGCTGGACGTTCGACCCGTGCCCGGCCGGCGCCGCCGCTGCCGACCTGCCGTCGTTCTGCCCCGCGCAGTAGCAGCACGGCTCGGCCACGAGCACCGCGCCGTAGACCCACGCGCACGCCGCGACCTCCCCGCCGGCGCGCTGACCCACCCCGAAAGGCCCCAGTGAGCGAGACCACCGTCCACCACCACCAGCACGACATCGTCATCATCGGCGCGGGCGGTGCCGGCATGCGTGCCGCCATCGAAGCCGGCCCGAAGGCGAAGACGGCCGTCATCTCGAAGCTCTACCCGACGCGCTCGCACACCGGTGCGGCCCAGGGCGGCATGGCTGCGGCCCTGGCCAACGTCGAGGAGGACTCGTGGGAGTGGCACACCTTCGACACGATCAAGGGCGGTGACTACCTGGTCGACCAGGACGCCGCCGAGATCCTGGCGAAGGAGGCGATCGACGCCGTCATCGACCTCGAGAACATGGGCCTGCCGTTCAACCGCACGCCCGAGGGCAAGATCGACCAGCGGCGCTTCGGTGGGCACACGCGTGACCACGGCAAGGCCCCCGTCCGCCGGGCCTGCTACGCGGCCGACCGCACGGGCCACATGATCCTGCAGACGCTGTTCCAGAACTGCGTCAAGCTCGGCGTCGAGTTCCACAACGAGTTCTACGCGCTGGACCTCGTCATGGTCGACGTCGTCGGCGACGACGGGGTCACCCGCCAGCAGCCCGCCGGCGTCGTCGCCTTCGAGCTCGCGACCGGTGAACTGCACGTCTTCCACGCCAAGGCCGTGATCTTCGCGACCGGCGGCTTCGGCAAGATGTACAAGACGACCTCGAACGCCCACACCCTGACCGGTGACGGCGTCGGCATCGTCTGGCGCCAGGGTCTGCCGCTCGAGGACATGGAGTTCTTCCAGTTCCACCCGACCGGCCTCGCCGGCCTCGGCATCCTGCTCACCGAGGGTGCCCGCGGCGAGGGCGCGATCCTCCGCAACGCCTCGGGCGAGCGCTTCATGGAGCGGTACGCCCCGACCATCAAGGACCTCGCGCCCCGCGACATCGTCGCCCGGTGCATGGTGCAGGAAGTGGCCGAGGGGCGCGGTGCCGGTCCGAACAAGGACTACGTCCTCCTCGACTGCACCCACCTCGGTGCCGAGGTGCTCGAGACGAAGCTGCCGGACATCACCGAGTTCGCCCGCACCTACCTCGGTGTCGACCCGGTCGTCGAGCCGGTGCCCGTGATGCCGACCGCGCACTACGCGATGGGCGGCATCCCGACGAACACCAACGCCGAGGTGCTCTACGACAACACCACGGTCGTGCCCGGCCTGTACGCCGCCGGCGAGTGCGCCTGCGTGTCCGTGCACGGCTCGAACCGCCTCGGCACCAACTCGCTGCTCGACATCAACGTCTTCGGCAAGCGCTCGGGCAACAACGCGGCCGAGTGGGTGCAGACCGCCGAGTTCCTCCCCCTGCCCGAGGACCCGGCCGCCGGCGTCCGCGGGATGCTCGACCAGCTCCGCGCCTCGACCGGGACCGAGCGCATCGCCGTCCTCCGCAAGGAACTGCAGGACGAGATGGACAAGAACGCGCAGGTGTTCCGCACCGACGAGTCGCTCGGCAAGATGACCGAGACGATCCACCAGCTCCGCGAGCGGTACCTGAACATCGCCGTGCAGGACAAGGGCAAGCGCTTCAACACCGACCTGCTCGAAGCCGTCGAACTCGGGTTCCTGCTCGACCTGGCCGAGGTGGTCGTGTTCTCCGCGCGGAACCGCAAGGAGAGCCGCGGCGGCCACATGCGCGACGACTACCCGAAGCGCGACGACGAGAACTACATGCAGCACACCATGGCGTACCTGACGGGCGACCCGCACTCGTCACTCGCCGACGACCACATCACACTCGACTGGAAGCCCGTCGTCGTGACGCGGTACGAGCCGATGGAGAGGAAGTACTGATGACCGACACCCTGGTCTCCGACAGCCCGCGCACCGACACCGTGCAGAGCGCTCCTCCCGGATCGTTCCCCGTCACGATCATCGTCCGCCGGTTCGACCCGGACGTCGACGACGAGCCGCGCTGGCAGGACTTCGACGTGATGATGCTGCCCACGGACCGCATCCTCGACGCCCTGCACCAGATCAAGTGGGAGCAGGACGGCTCGCTCACGTTCCGTCGGTCCTGCGCGCACGGCGTGTGCGGCTCGGACGCGATGCGCATCAACGGGCGCAACCGGCTCGCGTGCAAGACCCTGATCAAGGACCTCGACGTGTCGAAGCCCATCTACGTCGAGGCGATCAAGGGCCTGCCCCTCGAGAAGGACCTGGTCGTGGACATGGAGCCGTTCTTCCAGTCCTACCGCGAGGTCCAGCCGTTCCTGCAGGCCTCGAGCAAGCCGGAGAAGGGCAAGGAGCGCGTGCAGTCCGTCGCCGACCGCGCCCGGTTCGACGACACCACGAAGTGCATCCTCTGCGCCGCGTGCACCTCGTCGTGCCCCGTGTTCTGGACCGACGGGCAGTACTTCGGCCCGGCGGCGATCGTCAACGCACACCGCTTCATCTTCGACTCGCGCGACGACTCGGCGAACGTGCGCCTCGACATCCTCAACGACAAGGAGGGCGTGTGGCGGTGCCGCACCACCTTCAACTGCACCGACGCCTGCCCGCGCGGCATCCAGGTGACCAAGGCGATCTCCGAGGTCAAGCAGGCGATCATGCGCGGCGGCGTGTGAGACGTCGACCCACCGGGGCCACGGCGGAGTCTCGGCGAACGGCATGGAACCGGCCGGTAGGCTCGCGCCCATGACGTTCGCGGAGACCCGCCCCATCCTGGACCAGCTCGGCTACACGATCCGCTACGTGCAGCTCCCCGGTGAGACGCTCGGCGAGCCCCCGGTCGAGGGTGCCCTCCGGGTCGTCCCGGCCGAGGCGCACGGTGACTTCGCGCTCGAGGTCGTCGACTACGGCACCGCTCGCCGACTCGCCACCGCACGTGGTGAGGACGACGCCGTCGAGATGCTCCGCCGCTTCCTGAACCGCGCCTTCCCGACACCGCGGGACATCCCCCGGCACGAGCTCGACGGGCTGCGTGACCGTGCTGCGTCGACGTACCCGCAGCTCGCGCAGCAGGTCGGCCAGGCCGGCCCGCAGGGGCTCACCATCCAGATCCCGGCCGGCGTCCCCGTCGACCGCGTCGGCGGCCCCGACGGCTACCTGCTGCACCCGCTCGACACCCCGCTCCCCCAGCGGTCGCTGCCCCCGCACGTCGCGGCGGCACCCGAGGTGCACCGCTACGTCGTCGACCGCCCCTTCATGGTCACGGTCACGTTCGTGCAGCCCTGGTTCGACCAGCCGGGAGGCGCGCTCCGGTTCGCGACGGCCGACCCGTCCGTCACGGTGCGCGACCTCGTCGTGGACGGTTCGCTGGTCCGTCTCCGGGTGGCCTGAGCCTCTGCCCACCCCCTGACGTGACGAAGCGGCCCACCCCTGCCGGGGTGGGCCGCTTCGTCGTGTCCGGGCGCTCAGACCTGCGGGCCGGGCGCCTCCGGTCGGTCGTACTGCGCACCGGCGGGGCTCGACTCCAGGCACCCGAAGACGATGCCGGCGACCCCGGCCGCGAAGGAGACCAGCCAGAAGGGACCGGCGAGACCGGCGTCGTGCACGCGGCGCCAGCCGAGCGCGAGGGACGGGACGAACGTCGCGAGTCCCCACAGCCCGAGCAGCCCGGCGAACAGGAGCGCGACCGCCGGGAAGCCGCCGGTCGAGGTCCTGGTGCCGTACTCGTCCGTCGTGGTGGCCCCGGCCGCCCAGACGAGGATCGAGGCGATGTACGCACTGAACAGGACCGTCACCACGATCGCGTTCGCCAGGTACCACCACCAGAACTCACTGCGGCTCGCGCGTCCGTCGAACCGGGCGTACTTCTTCCAGAACCGGACGAAGGCGTCGAGGAACCCGGCGCCGTACCAGGGCGCCCAGAGCGGCGGAGCGCCACTGGCGTCCGTCGGGATCGGCGCCTGCTGCTGGTACTGCGGGTACGGCTGGCCGTACGGCTGGTGCTGGGGGTAGGGCTGGCCGTACGGCTGCTGCTGCTGCGGCTGCTGCGGCTGCTGCGGCTGCGGCTGCGGCTGCGGCTGCGGCTGCTCAGGGTTCCGGTCGTGCTGCTCGCCGTTCGTCACCGCGATCCCTCCGGTCGGTCGAAGCGGGCGCCTGCGGGCTTGGAGTCGAGCAGGGTGAAGACGAGGAGCGCGATCCCTCCGAAGAACGGGACCAGGCCGAGGAAGAAGAACGGGCCCGCCAGGTTCGCGTCGTGCAGGCGTCGCCACGCCAGGGCGATCGAGGGCAGGACGATCACGAGCATCCACAGGGTCCCCACGTACCCCATGATGAAGAACAGCGCGGACGGCTCGCTGACGACCGTCTCGACCCCGGACGGCGTCACGTACGTCTCGCGGCCGGACTGCGCGAACCCGATGCCCCAGATCGCGCCCAGCACGACGGAGATCGCGACGTTCCAGAGGTACACCCACCAGAACTCGCTGCGGCTCGCACGCCCGTCGAAGCGGACGTACTTCCTCCAGTAGCGCGCGTACGCCTGGACGAAGCCGATGCCGTACCAGGGTGCCCAGAGCGGAGGGCGCCCGTCCGGTCCCACCGGCGCCGAACGCTCGAACAGCGCCTGGCCCTGCGGTCGGAACTGCGGCGGCTGGTCGTACTGCGTCTGCTGGTACTGCGGTTCCGCCGGTGGGCCCGTCGGTCCCGGTCGATCGGTCGGTCGTTGGTCGCTCACGTGATCCCCCTCGTGGTGTTCGGTCGTGCGACGTACCCGTCGAGTCAACCAGACCCGAGTGCGCTCACGGGATCAGCGCGAGCTTGCCGCCCGGGTGCTGCGACTCGAGCAGCTCCGCCGCGGCCTTCGCCTCGGCCAGCGGGAAGGTCCGGGCCACCGGCACCTCGAGCTCCCCCGCCGCGGCGAGGTCGATCAGCCGCTGCCGCACGGAGTCCCGGAAGGCCTGGCTCTCCGGCTGCGAGCCGCCCACCGCGGGGAAGCCGTCCTGCTGCGCGCGGCCGAAGGCCGCGATGGTCACGATGCGGGAGCGGTCGGCGACGAGTGCCAGCGACACGTCGACCGCCTCGTCCGTCCCGACGCAGTCCAGCGCCACGTCGACACCGGAGGGTGCGAGGCCCCGGACGCGCGCCTCCAGGCCGTCACCGTACGCGACCCACTCGCCCCCGAAGCGGCGGACGGTCTCGGCGTTGCGTTCCGAGGCGGTGCCGATGACGCGCGTGCCGAGCTGGCGGAGGAGCTGCAGGACGGCGACCCCGACCGCACCGGAGGCGCCGTGCACCAGGACCGTGTCGCGCCCCTCGGCACGGGTGACCCGGATCATGTCGGCGGCGGTGGTCCCGGCGAGCAGCAGGTTCGCGGCCTGCGGGTGGTCGAGCGACGCGGGCTTGGCGAAGACGTCCGCGGCCGGGACGGTGATGCGCTCGGCCCAGCCGCCCTCGACCCGGAAGGCGAGGACCTCGTCGCCGACCGCTCCCCCGCCCGAGGCGATCTTGGTGCCGGGGCCGACCGCGCTGATCACGCCGGACACCTCGTACCCGACCGCGATCGGCAGGTCGGACCGGTCGCCCTGCCGGGTGTGCTTCGTGTCGGCGGGGTTCATGCCGGCGGCACGGACGTCGATCGTGACCTCGCCGGTGCCGGGGGCGGGCACCTCGACGTCGACGTACTCGAGGACCTCGCTGCCGCCGAACTCGGGGGTGACCCAGTGCTTCGTCATGGGGTGGACGCTACGCTCCGGGACCGGCCTGCCCTCAGGTCCGGGCGCCGCCACAGCGTGACGGCGGCGTCTCGCGGGCGGCGCGGCCGTCGGACGCGCGGCGTCTCGCGGGGAGGCGGTCGCTGGACGCACGGGAGGCGCGGTGCCAGCCGGCACCGCGCCTCCAGAGCGTCGTGTCGTCGCGTCAGCCGCGCGCCGACCGCACCCGGTCGGTGAACGCCGCGTGCAGCGGGTGCTGCGCGTCGAGCCCGGTGATCTCCGTCGCCACGTCGGCGTCCGAGCGGTCCGAACGCAGCAGCTGCTGCAGCTCGACGCTCTGCTCGTCGTCGGCGACGTCGAAGCGCAGCGCGGCGCCCATCGCGTCGAGCAGCGCGGTCGGCTCGGTGCCGTCCTCGGCGAGGGCGGCCGCGGGCGAGACGAACCGCTCGTCCCGCGACAGCTTGCGGAGCGGCTGCCGACCGACGCGGGTGACCGTGTCGGGCAGGTGCGGGTTCTCGAAGCGGCCGATGATCGCCTGCACGTACGAGCGGTGCACGTCGGGGTCGAGCTCGTGACGACGCACCAGCAGGTCGCTCGTCTCGGCGAGCACCGACTCGAGCTCCGACCGCACGGCCGGGATCGCGATCGCGTCCGAGATCTTGTCGGCGCCGGCGAGGAAGCCGTGGTACGCGACCGTGGCGTGTCCGGTGTTCACCGTGAAGAGCTTGCGCTCGATCGACGCGGCGAGCCCGTCGACGTAGTGCGCACCGGGGATCTCCGGCTCGTTCCCGCCGAAGGGCGTGCGGTCGATGGCCCACTCGAAGTACGTCTCGACCGTGACGTCGAGGCCGGCACCCTCGGGCTGGGCCGGGACGATCCGGTCGACGGCGGTGTTCGCGAACACGGCCTTGGCCAGGGCCTCGTCGCGCGACTCGGCCGAGAGCGCCTCGACGATGAACTCGCGCAGGCGGTCGGTCGCGTTGATCGCGTTCTCGCACGCCATGACGGCGAGGGGCGCGGCACCGGCGTCGCGCTGCTGGAGCGCCTTCGCGATGACCGGGGCGATGAACTTCAGGACGGTCGGTCCGACGGCGCAGGTCACGATGTCAGCGGCAGCGACCTCGGCGATCACGCCGGCCTCGTCCTGCGCGCTGTTGACGGCACGGAAGCCGGTGACCTCGTGGTCCTGTGCGCCCTGGCCGACCTCGTGCACGGTGTACGAGTCGGCGGCGGCGAGGGCGTCGATGAGCGGCGCGGCGACGTCCGCGAAGACGAGCTCGTAGCCGGCCTCGTGGAGCAGGAGCCCGACGAAGCCGCGCCCGATGTTGCCGGCGCCGAAGTGGACGGCGGTCCCGGTCACTCGTTGACCTCGCCGAGGATCGACAGGATCGCGGCGGTGTCCGGCGCGTCGGTGAGCTTCTGGACCTCGTCCTCGTCCGAGAACACGATCGCGATCTTCGACAGGATGTCGAGGTGCTCGTTGTTCACGCCGGCGATGCCGACGACGAAGCGCACGGGGTTGCCGTCCCAGTCGATCGGGGTGGCGTAGCGGATGAACGAGAGGGCCGAGGACTTGATGGCGTCCTTGGCGTCGTTCGTGCCGTGCGGGATGGCGAGGAAGTTCCCCATGTACGTCGAGACGCTCTTCTCACGCTCGAGCATCGCCGGGTAGTAGTCCGCCGTGACCGCGCCCGCAGCCTCGAGGATCTCGGCCGCCTCCTTCATCGCCTCCGACTTGGTCGGGGCGGTGTCCTCGGTGTGGATGCGGATCTGGCTCTCCTGCAGGACGGGCATCGGGGTTCTCCTTGTTCTCGACGGACGTGGTGGAGGGGACGGGTTCGCACCCGTCCCCTCCGATACTGCACTTCGTTACTGGTTCTTGAGCTGGTCGACGACCTGGTCGTACTGCGGCGCGTTCATGAAGTTGCCGACCGACACGTGCTGTGCGTTCGGGTTCTTCTGCTTCGCACGGTCGGTCAGTTCCTCCTGCGTGATGATGAGGTCCTCGGTGCCGTCGAGGTTCGCGATCGCCTTGTTGACGACCGTGACGCCCTCGATGCCCGCCTTCTTGACCTTGTTGCGCAGGACGCTGGCACCCATGGCGCTCGAGCCCATGCCCGCATCGCAGGCGAACACGACGCTCTCGACGCGGGTCGCCGTCGCGGTGGACGCCGAACCGACGCCACCGAGCGCGGCCTCGGCCTCCTCGTCGTTGGCCGGCGCGTTGTTGCCGAGCAGGCCCGAGGTCGCGGCGTTGACGTCGCGGCCCTTGTTGGCCTGGAGCTTCGCCATCGCGGCGCTCATGTCGCCACCGTTGTTCGCCAGGTCACGCTTGCGGCTGGCGAGCAGGAAGAACGAGGCCACCGCGAACGAGACCGCCGCGGACAGGATCACCGAGAGGATGACGCCGACGTAGCTGTC
Source organism: Curtobacterium sp. 260 (assembly GCF_030803485.1). NCBI lineage: Bacteria > Bacillati > Actinomycetota > Actinomycetes > Micrococcales > Microbacteriaceae > Curtobacterium > Curtobacterium sp. 260. The sequence goes on along the minus strand of NZ_JAURUY010000001.1, from coordinate 394,239 downwards.
CTTCGCCGTGGCGGTGAGGACGGCGATGATCGAACCGGGCGAAGCCGGGGCGACCAGGCCGGACTGGAACGCGACGTTGGTCGCGACACCGGTCGCACCGCCGAGGATGACGGCGAGGAACAGGACCGGCTTCTGCAGCACGTACGGGAAGTAGATCTCGTGGATGCCGCCGAAGAACTGGATGAGGATCGCACCGGGAGCGGTCGAGCGGGCGATGCCGACACCGAAGAAGGTGAAGGCGAGCAGGATGCCGAGACCCGGGCCGGGGTTCGCCTCGAGCAGGAACAGGATGCTCTTGCCCGACTCCTGGACCTGCTGCGCACCGAGCTGGTCGAGCACGCCGTGGTTGATCGCGTTGTTGAGGAAGAAGACCTTGGCGGGCTCGATGATGACGCTGGCGAGCGGCAGGAGCGAGCTGTCGACCAGGAACTTCACCGCGGCGCCGAGGCCCTCGGCGATGAGCTTGAACAGCGGCGCGAGCCAGAAGAAGCCGACGAGCGCGAGCACGAAGCCGAGGATGCCGGCCGCGTAGTTGTTCACGAGCATCTCGAAGCCGGGCTTGATCTTGCCGTCCCAGATCTTGTCGATCTGCTTGATGAGCCACGCGCCGAGCGGGCCGCAGATCATCGCGCCGAGGATCATGATCGTGCCGTTGGCGCCGATGATGACACCCATCGCCATGATCGAGCCGACGACGGCGCCGCGGGTCTCGTAGATCATCCGGCCGCCCTGGAAGGCGATCGCGAGCGGGATGAGGTAGGTCAGGATCGGGCCGACGAGACCGATGTTGGCCACGCCGTCGGTCTCACCGAAACCGCCGAGGACGCCCACGGGGGTCCAACCGGTCTCGATGAAGAACGCGGTGATGAGGCCCCACGCGATGAAGATCGCGATGTTCGGCATCACCATGCCGGAGAGGAACGTGCCGAACTTCTGGACGGCGACGCGTGCGCCGCCCCGCGACTTCGCGGGTGCGTCGGGCGCTGCAACGGACGACGTTGTCATGTGCCTGGCTTTCTGTGATGGGTGCTGCTGCGGTGTGAAGGGGTGCTGGGTGGTGCTGGTGCTGCGGTGGTGCTGGTGCTGCGGTGGTGCGGGTGCTGCGTGGGGTGGAGCTGGTCGGGTCAGACGGCGTGCGCGGCAGCCGCGGCGGACTTGGCCGCCGCCGCGGTGCTCGCGGCGAGTGCCGCCTTCGCCATCTCGCGGGCCTGCTCGAGCGAGTGCTTGCCGAGTTCGGCGCGCACGTCGGCCAGGGCCGCGGGGGTCATGGACAGGGTGGTGGCGCCGAGGCCGACGAGCACGACCGCGAGCAGCGGGTCGGCCGCGGCCTCGCCGCAGATGCCCACGGCCTTGCCCGCGTCGGCGCCGGCCGCACCGAGCTGTGCGACGAGGCGCAGCACCGCGGGGTGCCACGGGTCCTGGTAGGACGCGACGGTGCCGAGCATGCGGTCGGCGGCCATCGTGTACTGGGTCAGGTCGTTCGTGCCGATCGACACGAAGTCGGCGTTCGTGAAGACCTGCTCGGCCATGAGTGCGAGCGAGGGCACCTCGGCCATGACACCGGCGGTGCGGATGCCGAGCTCGCGGGCCAGGTCGACGAAGTACTCGGTCTCCTCGGCGTCGGCGACCATCGGTGCCATCACCCAGAGGTCGGCCTCGGTCGCCGCGTCGGCCTGGGCGAGCGCGGTGAGCTGGTCGCGGAGGACCTCCTCGTGGTTCCGCAGCGCGCGCAGTCCGCGACGGCCGAGCGCCGGGTTCTCCTCGTCCTTGTCGGTGAGGAAGGGCAGCGGCTTGTCGGCGCCGGCATCGAGCGCGCGGACGACGACCTTCTTGCCGGGGAACGCCTCGAGCAGCTGGCGGTAGGACTCGGTCTGCTGCTCGACGGTCGGCGCCTTCGGCGAGTCGAGGAAGAGGAACTCGGTGCGGAAGAGCCCCACGCCCTCCGCACCGAGAGCAACGGCGCCGGCGGCGTCGGCGGGGCTGCCGAGGTTCGCGAGCAGCGGGACGGTGTGGCCGTCGGCGAGTGCACCGGCGGTCAGCGGTGCGGCGGCGGCGGCGAGGCGGTCCGCGATGCGCTGGTCGACGTCGGCCACGAGCTCGGTGGACGGGTCGGTGACGACGGTGCCGGCCGCGGCGTCCACGACGACGTGGGTGCCGTCGGACAGGTCGTCGGCGCCGGTGACGCCGACGATCGCGGTGATGCCCTTGGCACGGGCGAGGATCGCGGTGTGGGAGGTCGGGCCGCCGTCACGGGTGACGAGGGCGAGCACCTTGTCGAGGTCGAGCAGCGCGGTGTCGGCCGGCGCGAGGTCACGGGCGACGAGGACGAAGGGGGTGTCCGATTCGGGGACGCCCGGGGCGGGGACACCGCGGAGCTTCGCGATGATGCGCTGCGCCACGTCGTCGAGGTCGGCCGCGCGCTCCCCCATGTAGCCGCCCATGCCGACGAGCAGGTCGCGGAACTGGCCGAACGCCTCGAACACCGCACGCTCGGCGTTGGTGCCACCGTCGATGCGGGCATGCACGTCGTCGAGGAGCGTCGGGTCCTGCGCCATGAGCGCCTGCGCCTCGAGCACGGCCTGGGCGTCGCCGCCGGCGAGCCGTCCGCGCTTGTTGAGGTCCTCGGCCACGGCCGCGAGCGACTCGGCGACGGCCTGCTTCGCGTCGTCCGCCGTGCCGGCCAGCGCGTCCTTCGAGGGTTCGCCGAGCGGGTCCGCCATGCGGAGCACGGGGCCGTGGGCGACGCCACGGCCGACGCCGGTGCCGAGCAGTTCGGACATTCGAGACTCCTTCATCTCCACGCGCTCACGGTGGGGGTGGTTCGTTCGGTGCGCAGCGACACGAACGGACCACGCCCGTGCGGCTTGGCAGCACACTACCCCGATCCGCGTTGACAAACAAACACATCCGGGGATAAAAATGCAGAAACAGATGCCCGTTTGCGTCTGGCGGACGAAGCGATCCGGACGGATCCGACACCGATCTGCCCGAGCATGCCCGTTCTGTTCCGAGCAGGCCGATCGACCGAGACGACGAGGTCCATGTACGCACCAGAGCGCCACCAGCGCATCGTCGAACGCGCGAGGTCGCAGGGACGGGTCGACGTGAAGGACCTCGCCGAGCTGCTCGAGGTCACGCCCGAGACCATCCGTCGTGACCTCACCAGCCTGGAGCGGCGTGGGCTCGTCCGTCGTGCACACGGTGGCGCGATCCCCGTCGAGCGGATCACCCTGCACCCGGGCGTCGGCGACCGCGGCGGCATCAACCAGGCCGAGAAAGTGGTCATCGCCGAGGCGGCCCTCGCCGAGCTGCCGGAGAACGGCTCGGTGATGATCGACGCCGGGACCTCGACGATCTGCCTGGCCGAGATGCTCCCCACCGACCGCGGGCTCACCGTCGTGACCCACTCGCTGCCGGTCGCCATGGCCGTCGCGAACCGGTCCGGCATCGACCTGCACCTGCTCGGCGGCAACATCCGGAGCGACTCGCTCGCCGGCGTCGGCACGTGGACCCACCAGCTCATCGGCATGGTCAGCGTCGACGTCGCCTTCATCAGCATCAACGGCATCACGCCCGAGCGCGGCCTGACGACCCACAACATGGCCGAGGCGGCCGTGAAGAGCGCGATGATCAAGTCGGCCCGCAGGAGCATCCTGCTCGCGGACCACACAAAGTTCGGCCGCGAGGAGTTCGGCCGCGTCGCGCCGCTCGCCGCGATCGACACGATCATCACCGACCCCGGCGTGAACGCCGACCTCGTGCGCGAGGTCGAGGCCGCCGGCACCGAGGTCCTCTGGCCCGGTCGCGACTGACCGGCGCCGGTCCCCGGGACCGCCCACCACGCGCTCGCTAGCATGAGCGCACCACCCGTCGACAGGAGTCCATCGATGTCCGAAGCCACCCGCACCGTCACCGTCGCCAGCGCGTCCGGCCTGCACGCCCGCCCCGCGTCCCTCTTCGTCCAGACCGTCACCGCGTCCGGTCACCAGGTGACGATCGCCAAGGGCGACAAGTCCGGCAACGCGGGCAGCATCCTCGCGCTCCTCGGCCTGGGCATCGAGAACGGCGACGAGGTCACCCTCACGGTGACCGGCGACGACGCCGAGACGACGGCCGACAGCCTGGTCGAGTTCCTGCAGACGGACCACGACGCGGCCTGAGCAGGTCGGTCGCGCGACACGACCACACGACGGACGGGAGGCACGGTGCCAGCTGGCACCGTGCCTCCCGTCCGTCTGTCGCGACCCACGGCGACGAGGAGAGCCGGAGCCGTCGGCGCGCGTCGGTAGGGTGGTCGGCATGACACGCCTGCGCCTCGCATCCGTCAACGTGAACGGCGTCCGCGCCGCGTTCCGGAAGGGCATGGGCGACTGGCTCGCCACCCGTGACGTCGACGTGCTCGCCCTGCAGGAGGTCCGCGCCTCGACCGACGACCTGGCGGGGCTGCTCGGCGACGAGTGGGACATCGCGCACGACCCCGCGACGGCGAAGGGCCGCGCGGGGGTGGCTATCGCCTCGCGGCACCGGGCGCACGTCCACCGCGTCGAGCTCGGGCCGTCCGACTTCGACTCCGCCGGGCGCTGGATCGAGGCCGACTACGAGCTCGACGGCACCACGGTCACGGTGGTGTCCTGCTACGTCCACTCGGGCGAGGTCGACACCCCGAAGCAGGACGAGAAGTGGAAGTTCCTCGACGGGATGACCGAGCGGCTCCCCGCGCTGCGCGAGCACAACCCGCTCGCGGTCGTCGTCGGCGACCTCAACGTCGGGCACGACCAGCGCGACATCAAGAACTGGAAGGGCAACGTCAAGCGCGCCGGCTTCCTGCCGCGGGAGCGCGCCTACTTCTCGCGGTTCTTCGGCGCCGAGGGCGAGCAGGTCGAGGGCGCCGACGGGTCCACCGCGCCGGGTCTCGGCTGGGTCGACGTCGGCCGTGAGCAGGCCGGCGACGTCGACGGTCCCTACACGTGGTGGTCGTGGCGCGGGCAGGCGTTCGACAACGACTCCGGATGGCGCATCGACTACCAGGTGGCCACCCCCGACCTCGCCGCGAAGGTCACGAGCTCCACGGTCGACCGCGCTGCGGCGTACGACCAGCGATGGTCCGACCACGCCCCCGTGGTCGTCGACTACGAGCTCTGACCCCTTCCCCTCCACGCAGTACAGGAACACCCTCATGACCAAGACGCGCATCTTCTCGGGCATCCAGCCGTCGGCCGGCTCCCTCCACCTCGGCAACTACGTCGGGGCGCTCATGCAGTGGCGCGACCTGCAGGACGACCACGACGCCATCTACTGCGTGGTCGACATGCACGCGATCACGTCCCCGCAGGACCCCGCGGAGCTCCGCGCGAGCACCCGGGCGACCGCGGCGCAGTACATCGCCTCCGGCATCGACCCGACGAAGTCGACCCTGTTCGTGCAGTCGCACGTGCCGGCGCACGCCGAACTCGCCTGGGTGCTGAACACCCTGACGGGGTTCGGCGAGGCGAGCCGCATGACCCAGTTCAAGGACAAGTCGGCACGGCAGGGCGCCGAGGCGGCCTCGGTCGGGCTCTTCACGTACCCGATCCTCATGGCGGCGGACATCCTGCTCTACGACACCGCCGTGGTGCCGGTCGGCGACGACCAGCGGCAGCACGTCGAGCTGACGCGGGACCTGGCGACCCGGTTCAACTCCCGCTTCGGCGACACCTTCGTCGTCCCGAAGGCGCAGATCGGCACCGAGACCGCACGCATCTACGACCTGCAGGACCCGACGAGCAAGATGAGCAAGTCCGCCGCGTCGGACAACGGCCTCATCCGCCTGCTCGACGACCCGAAGCGCACCGCGAAGAAGATCCGCTCCGCCGTCACCGACACCGAGCGCGAGATCCGGGCGGACCGCCAGGAGAAGCCCGGCGTGACCAACCTGCTCGCGATCCTGTCGGCGTTCACGCGGACCCCGGTCGCGTCGCTCGAGGAGCAGTTCGTCGGCAAGGGCTACGGCGACCTCAAGGGTGCCGTGGCCGACGCCGTCGTCGCCGAGCTCGAGCCCGTGCGCGCCCGGACGCTCGAACTGCTCGACGACCCTGCGGAGCTCGACCGGCTGCTCGCCGTCGGCGCCGAGCGTGCCGAGTCCATCGCGCAGGCCACCCTCGCCCGCGTGTACGACCGCATCGGCTTCGTGCCCCGCTCGCGCGGCTGACGATGCTCCCCGTGACGCTGTCGTCGGACCGGGTGCACCTCACGGTGCCGACCCGGTCCGACACCGCGGCCATCACGCAGGGCTGCCAGGATCCGTCGGTCGTGCGGTGGACGACCGTCCCGACGCCGTACACGGACCGCGACGCGCAGACGTTCGTCGACGCGCTGGTCGGCCCGGGGTGGGCGTCCGACCGCGAGTACACGTGGGGCATCCGGCGCCCGGGGTCGACGTGGCTCGAGGGTGTGGTGTCGTTCCGCACCGAGCACCGCGACCTCGGCTTCTGGCTCGCACCGACGGCCCGAGGCCAGGGCCTGATGCACGCGGCGGTGGAGCTCGTCGTCGCGTGGGCGTTCTCCCAGGGGGCGCCCGACGTGTACTGGGAGTGCTACGAGGGCAACGTCGGCTCCGCCTCGGTGGCCCGCGCCGGCGGCTTCGCGTTCACCGGCACCGGGACCGCCCGGATCCCGGACCGGGACGGCGGGCCGACGACCGCGTGGACCGGCCTCCGTCGCGCCGACGGCGTCCCTGCGTCCGACCTGCCCTGGCCCGCGGCGTCGTTCGCTGACAGGGGACAGCAAGGTGACGCGTCATCGACGCCTCGTCGGTAGTGTCGGAGCGTGATGTCGCCGTCCGACCCGCGCGCCCGCCCCGAGGAACTCCGGGCGATGCGCCGCGCCCTCGAGCTCGCCGCGCTCGGACCGGTCGTCGGTGACCACGCCCGCGTCGGTGCCGTGCTGCTCTCCCCCGCCGGGGACGTCCTCGCCGAGGGCTGGCACAAGGGCGCGGGGACCCCGCACGCCGAGGTCGACGCGATGGCGAAGGTGCCCGCTGAACAGCTGCGGGGCGCCACCGCCGTCGTGACGCTCGAGCCGTGCAACCACGTCGGTCGCACCGGCCCCTGCGCGCTCGCCCTGATCGAGGCCGGCGTCGGCCGCGTCGTCTACGCCGTCGACGACCCGGGTGAGCAGGCGAGCGGCGGGGCCGAGCGGCTGCGGACGTCCGGCGTCGAGGTCGTCAGCGGCGTCCTCGCCGACGACGCCGAGGCGTTCCTCGAGCGCTGGCTGCTGTCCGTCCGCACCGGGCGCCCGTGGGTGACCGTGAAGTGGGCGTCGAGCCTCGACGGTCGCGCGGCCGCCGCCGACGGCACGAGCAAGTGGATCACCGGCGCGGCAGCCCGACAGCACGTGCACGAGCAGCGTGCCGCCCACGACGCGATCCTGGTCGGCACCGGCACCGTGCTCGCCGACGACCCGAGCCTCACCGCACGCGGCGACGCCGGCGAACTGCTCGCCGACCAGCCGCTCCCCGTCGTCGTCGGCGACCGACCGGTACCCGACGACGCGGCCGTCCGACGCCACCCACGCGGCCTGCTCGCCCTCCCGGGGCACGACCTCGCCGCCGCGCTGCGCACCCTGCGCGACCACGGCGTGCACAGCGTCCTCGTCGAGGGCGGTCCCACCGTGGCCTCGGCGCTCGTCGCCGCGGGCCTCGTCGACGAGCTGCTCGTGTACCTCGCGCCCGTGCTGCTCGGTGGCCCGCGCGTCGCGATCGGTGACGTCGGCGTGGGAAGCATCGGCGATCGCCACCCGTTGGACATCACATCGACCACCAGCCTGGGACCCGACCTCCTGGTCCGCGCTCGACCCCACCGCGCCCGGACCGCCCGTGCCGACGACGCGACGTCGACGGCCGCGACGACCAGGACCGCCGACCAGGCACAGAACGACCGGAGCACCCCATGACCGACGCCCTCACCTCCCCCACCCCGGGCAGCCCGGTGCAGTTCGAGGTCGCGACCACCGTCCCGACCACCCACGGCACGTTCGAGATGCGGGCCTACCGCGACCTCGTCACGAGCGCCGAGCACGTCGCGATCATCGCCGCGCTGCCCGACGGATCGGCCCCCGGGGACGACGCCCTGGTCCGCGTGCACTCGGAGTGCCTGACCGGCGAGGCGTTCGGGTCGCTGAAGTGCGAGTGCGGGCCGCAGCTCGACGCCGCGCTCGACACCATCGCCACCGAGGGCGGGGTCGTGATCTACCTGCGCGGGCAGGAGGGACGCGGCATCGGGCTGATCAACAAGCTCAAGGCCTACCGCCTGCAGGAGGACGGTCTCGACACGCTCGACGCGAACCTCGCGCTCGGACTGCCGGCCGACTCCCGCGAGTACGGCGGTGCGGCGGGCATCCTCACCGACCTCGGCATCGCGCACGTCCGACTGCTCTCGAACAACCCCGAGAAGCGTCGGCAGCTCGAGGAGCACGGCATCGCGGTGTCGTCGCTGGTCCCGCTCGTGGTCGGCGTCGTCGCGCAGAACGCCGGGTACCTCGACACCAAGCGCGACCGCATGGGCCACCAGCTGCCCGCGCACCTGGAGACCGGCGCGACCAGCTGACGGCGGTGGCCGGCTGACGGTCGTGGCCGGCTGACGGCGGTGGCGGCGGCTGACGGACGCTCCGCGACGCGCGGACGCTGCCACGGGCCTCCCGGCCGATTTCCAGCTGCGCGACGGGTGTCGTAAGGTGAGGGTTCCGTCACGAGCGGTCCACCACCCACCGAACGCACCCGGTCCGAGCCCGCGCCACCCCGCGCGACCGACCGGTGTCCGCAGCCTCGGTACACCGCCGCGCTCCTCGTGAGTGCTCCCCTCGGAGTCCCCGTACATGACCGCCGCCCCGGCACCCGCCGCCACGACCGACACGAAGGCCACCGGCAACCCGCGCTCCCGCGTGATCATCGCCAGCCTCGTCGGAACCTCCATCGAGTTCTACGACTTCTACGTCTACGCGACCGCCGCCGTCCTCGTCTTCCCCACGCTGTTCTTCCCCAACGAGGACCCGACGGCCTCGCAGCTGTCGTCCTTCGTCACGTTCGCCCTGGCGTTCTTCGCCCGCCCGGTGGGGTCGATCGTCTTCGGCCACTTCGGCGACCGAGTCGGTCGCAAGGCCACCCTCGTCGCGTCGCTGCTCGTGATGGGGACCGCCACGTTCCTGATCGGCTGCCTGCCGACCTTCGCGTCGATCGGCATCTGGGCACCGGTCCTGCTCGCCGTGATGCGCTTCGCCCAGGGCGTCGGGCTCGGCGGCGAGTGGTCCGGCGCGGCGCTGCTCGCGACCGAGAACGCGCCGAAGGGCAAGCGCGGTGTGTTCGGGTCGATGCCGCAGCTCGGCGCCCCGATCGGCTTCCTGCTCGCGAACGGCTTGTTCATCGCGATCAACGCCGCGATGCCCGCCGGTGCGGACGGCACCCCGAACGCCGACTTCCAGGCGTGGGGCTGGCGCATCCCGTTCCTGCTCTCGGCCGTCCTCGTGATCGTCGGCCTCTACGTCCGGTTCAAGCTCGTCGAGTCCACGGTGTTCCGCGGCGTGCAGGAGTCCGGCTCGGTCGCCAAGGTGCCGCTCGGACGGGTGTTCCGCACCTCGTGGAAGGCCCTGATCGTCGGCACCTTCGGCATGGTCGCGACCTACGTGCTCTTCTACTTCATGACGACGTTCACGCTGTCCTACGGCACCACCGCCGCCGAGGCCGGCCCGCTGGTGCCGAAGGTCGGCCTCGGGTACAGCCGGGGCGAGTTCCTCACACTGCTCATGATCGGCGTCGTGTTCTTCGGCGTCTTCACCCCGATCGCCGGGTGGCTCGCCGACAAGTACGGCCGCCGGCGCACGCTCATCCCCACCACGATCGGCATCGCCCTGTTCGGCCTGACGTTCCAGTTCTGGTTCGCCGCGTCGACCGGGCCGATCACCGTCGTCACGTTCCTGATCGTGGGGCTCTCGCTCATGGGCCTGACGTTCGGTCCGATGGGGGCCCTGCTGCCGGAGCTCTTCCCGACGAACGTCCGCTACACCGGGTCGGCGATCGCCTACAACGTGGCGTCGATCCTCGGGGCGTCGCTCGCACCGACGATCGCCCTGGCGCTGTGGCAGCCGGACGGCACGATCGTCTGGGTCGGGCTCTACCTGACGCTCGCCGCCGTGGTGACCGTGGTCGCGCTCTTCTTCGTCCGTGAGACGAAGGGTGCGGGGCTCGACGAAGCCGACGCCGCCGGCTCGCCGGACGCTGCTCCGGCAGACGTGCGGGCGTGACCGGCGCGTCCTGACGCGACCACCCGACGGACGGGAGGCGCGGTGCCGGTCCGGCACCGCGCCTCCCGACCGTCGCGTCCGGCGTCGCGCGCGCATCCCGTGCGGGCGCATGCTCAGACATCGCACCTGTCGATCGACGCGCGCCACGTCGGACCGTGCGCGCACACCGCTCCGCACGCACCGCACACCGCCTCCCGCGCACCACGCTCCCACGGGACGGTGCGAAGATGGACGACGGCCGCCAGCACACCCCGCACGGGCGGCAGGAACCAGGAACGATGAGCCTCTTCTCCGCACGCCGCAAGCCGTCCGACGGTCCCCGCGCGAGCTTCGGCCGCCTGCTGACCTACCTGTTCGAGAACAAGCCCGCGATGGCCCTGATCATCGTGCTGAGCGTCCTCGGAGCCGGCGCCTCGCTCGCGCAGCCGTTGCTCGTCAACCAGGTCGTCACCGCCGTGCAGCACGGCGAGACGCTCTCGATCCTGGTCTGGGCGCTCGTCGCCCTCGTGCTCGTCTCGGGCGTGCTGAACGGCGTGCAGCACTTCCTGCTCCAGCGCGCCGGCGAGGGCGTGGTGCTCTCCACCCGCCGCAAGCTCATCGCGCGGATCCTCAACCTGCCGATCTCGGAGTTCGACACCCGCCGCACCGGCGACCTCGTGTCCCGCGTCGGCAGCGACACGACGCTCCTGCGCGCCGTGCTCACGCAGGGACTCATCGAGTCGATCGGTGGCGCCCTGACGTTCGTCGGCGCGATCATCGCGATGGCGGTCATCGACCCCCTGCTCCTCGGCATCACCGTCGTCATCGTCCTCGTCGCGATCGTCGTCGTCGGCGGGCTCAGCCGACGCATCCGCATCGCCTCGAAGCGCGCCCAGGAGAAGGTCGGCGACCTGACCGCGGCGGTCGAGCGCGGCATCGGTGCCGTCCGCACGATCCGTGCCGCCGGGGCCACCGGCCGCGAGGTCGCCGAGGTCGACGGCCACGCCACCGAGGCCTACCGCCGCGGCCTGGACATCGCGAAGATGTCGGCGTTCGTGGTGCCGGTCGCGAGCATCGTGATGCAGGTCGCGTTCATCGCCGTGCTCGGGGTCGGGGGTGCACAGGTCGCCGCGGGGCAGATCACCATCGCCACGCTGATCACCTTCATCCTGCTGCTCTTCATGATGGTCATGCCGCTCGGGCAGGCCCTCGGCGCAGCCGTCGCGGTCGCGCAGGCACTCGGCGCCCTCGGCCGCATCGAGGAGATCCTGCACCTGCCGACGGAGGACCAGGACGACGGTGCCGTCCGGGTCGCCGCGGCGACGGAGACCGACGACGCGATCGCGTTCGAGCACGTGACGTTCCGGTACGCGCGGGCTGCGGATGCGACGGGCGCGGACGGAGCGTCGGGCGCGGGCGGCGCGTCGGGCGCGAGGGGCGCGTCGGGCGCGAGGGGCGCGATGGACCGGTCGGGAGGCTCGGGCGCGGTCGACGCCGCGCCCTCCGCCGAGGACGTGGTGCTGGACGACGTGTCGTTCCGCGTGCCCCGCGGCGCGCGGGTTGCGCTGGTCGGCCCCTCCGGGGCCGGCAAGTCCACGACGCTCGCGCTCATCGAGCGCTTCTACGACCCGACCTCGGGTGTGATCCGGCTCGGCGGCGTCGACGTCCGCGGGCTCGACCGCGCCGAGCTCCGCGCGCAGATCGGGTACGTCGAGCAGGACGCCCCCGTGCTCGCCGGCACCATCCGGGCGAACCTGCTGCTCGGCTCCCCCGACGCGTCCGAGGCCGAGTGCGTCCGGGTGCTCGAGGCCGTCAACCTCGGCGACGTGCTGCACCGCGACCCCCGCGGGCTCGACGCCCAGGTCGGCGAGGACGGCGTCATGCTGTCCGGCGGTGAGCGGCAACGGCTCGCGATCGCCCGGGCGCTGCTCGCCGCTCCCCCGATCCTGCTGCTCGACGAGTCGACGTCGTCCCTCGACGGGGTGAACGAGCAGAAGATGCGGCTCGCGATCGACGCCGTCGCGGCCGACCGGACGCTGCTCGTCATCGCCCACCGGCTGTCGACCGTCGTCGACTCCGACGTCATCGTCGTGCTCGAGCACGGTCGTGTCGTCGGCACGGGCACGCACTCGGAGCTCGTGCAATCCACCCCGCTCTACCGCGACCTCGCGAAGCACCAGCTGCTCGTCTGACGTCGATCCCGCGGAACGCAACGTGGGCGGTTCCCCGCAGCGGGATCTCGCTGCGCGGGACCGCCCACGTTGCGTGGTGCGGGGAGGTCAGGCGGCGAAGGGGTCCGGCGTGAGGACGTAGACCGACTCCAGGTACTCCTCGAGGCCCTCGTGCGAACCCTCGCGGCCGAGCCCCGAGGACTTGACCCCGCCGAACGGGAACGCCGCGTTCGACACGACGCCCGTGTTCAGCCCGAGCATGCCCGTCTCCAGACGTTCGGCGAGCCGCTGACCGCGCCGGAGGTCGGTCGTGAACGCGTACGCGACGAGCCCGTACTCGGTGTCGTTCGCGAGGCGGATGCCCTCCTCCTCGGTGGCGAAGCGCGTGATCGACACGACCGGCCCGAAGATCTCGGTGGTGAGGATGTCCGACCCCGGCGGGACCTCGTCGAGCACCGTCGGTGCGTAGAACGTGCCCGGACGGTCGACCCGCTCCCCGCCGGTCACGAGTCGGGCACCCCGCTGCACGGCGTCGTCGACGAGCCCGGCGGCCTTGTCCACGGCGCGGTCGTCGATGAGCGGACCGATGGTGGTCCCGTCCTCGGTGCCCCGGCCGATCCGCAGTCCGTCGACCTTCGCGGTGAGCGCCGCGGTGAAGGCCTCGGCGATGCCCTCCTGCACGAAGAAGCGGTTCGCCGCCGTGCAGGCCTCACCGACGTTGCGGAACTTCGCCTGCATCGCCGCCGTGACCGCCTCGTCGAGGTCGGCGTCGTCGAAGACGAGGAGCGGAGCGTTGCCGCCGAGCTCCATGCTCGTCTTGAGGACGTTGTCGGCGGCCTGCTTGAGGAGTGCCGACCCGACCGGCGTCGAACCGGTGAAGGTGAGCTTGCGGAGCCGGCGGTCGGCGATGATGGGCTCCGACAGCGCCTTCGCATCGTGCGAGGGCACCACGTTGAGCACGCCGTCGGGCAGCCCGGCGCGGCGGAACAACTCGACCAGGAAGAGCGTCGTGAGCGGCGTGAGGTCCGCCGGCTTCAGCACGACCGTGCAGCCGGCCGCGAGCGCCGGGCCGATCTTGCGCGTCGCCATCGCGAGGGGGAAGTTCCACGGCGTGATCGCGTAGACGGGACCGACGGGGCGCCGGAGCACGATGCCGCGTCCGGTGCCCTCCGGGTTGGTGCGGTAGTCACCCGAGATGCGGACGGCCTCCTCCGAGAACCACCGGAGGAACTCGCTGCCGTAGGCGACCTCGCCCCGGGACTCGGCGAGGGGCTTGCCCATCTCGAGCGTCATCAGGGCGGCGAGGTCGTCCTCGTGCTCGTGGGCCAGGTCGAACGCCCGGCGGAGGATGTCCGACCGTCGCCGCGGCGCGGCCGAGGCCCAGGCCTCCTGCGCGGCCACGGCGGCGTCGAGGGCGGCGATGCCGTCCTCGGGCGTCGCGTCGGCGACCTCGGCGAGGACCTCGCCCGTGCTGGGATCGCGGACGGGGAAGGTCGCGCCACCGCTCGCGGGACGCCATTCGCCACCGATGAACAGCCCGGTGGGGACGTCGGCGACGGAGACGTGGTCGTCGGCGACGGTGGTGGTCGGGCCGGTCGAGGTCGGGCCGGTGGCCGCGGGGGTGGTGGTCACAGTACTGCTCCTCCGGGGTTCGCGAGCCCCTCGTCCATGTCGCTGTGGTCGACGTGCCCGCCGACCGCGCTGATCTCGCCCAGGGCCCGTGCGCTGCGGTCCGGGTCCACGCCGGCCACGAGGTCGTCGTAGACGGCGACGTCGTACCCGGCGGCCCGCGCGTCGAGCGCCGTGGCGCGCACGCAGTGGTCGGTGGCGATGCCGACGATGTCCACCGTCGTCACCCGACGGTCGGCGAGGAGGTCCGGCAGCGCCGTGCCGTCGTCCGTGCTCGCCTGGAACGCCGAGTAGTCCGGCCGGCCCCGCCCCTTGAACACGTCGACGTCGATGACGCTCGTGTCGAGGTCCGGGTGGTACGCCGCACCGGGCGTGCCGCCGACGCAGTGCACCGGCCACGTGTCCACGAAGTCCGGCCCCTCGGGTCCGGCGAAGTGTCCGCCGTTGTCGTCGTCGCCGTGGTGCCAGTCACGGGAGCCGACGATGAGGTCGTACTCGTCCGCGTGCCGACGGAGGAACGCGCTGATGCGCTCCGCGACGGCCGCGCCCCCGGTCACACCGAGCGCACCGCCCTCCGTGAAGTCGTTCTGGACGTCGACGACGAGCAGTGCCCTGGCCATGCATCCATCCTGCACCCGGCACCCTGCGGCTGCGTGGACGTCAGGACGAGGTCAGGCTCCCACCGCACCGGTACGTCGCCGCGGTGACCGCGTCGAGCGCCGGCAGTGCCGCGGCACGCGGGGACCCGATCGCGTAGAACGCGAAGGTGAGGCGTCGGCCGTCCGCCGCGTCGATGTACCCGCCGAGCGTGTTCGCGCTGTCGATCCACCCGGTCTTCGCGTGCACCTTGCCGCGCGCGACCGCGTTCTCCCCCGTGAACCGGCTCGACAGGGTGCCGGACACGCCGGCGACGGGGAGCGCCCCGGACAGCACGCCGAGGCCCTTCTCGCCCGCGGCGACCGCGACCATGAGGTGGGCGACGAAGGACGGCGACACCGCGTTCGCCGCGCTCTCCCCCGAGCCGTCCTTGATCGTGATGCCCGCGGGATCGACGCCGTAGCCGGCGAGTGCCTTCTGGTAGACGCCGGTCAGCGACGCCGCCGACCCGCCTGCACCGGACTCCTTCGACGAGACGCGCGCCAGCATCTCGGCCAGGGTGTTGTCGGAGTTCGGGATCATCTGCCCGATCAACGTCGACACCGGCTGCGAGGAGACCGAGGCGATCTGGTCAGTGCTCGTGGTCGCGCGCTGCACCACCTGCGCGTTCCCGGCTCCTGCGACGCCCGCGTTCGCCAGTGCCGTGCGGAAGGCTGCTCCGGCGCGACCGACCGGGTCGGTGGAGCGGGGCGAGGTCGCAGCGGCCGGGTTCGCCCGGTCGCCGTCGACCATGAGCGCGGTGACCTGGGGCTGGTACCCGATGGTGCGCTCGCTCTCCGGCCAGGTCGGGTCCCACGCGTCGGCGTCGTCCCAGTAGCTGTCGTCGGCGACGATCGTCGTCACCGGGGCGTCACCGAGGGCCGCCTTCACCTGCTGTGCGAGCTGCGCGAGGGTCGGCGCGCCCGGGTACACCGTGCCGTTGCCGGCCGAGAGCGTCGCATCGCCGTGACCGACGAGCGCGACGGTGCCGTCGGCCTCCTTCGTCACCGTGGTCGGGATGCGGTGGTCGCCGCCGAGGACCGCGAGGGCCGTGGCGCTCGTCAGCGTCTTCATCACGCTCCCGGTCTGTGCCGCCTCCTCCCCGTTCCGCGAGAACAGCGTCTCCCCGGACTCCGCGTCCATGACGAAGCCCTCGAAGGACCCGAGGCCGGCTGCCGAGGCCGCGGCGTCGATCGTGCAGGTCCGCAGGGCCGACGGGTCGGCGGCGTCGTCCGGTACCGAGCGGGACTCGTCCGTGGGCGTCGCACTCGGCGTCGCGGAGCTCCGGGGCGTGTCCGACGGCGCGGTCGTCGCGGCGGCCGACCGGGGCGCCGCGGACGGGCGGGACGGCATCGTCGCGGCAGCCACGGCGACCGAGGCGCCCGAGCCCAGCAGGAGGACACCGACGAGACCACCGGCGATCCACGGGACCGGTCGGCGAGCCGCGGAGCGGCGCAGGGACCCGACGGCGCCGCGGAGGCGTGCCGGGACGGACTTCGACGTGGGCTGCTGGTCGGACATCGCGACCGATCCTACGGAACCGCGGGAGGAGCCTCCAGACCGGATCGGTCACCGGCGCACCCGCCGGCGGACGTCAGTCGGCCGACGGCGCGTCCGATCCGTCGTCGTCGGCCGCGTAGCGGACGCCCACCTGCCGGCGGGCCTCGTCCATGACGGCCGTGATCGCGATCGTCTCCTCGGGGTCCATCGGGCCGCCCTCGTGCGTCCCGGAGGTGACCATCGCCTCGAACGCACGCGCCTCGTGGGCGTAGCCGGCGAGCTCCTCGCGCGAGTCGAACTCCTCGAGGACCGTGCCGTCGCGGTCACGGAGCCGCCACGTGGTGGGCGTGTACCAGGTGTCGTCGAGGTCGATGCGCCCGTCCTCGCCGATGATCGACGCGGTGTTCGGGCTCCGCAGGTCCAGGCTGAAGTGGATCATCGACTGGGCACCGCCCTCGTGGGTGAGCACCAGGCCCATCTGGGTGTCGACGCCCTGGTCGCTCAGCGTGCCCGCGGCCGTGACCGCGGTCGGCACACCGAGCACGTCCACCGCGAACGAGATCGGGTACACGCCGAGGTCGAGGATCGCGCCGCCGCCGAGCGCCGGGTCGTTCAGCCGGTGGCGGGGATCGCTGGGCAGGGCCTGGTGGTGGGTGGCCTCGACCAGGCGCGGGCGTCCGATGCGCCCCTCTGCCACGATCTCGCGGATCATCCGCATCTGCGGCAGGAAGCGGGTCCACATCGCCTCGGTCACGGCGACGTCGGCGCGGCGGGCGGCGTCGACCACCCGACGCGCCTCGGCCGCGGTGATGGTGAACGCCTTCTCGACCAGGACGTGCTTGCCGGCGTCGATCGCGAGCAGGGCGTCCTCGGCGTGACGCGAGTGCGGTGTGGCGACGTAGACGGCGTCGACGTCCGGGTCGGCGACCAGGTCCGCGTAGGAGCCGTGCGCGCGGGCGATGCCGTGCTCGGCGGCGAAGGCTTCGGCGGACTCGCGCGTGCGGCTCCCCACCGCGACGAAGTCGATCCCCGCGGCGGTGCAGTCCGCCACGAACGAGTGGGCGATGCCGCCCGTACCGATGACTCCCCAGCGAACCGTCATGCCACCTGTCTACCAGCCGGTCGCCGGGCGACGACGCGGCGGTCACCTGTACGGACCCACATGGACCACTCGGCTGACCGACAACTAGCGTGCTGCTGTCCCCCGATCGGGGGCGGTCCCCGACTCGAAGGTCACCAGGTCTCCATGCGCCGATCCCTCCGCACCGCCGTCGCCACGAGCGCGGCACTCCTCGTCGTGTCCACCGTCCTCACCGCGGCGCCGGCCGACGCGCACGGCTGGACGCCGCCCGCTCACGGCCCCGACTCCTCGCTCACCCCGAGGACGCACTTCACGATGGCCGCGGACGGCTCCTCCGGCGCCACCGAGGGCGGCGAGGGCATCCCGAACATCGACTCCGTCAAGAAGACCATCGCCACCTACTACGGCGACCCCGGCACCGGACTCGCGAACCGAACCGACTCCCCCTACGTCCGCGAGGTGCGGTCGATCGTCGACCGCGAGACACGCCAGCTCCGCCGCATCCACGACCGCGCCGTCCGGCACGGGCAGCGCCCGGCGATCGTCCTCGACGCCGACGACACCACGCTGTGGACCTACGACATGGAGGTCGCGGACATGCACTTCGTCTTCGACCCCGCGCGCCAGGACGAGTGGGTGCAGGACCAACGGTTCCCCGCGACCCCGTCCATGGTCGGCTTCGTGAACCGCGCGCAGGCGATGGGCTTCACCGTGTTCGGCCTGACCGGCCGCACCGACGACCAGAAGACGGCGACCGTGCAGAACCTGGCGAAGGTCGGCTACACGGCCTTCTCCGAGGACCACTTCTTCACGAAGTGGACGGGGACCGGCGCGTCCCAGCAGCCGTCCTGGATCACCTGCGCAGCCGCGAAGTGCACCACCGTCGAGTACAAGGCACTCACCCGGAAGCACATCGAGCAGGACCTCGGCTACGACATCGCACTCAACGTCGGTGACCAGTGGAGCGACCTGCAGGGCGGGTACGCCGACCGGACGCTGAAGCTGCCGAACCCCACGTACTACCTGCCCTCGGCGGACCTGCCCGGCGTGCGCGAACCGCGCCTCGCCCCGAGGACCCACTTCACGATGGCCGCCGACGGCTCCTCCGGCGCAACGCGGGGCGGCGAGGGCATCCCGAACATCGACTCCGTCAAGGAGACCATCGCCACCTACTACGGCGACCCCGGCACCGGACTCGCGAACCGCACCGACTCCCCCTACGTCCGCGAGACGGCCCGGCTCGTGGCACGGCAGGCCCCCGCGATCGCCCGGCAGTGCGCCGTCGCCCGACAGCAGCACCGCAACCCGGCGATCGTCCTGGACGCCGACGACACGACGCTGTGGACCTACGACATGGAGGTCGCCGCGATGCACTTCGTGTTCGATCCCGCACTGCAGGACGAGTGGGTGCAGGACCAGCGCTTCCCCGCGTCGCCGGGCATGCCGACGCTCGTCGCCGCAGCGCAGCAGGCGGGCTGCACCGTGATCGGCGTGACCGGTCGGAACGAGGCGCAGCAGGACGCCACCATCGCGAACCTGCACGCCGTCGGCTACCCGCAGTTCGCCGCGACCACCGACGGGAACCGGACCTACTACACGAAGTGGACCGGCACCGGCAGCTCCCAGCAGCCGTCGTACGTCACCTGCGCCGCCGCGAAGTGCACGACGGTCGAGTACAAGGCGCAGACCCGGGCGCACATCGAGTCCCCTGCCGGAGGCGGGTACGACGTGGTCGCGAACCTCGGCGACCAGTACAGCGACCTGCTCGGCGGGTCGTCGGACCGGAGCATCAAGCTGCCGAACCCGACCTACTACCTGCCCTAGCCGGACCACTCGGCAACGACGGAACCCCCGGTCGGACACTGTCCGACCGGGGGTTCCGGTGTCGAGCCGCCTGTCGGAATCGAACCGACGACCTATTCATTACGAGTGAATCGCTCTGCCGACTGAGCTAAGGCGGCGGACGCTCCGTTCCCGGAGCGGCACGAGCAATGACTATACAGGTTCAGACGAGCGAACGCGAAACGAGCGCGCCGAGCTCGTCGAACGACCGCTGGAGCTCCTCGGTCAGCTGCGTCTCGGTGGCCCCGTCGGACCACTCCCACCAGGCGTGTCGAAGCGCTGCCAGCGCCACCACCGACGCGAGCCGGGCGCGGCGCCGCAGGGCGTCCGGGTCCGACGCGAGGTCCGGTTCCGTGCCCGCGAGCCGCCCCGCAACGGCCTCCTCGATCTCGGCCTGGAACTCCTTCATCGAGGCCATCCGCCGCGTGAACAGCTCCGGAGCGGCGCGGAGCACCTGCTGCCGTTCCGCGAGCAGCCCGCGTTCCTCCACCAGCTCGCCCGTCGCGTGCACGAGCAGGGTGCCGAGGTCGGACAGGAGCTCGCCGCTCGGCCCCCCGGCGCGGAAGGTGTCGAGCGCCGGTCCCGTCGGCAGCGTCGGGTCGTCGCCCAGGAGCGCCTGTTCCTTGCTCGGGAAGTAGTTGAAGAACGTCCGTGGGGACACGTCCGCTCGTCGGGCGATCTCGTCGACGGTGACGGCGGGCCAGCCGGAGTCGAGTGCGATCCGCAGGGCGGCCTGCTGGATCGCGAGGCGGGTGGCGCGGCGCTTGCGCTCACGCAGTCCGGGTGCGGCTTCGGGCATGTCGCGATCTTCTCACGGTGGTCGGGGCGATCGGCTGCGGGGTCGCGCAGGGTCGGGTGGGTGGAGGCTGACCGGCCGGGAGGCTCGGCGCACGCCCGCCCCGCGACCCCCGTCGCCAGGGGTCCGGTGTCACGGCGGTCCGGGTCGCGCGGGCCAGCGCGGGGCAGCGGGTCGCGCGGGCCACGCGGGCCACGCGGGTCAGCGGAACGGGCGGGTCGGCGGCCGACCCGGGTCAGCGGGTCGCGCGGGCCACGGTCACGAGCAGCGCCTCGAGCGCGAGCAGTGCCGCGACGTTCGCCGCGATCCGCGACCGGGCGAGCGACACCGCGTCGAGCACCTCGAGCGCCGCGGACGGCGGCACCACCTCGAGCGCCCGGTCCAGCTGGTCGCGCATCGACAGGTTCACCGGCTCTGCCGGTGCACCGAGGCCGAGCAGGAGCAGGTCGCGGTACAGCGACGAGACGTCGACGAGGATCCGGTCGAGTCCGTCGCGCAGGCTGCGGGTCGCCCGACGCTTCTGGTCCTCCTCCAGCGCTCGCAGCTGCGACCGCAGTGCCGGTGGCACGGTGCCGCCCGGCTCCACGCCGAGCGATCGCAGGGTTGCGTCCCGCTCCTCGCCGTCCCGCTGCTGCGTGATCGCCTTGGCGTCCTCGTCGGCGACCGCCAGGAGCTCGGCGGCGGCCATCACGGCGTCGCCGACCGAGCGCACCCCGAGCACGGTCTCGAGTGTCCGGCGTCGGCGTGCACGGGCGTCCTCGGTCGTCGCCAGTCGCTGCGCCATCCCGATGTGGCTCTGCGCCTGCCGCGCGGCATCGGTCGCGAGGGCCCGGTCGACCCCGGTCCTGGCGACGATGAGCTCCGCGACGGACGCGACGTCGGGCACTCGGAGCCGCACCGAGCGCACGCGGGACCGGATCGTCGGCAGCAGGTCCGCCTCGCTCGGCGCGCACAGGATCCACACCGTCCGCTCCGGCGGCTCCTCGAGCGCCTTGAGCAGCAGGTTGGAGGTGCGCTCCGTCATGCGGTCGGCGTCCTCGATGATCACCACGCGGTACCGACCGACCGAGGGCGAGTAGTACGACGACGTCACCAGCTGCCGGATCTCGTCGATCGTGATGATGACGCGTTGAGTGGTGAGCACCGACACGTCGGGGTGCGTGCGCGCGGTGATCTGCCGCAAGGCGTGGTCATCGTCCGCTCCGGCACCGACCAGGGCGGCAGCGAAGGCGGTGGCGACGTTCGACCGTCCGGACCCGGGCGGCCCGGTGATCAACCACGAGTGGGTCATGCCGCCGGTCCCGTCGGGAGCCTCGGCCGCACTGCGCAGGGCCGCGACGGCGTCGTCCTGTCCGGTCAGGCCGTCCCACACGCTCACGAGGACATCCTGTCAGCAGCCACCGTCACGCCGGACCGTCCTCGTCCGCGATCCCGACGACGGCACCGACCGCGGCTCGGACCGCGCGGTGGACCGTGTCGGCAGGCTGCCCGGCGTCCACGACGAGGAAGCGTTCGGGCTCCGCAGCGGCAGCGTCCAGGAAGGCTCGTCGGACGGTCTCGTGGAACGACGCCGCCTCGGACTCCAGCCGGTCGAAGACGTTGCCCCGAGCTGCCGCGACCCGGCTCCGCCCGACCGTGACGTCGAGGTCGAGCAGCACCGTCAGGTCCGGGAGCAGGCCGTCGGCCGCCCACTCGGACACCGAGCGGATGCGCTCGGCACCCAGGCCCCGTGCGACGCCCTGGTAGGCCACCGACGAGTCGATGTACCGATCCTGCAGGACGACCTCCCCCCGGGCGAGCGCGGGGCGGACGACCGTCTCGACGTGGTGCGCCCGGTCCGCGGCGTAGAGGAGGGCCTCGGCGCGCGCCGAGACGTGCCCGCGTTCGTGCAGCACCATCTCGCGGATGCGCTGCCCGAGCTCCGTGCCGCCGGGTTCACGCGTGCGGACGACCGTCCGGCCGTGCTCCTCGAGCCAGCTGCTGAGGAGCTCGGCCTGGGTGGTCTTGCCCGCGCCGTCGCCACCCTCGAGGGTGATGAAGCGCCCGGTCACTTCTTCTTGGCCGCGGTCTTCCGCGCCGGCGCCTTCTTCTTCACCGGCCCCTTGGCACGCTTGTCCGCGAGCAGCTGCACGGCACGGGCGTGGTCGACGGTCTCGACGTCCTCGCCGCGCGGGATCGTCGCGTTCGTCTCACCGTCGGTGACGTACGGACCGAAGCGGCCGTCCTTCACCTTGATGGGCTTCCCGGACACGGGGTCCGCCTCGAACTCCTTGAGCGCGGCCGTGGCAGCGCGTCGGCCGCCGTACTTGGGCTGCGCGAAGAGCTCCACCGCACCGGGCAGGTCGATCTCGAAGATCGCGTCCTCGCTCGGCAGCGTGCGGGTGTCCGTGCCCTTCTTGATGTACGGGCCGTAACGACCGTTCTGCGCCGTGATGTCGTCGCCGGACTCCGGGTCCTTGCCGACGACGCGGGGCAGGTCGAGGAGCTTGAGCGCGGTCTCGAGGTCCACGGTCTGCGGGTCCATCGACTTGAAGAGCGACGCGGTGCGTTCCTTCGGCGCCGCGGCCTTCTTCGTCGTCTTCTTCGCGGGGGCCTTCGCGCCCTTCGCGGTGGTGGTCGCCTGGTCCGCGGCTGCGGGTGCTGCATCGGCGGCCGGCTCGGTGACCTCGCCCGTCGACGGGTCGACGGGCGGTTCGGGCTCGGGGGTGCGCTCGGTGACGTACGGCCCGAAGCGACCGTCCTTCGCCAGGACCTCCTTGCCCGTCTCGGGGTTGATGCCCACCACGCGGTCGCCCACGACGGGTGCCTCGACGAGCTCGCGGGCCTTGTCGGTCGTCAGCTCGTCGGGCGCCAGGTCCTCGGGCACGTTGACGCGACGGGGCTTCTCGGGGTCGTCGCTCGGCACCTCGATGTAGGGGCCGTACCGCCCGATCCGCAGGGTCAGACCCGGCGCAAGCTCGACGGAGTTGATGTCGCGCGCGTCGATCTCGCCCAGGTTGTCGATGACGGTCCGGAGCCCGCGGTGGTCGTCGCCGCCGAAGTAGAAGCCCTTGAGCCAGTCGGTGCGGTCGGCGTCGCCGCTCGCGATGCGGTCGAGGTCCTCTTCCATGCCGGCGGTGAAGTCGTACTGCACGAGGTCGCCGAAGTGGTCCTCGAGGAGCCGGACCACGCTGAACGCGATCCAGTTCGGGACGAGGGCACTGCCGCGCTGCGTGACGTACCCGCGGTCCATGATCGTCGAGATGATGGCGGCGTAGGTCGACGGACGACCGATGCCGAGTTCCTCGAGCGTCTTCACGAGGCTCGCCTCGGTGTAGCGCGGCGGAGCCGACGTGTCGTGGCCCTTGGCCTCGACCTCGGTGACGCCGAGGTGGTCGCCCTCGGCCATCTGCGGGAGCTTGGCATCGCCGTTCTCGCCCCCGCCGTGGCGCTCCTCGTCGCGGCCTTCCTCGTAGGCGTTGAGGAAGCCGCGGAAGGTGATCACGGTGCCCGACGCGGTGAACTCGGCGTCCGTCCCGTTCGCCGTCGAGGCGACCCCTGCGACGCTGTCGGTCGACGTGATGCCGAGGACGACCGACGCGGTCGACCCCTTGGCGTCGGCCATCTGCGAGGCGACCGTCCGCTTCCAGATGAGGTCGTAGAGCTTCCAGTCGTTGCCCCGCAGCACGCCGTTCATCTCGGACGGGGTGCGGAACGTGTCGCCGGCGGGGCGGATGGCCTCGTGGGCCTCCTGCGCGTTCTTGCTCTTGCCGGCGTAGCTGCGTGGCTTGTCGGGGATCGTCTCCGGCCCGTACAGCGCCGAGGCCTGCTTGCGCGCGGCGGTGATCGCCTGCTGCGACAGCGACGAGGAGTCCGTACGCATGTAGGTGATGTGGCCGTTCTCGTACAGCGACTGCGCGACGCTCATCGTCTGCCGAGCGGAGAAGCGGAGCTTGCGGGCCGCCTCCTGCTGCAGGGTCGACGTCGTGAACGGTGCGGCGGGCCGACGGGTGTACGGCTTCGACTCGACGCTGCGGACGACGGCGTCGCCGGCCCGCTCGAGCACGGTGGTGAGCGCCGCGGCCGAGGCCTCGTCCAGGCGGACGGCCTCGCCCTTGAGCGAGCCGCGGTCGTCGAAGTCGCGACCCGAGGCGACACGGGTGCCCTGCAGTCGGGCGAGGCGCGCCGTGAAGGCGGTGTCGCCGACCTTCTCGAACCGAGCCGTCAGGTCCCAGTAGTTCGCCGACACGAACGCCAGGCGCTCGCGCTCCCGGTCGACGACGAGTCGCGTCGCCGCCGACTGCACACGACCGGCGGACAGCCCGGGGCCGACCTTGCGCCACAGCACCGGCGAGACCTCGTACCCGTAGAGACGGTCGAGGATGCGGCGGGTCTCCTGCGCGTCGACCAGGGCGGTGTCGAGCTCACGGGTGGCCTCCTTCGCACGCTGGATGGCCTCCTTGGTGATCTCGTGGAACACCATGCGCTTGACCGGCACCTTCGGCTTGAGCACCTGCAGGAGGTGCCACGCGATCGCCTCGCCCTCACGGTCCTCATCTGTTGCGAGGAAGAGCTCGTCGGCGTCCTTCAGGGCGCGCTTCAACTCGGTGACGGTCTTCTTCTTCGCGTCGGAGACGACGTAGTAGGGCTCGAAGCCGTTGTCGACGTCGACCGAGAACTTCCCGAGGGAGCCCTTCTTGAGCTCAGCCGGCAGGTTCTTGGGCTCGACGAGGTCGCGGATGTGTCCGACGGACGCCTGGACCTCGTATCCGTCGCCGAGGTATTGCGCGATCGTCTTCGCCTTCGCAGGGCTCTCGACGATCACGAGCTTCTTCGTGCCTGGCACGTGACTCCTTGATCGATGGTGCGCGCCGGCCCAGGACCGCAACGGTGTCCGGGTCGACCGGGACAACGGTGACCGGGGGCCGACGTGCACACCATACACACACTGGTCGGGCAGCCCGCGTGGCGGCCCGGCGACGGCCACTGCGCTCACGGCGAACGGTCCGGAGCCCGCCACCGTCCGGACCCGGGCGGCGGCGCCCGCGGTGGCGCAGGCGTCCAGTGCGGCACCGTTGGCGCGTGCCACGCGTCCGGCGACGGCGCAGGGGACGCCGGGGAGACGGTGCACGAGCACCGCAGCGGCGGCGAGCGCTGCGGCGTCGGCGGCGGTGCGCGTCCGTTCGAGCAGCACGCGCGTCCGAGCACCGGCGAGCGCCGCGGAGCCGACGAGCAGGGCGAGCGCCAGCACGGCGACGAGGGCGACGGTCACCGAACCGCGGTCCTGCGCCCTGCGGACCGCGACGGTCCCGGTCGGCCGCACGCGCCGGTCAGGTCCCGACGGCCGCGTCATCCGCCCCCTCCTGCCGCGCAGCCGGTCGCGCGGAGCGGCAGGACCGCGAAGGGACCGGCCGGGGGCCCCTGCACGTCCACGCACACCAGACCGTCCTCGTGGCGGACCCGTGCGGTGGCACCGGGCACGGCGGCGAGTGCCGCGGCGGCCGTCCGCTCGTCGTCGCGCCCGAGCGCCCGTGCCGCCGTGCCTGCGACCGACCCGAGCCGCCCGGCACGGTCGACCAGGACCACGCCGGCGACCAGGGAGACCAGGACGAGGGCGACGACCGGGAGCCCGACGGCGAACTCCACGGTCACACTGCCGCGGTCGGACACGGGCGGACGGAGCCCGGTCACGGGACCAGTGCCCCGCGGACGAGGTCGGTCAGGATCTGCTGGACCTCGCCCGAGCGCATCACGGCGACGAGCACACCGGCGAACGCCACCGCTGCAAGGATGACGACGGCGTACTCGGCGGTGGCCGACCCGTGGTCGTCCCCGGGGCGGCACCGACGACGTCCGGCACCGGGACGAGCGGGGACGTGCACGCTCGCGGCCCACCCCCGGGCCACGCCCGCCGCGTGTCCCGGTGACGGCGCCGGCGCCGGCACCCGTGTCGGCTGCGGAGGTGTCGAGTCGGTCATGGTGTTCCCCTCTCTCTGTGGTGGTCCCACGTTCGCCCACCGGGGGGCACCGTCCGACGCTCGGCGGGTCGGTCTGTGGACGGTTCAGCGGAGACCACCGACGGTGGAGGAGAGGACCCCGACCACGACCGGCACGACGCCCACCAGGACGAACGCCGGCAGGACGCACACGCCGAGCGGCAGCACGAGCCGGACGGCCAGTCGCTCCGCCGCAGCGAGGCCCGCCGCAGCGGCGTCGTCCCGGGCGTCCTCGGCAGCGGCGCGCAGCAGCTCCGCGGCGGGCACCCCGGCGCGACGACTCAGGACCAGCACCTCGTGCAGCCGCGCCGCCTCGACCCCGTCACCGGCGGTTGCTCCGAGGGCTCCGCGCACGGCTGCTTCCGCCGACTGCCACGACCCACCACCGGTCAGCGCCACCGCCCACGCGTCGAGCAGGACGCCCGGCACGTGCCCGTCCGGCGTCACGGCGTCGACCAGCCGTCGGGTCCAGCGCTGCCCGACGAGCACGAGTCCGGCCGCCGCTGCGCAGCAGATCCACCCGACCGGCCGGGTGAGGAGCACGACGAACGCGTCCGCGCCCCACACCGAACCGAGTCCGAGCCCGAGGAGCGGCAGCGCCAGCACGACCCGAGCACTCGTGCGCGGTCCCGACAGGGCGACCCGGACGGCACGGTCGGACGCGGCCGTCCGGCGCATCGCCGCGGCCAGGGCGCGCAGGGCACCGGCAGAGGGCGCCCCGGTCCGCTCCGCCACCTGCAGGACGAGGCGGACGTCCTGCCAGGCGGGAGCGACGGCCTCGGGCACGCCACCCACGAGGGCCCAGGCCCGCGGTGGTGGCACCCCCGCACCGACGAGCACCGCGACCCGGTCCAGCACGCGCGCGGCTCCAGCTGCGTCCGGACCGACCCGACCGCGGCGGCGACTCACGGGCCGGCGCGTCCGACCGGGCGGACCTCGAGCCGCCCGTCGCGGTCGATCCCGCACGTCCCGACCGCCGTGATCCCCCGCCACGACGACCGCCGCTCGACGTGCACGACGAGGTCGACCGCGCTGACGACCTGTCGCGCGAGCGCCTGCGGGCCGAGACCGGCCAGTACCCCGAGGGCCTCGAGCCGCGCTCCGACGTCGGTGAGACCGTTCGCGTGCAGGGTGCCGGCCCCGCCGTCGTGCCCGGTGTTCAGGGCCCCGAGGAGCTCACGGACCTCGGCACCCCGGCACTCCCCCACCACCAACCGGTCCGGGCGCATCCGGAGTGCCTCGCGCACGAGCCGGTCGAGCCCGAGCGCACCGGTGCCCTCGGCGGTCGCCTGTCTCGCCTCGAGCGTGACGACGTGCGGGTGCTCGACCCGGAGCTCCGCGGTGTCCTCGACCGTGACGATCCGCTCGTCGTGCGGCACCGCGCCGAGCATCGCCGCGAGCACGGTCGTCTTCCCGCTGCCGGTGGCGCCCGTGACCAGGACGTTGCGCCTCCGGGCGACCGCGTCCTCGAGCACGGCCCGGGGGACGACACGGAAGGCACCGAGGCGTTCCAGGCCGGCGAGCGTCGGGCGCTCCGGCCGCGGCAGCCGGACGGACAGCGTGGTGCCGCCGACGGACACCGGCGCGAGGACGACGTGCACGCGCACCCCGTCGCCGTGCCGCACGTCGGCGCACGGCGTGGTCTCGTCGACGTGGCGGCCGCCGAGGGCGACGAGCTCGGCGGCGAGCGCGCGCGCACGCCGCTCCGGAAGCTCGGGGCGGACGCGTTCGAGGCCGCGACCCCGGTCGATCCAGGTGCCCTGCCCGCCGACGACGAGCACGTCGGTCGTCTCCGCGTCCGCGACCAGGGCCGCGAGCTCCTCGAACACCGACGGATCGAGGGTCCTGCGCCGCCGAGCACGCGCGGCGCCCGGCAGGAACGGCACGCCGCCCGGCTCAGCAGGGACGCCGGGACCGGTGGCGTCGTGATCGGCCCCGGGGGCGTCGGCTCGGTGGCGGTGCATGCGGTCGACGCTAGGTCGGTCGGCGGCGGCCACGGCAGGAATCGGTATGTCGTGTGGACGGCTCCCGCTCGACACCCTCGAGGTGCCGTGTTGTACCCCGTTACGCAAAGCCGTACCCCGTTCGGTGTCCGCAGGCGACCGTGCGGAACCGACGGCACCGGGCCCGGCGGCCGGTCGCCCGGGCACCCTCCGAGCGGACGCCGTCGCGAGCGGCCCTGCAACGAGGACGTGGACAAGTCTGTCCACTCTTCGGCACCAGGACGCCGATCGAGCCGTGCCACGCGAGCACGCTGCGCGACAGGCGTCGGGGAAAAAGAAGAGGCGGCACCTGTTGGGGGGAACCGGTGCCGCCTTGACATCGGTGGATTGGGGGGAATCCGGCCCGGTGCCACCGGAAACGAGTCCGGCAGGAACCACTGTACCCCATGACGACCCGTGCTCGGCAACCCCTCGGCCGGAATGTCCGCGGGGCCCCGCAGCACGGTCCCGCACCGGGGGTAGTCTCCGACTGCACCCCAGCCGCAACGATGCGAGAGGACACCGATGTCCACACCGACCCAGGCCGACGAACGCCACGAGGACGGCCCGACCTTTGCTCCCCCGGCGGACTTCGTCGCGGACGCCGTCGCGCGGGAGGACCTGCACGAGGCGGCCGCCGCCGACCGCGAGGCGTTCTGGGCGGACCAGGCCCGGACCCTGCTCGACTGGCGCACACCGTTCACCCGGACACTCGACTGGTCGGGCGCGCCGTTCGCGAAGTGGTTCGACGACGGCACCCTCAACGTGGCCGAGAACTGTCTCGACCGGCACGTCCGCGCGGGCAACGGCGACCGGGTCGCGATCCACTTCGAGGGTGCACCCGGCGACACGCGTCGGATCACCTACGCGGAACTCACCGCCGAGGTGCAACGCGCCGCGAACATGCTCACCGACCTCGGGGTCGCGCAGGGCGACCGCGTGGTCGTCTACATGCCGCTGGTCCCGGAGGCCGTCGTCACGATGCTCGCCGTCGCCCGGATCGGCGCCGTCCACTCGGTCGTCTTCGGCGGCTTCAGCGCCGAGAGCCTGCGCGCCCGCATCGAGGACGCCGGCGCGAAGCTCGTCGTCACCGCCGACGGCGGCTGGCGGCGCGGCGCGGTCTCCCCGCTGAAGCCCGCGGTGGACGAGGCACTGGCCGGCGAGGGCACCGACTCCGTCGAGCACGTGCTCGTGGTCAGGCGCGGCGGCAACGACATCGCCTGGAACGACCGCGACCTGTGGTGGCACGACGAGCTCGCGAAGGCAGCTCCCGAGCACGAGGCGGAGGCGTTCCCCGCCGAGACGCCCCTGTTCGTCCTCTACACCTCGGGCACCACCGGGAAGCCGAAGGGGATCGTGCACACCTCCGGCGGCTACCTGACACAGGCCGCCTACACGCACCGGAACGTCTTCGACATGCACCCGGAGAAGGACGTCTACTGGTGCACCGCCGACATCGGCTGGATCACCGGTCACTCCTACGTCGTCTACGGCCCGCTCGCGAACGGCGTCACGCAGGTGCTCTACGAGGGCACCCCGGACGAGCCGCAGCCCGGCCGCTGGTGGGACATCGTCGACAGCTACGGCGTCACCGTCCTCTACACCGCGCCGACCGCCGTCCGCGCCGCGATGAAGGCCGGCCGGCAGATCCCCGAGGCACGGAGCCTCGAGTCCCTCCGCCTGCTCGGCAGCGTCGGGGAGCCGATCAACCCCGAGGCGTGGCAGTGGTACCGGCAGGTCATCGGCCACGACCGGACGCCGATCGTCGACACGTGGTGGCAGACCGAGACCGGCGCGATCATGATCTCGGCGCTGCCCGGTGTGACGAAGCTGAAGCCCGGAGCCGCACAGACCCCGCTGCCGGGCATCGTCGCCGAGATCGTCGACGATGAGGGCCACCGCACCGACCCCGGCGAGAGCGGCTACCTGACGATCACCGAGCCGTGGCCGTCGATGGCCCGTGGCATCTGGAACGATCCCGACCGCTTCGTCGAGACCTACTGGAGCCGCTTCCCCGGCCGCTACTTCGCCGGCGACGGCGCGCGGCTGGACGGGCAGGGCGACATCTGGGTGCAGGGTCGCGTCGACGACGTCATGAACGTCTCCGGCCACCGGCTCTCCACCGCCGAGATCGAGTCGGCCCTGGTCGGGCACGAGGGCGTCGCCGAGGCCGCCGTCGTCGGTGCCGCGGACGAGACGACCGGCCAGGCCGTCGTCGCGTTCGTCATCCTGACCGCCGAGGCGGCCGAGGGTGCCGACCGCGACGCGGTCGCGAAGGAACTCCGCGACTGGGTCGGCAAGCGCATCGGTGCGATCGCGAAGCCCCGGCAGGTCGTCGTGGTCCCGGAGTTGCCGAAGACCCGCTCGGGCAAGATCATGCGTCGCCTGCTGCGCGACGCGGCCGAGGGCCGTCGCATCGGCGACACGACGACGCTCGCCGACCCGACGATCATGGCGACCATCGCAGAGCTCATGTAGCCGGAACGACGCGAGCCGCGCCTCCCGACCGGTCTGGAGGCGCGGCTCGCGTCAGCTGCGTCGCTGACGGTCCGTCAGTCGGTGAGCTCCACCACCAGCTCGACCTCGACCGGTGCGTCCAGCGGGAGCACGGCCACGCCCACCGCGCTGCGCGCGTGGACGCCGGCGTCCCCGAACACCTCGCCGACGAGCGTCGACGCGCCGTTGGCGACCGCGGGCTGCCCGGTGAAGGACGGGTCGGACGCGACGAACACCGTCACCTTGACGACCCGGGCGACCCGGTCCAGTGAGCCCGCGACCGACTGCACCGCGGCGAGGGCGTTGAGCGCGGCCACGCGCGCCTGGGCGGTGGCGGTGTCCGCGCCGACCGCGGCACCGACCTTGCCCGTGACCGACAGCGCCCCGTCGACGAAGGGCAGCTGCCCGGCCGTGTACACGTACTGCCCGGTGAGGACGGCCGGTACGTAGGCGGCGACGGGCGCAGCCACCTCCGGGATCGTCAGGCCGAGTTCCGCCAGGCGGTCGGCGGTGCTCACGCGTCGGCCTTCGGGCGCTTCAGGTAGGCGACGAGCCCGCCCTCGGGGCCGCTGACGACCTGGACCAGCTCCCACCCCTCGGAACCGAAGTTGTTGAGGATCGCGGCCGTGTTGTGGATGAACAACGGAGCGGTGAAGTACTCCCACTGAGTCATGCGGTTCCTTGCCAGCCTTTCAGTCGTGGGCGTCGTTTAGGCTGCATCCTATGTCTGCCCAGAAGTCTGCCTCGCGGACCAAGCCCGTCTCCGCGATCGGCGCCTTCGTCGGTTTCGTCGGTTTCAGTGCGCTCGCTGGTCTGCTGGTCACGATCGGGGTCACCCCGGCGATCGCCGTCGCCGGCGTCACGACGACCTCGACCATCGGCGTGTTCGAGTCCCTGCCGGAGTACATCGAGATCGGTGACCTCCCGCAGCGCAACGAGATCTACGCCTACGCGAACGGGCAACCGGTCAAGCTCGCGACGGTCTACGACCAGAACCGCGAGGAGCTCAAGTACGACCAGATCAGCGACCAGCTGAAGAACGCCGCGATCGACGGCGAGGACAAGCGCTTCTGGGACCACGGCGGCGTCGACATGACCTCGCTCGTCCGCGCCGGCGTCGGCAGCATCGCCGGCGGCCTCGGCGAGTCCGGCGGTGGCTCGACCCTGACGATGCAGCTCGTCCGCAACATCAAGATGCAGCAGGCCCTCGAGCTCCCGTCCGAGGAAGAGCGCCAGAAGGCCTACAACGACGCCGTCGAGCAGACCATCCCCCGCAAGCTCGAGGAGATGAAGCTCGCCATCGGTCTGGCGAAGAAGTACTCGCACAAGGAGATCCTGACCGGGTACCTCAACATCGCCTACTTCGGCGACCAGACGTACGGCGTGCAGGCCGCCGCACAGCACTACTTCAACAAGTCGGCGACCGACCTCACGCCGGCCGAGGCCGCTTCGATCCTCGCGATCGTGCAGTCGCCGAACACGCGCAACCTGGCGAACGAGAAGAACTACGGGGCGAACAAGGCTCGCCGCGACGTCATCCTCAAGTCGATGTACGCGCAGAAGCACCTGACCAAGGACGAGTTCGACAAGGCGATCGCGTCGGAGCCCAAGGACTACGTGCACCTGACCGAGCCGAACCAGGGCTGCCAGTCGGCGGCCGGCAACGGCGCGCAGTTCTTCTGCGACTACGCGGTCAAGGTCGTCAAGCAGATGTCACAGCTGGGCGGGACCCAGAAGGAGCGCGACCAGGCGTGGCGCAACGGCGGCTACAAGATCCAGACGACGCTGGACATCAACCTGAACGGGCAGCAGAAGGACCTGCTGAACACCTACGACCCGAACACCGAGTCGCGGCTGCAGCTCGGCGGCGCGCTCAACTCGGTCGAGGCGTCGACGGGGCGCATCCTGACGATGGCCCAGAACAAGGACTACGACCAGTCCCTGCAGTCCCCGCCGACGGCGACGTCCATCAACTACAGCGTCGACAAGGAGTACGGCGGCTCGATCGGCTTCCAGGTCGGCTCGACCTACAAGGTCTTCACGCTGCTCGACTGGCTCAAGGCCGGGCACGGCCTGAACGAGAGCGTGAACGGTACCCCGCACAACACGTCCCAGTGGACCCAGTGCGGCTCCACGATCACCTCGCCGTGGGCTCCGAAGAACGACTCCGCGGGTGAGAACGGCCAGTTCACGGTCGCCCGTGCCACAGCCCTCTCCGTGAACGCAGCGTTCGCGTCGATGGCCGCGAAGCTCGACCTGTGCGACATCCGGCAGACCGCAGTCGACCTCGGCGTGCACTCCGCCGACGAGAAGACGGAGCTGAACGCCTACCCGTCGTCCATCCTCGGGACCAACAACATCGCGCCGCTGACCATGGCGTCGGCGTACGCGACCATCGCCAACGGCGGGACGTACTGCTCGCCGATCGCGATCGACGAGGTCACGAACGCCGCGGGCAAGAAGCTCGGCGGCCAGCCGAAGCAGTGCAAGCAGGTGCTCGACCCGAGCGTCGCAGCCACCGCTGCGTTCGCCATGCGCGGCACGATCCAGTACGGCACCGCGCAGGGCGCCCAGACCCCGGACGGCACGCAGCTGTTCGCCAAGACCGGCACGACGGACGACGCCGACCAGATCTGGCTCGTGGGTGCGAGCTCGAAGGTCGCGACCGCCTACTGGCAGGGGAACACCGACGGGGCGAAGAACAACCTGCGCCACTACTACAACACCGCGGGGTACGGCTCCTACGCGTCGCAGCGTGCGCACGTGTGGCAGCAGGCGATGATCCCGATCAACCAGCTGCACCCGGCCGACCCGTTCCCGACGCCGTCGCAGACTGCGCTGCGCGGCAACAGCGTCAACGTTCCGGACGTCCGTGGGAAGACCGCGGACGAGGCCCGTGCGACGCTGGCCGGTGCCGGCTTCACGTACGTCGACGGCGGAGCCCAGCCCGGCGGCGGCACCCCGGGGACGGTCTCGTCGACCTCCCCGGGCCCGGGGTCGCTCCTGTCGACGGGGTCCAGCGTGACCGTGTACACGACCGACGGCAGTCAGACGACGGTCCCCCAGGTCACCGGGAAGAGCGTCAGCGATGCCCGCGGTGCCCTGCAGGATGCCGGCTTCACGAAGATCGCGCTCTCGGACGGCTACGCGAAGGGCGACGGCGACAACAAGTGCAGCGTCGCCGCGGTCGACCCCGGTGAGGGCACCGCGGTCGGCAAGGACGCGACCATCACGCTGCAACTGTTCGGCAACAAGAACGGCAAGGCCCCGAAGGAATGCCGGTGAACCGTGGTCGCGCCGCGCTGGGAGTGATCGCAGCGGGCGCGACCGTCGGAGCGGCGACGGCGGCGTGGGGTTCCCTCGTCGAACGTCGCCGCTTCGGCATCCGCTGGGAGACCGTCCCGGTGCTGCCGCCGGGGTCCCGGGACGTCACCGTCCTGCACCTCTCCGACATCCACATGGCGCCCTGGCAGGCCGACAAGCAGCAGTGGCTCCGCGACCTGAGCCTGGTCGAGCCCGACTTCGTCGTGAACACGGGCGACAACCTCGGGCACCCCACGGCCAACACTGCGGTCGAGTACGCACTCGAGCCGTTCCGCGGCGTCCCGGGCGCCTTCGCGCACGGCTCGAACGACTTCTACGGCCCCTCCCCGCGGAACCCGTTCAAGTACTTCACCGGCCCGAGCAGCCACCCCACCGGCCGCCGTCCGGTCGAGCTCGACATCGACCGGCAGACCGCGTTCTTCGAGTCGCTCGGGTGGCTCGACGTCAACGACCAGTCCCACGCGATCGAGCTCCGCGGATCGCGCTTCGAACTGTTCGGCACCTCGGACGCCCACCGCGACTGGGACCGTCTCGACCTGCTGCCGACCAACGTCGACGAGATGCGCAGCGCCGTGCCGTGGACCGAGGACGAGGACGGCCCATCCCCCGTCGCGATCGGCATCACCCACGCCCCGTACCGGCGTGTCCTCGACGCCTTCGTCGACCAGGGTGCGGACATCGTCTTCGCCGGGCACACGCACGGTGGTCAGGTACAGGTGCCCGGGGTCGGCGCGCTCGTCACGAACTCCGACCTGCCCCGGCAGTACGTCAGCGGTCTGCACCGGTGGCAGCACCGTGGGCACTGGTCGTGGCTCGAGGTCTCGGCGGGCATCGGTACGTCGATCTACGCTCCGGTGCGGTTCTCCTGCCGCCCCGAGGCCGTGGTCGTGACCCTCACGGCGAAGACCTCCTGACGCGAGCCGCTGCGACGCGCCCGGGTGTACCGCGAATGGTCGTGAGCACCCTCGAACGTCCGGTAGACTTTCCTGGTCGCTCCGATTCGGAGCAACCACACCGCGGGGTGTGGCGCAGCTTGGTAGCGCGCCTCGTTCGGGACGAGGAGGTCGCAGGTTCAAATCCTGTCACCCCGACACTGTGTTGAGACAGTAGAACAGCAGGGCCCCGATCCACTCGGATCGGGGCCCTGCTGTTTTCCCGGGTGGCTCCTCTCCGCCTGTGTCCGGCGACACAACGCCCGGCCGTCGAGCACGTCGACGAGACCGGGGCCGCTACGCTCGCAACCGTCATGACGATCCCCGCCCCGCTCGCCACCGTCCTCGCGGAGATCGGCGCGCACTTCCCCGAGCTCGCCGACGACCCGGTCCTCGCGCAGAGCCTCCTGGACAACGTGACGTCCATGATCGGCGAGGCCCACGAGCGTTACGCGACCGGCGACGGGACCGCGAGCGTCGTCAGCGACCGGTACCTCGACCCCGAGCACCTCGCGACCGGCGTCCTGCACGCCGAGCGCGCACAGCATCCCGCCGGTGCCATGCTGGCGGCCGAGATGCTGTTCGACGCCTACCTGCCGGTCTTCGTCGACGAGGTCGGAGCGCGCACCACGGACGAGGTCCTCCGCGCCGCCCGGGCACTGCACGCCGGCGTTTGGAGTCGGTTCCCCGCGGGGGCGATCGCCTACACGGAGGCACTCCGGCAACGGGTGACCTCGACGAACCTCGACTCGCGGGAGCAGATCGCCCGCGACCTGCACGACCGTGTCGCACACGGGGTGCTCGCGGGACTGCAGCGCCTCGACCTGGTGCTGCTCACCGACCCCGCGGAGGCAGAGCGGACCGCGCAGCTCGAGTCCGCGGCGCGGCTGCTCCGAGGGGCACTGACCGACGTGCAGGACCTCGCGCTCTCCCTGCACGCCAGGGTCGGCCAGGACCGGCTGGACGACGCCCTTCGGCGGCACGTGGACGACCTGTTCCCGGGGGACGACCGTCTGGTGATCACGACGACGGGCGTCGCCGGCACCCTGCCGAACTGGAAGGCCGAGGAGGCGCTGACGATCCTCCTCGAAGCGCTGACCAACCGGCGGAAGCACGCGCCCGGTTCCACAGCGTCCGTCGAGTTCGCGTGGTCGCCGGGGACGGTGGTCGTGACGGTGCGGGACGACGGCCCCGGGTTCGCTCCCGACGCCGTCGCCGAGGGCCGCCTCGGGCAGCGCACCATGCGTGAGCGGGCCGGCGTGCTCGGCGCCCGACTGGACGTCGAGAGCGCCCCGGGCTCGGGCACCGTCGTCCGGCTGACCGTCCCGAGGGGAGCCATGTGACCGCCGTCACCCACGTCGCGATCGTCGACGACCACCGACTCTTCCGCGAGGGGCTCGCCACGATCCTGGCAGCGGTCCCGACGATCCGGGTCGTCGCGCACGGGGAGCGCCCGTCCGACGTGCTCGACTCCCCCGAGGCGGCCGCGATCGACGTGCTCCTGCTCGACGTCGAGCTCGACGGGCCCCCGGCGCGGACCACCATCGCCGCCGTTCGCCGCCGGCACCCGCACATCAGCGTCGTCGTCCTGACGATGCACCGTGACGCCGTCCTCCGCCGCGCGCTGCTCGACGCCGGAGCCGTGGACTTCGTGACGAAGGACGCCCCGAGCCGGGAGCTCGTCGACCGGATCGTCCGAGCGACCCGCCGGGGTGCGGGTCCCGTGACGTTCCCGGTCGACCTGGTCACCGACGCCCGCGCCGGCTCTCCGCTCAGCGACCGCGAGATGGAGGTGCTCCGCCTCGTCGCCGATGCGCGGTCCAACGCCGAGATCGCCACCGAACTCGGGCTCGCCGTCGGCACGGTGAAGCGGCACGTCTACAACGTCTACCGGAAGCTCGACGTCGGGACGCGTGTCGCGGCGATCACCGCCGCGACACGCCTCGGACTGCTGGCCTGACGGCTCCCACGGCCGGACGGCCGCAGCGGGCGCCCGTCCGCTAGACCGTCGCCCCCGCCGGCACCAGGCGGCCCTCGGCCTGCAGGGACGCCACCACGTCGAGCGCCTGGTGCCGGTAGCGCGCCTGGGCGGCTCCGGGCGCGACGATCACCCCGTCGGCACCGGTGGACGCGACGAGCTCGTTGAGCTTCGTGGCGACGTGCTCGCGGTCGCCGTAGGCCTGCCGCTCCGTCCTCGCGGCGATGAACCGGCGCTCGAGGTCCGAGAACTCGTACGCGCGGGCCTCGTCCATCGACACCGGCTCGGGCTTGGCACCCTGTCGCATGCGGATGAACGAGATCATCCCCGGAGCGCTCTGCTCCTCGACGATCGCAGGGTCCTCGTCGGTGACGACCTGCACACCGATGAGGGCGTTCGGGGTCTGCCGGAAGCGCGACGGGCGGAACGAGTCGCGGTACAGCGCGAGCGCCGCCTCGGTGTTGTCCGACGCGAAGTGGTGCGCGAAGGCGAACGACACCCCGAGCGCGCCGGCGACCTGCGCGCTGTAGCCCGAGGAGCCGAGCAGCCAGAACTCCGGCACGTCGCCGTAGCCCGGGACCGCGCGGATCCGCGACAGCGGGTTCGACGCGTCCATGCCGGTGAAGAACCCGATCAGGTCGGCGAGCTGCTGGGGGAAGTCGTCGACGTCGAGCCGGTCGGTGCGGCGCAGCGCCATCGCCGTCGCGCCGTCGGTCCCCGGGGCGCGACCGATGCCGAGGTCGACGCGGTCGCCGTACAGTGCGCGCAACGTACCGAACTGCTCGGCGATCACGAGCGGCGCGTGGTTCGGGAGCATCACACCGCCGGAGCCGATCCGGATGCGTGAGGTCGCGGCACCGACGGCGCTGAGCAGCACGGCGGGCGCCGACGAGGTGATGCCCGGCATGCCGTGGTGCTCGGCGACCCAGACACGCTCGTAGCCGAGCTGCTCGGCGTGCACGGCCATGTCGATCGACCCCTGCAGGGCCTCGGTGTTCGACTGGCCGTACTCGCGGGTGGCCAGGTCGAGGACGGACAGGTGCACGGTGGCGTCGCTCATGTGGACGACAACCGTCGCCGGCGTGCGCGCATTCCGCGCCACGGGCCGGCCTGGAGGCGCGTGGCGGCGCCGCACCGTGCCTCCCGTCCGGCGGTGGCCCACCTGACGGACGTGGGTCGGATCAGTGGGCGAGCTCGCCGTCGAGCCGCCCACCCGACTCGCTGAGGTAGCAGTTCGCGCAGAGCGACTCGTAGGTGACGTCGACCCCGTCGATCGCGACCTGGGACCCGTCGAAGACGAAGCGGCCGTCGACCTTGCGCGCGTTGAAGACGGCCTTGCGGCCGCACCGGCAGATGGTCTTGAGCTCCTCGAGCGAGTGCGCGACCTCGAGCAGTCGCGCGCTGCCGGGGAACGCCTCGGTGCGGAAGTCCGTGCGGATGCCGTAGGCGAGCACGGGGACCTCGTCGAGCACTGCGACACGGAGCAGGTCGTCGACCTGGCGCGGAGTGAGGAACTGCGCCTCGTCGACGAGCACGCAGCTCACCGGACGCACCATGCCGTCGAGCCGGTCCGACTCGGGGTCGGTGGCACCGGCGTTGGCGACCGCGTGCCGGACGTCGTCGTGGGGCGCGAAGACGACGTCCACGGAGCGTGTGACGCCGAGTCGGGAGACGATCTCACGGTCGCCCTTGGTGTCCACCGACGGCTTCGCCAGCAGCACGCGTTGCCCGCGTTCCTCGTAGTTGTACGCGGCCTGCAGCAGGCCGGTGCTCTTGCCGCTGTTCATCGCGCCGTACCGGAAGTAGAGCTTCGCCACTACGCGAGGAACCCGTCCTCGGCGGCACGACGGATGAGGTCCGACTTCTTCGACGCGGGACGGCCGACCTTGCTGTACTTCTCGCGGACGCGCCGGAGGTATGTCTTGGCGGTCTCGTACTGCACGTTCATCTGCGCGGCGACCTCGTTCGTCGAGTAGCCGGACACGTACAGGCGCAGTGCCTCTTCCTCGCCCGCGCTGAGCTTCGGGCGCTGGTGCGCGCTCGCGCCGGTCGGCAGCGGCCGCCAGTCGCGCTGCGCCGGGGTCTCACGCGAGACACCCATGACCTCACGCGCGACGTCCATGACCTCGCGCATCGGCAGCGACTTCGACAGGAACGCGGCCGCACCGGCGGCCAGGGCACGGTCGCGGGACTCGCGGCTGTCGACGCTCGAGAGCACGATGACCTTCGCCCCGGCGGCACGGCAGGTGCGCACGCGGGCCTCGATCGACACCGGCTCCTTGAGCTGGAAGTCGAGGAAGACGAGGTCCGTCGGGAAGTTCTCGCTGTGCACCATCTCGAGCCACGTGTGCGCGGTGAGGGCGAGGTCGAAGTCGAAGGCGTTCACGGCGATCCAGCTCGACAGGCTGTCGAGCAGCACCTCGTGGTCGTCGAGGATCGCCAGCCGCACGCGTCGGGTTCCGGGCTGCGGGAGCGGTGGCACGCCCTCCGTGGTCCGGTTCGGGTCAGTGCTGGTCATAGGAGAACCTTAGTGCGAGGGACGATGGGCGGACGGCGACGTCGAGGTCGGGGAAGGTCACGCGGAGCACCGCGAAGTAGGGGTCGAACGTGCGGTGGATGCCGACGTCCGAGTCGTCGACCGCGAGCTCCGTGCGGACCTCGACGCGATCGGGTGGGGCACCGGGCTCGCGCGACCGGCGGACCGTGGCACGGAACCGCGCGGGGTCCACCGTCGCTGCGCCGAGCGCCGCACGGAGGAACGTCCGGACGACGGTCCGCTGGTCGGTGTCGAGCGTCGCGATGAGGCCGTCCGGGTCGTCCACCGACTCGGCGGACCCGCCCTCGACGGCGACCGCGTACTCGAGCCACGTCCGGTCGGCGTCCGCGACCATGGCCTGCCGGATGCCGTCCGCGATGGAACGGGCGCGTGCGCGGTCGGCGTCGGTGATCACCTCACGCGTCCGCAGTTCGGCGAAGAACGGGGCGACGTCGCGCGCGAGGATGACGGAGCGGTCCTGCTGCACGCGCGCGGCGATGCCGTCCCGCTCGGCGCGCGCCACCGAGTACGAGCCCGCACGGATCTGCACGCGCTCCGCCAGGCCGCCGAAGGTCCACGCGAACACGACGGACGCCGCGGTGAGGACCAGCGTCGGCGCGGCGGCGAGGAAGGCGGCGACGGACACCGGTACCTGGTGCGGGAACATGGCGGCGGCGGTTCCCCAGGCAGCTGCGTCGACCGCCGCCAGGACGAGCCCGCCGACCGCCAGGTCCCGCCACGGCCGGTAGGGCGCGACCGTCACGATCCCGGTGGCGGTGAGCAGGCACATGAAGTCGTTGAGCGCGTTGCGGTCCGGCCCCCACTGCGCCGCGACGCTGGCGGCCGACGCTGCGCCCAGCAGCACGACGTGGAGCACGTACGCCCAGCGCGGGAACGGCGCCCGGAAGGGCGACGACGACGCGATCACGACCGCGCCCGACGCGCCCAGGAGCAGCACCGTGAGGGCGCTGAGCGTCGGGCTGCCGACCACGTCGCGGTCGAACACCGACACGAGCAGCGCCCACAGCACGCCGGCCGCACCGAGCAGGACGGCGAGGGGGCGGGAACCCATCGCGCCGAGCGGGTCCCACTGCTGTGCGGTCCGAGCGCCCCGGACGGCGGCCCGCACCGCGTCGACGCGACTCACCGGGCGGCTCCGCGGTCGGACTCACCCGTGACGGCGTACGACGCCGCGCCGCCGGTCCGTAGGCCACCGGTGTGTGCGCCGCCGGTGTGTGCGCCGCCGGTGTGTGCTCCGTCGGCACGGGCCGCGTCCTCGCTCGTGTAGGGCACGGTCATCATGACGCTCGTCCCGGATCCCGGCGACGACCACACCTGGACGTCACCGCCGACCCGGCCGATGCGTTCTCGAACCGAGCCGCGCAGCCCCATCCGGTCGCTGCCGGTCTCCTGCTCGTCGAACCCGCGGCCGTCGTCGACCACCATCACCGTGCAGGACGAGCCGTCGTCGAAGACGCTGACCTCGGCCTCGTCGGTCTCCGCGTGCTTGAGGACGTTCGCCAGGCACTGCCCGACGGCCCGGAGCAGCGCCGTCGCCGCCGACGGGTCGAGCCGCGCCAGCGCGGCCGGATCACCGGTGACCGCGACCGCGAGCCCCGCTGCCCGGTGCTCGTCGACCATCACGTCGAACGCGGCACCGGCGAGGGCCGGGTCCGGGTCGGACGTCGGGTCGGACGACGCGAGCCACTGCTTTCCGGTCAGCATCGCGACGTCGGCCTCGACCGTGCGCGCGAGCTGCGGGTCCATGGGGCCGTCGGGGGCGAGCGCGATGGCACCGAGGTGGTTGAGGACCGTGTCGTGCAGGATCGCCGCGGCCTCGGCCTCGACCCCGGCCCGGTAGGCGGACACGTGCTCCTCGCGCGCGGACCGGAGCAGCTCGGGCTGGACGCGCTCGGACCGAGCGGTGTTCCGGCTGGTGAAGAGCACGAGGGCGACGACGAAGCCCAGGGTGACCCAGGCGAGGAGGAGCGGTCGGGGCGGCCCGTCCGCCTGCAGCACCGCGATCCCGGTCGCGAGCCGACCGACCAGGAACCCGCCGAACGACCAGACGACGACGCGACTCGCGACCGCACCGGCCCCGCCGACGAGCACGAGCGGGATCACCGCGAGCGACACCAGGTAGCTCGTCACCCAGCCGGCGGGCACCTCGCGCTGCACGATCGTGGTGAACCACCACGCGCAGACCCCGCCGGTGACGAGGAAGGCCACGGCCGAGCGCCAGGTGCCGAACTGCACGTGGACGCCGATCATCGCGAGCATGGGGAGGAGCGCGAGCACGGCCCCGGCGACCCGCGCGTCGGGCTCGGCCAGTCGGTACAGCAGCAGGGTCACGGCGGCGGCGACCACCGATCCGATCGCCGCTGCGTGGAAGGCGCGCACGGTCGACCACGCGTTCACTCGCGGAGCGAGGTGCGTGGGGATGCCGAGCACGGGTCGATGATCCTTCCGAGAGTCGTCCGGTCGCCGTGTGACGCGGCCGTCCAGGGGCCGGTCGTGTACCCCGAAACGAGCACGATCCGGCGACCCGCTCGATGCTACCGCCGATCACCGACACAGGGTGTCCCCCGAACGCGGAAGGTGGTCGCTCCTCAGAACAGGGTCGGTCCGGACGGACCTCCGATCACGGTCGTCCCGGCACCGCGTCGGTCGAAGTCAGGGTCGGCACGCTTGAGCGGCGACGAGGTCGGGCGGGACTGCTCGTCGAGCGACACCGGGACGCGGTACCCGTTCGTGATGCCCCCGTACGTGATGACCGACCCGACGAGGGCGCGCGGTCCGGTGTCGCCCGACCCCGGACGCGGTGCACGCGGAGCGGTCGCCGCCGCGGCCTGCTCGCCGGGTACGAGGTGCGCCTGCCGGTCACTGAACCCCATCGAACCGGTCGCCGGGTCCATCCTGCCGAGTCCGAGACCGTGCGCGGCCAGGATCGGACCCACCCGGTCCGCGAGCCACCGGCGGTAGTCCGCGGGCGCGTAGGTGTTGTCGAGGTACATCGAGCGGTAGCGCGCGACGAGGTCGGGACGGGTGCGCTGCAGCCAGGCAGCCCACCACGGCTTCACGCCAGGACGCAGGTGCAGTGCGGAGTACATGACGCTCGAGGCGCCGGCCTCAGCCGCGCGACCGATCGCTTCGTCGAGGTGCGCGCGCGTGTCCGTGATGAACGGGAGCACCGGCATGAGGAACACCGAGCACTCGAGCCCCGCGTCGCGGATCGCCCGGACGGTCGCCAATCGGGCGGCGGTCGTCGGGGTCCCGGGCTCGACCTGCTGCTGCAGCTCGTCGTCGTACACGGCGATCGACATCGCCAGGTCGACCGGGACGCTCCGTGCCGCCTCGACCAACGTGGGCAGGTCGCGCCGCAGCAGCGTCCCCTTCGTCAGGATGCTGAACGGGGTGCCCGACTCGGCCAGCGCGCGGATGACCCCGGGCATCAATCGGTAGCGCCCCTCGGCACGCTGGTACGGGTCGGTGTTGGTGCCGAGCGCGACGGGGTGTCGGTCCCACGACGGCTTCCGGAGCTCACGGCGCAGGACGTCCGCGACGTTGGTCTTCACGACGATCTGCTGGTCGAAGTCGGCACCCCCGTCGAACTCCAGGTACGTGTGCGTGGGCCGCGCGAAGCAGTAGACGCACGCGTGACTGCAGCCGCGGTACGGGTTGATCGTCCACCCGTGGGTGCCGCTGCCGTCGGCTGCCGGCACACGGTTCAGGGCACTCTTCGCCAGGACCTCGTGGAAGGTGACCCCGGCGAACTCCGGCGTGGTGACGCTGCGCACCAACCCGCTGTTCGACTCGAGCCCCGGCAGGGCGTCACCGCGCTCCGCCCCGATCGACTGCCCACTCCACCGCATGCCCTCATTCGAACACACGTTCGAACCGGGGGCAAGTCGCCCGAGCGGCGGGGCTCAGTGGTGCAGACCGAGGACCTTCGCGGTGTGCTCGAGGGTCTCGTCGGCGAGCTGCGGGTCGGCGCCGAGGTCCTTGCCGTACGTGGGCACCATCGTCCGCACCATCGGGGCCCAGGCGTCCCACCGGTCCGGGAAGCACCGCTGCAGCATCGCCAGCATGATCGGCACCGCGGTGGACGCTCCGGGGCTCGCGCCGAGCAGGCCGGCGATCGAGCCGTCGGCCGAGGTGATGACCTCGGTGCCGAACTGCAGCACCCCGCCCTTCTCCGGGTCCGGCTTGATGACCTGCACGCGCTGCCCGGCCGTGATGCGGTGCCAGTTCTCCGGTTCGGCGGTCGGCATGAAGTCGCGGAGGGCGTCGAACTTCGTCTGCTTCGACGCCAGCAGCTGCCCGACCAGGTAGCGGACCAGGTCGAAGTTCGAGAACGCCACGCTCAGCATCGGTCGCAGGTTGTGCGGTCGGATCGACCGGAACAGGTCGAGCAGCGAGCCCTGCTTGAGGAACTTCGGGCTGAACCCGGCGTAGGGGCCGAACATCAGCGACGCCCTGCCCTCGACGATCCGGGTGTCGAGGTGCGGCACCGACATCGGCGGAGCGCCGACGCTCGCCTTGCCGTACACCTTCGCCGCGTGCTTCTGCACGACCTCGGGGTCGTCGGTGCGCAGGAACTCACCGGACACGGGGAACCCGCCGTAGCCGCGGATCTCCGGGATGCCCGACTTCTGCAGCAGGCGCAGGGCCCCACCGCCGGCGCCGACGAAGACGAACTTCGCCGCGATGCGCTGCGTCGACCGACCGATCTCGTTGCGGACGTCGAGCGCCCACCCCTCGGAGACCTTCGACCGCGTGATCTTCTGCACCTGGTGCGACGGCTCGAACTCGACACCGGCGATCTCGAGCTCGTCGAAGAGCTGCTGCGTCAACGAACCGAAGTCGACGTCCGAGCCGGCGGCCGAGTACGTCGCGGCGACCGGCTGGTCCTTCTTGCGCCCAGGGATGAGCGCGGGCGCCCACTTGCGGATCTGCGTCGGGTCGTCCGAGTACTCGATGCCCACGAAGAGCGGGTGGCCCTTGAGCGCCTCGTACCGCTTGCGCATGTACTCGACGTTGTCCTCGCCCCACACGAAGGAGATGTGCGGGGTCGGGTTGATGAAGTTGGACGGCTGCGGGAGCGCGCCGGTCTCGACCAGGTGCGCCCAGAACTGCCGCGAGACCTGGAACTGCTCGTTGACGGTCACGGCCTTGGCGATGTCGACGTGTCCGTCGGGCATCTCCGGCGTGTAGTTCAGCTCGCAGAGCGCGGAGTGACCGGTCCCGGCGTTGTTCCACGGGTTCGAGGACTCCTGCGCGACCGAGCCGAGCCGCTCGTACACGCGGATCTTCCACGTGGGTTCGAGGCGGTGGATGATGGCGCCGAGCGTGGCGCTCATGATCCCTCCCCCGATCAGGACGACGTCGATCGGGTCCACCTGCTTCACTGCCACACGACGATCCTACCCACTGCCGCTGGGTCACCCGGGGGCATCATCCGGGTGCGGGGCGCTGGCCCTGCCCATCGTACTTGCTGGTGAAGTACGACATTCCGGACGT
The DNA here is from genome assembly GCF_030803485.1 of Curtobacterium sp. 260. Lineage (NCBI taxonomy): Bacteria > Bacillati > Actinomycetota > Actinomycetes > Micrococcales > Microbacteriaceae > Curtobacterium > Curtobacterium sp. 260. Next base: position 349,590 of record NZ_JAURUY010000001.1, on the reverse strand, counting down.
GCCACCATTTTACGGTCCGATGGACCGTCCCTCCCGGAGGCCCCACCGTGAACCACTCCCGGCGCGCCCGTCTCACGCTCCCGCTCCTGCCCGCGGCTGCGATCGCCCCGCTCCTGCTCGGCCCCGCCACCCTGGCCGACACGCTCCACTCGCCGCAGCCCGAGCCACGGACTGCACCCGCTGCGGCGCTGGAGGGCACCTTCCACGTCGTCGGCACCATCGGCTTCGTCGCCGTCGCCGACCACGACGGCCGGCCCGTGCTCGACACCCGGCCGGTCGCCGCCGACACCGCGCAGCACCCCGCGCCCGGCACCACCGGCCCGCTCGTCGTCGGGTCGATGTGCCTGTCCGCCCTCAACGGCCCCGGGCTGCCCTTCGCCGCGCTGGTCGACGCCGTCGCCCCCTCCGGCTGCCTCCAGGTCCGCACCACGAGCCCCACGCCCCACGTCGTCCGGTTCACCGCCGACGACCCGTCCTCACCGGCGAACGGCCTCGAACTCGGCCTGCAGGCGAACGGCGCGCTCCTGGCGCTCGGCACCGCGGGGTCCGACATCGAACTCGTCACCGAGGGTCCCGTCGTCGCACCGACGCTCGACCACACCGACCTGGCACCCGGATCCGCTCTCTCGGGCACCGCCACGCACGGCGCGCACGTCGTCGTCGTCCGTGACGGGACCGTGGTCTGCGAGGCCGATGCCGCCGGTCGAGGTGCGGACGACTCCGGACACTGGTCCTGCTCGCCGATCGATGCGCTCACCGAGGGCACGTACACCCTCGAACTGTTCGCCTCGACCCCCGCCGGTCAGCTCGCGCCGCCCGTCCCGGTCGAGGTCGTCGTGTCCGCAGAGCCCGGCGCCGGCGACGGTCCGGACCCCGGCCCCGGTGACGGCGAGGGCACCGATCCGGGTGATGCACCGTCCCCGGGGGACGGTGCCGGAGGCACGGGCGGCACCGGCACCCCCGGTGGGGCCGACCAGACCGGCGAACCCAGCGCGGACGGACCGTCGCCAGGACCGGCGACGACTGCGCCGACCGCCGACGCCGCGCCGCAGGGGCGCCTCGCCTGGACCGGCACCGAGGTGACCGGACCGCTCGCCGTCGCGCTCGCGCTCCTCACCGCCGGGACCGGCGTGCTGCTGCACCGACGACGTCGCGCTCGGTCCCGTTCCTGACGGTCGGGACGACGGACGGGAGGCCCGTGGCGGTGTCGCCACGGGCCTCCCGTCCGTCGTGTGCCGCGTCGGCGACGATGCTCGCTACGCGGCGACCGCGCGCCGCTCGAGGATCGTCTCGGCGATCTGCACCGCGTTGAGCGCAGCGCCCTTCCGCAGGTTGTCGTTGCTGACGAAGAGGACCAGGCCGTGGCCGTCGGGCGCGGACTGGTCGGCGCGGATGCGGCCGACGAAGGACGGGTCCTGGCCAGCTGCCTGCAGCGGAGTCGGGACGTCCGCGAGCTCGACGCCCGGGGCCGTGGCGAGGAGCTCCGTCGCCCGCTCGGGCGAGAGCGGCTGCGCGAACTCGGCGTGCACGGAGATCGAGTGCCCGGTGAACACGGGGACGCGCACGCAGGTCCCGGCGACGAGCAGGTCGGGCAGCTCGAGGATCTTGCGGCTCTCGTTGCGGAGCTTCTGCTCCTCGTCGGTCTCGCGCATGCCGTCCTCGACGATGCTGCCCGCGAGCGGGACGACGTCGAAGGCGATCGGTCGGACGTACTTGACCGGCTCCGGGAAGGTCACCGCCGAACCGTCGTGGGTGAGCGCCGCGGTGTCCTGCTCGAGCGCCGCGCGCGCCTGGCCGAGGAGCTCCTCGACGCCCGCGAGCCCGGACCCGGACACGGCCTGGTAGGTGGTCGCGACGAGACGACGCAGCCCGGCTTCGGTGTCCAGCACCTTGAGGACCGGCATGATCGCCATCGTCGTGCAGTTCGGGTTGGCCACGATGCCCTTCGGGGCGTCGTCGATCGCGTGCGGGTTGACCTCGCTCACGACCAGCGGCACCTCGGGATCCATCCGCCAGGCACTCGAGTTGTCGACGACCACCGCACCCGCCGCCGCGAACTTCGGCGCGAGGGCGCGTGACGCCGTGGCACCGGCCGAGAACAGCGCGATGTCGATGCCCGACGGATCGGCGGTCTCGGAGTCCTCGACGACGATCTCCTCGCCGCGGAACGACAGCGTCGAACCGGCGGACCGGGCACTCGCGAAGAACCGGACGCGGTCGGCCGGGAACGCGCGCTCCTCGAGGAGGCGACGCATCACGGCGCCGACCTGGCCGGTGGCGCCGACGACGGCGACGGTGGTGCTCATGTGGTGCTCCTGCTCGTGGGTCGTGTCGGCGCGGGGCTCAGCGCCCGGTGCCGGCGTAGACGACGGCTTCCTGGTCCGCGTCCAGCCCGAAGGCCTGGTGCACGACGCGCATGGCCTCGTTCAGGGTGTCGGCGCGCGTGACGACCGAGATGCGGATCTCCGAGGTGGAGATCATCTCGATGTTGATCGACGCCTCGTGCAGGGCGCGGAAGAGCGCCGCCGAGACACCGGCGTTGGTCCGCATGCCGGCACCGACCAGGGCGAGCTTGCCGATCTGGTCGTCGTACTGGATGCCCGAGTAGCCGATGTCGGCCTTGGCGACCTCGAGCGCGGTCAGGACGCCCTGGCCCTGGTCCTTCGGCAGCGTGAACGAGATGTCCGTGCGGCCCGTGACCGCCTCGGACACGTTCTGCACGATCATGTCGATGTTGGCGCCGGCGCGGGCCACGATCGTGAAGATCTCGGCGGCCTTGCCGGGGGTGTCGGGCACGCCGACGACGGTGATCTTCCCCTCGGAGAGGTCTCCGGCGATGCCGGTGATGATCGGTTCTTCCACGGTTTCCCCCTCTGCAGGGTTGTAGACGATGGTGCCCTCGGCGTTGCTGAACGAGGAGCGGACGTGCAGGGTGACGCCGTGCCGACGGGCGTACTCGACGGCACGGATGTACAGGACCTTGGCGCCGGAGGCGGCGAGCTCGAGCATCTCCTCGCTCGTGATCCGATCGACCTTCTTGGCCTTCGGCACCACGCGGGGGTCCGCGGTGAAGATGCCGTCGACGTCGGTGTAGATCTCGCAGACGTCGGCGTCGAGCGCGGCGGCGAGCGCGACGGCGGTGGTGTCCGACCCACCACGACCGAGCGTGGTGATCTCGCCCGTCGTACGGTTGAACCCCTGGAACCCGGCCACGATCGCGACGTGCCCGGCGTCGAGCGCCTCGCGCACGCGCTTCGGGGTGACGTCGACGATGCGGGCCTTGCCGTGCTGGGCGTCCGTGAGCATGCCGGCCTGGCTGCCCGTGTACGACGATGCCTCGACCCCGAGGCTCTTGATCGCCATCGCGAGCAACGCCATCGAGATGCGCTCCCCCGCGGTGAGCAGCATGTCGAGCTCACGACCGGCGGGGATCGGCGTCACGGAGTGCGCGAGGTCGACGAGCTCGTCGGTGGTGTCGCCCATCGCCGAGACGGCCACGACGACGTCGTTGCCTGCCTTCTTCGTCTGGACGATCCGCTTCGCCACGCGCTTGATGCTCTCGGCGTCCGCGACGGACGATCCACCGAACTTCTGCACGATCAGGGCCACTGGCTGGTACTCCCGGGGACGACGGTTCCGCGACGGTCGCGCGGTCTGTCAATCGTAGAGGGTGTTCCGCGGATGTTGCGTGCGAGGCGGGCTCGACGCAACGATCCTGCGCACGTCCGTCAGGAACCGACCACGCGTCGGCCCTCGAAGGCGCGGCCGAGGGTCACCTCGTCGGCGTACTCGAGGTCACCGCCCACCGGCAGCCCGGACGCGAGTCGCGTGGTGCGGATGCCCATCGGGACGAGCAGTCGGCTGAGGTAGGTCGCCGTCGCCTCGCCCTCGAGGTTCGGGTCGGTGGCGATGATGACCTCGTCCACGGTGCCGTCGGCCAGCCGCGTCATCAGCTGCTGGATCCGCAGGTCGTCCGGACCGACACCGTCGATCGGGCTGATCGCTCCGCCGAGCACGTGGTAGAGCCCACGGAACTCGCGGGTGCGCTCGATGGCGGCGACGTCCTTCGCCTCCTCCACGACGCAGATCACCGACGGCGACCGACGGGGGTCACGACAGATGCTGCACCGCACGTTCTCGGTGACGTTGCCGCAGACCTCGCAGAAGCGCACCTTCTCCTTGACCTCGGCCAGGAGCTCGGACAGTCGTGCCGGGTCGAACGACTCGGTCTGCAGGATGTGGAACGCGATGCGCTGCGCCGACTTCGGGCCGATGCCCGGCAGCCGACCGAACTCGTCGATCAGGTCCTGGACGATCCCGTCGTACATCAGGCGCCTTCCTCGTGCAGGGCGGTCTCCTCGATGAACTGCGCGCCGAGGATCTCACGGACGACCGCCTCGCCGTACCGACCAGCGACCGGTGTCCGACGGACCTGGGGTGCAGCGGTCCGTGCCGGAGCTGGCTGCGCAGCCGCCTCCTGGGTCGGTGCTGTCTGCGCAGGTGCTGCCTGCTCGGGCGCTGCCGGTGCGGCCTGTGCCGGGCCGGTCGGCGCCGGTGCTGCCTGCGGTGCTGGTGCCCGCGTCGGTCGCTGGCTCGGTGCACCCGAGGACGCGTGCGCTCCCGGATCGGGGAAGGGAGCGCCGTCGTCGTAGGGCTCGTCGTCGAGCGGGTAGTCGTCGACCGGGACGTCCTGCCCCCCGGAGGGTGCGGCGGCCGCGGTACCCGGCGCGGCGGGCGCTGCCGATGCGGGCGCTGCGGCTGCGGCCGGTGCGGGCGCTGCGGCTGCGGCCGGTGCGGGCGCTGCGGCTGCGGCCGGGGCCGGCGCTCCCGGTGCGTCGGGTGTCGGGTGGCTCGGTGCAGCAGCACGGGCCGGCGCTGTTCCGGCACCGCCGAGCGCGGAGGCCGGGCGGAGCTGGGCAGCGAGGGCCGCGTCGGCGGCGGGATCGGAGACCGGTGCGACGGGCACGACCGGCTCCCCGGTGTCGGTCGTCCCGAACGGTGCCGACCAGCCCGGCTCGAGGTGCTCGGGCACGGCACCGGCGGTCGGGTCGGTCGCCGGGATCGTGGCGACGGCCCAGTCGGTCACCGGAGCGCTGGGCGCAGCCGGCTGCTGCCGTGTGGTCGGCTGCTGCGATGCGCCCTGCTGTTGGTTCGCCTGCTGCTGTTGGTTCGCCTGCTGCTGTTGGTTCGCCTGCTGCGGGCTCGCCTGCTGCTGCTGGCTCGACTGCTGCTGGCTCGGCTGCTGCTGCTGGCTCGGCTGCTGCGGTGCAGTCGACTGCTGGTGCTGCGGTGCGGTCTGCCGCTGCGTCGGCCCTTCGGCAGTCGCCGGCTGCGACGGTGCGGACTGCTGGCGCGCGGCCTGCTGCCGGCTGGTGTCCTCCGACGTCACCTGCGGTCGGGTCGGCTGCTGCTGCGACGCCTGCCGACCCGGCTCCGACGCGGGAGCACCGGCCGAGCGCTGTTGTCCCGGCCCGCGGGCGACGAACTTCACCCGGAGGCCGAGGACGTCGATGATCGCCGAGCGGAGCAGTTCGCTGACGCTCGTCGCGGGGTCGGACATCTCCTTGAACGACGCCACGTCCTGCTGGCTGGGGAAGGTGAGCGTCAGCACGTCCTCGCGCAGGGCCGTCACCTGGGCCGTGACCACCACGGACCAGGCCGAACGCCGGGCGCGCTGGACGTGCTCGACGACCTGGGGCCAGGCGTCGCGGAGCTGCTGGAAACCGACGGCGGCGACCGGTCGGACGACCGCCTCGTCGCCGACCGCCGTCCCCTGCCCGGTGGACGACGCGTTCGCGGTGCCCGACGGATCGTGCTGGTGCTGCTCGGTCGGGTGTGCCGTCGTCATCGCACTCGACGCGCTCTGCTCCGCCGGTCGGCCCGAAGACCGATCGGTCGGGCCGTCGGCCGGACCCTGGCTCGGGGGCGTCGCCACGGCTGCCCAGGAGGCAGCGGCATCGCGCACGGTCGCGCCGGGGTCCCGTGGCTCGGCGTCACGCGCGGTCGTCGGAGCCTGATCGGCCGGCTCCTGGTCTGAACGGGTCGGCGCCGCTGCGCGGGTCGGGGTCGCGGTCGACGCAGCGGGCTGCGCAGCCGGGGTCGCCGACGAGGAGCCGGCCTGCGCCGGGGCGCTGCCCGCTCCCGTGCTCGGAACCGAAGCGCCCGCGGAGGACTGCTGTGCACCCTGCGGTCGTTCGGCCGCGACGGGAGCCTGGTGCCCGTCGGCGTCGCCGACACCGACACCGACGCGACGCTCGAGCCGCTCGACGCGGGCGAGTGCACCGCGCTGGGTGTCGTCGACCTCGGGCACGAGCATGCGCGCCGTCATCAGCTCGAGGTGCAGTCGGGGCGACGTCGCACCGGTCATCTCGGTGAGCGCGCGGTTGGCGATGTCGGCGGACCGCGACAGCGCCGTCGCGCCGAAGACGCCGGCCTGCCGGGTCATGGTGTCGAGTTCCTCGGGAGAGATCCCGCGCAGCACGGCTGCGGCGCTCTCGTTCGTCGCCGCGACGACGATCAGGTCACGGAGCCGCTCGAGCAGGTCCTCGACGAAGCGACGCGGGTCCTGCCCGGTCTGCACCACGCGGTCGACCGCGGCGAAGGCCGAGGCGGGGTCGGCCACCGCCAGTGCGTCCACGACGTCGTCGAGCAACGCAGCGTCGGTGTAGCCGAGCAGAGCGACCGCGCGTTCGTAGGCGATCGCGCCGTCCTCGCTGCCGGCCATGAGCTGGTCGAGCAGCGACAGCGTGTCTCGCACCGACCCCCCACCGGCACGGACGACGAGCGGGAGGACACCCGGCACGACGGAGACCGACTCCTGCTCGCACAGCTGCTCGACGTACTCGAGCATCGTGGCCGGCGGCACGAGCCGGAACGGGTAGTGGTGGGTCCGGGAGCGGATGGTGCCGATGACCTTCTCCGGCTCGGTGGTCGCGAAGATGAACTTCACGTGCTCCGGCGGTTCCTCGACCAGCTTGAGCAGGGCGTTGAAGCCCTGCGGCGTCACCATGTGTGCTTCGTCGAGGATGAAGATCTTGTAGCGGTCGCGCGCCGGTGCGAACACGGCGCGGTCGCGCAGGTCGCGCGCGTCGTCGACGCCGTTGTGGCTCGCTGCGTCGATCTCGATGACGTCGAGTGATCCCCCGCCACCCCGGGCGAGCTCCACGCAGCTCGGGCAGACGCCGCACGGCGTGTCCGTCGGGCCCTGCTCGCAGTTCAGGCACCGGGCGAGGATGCGCGCCGAGGTCGTCTTGCCGCACCCGCGCGGCCCGCTGAACAGGTAGGCGTGGTTCACACGGTTCGTCCGCAGGGCGGTCCGCAGCGGGTCGGTGACCTGCGACTGACCGATCAGCTCGGCGAAGTTCTCGGGCCGGTAACGGCGATACAGGGCGGTGACCACGGACCAAGGGTAGCCGGGACGGCCGACAGCGCGACGCCCTCGGCGACCACCTGTGGAGGGGGCGAGGAGGGGCGGGACGACACCGCGCCTCCCGGCCGTCGTGACGACGGACGAGAGGCGCGGTGCGGTCGGTGTGGGCGGACGGTCAGGCGCGCCCGCGGCGGATGCGGCGTGCCAGTCGGGAGAGACCGAGCAGCAGGAACCCGAGGACCACCAGGCCGCCGGCGGCACCCGCGAGCGGAGCGACGTCCGCGCCGGTGAAGGCGAGGTCGCGACCGGAACCGTCGCCGGATCCGGATCCGGATCCGGATCCCGTGCCGTTGCCCGTGCCGTTGCCGTTGCCGTTGCCGAGCGATCCGTTGCCGGCACCGAGACCCGATCCGTTGCCGGTCCCGAGACCCGATCCGTTGCCGGTCCCGAGACCCGATCCGTTGCCGGTACCGAGACCCGATCCGTTGCCGGTACCGATCACTCCGGTACCGGTGCCGGCTCCGTTCCCGGAGCCACCCGGCAGGCCTGGCTGTCCAGGCTGGCCCGGCTGGCCCGGCTGGCCCGGCTGCCCCGGCTGCCCCGGCTGGCCCGGTTCACCGGGCTGACCCGGCTCTCCAGGCTCCCCGGGCTGACCAGGTTCACCGGGCTCACCGGGCTCACCGGGCTGGCCAGGCTCCCCAGGTTCACCGGGCTGCCCAGGCTCACCCGGCTCACCCGGCTCACCAGGCTCCCCAGGCTCCCCAGGCTCACCGGGCTGGCCAGGCTCCCCAGGCTCCCCGGGCTGGCCAGGCTCCCCAGGCTCACCGGGCTGGCCGGGCTGGCCAGGCTCCCCAGGCTCCCCAGGCTCCCCAGGCTCCCCAGGCTCACCGGGCTGCCCCGGCTCACCGGGCTCTCCTGGCTGCCCCGGCTCACCCGGCTGGGCGGCGACCACCACCACCGGCACCGTCTGGGCGGCGGACGTGGCACCCTCGACGGTCTGGGTCACCGTGAAGGTGTGCGAACCGACCCCGAGCTCCACGGACACCGACCAGGATCCGTCGGCAGCCGCGGTCGTCACGACGGGGTCTCCCGCGTCGCTGCGGACCGTGACGGTCGCACCCGGGTCCGCCGTCCCGGTGACCTGCCAGGTGGCGGTGCCGTCGGCACCGGCCGTCTGCCGGGCCCCGGGCAGGGGCGAGGTGACCGTCAGGGGGTCGGCGACCCGGACGACGATCGGCACGACCTGCGAGTCGGAGGTGTCCCCGTCCACGGTCTGCGTCGCCTGCAGCGTCCAGTCACCGGCCGGGACCTCCTCGAAGGTGACGCTCCAGCGACCGTCGCCGCCGGCCGTCGTCGTCCGGACCTGCCCGGTCGAGAGCCGGACCTCGACCGCGGCGTCGGCTCCGGCCGTCCCGGAGACGGGCACGGTGGTCGTGCTGTCGAGCCCGGGGGCCTCGAAGAGGCGACCCGGGGTCGGGTCCGTGATGACGACGTCGTCCTCCTGCGCGGCGACCACGCTGATGCCGCTGGTCACCGGGGCCGAGGTGGCCCCGCCGACCGTCTGCGTCGCCGACACGGTGTGGTCGCCGACCGGGACGTCCGGCACGGTCACCGTCCAGGAGCCGTCCGAACCGGCCGTCGTCGACACCGTGGTGCCGTCGATGTCGACCGTCACGGTGGCGCCCGGCTCGGCGGCCCCGCTGACCGGCACGGAGACCGTGTCCTGGTCCGTCCGGAACACCTGGCCGTCCGCGGGGGCGGTCACCTGCAGCGGGGCCACGGCGGCGACGGTGAAGGCGACGTCGGGTGCTGCGGTGGTCCGACCGTCCACGGTCTGCGTGGCGGAGGCGGTGTGGCCGCCGAGCGCGACGTCCGGCACGGTGACCGTCCAGTCGCCCTCGTCGTCGGCCGTGGTCGCGACGGCGGTGCCGTCGTCGATCGTGACCGACACCGTTGCGCCGGGCGCTGCCGTGCCCACGACCCGGACCGGCGTGGTGTCACCGACGATCCGGACCGTGCTGCCGGCCGCCGGCGTCGTGATGACGACGGCGTCCTCGTCGGCGACGTCCACGGTCACGTCCACCACGACGGGGTCGGAGGTGGTGCCACCGACCTCCTGGCCGACGGTGACCGTGTGGTCGCCGGGACCGACGCCCGGTACGACCGTGTCCCAGGTGCCGTCGTCACGGACGGGCACCTCGATCGGGTCGCCGTCGTCGACCACCACGGTGACCGTGCCACCGGGCTCGCCGGTGCCCGCCACGGGCAGGTCGACCGTCGGGTCGGACGCCGGCACCGTGACGACCTGGTCGTCGGTCGGCGTGGTGACCGTCAGGGGCGCGCCGGCCTCGACCGTGAACGTGTTCACGACCGGACCCGAGGTGGACCCGTCGACCGTCTGCGTCGCCCGGACGGTGTGCTCGCCCGTCGCGACGCCGTCGAACCGGACGCTCCAGGTACCGGCGTCGGTCGCCGTCACGGTCTGTGCGACGCCGTCGTCCAGGGTCACGCGGACCTCGGCACCGGGCTCGGCCGCCCCGTTCGCGACGATCGTCGCGAGGGAGTCGTCCTGTGCGACCGTGACGGTGGACCCGTCGGCCGGGGTGGCGATCGTCAGCGGTGCCGCGACCACGACCTCGATGGCGACCGTGACCGGCTGCGACGTGGTGCCGCCGACCTGCTGGGTGACGCTGACGGTCGTGGTGCCCGCGGGGACACCGGGGACGTCGACCGCCCAGTCGCCGTCCTCGTCGGCCTCGGTCGTGGCATCACGCCCGCCGCCGAGGTCGACCACCACGGTGGCGCCGGGCTCCGCGGTGCCGCGCACCGTGACCGTCGTCGTGGCGTCCTCGTCGGCGACCCGCACCTCTTCCCCGTCCGCGGGGGCGGTGATGACGACCGGCGCTGCCGCGACGACCTCGAAGGGACGCTCGACCGGCGTGGTCGAGGTCGAGCCGGCGACGGTCTGCGTCGCCGACACGACGTGCTCACCGACCGCGACGTCGTCGACGTCGACGCTCCACGTGCCGTCGTCGCCCACCGTCACGTCGACCGGGTCTCGGTCGTCGACGGTCACCGTCACGGTGGCGCCGGGCTCGGCGTCACCGGCGACCGTGACGGTCGTCGTGGCGGCGACGTCCGCGACGGTGACGGTGCCCTCCGGCTGCCGGACGACGAGCTCCGCCGCGGCGACGACCGAGACCGGTCGCGTGACGGGGGCGCTCGTGGTGCCGTTCACCGACTGCGTGACCGCCGCCGTCCAGGACCCCACCGGGACGTCCTCGACGGTGGTCGCCCAAGTGCCGTCGTCGCCGACGACCGTCTCGGCGGTGCCGCCGTCACCGAGGTCGACGGTGACCGTCGCCCCCGGCGCGCCGGTGCCGGCGAAGTCCACGTCGGTGGTGGCGTCGTCGTCCGCGACCGTGACGGCCGTGGCGCCGGCCGGCGTGGTGACGGTCAGCGGCGCCCCGGCGCGCACCGACACTCCGGCGCTGACGGGTGCCGAGGTGATCCCGCCGACGACCTGCGTCGCCCGGACGGTGTGGTCACCGGTCGGCACGTCGGTGAACGTGTGGGTCCACCGTCCGTCGTCGTCCGCCTCGACGGTCGCCTGTTCCCCGGTGGAGAGCGTGACGGTCACCGGAGCGCCCGGCTCGGCCGTACCGGCCGCCACGACGTCGGCCGTACCGGTCGCGTCGGCGACCGTGATGACGTCACCGTCGTCGGGGCTGGTGAGCGCGAGCGGTCGGCCTGCGCGCACCGTGAGCGTCTGCTCCGCACTGGAGGCGGTGGTGCCGCCGACCGTCTGCGTCGCCGTGACCGTCTGCTCGCCCACGCCGACGCCGCCGACGGTGACCGTCCAGTCGCCGTCGTCGTCCGCGGTCGTGGAGGCCTCGGCGTCGCCGACACGGACCGTCACCGGTGCGTTCGGCTCTGCCGTGCCGGACACCGTCACGTCGCGTGTGGTGTCCTCGTCCGGGACGAGCAGGACCGCGCCGTCCTCGGGCGACGTGATGAGCACGTCGTCCGCGGCGACGAGCGTGACGTCGCGGGTCACGGGGTCGGACGTCGCCGGGCTGGAGACCCCGCCGGGCAGCGTCTGCGTGACCGACACCGGGTGCGTCCCGACGCCGACGTCCTCGAAGGTGACGGACCAGCTCCCGTCGGCGGCGACCGTGGTCGTCGCTCCGGGCTCCTCGCCGTCGATCGTCGCGACGATCGTCGCGCCGGGCTGCCCGGTGCCGGTGACCGTCACGTCACGGGTCACGTCGTCGCCGGCGACCGTCATCGCCGCCGTGCCGGGAGCCGTGATGGTGAGGGGCGCCGCAGCGTCGACCAGGAAGCCCACGGGCAGGGCGTCCGTGCTCGCGCCGTTCAGCGACTGTGCCGCGTCGATCGTGTAGTCACCGGGGGCGAGCCCGGCTGCGTCGACCGACCAGGTGCCGTCGTCGTCGGCTGCGGTGGTCGAGAGCTCGAGGTCACCGACCGTCACCGTCACGGCTGCGCCGGGTTCGGCGACACCGCTGATCGTCACCGTGGCGGTGGCGTCCCCGTCGACCACGACGAAGCGCGAGCCGGCGGCCGGGCTGTCGATGGTGACGGCGGTGCCCGGGACGACGGTGAAGTCCCGCGTCTCGGTGGGACCGGTCGTGCCGTTCACGGTCTGCACGGCCTCGACGGTGTGCTGGCCGGTCCCGAGCTGCACCGGGTCGAGGACCCAGTTGCCCGCGGGGCCGGTCACGACGGCGACGGGTGCTGCCCCGTCGATGCTGACGGAGACGGTCGCACCCGGCTCCGCGGTCCCGCGGACCACGACCGACGCGTCGCCGGTGCTCGTGGCGGGGATCTCCTGCCCCTCGGTGGGAGCGGTTATCTCGAGGTCGTCGCCGACCTCGATCGAGATGTCCCGCTCGATCGCCGGCGAGGTCTGTCCACCGACGGTCTGGGTGACCGTCACGGTGTGACCGCCGGTCCCGACGTCCGGCAGGGCCACCGACCAGGTGCCGTCGTCGTCCACCGTCGTCGTGACGGGTGCTCGCTCGTCGAGCACGACGTCGATCTCGGCACCGGGCTGCGCCGTCCCGGTCACGTCGACGTCGACCGTGTCGTCGTCGTTCGCGACCACGGTCGTCGCGCCCTGCACCGGTGCGGTCACCTGCAGCGCTGCCGCGGGGACGACCGAGACGATCCGCTGCTGGGCCGGCGACGTCGTGCCGTTCACGGTCTGCGTCGCGGTCAGGGTGTAACGACCGACGGGCACGTCCTCGACCGTCGTCCTCCAGTCACCGTCTCCGTCGGCCGTCGTCGTGGCCGTGAGGCCGCCGCCGAGCGACACCGACACCCGGGCCCGGGGCTCGGCGGTCCCGGTGACGTCGAGGTCGGCGGTCGAGTCGGCGTCGAGGACGGGCACGGTGGCGCCGTCCGCAGGGGTCGCGATCGTCAGCGGGGCACCGACGGCGATCTCGAAGGCCGAGGTGACGGGCGCCGAGGTGGTGCCGGCGACCGTCTGCGTCGCGGTGATCGTGCGCTCACCGACCGGGACCCCCGGGAAGGTGGCGGTCCAGTCGCCGTCGTCGTCCGCCTCGGTGATCGCCGTGAAGGAGCCGCCGAGGTCGACCGCGACGGACGCGTTCGGCGCAGCGGTGCCGGTCACCGTGACCGGGGTGGTCGACGTGGCGTCGGCGACCGTCAGGACGGCTCCGTCGGCCGGCTCCTCGATGGTGATGCCGGGAACGGCGGTGACCGAGAAGTCACGGGTCACCGGAGCGCTCGTCGTGCCGTCGACGGTCTGGGCCGCCGTGGCCGTGTAGTCGCCTGCGGGGACGTCCTCGACCGTGGCGGTCCAGGTGCCGTTCGTGTTCGCCGTGGTGGTGGCGGTCAGACCGTCGCCGAGCGTCACGTCGACGCGGGCACCGCCCTCGGCAGCACCGGTGAGCACGACGGCGCGGGTGTCCCCGACGAGCGGCAGGACCGCATCGGGGGCCGGAGTGTCGATGGTCAGCGTCCGAGCGGCGACGACCTCGAAGTCCCGCGTCACCGCGGCCGAGGTGGTGTCGCCGACGGTCTGCGTCACGCTGGCCGTCTGCAGCCCGACCGGGACCGCGTCGACGGGGACGCTCCAGACGCCGTTGCCGTCCGCCGTGCCGCTCGCCGTGACGTCGTCCCCGATCGTCACGTCGATCCGCGCGTTCGCGGTGGACGTGCCGGTGAGGGTCACCGGGGTCGTGGTCCCGGTCGTGGTGAACTGCTGCCCGGCAGTGGGCGTGTCGATGACCAGCGGACGCTGCGCGACGACCGAGAAGGCCTGCGTCGCGGTGCCCGCGGCGGCGCCGCCGACCGTCTGCGTCGCGGTGACGGTCCGGTCCCCGACCGGGACGTCCGCGAGTGTGGCGGTCCAGGTGCCGTCGGGGGCGACCGTCGCGGGGGCGGTCAGGCCACCGCCCGCGGCGAGCGCGATGCCGGCACCGGGTTCACCGGTCCCGCGCACCGTCACCGAGCGGGTGGAGGTGTCGGTCGGGACGCTGAACTGCTGCCCTGCCGTGGGTGCGGTGATCGTCGGGGCCAGGAACGCCGTGGCGCGCACCGTGGAGGTGGCGAGGTCGACCGTCGCGGCGTTCGGCCCCGGCAGCACCGTGAGCCGCAGGGCGGTCACGCTCTGCGCCCCTGGGTCGTACCCGCGTGGGTCGCGGAAGCGGGGGTCTTCCTGCGCGTTCACCGTCAGGTCGACAACCTGACGGAGCAGGAGCACCACGGGCGAGAGCGCCGTCGCGACGGCGGTCGTGGTGGTGGTGAGCGTGGTGCTGAGCTGGGCGAGGGCGGCGGAGTTCGCCAGGGGCCGCACCGCGGTCTGGAGGGCCGGGACGACGGTGCCGCTGACGAGCGTCCCGAGCACGGGGGCGACGTTGATCCCGAGGATCGTTCCCGTCGACACGGAGACCTGCGGCGTGGCCGCGCCCGACACGGCGAGCGCACCGATGGTCGAGTCGACGGTCACGTTGATCGGCAGGTTGACCGCCCCGGCCGCGCTGAGCGTGGCACTGACCTGGACGCGCACCCGTGCCGCGTCGACCGCGTTCGTGACGGCGGTGCTCAGGGTGGCAGGGAGCCGTGTCCCGAGGATGTTCGTGATGCTGCTGTTGATCGCGGCGACCGCCGCGTCGGTGAGCACGGGGGTGTTCGCCGGCTGGTCGTTGAGCCGCGTCAACGTGTCGAGGTCGACGGTGATCGAACCGGTCGACGGGGTGATGGTCACCGCACCGTCCGTGATCGGCTGTGCGAGGACCCCGTCGATGGTGGGACCGAGGTCGAGGTTCGCGGTCGTCTGGACGCTCGTGTTCCGCACGGACACCAGCGGCGAGAGCAGCGATCCCAACGCCCCAGTGACCGCGTCGGTCGTCACCGCTCCGCTCAGGGCGGTGTTCACCGAGGTGGACAGCGGCGCGACGTTCGCCCGCAGGGTCGTCGCCAGTCGGGACACCGCGGGGCTGGTGAGCTGCAGGTTCGCGCCCGCGATGCGGTAGTCGCTCGCGGTGCTCACCGTCGCACCACGTGTGGCGCTGATCGTCGAGGCGAGCGCGCCCACCTGCAGCTGCGCGTTCGACAGCACGGTCGTGTCCGCGCCGACCCGGGCCAGCAGCGGGTTCAGGTTCAGCGTCGACGCACCGGCCCCGGTGCCGCTCCCGACGCCGATCGCCCCGTCGTCGCCGACGAGGCCGGAGGAACCGCGGGCGCCCGTCTGCGAGGTCGTCGCGAACTGCCCGTCGACACCGAGCGTCAGGATGCCGTTCGCGCCGAGCAGGTCGACGTTGTTCGACAGTCGGACGCCCAGGCTGTTCAGTGCGGTGAGGTCGAGCGGCTGGTTCGTCGTCCCGCCGACCGTGCTCGCGCTGCTCGCGGAGTAGGCACCACGGAGCTGGGCGAGCGCGTCGACGTCGACGATGCCGGAACCGCTGAGCAGGACGCCCTCGGCCTCGGAGACGTCCGTCGGCGCCGCTGCAGCCGGTTGGATCGCCACGGTGGCGGCGAGCAACGCCGTCACCGTGGCGACGACACCGCCGCGCAGGAGGAGGCTCCGGTCACCGGGAGCTCGTCGTCGAGCCCGGTTCCCGTCGCCGGTGATCCATCGTGTCCAGTTGACCGCTCCTGCGGGCACAGGGGTACCCCGGAGCGACACGTGCCTGCGCATGCGTGTCCCGTTTCCTGGCAGGCTCGCCTGCCACCTGATCCTCGGACTCCCCCGCTGGTGAGACGGGAGAGGGTCGGAACCCTGGTTGGGGGTTCCTGGAGGTGATCTTTACACACGAACAGGAACCGCGCACGAGGTTGCGCGAGATTTCGTCGGCGAGTCCGCTCGGCGTACCGGAACCATCGCGGATCTGCCGGAGAACGGCGAGTACTTCCCACGCACAGGACGACACAGCCCCGGAACGAAGAAGACTCCTCACGCACGGGACGACACAGCCCCGGTCGCTCCAGCTGCGTCCTCGCCCGAACGAAGAAGACTCCTCACGCACCCGCCAGAGCCCGGTTACCCTTGCTGCGTTTCCGCCCTGGGGGAGTTGGCCTGGATGGCGTCACGTGAGGAGCCTCCGGAAGTCTACCGGATGCTCCGGGCAGTATCGGACACATGAAGATCGCCATCGCCGGAGGACACGGCCAGATCGCACTGCTCCTCGCCCGCCTGATCACCGACGCGGGCCACGACGCCGTCGCGATCATCCGCAACCCTGCCCACGTGACCGACGTCGAGCAGCAGGGCGCGACGGCCCTGGTCGTCGACCTGGAACAGGTGGACGACGACGAGCTGGCGCTGCGCCTCCGTGGCGTCGACGCCGTCGTCTTCGCCGCGGGTGCCGGGCCGAACAGCGGCGCCGACCGCAAGGAGTCCGTCGACCGCGACGCGGCGATCACCCTGGCGGACGCGGCGGAGCGGATCGGGATCCAGCGGTACGTGATGGTGTCGGCGATGGGTGCTGACGCCTACGACCGCGAGCGTGCCGTGGTGCCTGCCCGGACGGAGGCGGACGTCTTCCAGGTGTACCTCCGGGCGAAGTCGGAGGCCGATGCGAACATCCGGATGCGGAACCTTGCCTGGACGATCATCCGGCCGGGAGCACTGCTCGACACCCCGCCGCAGGGAACGGTGCACGTCGGCCGGACCGTCCCCCGCGGGTCGATCCCCCGCGCGGACGTCGCCGCCCTCGTCCTGCACGCACTGCTCGACGACACCGCCGTCGGGGTGCAGTTCGAGGTGACGAGCGGCAACACCCCGATCCCGGCCGCCCTCCACGCCCTGAGCTGACGCGGGCGGGACGCTGGCGTCAGCGCGAGACGCCGGCGTCAGCGCGAGACACCGTCCACAACGCGAGACGCCGTCGGAAGTGGCGGCGTCTCGACGAGCTGGCGGCGTCTCGACGAGCTGGCGACGCCTCGACGAGCTGGCGACGCCTCGGCGACGGCGCAGCAGCAGGCGCCATGCTGCCCCGAGCCGCGCCGCGCCGCGCCACCAGCCCGACGGCCGTACAGCCCGACGGCCCTACAGCCCGACAGCCCTACAGCGCGACCGCCGCCGACTGCCGGGCGATCTCGAGCTCCTCGTTCGTCGGCACGACGAGCACCGCGACCCGCGACGCGTCGGTCGAGATCAGCCGGGCCTCCTTCGAGTGCAGCTCGTTCCGGTCGGCGTCGACCTCGATGCCCAGGTGCTCGAGCCCGGCGAGCACGCGCCGCCGCAGCAGCGCGTTGTTCTCCCCCACCCCGGCGGTGAACACGACGGCGTCCAGCCCGCCGAGCTGCGCCGTGTAGGCCCCGACGTAGCGGCGGATCCGGTGCCGGTACACGGCGAGCGCCGCCTCGGCCTCGTCGTCGCCACCGAGCGCCGCGTCCTGCACGTCGCGCATGTCGCCGTTGCCCGTGAGGCCGAGCAGACCGGACTGCTTGTTGAGCATCGTGTCGAGGTCGTCGAAGGACATGCCGGCCTCGCGGTGCAGGTGGATGAGCACCGCCGGGTCGAGGTCGCCGGAGCGTGTGCCCATCACGAGGCCCTCGAGCGGCGTGAGCCCCATCGACGTCTCGATCGACCGCCCGCCGTCGATCGCCGCGACCGACGCCCCGTTGCCGAGGTGCAGCACGATCGTCTTCAGCTCGGCCAGCGGGCGGCCGAGGAACTCCGCGGTCTGCTCGGACACGTACTTGTGGCTCGTCCCGTGCATGCCGTACCGGCGGATCCGGTACCGCTTGGCGAGGTCGGCCGGGATCGCGTACGTGTAGGCGTGCGGCGGCATGGTCTGGTGGAACGCGGTGTCGAAGACGGCGACGTGCGGCACGTCCGAGAACACCTGCTTTGCCGCGCGGATGCCCTCGAGGTTCGCGGGGTTGTGCAGCGGCGCGAGGCTGTTCAGGTCCTCGATCTGCTGCTCGACCTCGTCGGTGACGACGGTGGCCGCGTCGAAGGTGGTCCCCCCGTGCACGACGCGGTGTCCGACGACCGCCGGCGGGTGCTCGTCGAACGACGGCCCGACCTTGGCGAAGGCGTCGATCATCGCCTGGAAGCCGGCCGCGTGGTCGGGCACGGACGCCGCGTCGTTCGACGACGACTCCCCCGTCAGCGCGTTGGTGTGCTTCCACGCCCCCGACGACTCCCCGATGCGCTCGACGAGCCCGGAGGCGAGCGTGCGCTCGCCCTCGAGTTCGATGAGCTGGTACTTGAACGAACTCGATCCGGAGTTGACGACGAGGGCTGCGGTCACGGTGGGGTGCCTTTCTCGGGACGGTCTGGAGGCGCGATGCGGGCGGGTGGGCTGGTCGCGGTCGGCGATGGTCGGTCAGGCCGCGTCGGTCGCGGTGCCGGCCTGGATGGCCGTGATGGCGACCGTGTTCACGATGTCGCTGACGAGCGCACCGCGGGACAGGTCGTTGATCGGCTTGCGCAGGCCCTGGAGGACGGGTCCGATCGCGACCGCACCAGCCGAGCGCTGCACGGCCTTGTACGTGTTGTTGCCGGTGTTGAGGTCGGGGAAGATGAACACCGTCGCCCGGCCCGCCACGGGCGAGTCCGGCATCTTCGTGCGGGCGACCGTCGGATCGGCGGCGGCGTCGTACTGGATGGGTCCCTCGACGAGCAGGTCCGGGCGGCGCTCCCGGACGAAGGCCGTCCCGGCACGCACCTTGTCGACGTCCGCACCGGTGCCGCTGTCGCCGGTCGAGTAGCTCAGCATCGCGACGCGCGGGTCGATGCCGAACTGCGTGGCCGTCTCCGCCGACGAGATCGCGATGTCGGCGAGCTGCTCGCTGCTCGGGTCGGGGATGACCGCGCAGTCACCGTAGACGAGCACGCGGTCGGCGAGCGCCATGAGGAACACGCTCGAGACGATCGAGGTGTCCGGCCGGGTCTTGATGATCTCGAAGGAGGGTCGGATGGTGTGCGCGGTGGTGTGCTTCGCCCCGGAGACCATGCCGTCGGCGAGTCCGAGCTGCACCATGAGCGTGCCGAAGTAGGACACGTCGGTGACGGTGTCCCGCGCGAGCTCCATCGACATGCCCTTGTGCGCACGGAGCCGCGTGTACTCCTCGGCGAAGCGTTCGCGCAGCTCGGGATCGAACGGGCTGACGAGCTGCGCCCCGTCGAGGTCGAGGCCGAGCTCGGTGGCGCGTGCCCGGATCGACGTCGGCTCGCCGAGGATCGTGAGCTCGCACACCTGTCGCGCGAGCAGCGTCGACGCCGCGTGCAGGATGCGGTCGTCGTCGCCCTCGGGCAGCACGATCCGCTTGCCGTACCCACGCGCGCGGTCGAGCAGCCCGTGCTCGAACATGAGCGGCGTGACGACCCCGGACGGGGTGAGCTGCAGGCGGTCGCGCAGCGCGTCAGCGTCGACGTGCTGCTCGAAGAGCGCCAGTGCCAGGTCGGCCTTGCGGGGTGAGTCCGCGGCGAGGCGCCCCCGGGTGTGGGTGATGCGGAGCGCGGTGTCGTACGTGCCGAGGTCGTTCCGGGCGATCGGCAGCGAGCTCGACAGGCCCTCGAGCAGCCGGGCGATCTGCGGCGAGGTCTCGAACCCGCCGTTGAGGATCACGCCCGCCAGGCTCGGGAAGGTCTCGGACTGGTTCGCGAGCACGGTCGCGAGGAGCACGTCGCTGCGGTCCCCCGGCACGACGACGATCCCGCCCTCGATGAGCCGCGGCAGCACGTTCTCCATGCTCATGCCGGCGACCACCGTGCCGAGGGCCTCCCGGTCGAGCAGCGCCTCGTCACCGCGGACGAGCGTGGCGCCCGTCGCCTCGAGCAGGGCGCGCACCGTCGGCGCCACGAGCACCCGGTCCTCCGGGATGGCCCAGACGGGGGTGTCCGGGTGGTCGTCGCGCACGGCGTGCTCCACGCTCTGGACGATCGCGGCCAGGGCGTCCGGGTCCGCACGGTTCACGACGACGCCGAGCAGTTGAGCGTGCGCCGCCCGGAGTTCGCTCGTCGTGACGTCCGCGACCTGCGCCATCGCCTCGGGCGTGCGGACGCCACGCTCCGAGGAGTCCCGACCGCCGAGCACGAGCAGCACGGGCGCGCCGAGGTTCGCCGCGACCTTGGCGTTGAACGACAGCTCGGTCGGGCTGCCGACGTCGGTGTAGTCGGACCCGAGCACCACGACGGCGTCGCACTGCCGCTCGACCTGGGCGAACCGGTTCAGGATCGTGCCGAGGGCGGCGTCCGGGTCGGCGTGCACGTCGTCGTACGTCACGCCGACGGCCTCGTCGTAGGAGAGCCCCACCGCGCTGTGCTGCAGCAGGAGCTCGAGCACGTAGTCCGGCTCGGCCACCGACCGTGCGACCGGTCGGAACACGCCGACGCGTCCGACGGAGCGTGCGAGGGTCTCGAGGACACCGAGCGCGACGGTGCTCTTGCCCGTGTGTCCTTCTGCTGACGTGATGTAGATGCGGGTCGACACCCCTCCAGGCTAGTCGCGGGCACACCGTGCGCTCTGGGAGCCGACGGGGCCGTGGACGGACGTGGTCGTGACCACCCCCGCGAACCTGTACCATGGGGTGTCGTCACCGCGAGGTGGCACGAGGAGAATTCGCCTAGTGGCCTATGGCGCACGCTTGGAAAGCGTGTTGGGTGCAAGCCCTCGGGGGTTCGAATCCCCCATTCTCCGCCAGCAGTACCGAAGGGCGCGTCCAGCAGGACGCGCCCTTCGTCGTTCCCGGGTGGCGCACGTCCCCGTCAGCACGGCTCCCGACCGGCACGGCTCCCGACCGGCGCGGCCCCGGCTGCGGCCCGTGGAGTCCCCCACCCGCGGGACACGATCGCACCCCGCTCGGCCCGTCCTGGCCGGGAAACGCCCAACGGGGGTGGAACGGGCTGTCCTCCGCCCCCGCTTCGCCCTATCCTGTGCAGACGGACGACCCCGGGACGGGTCGGACACGGTGCAGCAGGCGGCAGGGGCGTCGCCCGCGGGGTGGCAGATCGGCCTGCCCGTGCGCGCGAGGGGTGAGGAGACCCAGGTGGGGGAAGCGACGGTGTCAGCTGCCGGACGTCTGCGGACACCGGTCCACGACGTGGTCCTCCGCCCGCGGCGCTCCCTCGTCCGGTCGACCGTCCTCAGCGTGGTCTGCTCCGCCGTCCCCCTCGCCGTCGCGCTCGTCTGGGCCTCGCTGCCGGAGCGCTGGTGGGTCCTCGTCGCCGGGCTCGTCGTCGCCGTCGCCGTGCTGGTCGGGGTCCTCTTCGTCCGACTCGGTCAGGCCTTCCTCGGCATCGACGCCGACGTCGTCGCCCTGAACGCGGTCCTCACCCCGAACCGTCGCATCGCCCGCGAGCGGATCGACCGGCTGGTCGTCACCCCGACGTACGGCGCGTCGCCCGACCGCACCACGCGTGAGCTCCTCGCGTTCGACGCCGACGGCACGCACCTCTTCCGGCTGCGCGGCGACGTCTGGGGCGACGACGCCCTCGACCGCGTGGTCGAGGTGCTGGGCGTGCCGGTCGAGCACGAGCGCCGACCGGTCCACGTCCGCGAGGCCATCCGCCGCTGGCCCACGAGCCGCACCTGGTACGAGCGCCGCGGGGGCGTGCTCGCGGTAGGCGCGGCGACCGCGTGCATCGTCGCCGGCCTGCTCGCCGTCGAGACCGTCGGCCTCCTGACCCGCTGAGACCGGCCGGGGCGACGCGCGGCACCGCGCCGGCAGCAGCTCAGCGGCGGCGGCGGAGCGTCGAGAAGATGCCCCGAACGACCTCCTTCGCGATGGTCTGCCCGAGGCCGTTCCCGAGCAGTCCGCCGAGCGGGTCGTCCGCAGTGCGCCCGGCCGAGCGCGACGTCCGTGTCGACGTCGATCGCGACCGGCGACCCGCCGCTGCCCGCTCCGCGCGTTCGAACTCGCGCTGCGTCCGCTCGTACTCCGCCTGTGCGGCCTTCCGCTCGCGCTCGTCCCGCGCAGCCTGCGCGGCCGCCTCCTTCGCCGCCGCCGTGGCGGCGCGCGCAGCCTCCTGCTCGGCGTCCGCCTGCGCCTGCGCTGCGGCGGCGTCCGCGGCGGCGGACTCCATGCGGGCGGCCAGGAGCTCACGCGCCGACTCGGGGTCGACGGTGGTGCCGTACCGGGCGAGGAGCGGGGACGAGGCGACCAGCGCCTCCAGGACGTCCGACGGCAGCGCGTCCATCGATCCCTGCGGCGCGCGCAGACGGGTCCACGCCACCGGCGTGGGTGCGCCGTCCTCGTTCATCACCGTCACGACCGCCTCGCCGGTCGCCAGCGAGGTCAGGACCTCCCCCAGGTCGTAGTCACTCGTCGGGTACGTCGACACGGTCGCCCGCAGTGCCTTCGCGTCGTCCGGCGTGTGGGCACGGAGCTGGTGCTGCACCCGCGAGCCGAGCTGTGCGAGCACGTCGTCGGGCAGGTCCTTCGGCGTCTGCGTGACGAACACGATGCCGACACCCTTCGAACGGATGAGCCGCACGGTGCGGACGACCTGCTCGCGGAAGTCCTTCGACGACCCCGAGAAGAGCAGGTGTGCCTCGTCGAAGAAGAACACGAGCGCCGGCCGGTCGGTGTCGCCGACCTCGGGGAGTTCGTTGAACAGGTCGGCGAGCAGCCACATCAGGAACGTCGAGAACACCTCGGGCCGGTCCTGCACGCCCGGCACCTCGAGCAGGCTCACGATCCCGCGGCCGTCCGGGGCGGTGCGCAGGAACGCACGGGTGTCGATCTCGGGTGCTCCGAAGAAGCGGTCCGCACCCTGGTCGGCGAAGGTCACCAGCTCGCGCAGGATCACACCGGCGGTCTGCTTCGACAACCCGCCGAGCTCCGCGAGCTCCGCCTTGCCCTGGTCGCTCACCAGGTAGGTCAGCACGGCGCGCAGGTCCGACAGGTCGACGAGCGGCAGTCCGGCGCGTTCGGCGTGGTGGAACACCAACCCGAGCGAGGACTCCTGCGTCGCGTTGAGGCCGAGCACCTTGGCCAGCAGGAGCGGGCCGAACCCGGAGACGGTCGCCCGGATCGGCACACCGGTGCCCTGCCCGCCGAGGGAGTAGAACTCCACCGCACTCGCGACGCCCCGCCAGTCCTGGCCGATCGCCTCGGTGCGAGCGAGGAGCTTCTCGTCCGGCTGCCCGGCCACGGCGAGCCCGGACAGGTCGCCCTTGACGTCGGCCGCGAACACCGGGACGCCGTTCGCGGCGACCTGCTCCGCGAGCAACTGGAGCGTGCGGGTCTTGCCCGTGCCGGTGGCACCGGCCACGAGGCCGTGCCGGTTGAGCATGCCGAGCGGGATCCGGACCTGGACGTCAGGCAGCGGGCGGCCGTTGACGAGGGCACCGAGCTCCAGGGCGGTGCCCTCGACGGCGTACCCGGTACGGATGGCGTCGACGGCCTCCGGCCCGAGGGGGCCGGGCTGCGGTACCGGCGGCGGTGTGGTCGACGCGGTCGTCGCCTCCGGCGTGGTGGTCGCGCCGAGCGGCGCGCGGCCGGGAGGCTCGGTGGCCGTCCCCGGCGTCGTCCCGCCTGCGACCGTGCTCGCGTCGGGCGCCGCGGTCGCCTCCGGTGCCGCGCTCGCGTCGGCCGCGCGGCTGAGCGCCGCCGCGAGCTCCTCGGCCCGCCGAGCCGCCTCGTCCGCCAGCCGCCGTGCCTCCTCAGCCGCCGCCTGCGCCGCTGCTGCCGCTGCCCGTGCCTGCTCCACCGCGTCGGTCATGTCCGCAGCATACGGACGCGTCGATCCTCCGGTCCGCTCGTCGTGCCGACGTCCGGCTGTGCGACGCGTCAGTGCGAGAGCGCCGGCACCGTCCGCGGCCGGACGACCACCCAGAGGACGACGACGGCGACCGCCGCCGTGCAGGCCATCACGCTCGCCATGGGCGTCGCCGCGGTGATGCCGAGCCACCCGACGATCGGCGAGACGAGCCCGGCGACCCCGAAGTTCAGTGCGCCGAGGAGCGACGCGGCGGTGCCGGCCTCCTTCCCGTGCGCGGCGAGACCGATCACCTGGACGAGCGGGAACGTGAACCCGCAGGCCGCGATGAAGAACCACAGCGGCACGAGGACCCCGACCAGTCCCGCACCGAGCTGGTCGAGCACGACGA
Source organism: Curtobacterium sp. 260 (assembly GCF_030803485.1). NCBI lineage: Bacteria > Bacillati > Actinomycetota > Actinomycetes > Micrococcales > Microbacteriaceae > Curtobacterium > Curtobacterium sp. 260. Next base: position 325,668 of record NZ_JAURUY010000001.1, on the reverse strand, counting down.
TCGCGACGGCGGACACGAACAGCGTCGCCGTCGAGCAGGCGAGGATCCACTGCGGACCGACCCGCTGCGCCAGGCGCGAGGACACCTGCACGCCGACGACGACGCCGATCGAGTTCACGGCGAAGAGCAGGCCGTACTGCTGCGCGTCGAGGCCGTAGACCGTCTGGAACAGGAACGGCGACGCCGACAGGTACGAGAAGAGCCCGCTGAAGACCATCGCCCCGATGAGCGCGACGCCGACGAAGATCCGGTCGGAGAGCAGGGCCTTGTAGCGCTGCCCGATCGTCGAGTGGCCGGCCTCCTTCCGCCGGGCCGGCGGCAGGGTCTCGACGATGAGCAGGGACGACGCGATGACGACTGCTGCGCCGTAGCACGCGAGGAACACGAAGACGCCGCGCCAGCTGACGAACTGCAGCATCTGCGAGCCGATCAGCGGCGCGAGGATCGGCGCGAGGCCGTTCACCATCGCCAGGCGCGAGAGCATCCGGACGAGGGGCTTGCCGCCGAACAGGTCGCGCACGGTGGCCATCGCGACGACACCGCCGGCCGCGGCCCCCATGCCCTGCAGGACGCGGAAGAGCGCGAGCACCTCGACGTTCGGTGCGAGCGCTGCGCCGACCGACGCCGCGACGTGCACCGAGGTGGCGATGATGAGCGGCAGACGCCGGCCGACCTTGTCGCTCCAGGGCCCGACGAGCAGCTGCCCGACCGCGAACCCGAGCGTGGTCGCGGTGAGCGTGAGCTGCACCGCACCCTCGCTGATCCCGAACTCGCGCTCGAGCGACGGGAACGCCGGCAGGTACAGGTCGATGGTGAACGGCCCGAGCGCGGTGAGCGCGCCGAGCACGAAGACGTAGACGAGGCGCTGCCGCCGGGTGAGCGAGTCACCGGGGTGCAGCACGACGCGGAGCGAGCCGGTGGTGGCGGGCGCGGTCACGAGCGGTCCTTCACAGGGGGTCGGGTGCAGGAGAGACGGGATCGGGGCCGGTCGCCGTCGACGTGGTGGACGTCAGGACCGACCGAGCAGGACCGGGGCGGATCGACTCGAATCGATTCGGCCCCGGAACCATCCTACGGGCTGCGTGAGCGCTCTCGCGACGCCCCGACCGCAACGCGCCCATCACACTGCGCTCCTCGTCCAGTCCGCGCGGTCGCCGTGCGGTAACGTCGGACTGCTCGACAGCCGCCTCGTGCGGACGGAACGAAGAGGGGGTGGTGTCGTGGTCGACGCCCGGATCGTGCACACCACGGCAGCACTGCGCGAGGCGGTCCTCCGGCTCGCAGCCGACCGCCCGGTCTCCGCCATCACGGTCGCCGACGTCACGCGCGCAGCCGGCATCAACCGCGCCACGTTCTACTCGCACGCCGTCTCGCCCGGATCGCTCCTGGCCGACGTGCTGACGCCCGAGCTCGACCGCATCCGCGAGGAGGACGTCGAGGCCCGCCGGGCCGCCTCCGCCCGCGGAGCCGGCGAGGACGAGCTCGCCGCCATCACGCGCCGCGGCATCGACGCCGTCGTCGAGCACGTCGTGGCCCACCGCGACATCTACGCCCGCGGGTTGCCGGACACCGAGGACGCATCCCTCCACCGCCTGCTGGTCCAGCACTTCACGGTGTCGAGCGCGCAGCACATCCGCGAGCTCGACCCCGTGTCACGCCCGCCCCTGCTCGACGACGTCGCAGCCGGGTTCGTGGCGCAGGGCTTCGTCGGCGCGATCGAGGCGTGGCTGGCCGGCCCCCGACGCTCCCGGAGGTCCCTGGTCGAGACGATCACCCTGTCGTTCCCGGCCTGGTGGCACTGAGCCGAGCCGGCACACGGCCCCGATCCAGGCCCCGACCCCGACCCCGACCCCGACGCCGAGCCGGGTCGCACTGATCGCGACGGTCCGGGTCCCGACGTCAGTCCCCGGCGCCGCTGCGCCCGTGGCGGTCTCCCGTGTCCGGCTGCTCGCCGCGCTGCAGCGACCGGACGACCTCGACCGCCGCCCGGGCGGTCGTCCCGGCATCCGCTGCCGCCGGCACGCGGTGGTCGACGGAGACACCGTCACCGCCGGTCCCGCTCGCCGGGACCGACGCACCGACCGACACCACGACCACACCGGCGTCGTGCGCCGTCTGCACCGCCTCCGCGAGCGCGTCGGCGTCGACGGCGTGCACGAGCAGCGCCTTCGCTCCCGCGCCGACGAGCGCGTCGACGGCACGGGCCTGCTCGGCCGCGGCACCGGAGGACGGCACCACCCGGACGTCCGGCGAGAACCCGGCCCGGTCGAGCCCGCGCTCGAGGTCCGCGGCGAGCGCGTCGTCCCCGGGCGCGAGCACCGCGCCGACCACCGCGTCGTCGGCGAACCCGCCGTCGGAGCTGGTGAGGTCGGTACTGCGGACCGGGGTCGGCGCAGCGGTCGTCGGTCCCTGGCACCCGGTCAGGGCGAGGGACGCCGCCACGAGGACGGCGACGACGACGGTGCGCACCCGGTGACCTCCGCTCGATCCGGTGCCCCACGCTACCGCGGGGCGGGTCACACGGCGCCGGGGGTCGGCGGTGCGGGCACGGGACCGAGGCGCCGGACCGCGACGATCCCGACGAGTGCGATCGCGGTCATCGCGACGAAGACGAGCGGGAACGACCAGTCGCCCTCGGCTCCCCCGCTGCCGACGAAGAGCAGGCCCGTGACCGCGAGGCCGACCACGCTGCCCGAGGCGTCGGCGATCGTCAGGGCCGAGCTCGCGAACCCGTCGTCGCCCTCGCCCGAGAAGCGGAGCGTCAGCATCGACAGCCGGGGGTACATCGCGCCCATGCCCGCACCGCCGACGAACCACCCGGCCACGAGCAGCCACCACGGCAACCCCCACACCGCGACGGCGAGCGCAGCGAGCAGGCTGACGAGGACGAGCGCGAGTCCGGCGCCGAAGGTCCGCGCCGCGGTGAGCCGCTGCTCCCCGAGCCGACCGTGCAGCCAGCTCGCCCCGGCCCAGCTCAGGGCGGCCACGGTCAGCGCGAGCCCCGCCGCCGAGGCGCTGAGGCCGTGCCGTGCCTGCAGCAGGAAGGGCACGTAGGCCTCGCTGCCGAAGAACGCCGCCGCGACCAGGCCGCGCAACAGCACCACGGACGGCAGGCCCGCGGCCGCCCGGAAGGTCCCGGCCGGCAGGAGGGGCCGCAGCGCCGCCCAGGCGCCGACGACCCCGATGACGACGGCCACGACCCGTGCCCACGGACCGAGGTCCGGCGCGACGTTGAGCAGCAGGATCGCGAGCGCCGCCGCGACCGACCACGCGATGCGCCCCGCCTGCCACGGGGGTCGGCGCTCGACCGGCGGCGCGTGCAGGCGTGCCAGCGTCGGGACGAGGAGGGCGAACGCGACGACCGCGATGACGAGGGCGCCGGCGAAGACCCAGTGCCACCCCCACACCTCCGTCACGACCCCGGCGAGCGCCGGGCCGACGAGTGCCGGGACGACCCAGGCCGCGGCGAACCCGGCGAAGACCGGACCGTGCAGCTCGGCGGGGAAGATGCGGGCGACGAGCACGTAGAGCACGACGTCGATCGCACCGGCACCGAAGCCCTCGACCAGGCGACCGGCCAGGAAGACCTCCATCGTCGGCGCGGTCATCACGACGGCCGTCCCGACGGCGAAGAAGACCGCCGACACCCAGGCGACGACGCGGCCGCCCGAGCGGTCCGTCCAGGTCCCCGCGAGCACCATCCCGGGCACGCCGGCGGCGAGCGGGGCCGCGAACGCGAGCGCGTAGAGCGTCTGCCCGTCGAGGTCGCGGCTGATCTCCGGCATCACCGTCGTCATCGCGAGGTTCTGGAACGCTGCCACCCCGACGATGGCGACCATCCCCAGGGTCGCGAGCGCGTAGCGCCCGCTGAGGATCCCCGACCTCGTCGCCACACTGCTCACCGGGACAGCCTAGGGGCGCGCACCGACGATCCGTCAGGTCCTGATGACGGACGGGAGGCTCCCCACCGGTCCGGTGGGGAACCTCCCGTCCGTCACGTCTGCGTCAGCAGGCCGCGGTCACCCGGCCGCGGTCACCGGGACAGTGCCTGCAGCACGTCCGCGACCAGGTCGCCCTGGTCCTCGATGCCGACCGACAGGCGGACGACGTTCTCCGGGACGGCGAGCTCGGTGCCCTTGACCGACGCGTGCGTCATCTCGCTCGGGTACCCGATGAGCGACTCCACGCCGCCCAGGGACTCCGCGAGCGTGAAGACCTCGGTGGACTCGACGAAGCGCTTCGCCGCCTCGGGTCCGCCGGACAGGGCGACGGAGAGCATGCCGCCGAAGCCGCGCATCTGCTTCGCGGCGACCTCGTGTCCGGGGTGGTCGGCGAGACCGGGGTAGTACACCCGCTCGACGCCGGGCGCCGAGACGAGCGCCTCCGCCACGGCCTGCGCGTTCGACGAGTGCCGCTCCATCCGGACCGGCAGCGTCTTGATCCCCCGGGTCGTCAGGAAGGCGTCGAACGGCGACGCGATCGCGCCCGCGCCGAACTGCAGGAAACCGACCTGGTCCGCGAACTCGCGGTCCCGCAGCACGACCGCGCCGCCGACGACGTCGGAGTGCCCGCCGAGGTACTTCGTGGTCGAGTACGACACGGCGTCGGCGCCGAGCGACAGCGGCTGCTGCAGGTACGGCGACGCGAACGTGTTGTCGACGACGACCAGGGCACCTGCGGCGTGACCGACCTCGGAGAGGAGCGCGATGTCCGCGATCTTCATGAGCGGGTTCGTCGGGGTCTCCACCCACAGCACCGTCTTCGCCGGGGCGCCCTCGAGCGCTGCACGGACCCGGTCGACGTCGCTCATGTCGACGACCACGAGCTCCACGCCCCACGGCACGTGCAGGCGGTTGACCAGCCGGTGCGTCCCGCCGTACACGTCGTTGCCCATCACGACGCGGGCGCCGGGCTCGAGGTACGCGCGGAGCAGGGCGTCCTCGGCCGCCAGGCCCGATGCGAATGAGTACGCCGCGACGCCGCCGTCGAGGTCGGCGAGCAGGGTCTGCAGCGCGTCGCGCGTGGGGTTGCCGCCGCGGGAGTACTCGTAGCCGTTCCGCATGTTCCCGACGCCGTCCTGCACGTAGGTGCTCGTGACGTGGATGGGCGGGATGACGGCACCGGTCGTGGCGTCGGGGTCCTGGCCGGCGTGGACGGCGCGGGTGGCGAACTCGGTCATGCGCTGGGGTTCCTCGTGGGGTCGGGGTGGGGTCGGTGCGGGCGAGCGCTCGCTGTCGGTGCGGGCGGGCGCTCGGTGTCAGTGCGGGCGGGCGATCGGTGTCGGTGCGGGCGGGCGATCGGTGTCACTCGGAGAGCGACGTGAGCAGGTCGTGCCGGGTCAGCACGGTGACGGGCTTGCCGTCGTCGACGACGAGCAGCGCGTCGACCGTCTCGAGCGCCCGGCGGGCTGCGGACAGCGATTCACCGATGCCGATGAGGGGCAGCGGGTCACCGACGAAGCCGCTCACCGCGTCGGTCATCGCGGCGGTGCCCGTGAAGACCTGCTCGAGCAGGTCCTTCTCGGCGACCGCACCGACGACCTCGCCGATCACGACGGGCGGCTCGGCGCTCAGCACGGGCATCTGCGAGACGCCGTACGTGGACATGATCTCCACCACGTCGCGCACGGTGTCGGACGGGTGTGCGTGCACGAGGTCGGGCAGTCGGCCGTCCTTGCCGGCGACGACGGAGCCGACCGTGCGGGCGTCGTCGGTCTCGGCGAAGCCGTAGGAGCGCATCCACCGGTCGTTGAAGATCTTGCCGAGGTAGCCACGGCCGCCGTCGGGCAGCAGCACCACGACCACGTCGTCCTCGGTCAGGTCGCGTGCGGCCCGCAGCGCCGCGACGACGGCCATGCCGCTCGACCCGCCGACGAGCAGCCCTTCCTCGCGCGCCAGCCGTCGGGTCATCGCGAAGGACTCGGCGTCGGTGACGGCGAGGATCTCGTCGGGGACGCCGGCGTCGTACGCGCCGGGCCAGAAGTCCTCGCCGACGCCCTCGACCAGGTACGGCCGACCGGTGCCGCCCGAGTAGACGGAGCCCTCGGGGTCGGCGCCGACGATCCGGACGCGTCCGTCGGAGGCCTCCTTCAGGAAGCGGCCGGTGCCCGAGATGGTGCCACCGGTGCCGACGCCGGCGACGAAGTGCGTGAGCCGACCGTCGGTGTCGCGCCAGATCTCCGGACCGGTCGTCTCGTAGTGGCTCCGGGGACCGTTCGGGTTCGCGTACTGGTTCGGCTTGTAGGCGCCGGGGATCTCCCGCACCAGGCGGTCGGACACCGAGTAGTAGGACTCGGGGTGCTCCGGCGGGACCGCCGTCGGCGTCACGACGATCTCGGCGCCGTAGGCCGTGAGCACGTTGCGCTTGTCCTCGCCGACCTTGTCCGGCAGCACGAAGACACAGCGGTACCCGCGCTGCTGGGCGACGAGCGCGAGGCCGACACCGGTGTTGCCGGAGGTCGGCTCGACGATGGTGCCGCCGGGTCGCAGCTCGCCGGACGCCTCGGCCGCGTCGATGATCCGCGTGGCGATGCGGTCCTTCGACGAGCCGCCCGGGTTGAGGTACTCCACCTTCACCAGGACGGTCGCCCGGATCCCCTCGGTGACACGGTTCAGTCGGACGAGCGGGGTGTCACCGACCAGGTCGACGACGGAGTTCGCGTAACGCACGCGGCCGAGTCTAGGTGGCCGGCTCGGCCGTCGGCTGGGTTGCGACGAACGATGTCGACGTCTGGTCCTGCTGGTGGAACAGCGAGGCGTAGACACCGCCGCGCGCGAGCAGTTCGTCGTGGTCGCCCCGCTCGACGATCCGCCCGTGGTCGAGCACGAAGATGACGTCGGCCTCGCGGATCGTGGACAACCGGTGCGCGATGGCGATGGTGGTGCGCCCGGCTGCCGCGGTGTCGAGAGCGGTCTGCACGACGTGCTCGGAGATCGAGTCGAGCGCGCTCGTGGCCTCGTCGAGCACCAGGACGGGTGGGTCCTTCAGCAGCACGCGGGCGATGGCGATGCGCTGCTTCTCGCCGCCGGACAGTCGGTAGCCCCGCTCCCCCACGACGGTGTCGTACCCGTCCGGGAACGAGGCGATGGTCTCGTGGATGTTCGCGGCGCGCGCGGCGCGCTCGAGCTCCTCGTCGGTCGCGTCCGGCTTCGCGTACCGCAGGTTGTCGCCGATGGAGGCGTGGAACAGGTACGTCTCCTGGCTCACGATGCCGACGTGGCGCATCAGGTCCTCGTGCTCCAGGTCGCGCACGTCGGCTCCGGCGAAGCGCACGGTGCCCGACGACGCCTCGTACAGTCGCGGCACCAGGTACGAGATGGTCGTCTTCCCCGCACCCGACGGCCCGACGAACGCGGCGAACTGCCCGGGCTCGAGCTCGAACGAGACCCCGCGGAGCGTCGGCTTGTCCGGTTCGCCGTCCGGGTAGGTGAAGGAGACGTCCTCGAACGCGACGTGCCCCACGCGCGACGCGTCGACACGCTGCGCGTCGGGGGCATCGGTGATGGCCGGCCGCAGGTCGAAGTACTCGAAGATCCGCGCGAACAGCGCGCCGGACGTCTGCAGGTCGAGCACGACGCGGAGCAGTCCGACGGTCGGGAAGAGCAGGCGCGACTGCACCGTGGTGAACGCGACGATCGTGCCGGCCGTGATCGGGACGTCGCCGATGATCAGGAGGGCCGCGACCACGTAGATGACCGCGGGGATGATCGACAGGAAGACCTGGACGATGGCGAAGAACCACTGCCCGGACATCTGCTGCCGGACCTGCAGCTGGATCTGGTTGCGGTTCTCGTCCCCGTAGCGCCGGGTCTCGCTGCGCTGCTGGGTGAAGCTCTTGGCGAGCAGGATGCCGGAGACGCTCAGGGCCTCCTGGGTGATCGCGGTCATGTCGGACAGCGACTCCTGCGTCTGCGCGGCGATCCGGGCGCGGACCTGGCCGACCCGGCGCTGGGCGATGACGAGCAGCGGCAGGAGCACGACCGCCACCAGGGTCATCTGCCAGCTGAGCAGCAGCATCGCCACGACCGCCGCGATCACCGTGACGGTGTTGCCGAGCACCGACGAGATCGTGTTGTTGAGGACGCTCGCGACGCCGCCGACGTCGTTCTGCAGGCGCGACTGGATCACGCCCGTCTTCGTCCTCGTGAAGAACGCGAGCTCCATCCGCTGCAGGTGCGCGAACAACCGCATGCGCATGGCACCCATGACCTCGTTGCCCACCGTCGCCGTCAGGTACGTCTGCCAGATCCCGACGCCGGCGCTCGCGATCCAGAGCGCGATCATCGCGCCGACGAGCTCGAGGAGCACGGGCAGGTCCGGGCGGCCCGAGGGCGGGAAGAGCCCCCGGTCGAACGCCTGCTGGGTGAGGAGCGGCGGGATCACGGAGAGGGCTGCACCGACGAGCACGAGGACGACCGTCACCACGATCGCGCGGCGGTGCGGCACGAACAGGCCCGCGATGCGCCGGAGCAGGTGCGGGATCCGTGGCGCCTCGGCGTTGGCGGCCCGCTGCGCGGCGACGTCGCCGCTCGAGATCCGCCCGCCACCGCGGGGCCCACCCCCGCGCATCCCGTGGCCCATGCTCATGGCACCAACGTATCCCCGGCGGCGGACACGGGCGGCGGGCTCCGCCGTGGGCGTATTTGACCCCGTTCAGGGGCCGTGCGACCATCGTCCGTCCCCTTCCCCGCGCCGATCACGAGGTCCCATGACGTCCGCGCCCTCCCGCCCCACGTCCCTCCGTCACCAGCTCGCTCGCCGGAAGCCGATCGAGCAGCTGCAGGCCGAGGCCGCGGCGGGCGTCGACGGCGAGCCGCTCCGCCGCTCGCTCGGCGTCTGGCACCTGACGATGATCAGCGTCGGGGCAACGCTCGGCACCGGCATCCTCGTCGTGCTCGGGACGGCCGTGCCGCTCGCCGGTCCGGCCGTCTGGATCTCGTTCGTGCTCGCGGGCGTGGCCGCACTGCTCTCCGCGCTGTCGTACGCCGAGATGGCCGGCGCCGTGCCGACCTCGGGGTCGAGCTACTCGTACACCTACGCCACGATGGGCGAGGGCATCGCCTGGGTCTGCGGCTGGTGCCTCGTGCTCGAGTACGCGGTCTCGGTCGCCGCGGTCGCGGTCGGCGCCAGCGAGTACGTCGACGAGACCCTGCGCGTCTTCGGGCTGCACCTGCCGGCCGCGATCGCCGCTCCCCCCGGCGACGGTGGTGTGGTGAACCTGCCGGCGGCGGTGCTCGTCCTCCTCGCGATGGCCGTGCTGCTGCCCGGTGCCCGCGAGAGCGCCTGGGTGAACACGCTCATGGTCGTGGTGAAGATCGCCCTGCTCGTGTTCTTCGTGGTCGTCGCGTTCACGGCCTTCTCGTCCCAGAACTTCGCGCCCCTCGCGCCGATGGGGGCCGCCGGTGTGACCGCCGCCGCGTCGCGGTTGTTCTTCTCGTACATCGGCTTCGACGCCGCATCGACCGCCGGCGAGGAGGCGAAGGACCCCCGCCGCGACCTGCCCCGCGCGATCATCGGGTCCATCGTGATCGTCACGACGCTGTACATCCTGGTCGCGATCGCCGCGATCGGTGCCCGCCCGTGGACGTCGTTCTCGTCCGACGAGGCCTCGCTCGTCCGCATCGTGGTCGACGTCACCGGGCAGCCGGTCGTCGCGCTCGTCTTCTCGATCGGCGCGGTGATCGCCATCGCGAGCGTGGTGCTCACGGTGCTCTACGGCCAGACCCGCATCCTGCTGACCATGGCGCGCGACGGCATGGTGCCGCCGGTGTTCGGTCGGGTCTCGCCCCGGACGGGCACCCCCGTGCCGAACACGCTCATCGTGGGTGTCGTCGTCGCCGTCGGCGCAGCGCTCGTCCCCCTCGGCGAGCTGGCCGACGCGACGAGCATCGGCACCCTGGTGGCCTTCGCCCTCGTCAACGTCTCCGTGATCGTGCTCCGACGCACCCGCCCGGAGCTCGAGCGGTCGTACCGGGTCCCGCTGTTCCCGGTCGTCCCGGTCCTCGGCACGCTCTGCTGCGTGCTCCTCGCGGTCTTCCTCGGCGCCGGCACATGGATCGCGTTCGGCCTGTGGATGCTCGCCGGCGCGGTGCTCTACCTGGCCTACGGCCGCCGCCGCAGCACCCTGCGCTGACGCGCCCGCGCCCGCGCCCGCGACCGCCCGCCCGACCGACCGCGCGCGCCCGTGCCCCGAGACTCGGCCCCGCGGACACTTTCGCACTCGAGCACCCACGAACGTGTCCGCAGGGGCGAGTCTCACGCTCCATCCACACGTCGCCACGAACACAGCAGGACCCACAGATCGCCTCCCCTGCCGCCTGTTCCGCAGTGGGAGCCTGACAGTGGAGGTGTGCGACACCACCGAGAACGACCCACCCTGCTGCGCGCCGACGGTGACGACTCACGCGCGCGGACCCTCCGCCGACAACACCGCGCTGGCCTCCTCGTCCGGCTCCGCGCCGGCACGTACCTGGCTCGCACGTCCTGGGTCGAGCTCGATCAAGCCGACCGGCACCTCGTCCGCATCTGGGCGGTCGCGCCGGTCGTACCCACCGGAGCTGCGTTCTCCCACGTGTCCGCGGCACTCGTGCACGGCTGGCCCCTGGTCGGCCCGGCGCCCGAGCGCGTCCACGTGACGGTTCCGGGGGCCGAGCGCACCGTCCACCGGGCCGGCCTCGTCCTCCACGCGACCGGTGGCGCGCAGGTGCGGCTGGCCCCGGCCCGCCTCGATGGTTTCCCGGTCACGGACCTGGTGACCACGGCATCGACGGTCGCGACCTCGATGCCCGTGCACGTGGCTGCCGTGGCGATCGACGGGGCGGTGCGCGCCGGTGCGCTGACACCGTCCGAGCTCGCCACAGCACTCCCGGCCGGCCCTGCGCGCGGATCTCGACGAGCGCAGACCGTGCTGCGGGCGCTCGACGCTCGGCACGAGACCGTCGGTGAGTCCTACACGGCCGTCCGGCTGGTCGAGAGCGGCATCGACCGGGTGGTACCGCAGCACGAGTTCCGCCACGACCACGTCGTCGACCGCGTCGACTTCTGGCTCCCGGACAGCGGGACGGTCATCGAGTTCGACGGGAAGGTCAAGTACACCGACCCGATGATGCTCGCGGGCAGGGACCCGGGTGAGGTCGCCTGGGCGGAGAAGCGCCGGGAGGACCGACTCCGACAGCGGAGCGAGGTGCGGACCGTCATCCGCGTGACGTGGTGGCACCTGGAACGACTGGATCGTTTCCAGGGCCTCTTCCGGGCGCACGGGCTGGTGCTGTGAGACGAGACTCGGCCCCGCGGACGACTTCGCGGCACGTGAACCACGAATGTGTCCGCGAAGCCGAGTCTCGCGACGCGGACCGCCGGACCGCCGGACCGCCCGGCCGCCGGCAGCGCGCCCCGCGCACGACGAAGGCCGCCACCCCGAGGGGCAGCGGCCTTCGCGAAGAGCAGTACGCAGTACTTACGCGAGCTCGATCGTGGCGCCGGCGGCCTCGAGGGCCTCCTTCGCCTTGTCGGCCGTCTCCTTGTTGACGCCCTCGAGGATCTTGGCGTCGGCGGTCTCGACGAGCGCCTTGGCCTCGCCCAGGCCGAGCGACGTGAGGCCACGGACCTCCTTGATGACCTGGATCTTCTTGTCACCGGCCGACTTGAGCACGACGTCGAACTCGGTCTTCTCCTCGACCTCCTCGGCGGGGGCAGCAGCGCCACCGGCCGCGGCGACCGCGACGGGGGCAGCAGCGGTGACCTCGAAGACCTCCTCGAACTTCTTCACGAAGTCCGAGAGCTCGATGAGCGTGAGCTCCTTGAAGGCCTCGATGAGCTCGTCCTGCGAAAGCTTCGCCATGATTTTCTCCTACTACTAGCTAGTACGTGTGGTTGATGAACGCGTGCCTGGTCAGGCCGCGGACTCCTGCTTCTCGCGGAGGGCGTCCACGGTGCGGACGGCCTGCGAGAGGGGTGCTTGGAACAGGTACGCAGCACCGAACAGCGAGGCCTTGAAGGCGCCGGCGAGCTTGCCGAGCAGCACTTCGCGGGACTCGAGGTCAGCGAGCTTGTCCACCTCGGTCGCGGTGAGCGGGTTACCGTCGAAGTAACCGCCCTTGACCACGAGCTGAGGGTTCGCCTTGGCGAATGCACGCAGCGACTTCGCGACGGCGACGGTGTCACCGTGGACGAAGGCGAGAGCGGACGGACCGGCGAGCTCGTCGTCGAACGAGGTGATGCCGGAGTTGTTCGCCGCGATCTTGGTCAGCGTGTTCTTCACCACGGCGTACGTGGCGTGCTCACGGATCGAGTTGCGGAGCTCCTTGAGCTGCGCCACCGTGAGACCGCGGTACTCGGTGAGCAGAACGGCGTTCGAGCTCTGGAATGCTTCCGTGAGCTCGGCGACCGCAGCTTCCTTGTTCGCCATGGTTCTCCTTGGGGTTCTTGCCGGCTAGCCCCTGGTCACCACACGAAAAAAGCTCCGGCGCAGAGGCTCGGAGCTGCTCCCCCGCGAACGGGAGGAGTGGATCTGAACACCTGCGCTGGCTGCCCCACGAGTGAGGACCTTCGGTCTGTGCGCGAGCGCACAGACGACCGGCGGTCTTTGGCTTCGACGAAGGTACCACAGGATCGGACGGTGACCAAGCGCCGGACGGGAGGCGCGGGGCGGCGCCGCCCCGTTCCTCCAGACCGTCAGGCGGTCGGCGTCACCGTGCCGGACGCGACCGCCGGCCGCGTGGCCGGCAGGTGCACCGTGAACACCGTGTCGCCGGGTCGGCTCGTGACCGCGACGCTGCCGCCGTGCGCCTGCACGACCGCGTCGACGATGGCCAGGCCGAGACCGGTCGACCCGGCGCTCCGCGACCGCGAGCTGTCTGCCCGGGCGAACCGTTCGAACAGCTTCGGCAGGAACTCCGGGTCGATGCCCTGCCCGTCGTCGCGCACGGTCAGGTCGACGCCGCCCGCCACGGGTGCGATGCCGACCGTGATGCGGGTCCCCTCCGGGGTGTGCGTCCGCGCGTTCGTCACGAGGTTCACGACCACCTGGTGGAGTCGGGCGGCATCACCGGGCACGACCACGGGTTCGTCCGGCACGTCCACCGCGATGACGTGGTCCGGCGACGCGGCGTGGGCGTCGTTCACCGCGTCGAGCACCAGACCGGTCAGGTCGACGTCGGCGAACTGGACCTCGCGGCCCTCATCGAGGCGGGCGAGCAGGAGCAGGTCCTCGACCATGCTCGTCATGCGCTCCGACTCCGACTCGATCCGGCTCATGGCGTACACGACGTCCGGCGGCAGGTCCGCGCCCATCCGTCGGGTCAGCTCGGCGTACCCGCGGACCGACGCGAGCGGGGTGCGGAGCTCGTGCGAGGCGTCGGCGACGAACTGCCGGACCTTCTGCTCCGAGCGCTCCCGGGCCTGCATGGCGCCCGCGATGTGTCCGAGCATGCGGTTGAAGGCGGTCCCGACCCGGCCGACCTCCGTCCGTGGGTCGGTGTCGGGGACGCGGACGCCGTCGAGTGCGTCGCTCCGTTCGAGCGCCATCCGGGCGACGGACGACGCGGTCTCGGCCACGCGCTCGAGCGGGCGGAGCGAGCGGCGCACCACGACCGCGGCGACCCCGGTCGCTGCGAGCAGGGCGAGTGCGGTGACCACGAGCACCACGCCGAAGAGCTTCCAGACGCTCTCGTACACGGGCGCCATCGGCAGGCCGACGACGAGGACCGCGGATCCGAGCGACACCGCGGTGACCCGGTAGCGGCCGAGGTCGGTGCCCAGGTCGACGGTCTGGGCCGAGCCGTCGACGGTGACGTCCCCGAGCGGCCGCACGGCGGAGGACGCCAGCCGGTCGACGTCGCCGGCGTTGTCGAGCACGCTGCCGACGACGGCGTTGCCGTTCAGGAAGTAGGCCGTCAACGTGCCGGCCGACTGCCCGCTCGGTCGACCGATCTCGAGCCCGGGGCCGCCCGGTCCCTGCTGCTCGACCGACCGCTGGGCGCGCGTCGTCGCGAACGAGAGCTGCTCGTCGATCGCCGCACGCTGGATCGAGAACAGCGCGATGATGCTGCCCGCCCCGATCACCGTGCTGAGCGCGACGACGATCGCGACGATGCTCAGGACGAGCCGTCGTCGGAGCGTCACGAGGTCGGCTTGATGACGTACCCGACGCCGCGCACCGTGTGGATCATCGGGGTCTCGCCGGCGTCGATCTTCTTGCGCAGGTAGGAGATGTAGATCTCCACGACGGAGCTCTTGCCGCCGAAGTCGTACGACCACACCCGGTCCAGGATCTGCGCCTTGGAGAGCACCCGCCGGGGGTTGCGCATGAGGAAGCGGAGCAGCTCGAACTCGGTCGCCGTGAGCTCGATGGATCGACCGGCACGGGACACCTCGTACGACTCCTCGTCGAGCACCAGGTCGCCGACGACGATGCGGGAGTCACCGGCCTCGGACACCGAGATCTGCGAGCGACGGATGAGCCCACGGAGGCGCGCCACGACCTCCTCGAGGGAGAACGGCTTGGTCACGTAGTCGTCGCCGCCGGCGGTCAACCCGGTGACCCGGTCCTCGACGGAGTCCTTCGCGGTGAGGAACAGCACCGGGGTGTCGTCGTTGTTCTGTCGGAGCCGACCGAGCACCTGCAACCCGTCGAGGTCGGGCATCATCACGTCGAGCACCATCGCGTCGGGCTGCCACTCACGGGCCGTGGCGAGGGCCTGTTGACCGCCGTTCGCGCTCCTGACGTCCCAGCCCTCGTAGCGCAGCGCCATCGACAGCAGGTCGGTGAGGCTGGCCTCGTCGTCCACGACGAGGATGCGCAACGGCGTGCCGTCGGCGCGGGTGAGGCGGGGGGCTGCTGCGGGCTGGGAGATCGTCACGTCATCGAGGATCGGTGTGGTTCCTATGAGCTGTCTGTGGGCCTGCCCTCCTCGTCCTGTGGATCGTCCGACCGGTCCCGGGGCTCGTCGACGCTTCCCGAGCAGCCGCCCGGGCGGTCGCCCGTAGCGTCGGCACCATGCTGCGATCCCCGGCCTGGCCCCCGTCCGTGACGGACGTCGACACCGCGGACGTCGAGGCGGCGGCCGGGAGGACCGGCTCGTCCCCGCAGGACCGGCTCGCCTTCGCACGGTGGCTGGCCGACACCGCTCCACCCCTGTCCGCAGGATCCGCCGGCGGCGCGTTCGCGGCCCTCGCCGCGGTCGCCGCCGCCGACGTCGCGCTCGCCCGCACCGTCGAACCGCACCTCGACGCGCTCGGCATCCTCGCCCAGGCCGGTTCGGCCGCCCCGGAGGGCTCGACGTGGGGCGTCTTCGCGGCCGAGGCACCGGGGACGACGCTCACCGCGACCCCTGACCCCGCCGCCGGTCCCGACGCCGTCCGGCTCGACGGGACGAAGCCCTGGTGCTCGCTCGCGTCGACGCTCTCGCACGCGCTCGTCACCGCGCACGTCGGTGACGACCGGCAGCTGTTCGCGGTCGACCTGCGACAGGAGGGTGTCACGGCGCACGACGAGGCCTGGGTCGCGCGCGGGATGCCCGACGTCCCGAGCGGCCCGGTCGACTGTGCCGGCGTCCGGGCGACCGCGGTCGGCGCGCCCGGCTGGTACCTCACCCGCCCGGGCTTCGCCTGGGGCGGCATCGGCGTCGCGGCCTGCTGGTGGGGCGGAGCCGTCGGGCTCGCCCGGCTGCTGCGGTCCGCCGCAGCGGGCCGACCCGACGCCGAGCTGCTCCGGGCAGCGCTCGGCGCGACGGTCCTCGACCTCGCCGACGCCGAGGACGCCCTGGCGACCGCCGCCGCCCGGATCGACGCAGCCGGGTCGGACGACGACACCGACTGGTCGCTCGTGGCGCAGGTCACGCGGTCGCGGGTCCGTCGCGCGGTCGACGCCGTGTCGCAGCGCGTCGTCGCGACGCTCGGCCCCGCCCCGCTGACGAGCGACCCCGCGGTCGCCGCACGGGTCGCCGACCTCGGGCTCTACGTGCTGCAGGACCACGGGGAGCGCGACCTCGCCCGGGTCGGACGCATCGTCACCGAACGCGGCGGTGTCGCGTGGTGAGCTTCGACCACCGCGAACCCGGGACCGATCCCGCGGCGTGGACGGCGTTCCTCCGCTCGGTGCCCGCGGTGCCGGTCGACCTGCACGGTGTCGGCTCGGTGGTCGTCGTCGCGCCGCACCCCGACGACGAGACCCTCGGCGCCGGTGGCCTGATCGCGACGGCCGCGGACGCCGGCATCCCCGTCCACGTGCTGCTCGTCACCCGCGGCGAGCGCTCGCACCCGGACTCCCCCACGGTGACACCCGCGGAGCTCGCGCCCCGTCGGGCCGCCGAGTTCCGGGCCGCGCTGCGCGTGCTGCACCCGACGGCCGGCGCGACCGAGCTCGACGTGCCCGACGGCGCGGTGCGGGAACACGTCGACGTGCTGCGCGCCGCACTCGAGCACCGCCTCGCCGGGGGGCCGCGCCCGACGCTCGTCGTCGCGCCCTGGCGCGGGGACGGCCACCGCGACCACCGGATCGCCGGCGAGGTCGCGGAGCAGGTGGTCGACGCGACGCCGGGCACCGACCTGCTCGCGTACCCGGTGTGGGCCTGGCACTGGGACGACCCGGCTGCTCCGACCGCTCCGTGGGACCGGGCCCGCGCGCTCACCCTCGACGCTGACGTCCGTGACCGGAAGGCCCGGGCGCTGGCCGCCTACCCGTCGCAGACGCTGCCGCTGTCGGCAGCGCCTGGGGACGAGGCGATCGTCGACGACCGCCACGCGGCGCACCACCTGCGGATCGAGGAGTGGCTGTTCGCGCCGGTGCGGTCGCGCTCCGGGGACTCCTTCGACGCGCACTACGCGCGGAAGCCCGAGGGGTGGGACTTCGACGGCTCCTGGTACGAGCAACGGAAGCGCGCCGTCACCCTGGCCGCACTCCCCCGCCCCCGCTTCCGGTCGGCGCTCGAGCTCGGCTGCGCGACCGGCGTGCTCACCGCGGCCCTCACCGAGCGCGCGGACGCGGTCCTCGGCACGGACGTCGCTGCCGCCGCGATCGAGCGGGCGGAGCGACGGGCACCGGGCGCCCGGTTCGAGACCGCCGCGTTCCCCGCCGAGTGGCCGGACGGTCGGTGGGACCTGGTGGTGCTCTCCGAGGTCGGCTACTACCTGTCACCGGACGACCTCGACCGCACCGTCGACCGGGTGCTCGAGACGCTCGACGACGACGGCGTGCTCGTCGCCTGCCACTGGCGCCACCCGGACGACGACGCGGTGACCGACGGCGACACGGTGGACGCGCGGCTGGCCGCCCGCTGGCCGCGGCCCGCACTCGTCCGCCACGTCGAGGAGGACTTCGTGCTCAGTGTGCTGCCGGGACCCGCCGTCACCTCGGTCGCCCGGGCCGAGGGGCTCGTCCGGTGAGCGCCACCCGCATCGACGTCGTCGTCCCGGTGCACGACGAGGAGACCTCCGTCCGCGCCGCCCTCGACGCACTGGCGACCGCCGTCACGTCACTCCACGACGCGCACCCGTCGACCCGGGCCTCCGTGACGCTCGTCCTCGACGGCTGCACGGACGGCACGGCCGGCATCGTCGAGACGGCGCGGCAGGCGGACCCCGTGTGGCGGACGGGTCGCCTGCACGTCAGGACCTCGTCGCGCGTCGGCGTGGGTCGCGCGCGGGCACTCGGCACCGCGCACGCGAGGACCCTCGCCCGGGCGACCCCGCCCGGCCGGCACTGGTTCGCGCACACCGACGCCGACTCGCGCGTCCACCCGGACTGGCTCGTGCAGCAGGTGGACGCCCTGCTCGCCGGGGCGCACGTGCTCGTCGGCGCGGTCGTCCCCGACCCGGACGACCTCGACCCCGCGGTGCTCGACCGCTGGCGGGCGGCACACCCGCCCGGGGCGACCCTCGGGCACGTGCACGGCGCGAACCTCGGCGTGCGGGCGGACGCCGACACCGCGTTGGGCGGCTTCGACCCCGTGCCCGAGCACGAGGACGTCCGACTGGTGGACCGGGCACGGGCACTCGGCCTCGACGTCCGGGCGACGACCGAGCTCCCGGTGGTCACGAGCGGACGCTTCGCCGGCCGGACCCCCGGTGGGTACGCGGAGCACCTCCGTCGCACCTACGGCGACGCCGGCTGACCCGCCCCTCCGGACCCCGCCCGCCCCTCCCGTGGGACGGCCCGACGCGCTCAGGAGACGGAGTAGTCGCAGTACGCGAACCAGCGCGAGTCGGGCGACCACGGCGGGACGTTGACCGTGCCCTGGCCGCCGTCGAGCGCGACGAGGGTCTCGGGCACGACGGCGATCCGCGCGCCCCGGGCCAGGACCCCGGGCAGCAGCCGCAGCTCGACCCGGTGGTCGGCGGGGTGCCCCTGCACGCCGGGCTCGTACGACAGGTAGAGCAGGTGCGCGCCGTCCGGGGACAGGTGCGGGAACCAGTTCACGCGGTCGTCGGCGGTGATCTGCACGGGACCGCCCGCACCGCCGTCGCCCGCAGCGCCGTCGGCCCCGAGCCGGAGCGACGCGAGCTGCGCGGTGCCCGGCGTGAACCGCTCGGTGTTGAACAGGACGGTGGCGCCGTCCGGCGTGATCGCGCTCCCGTCGTCGGGGTGGGGGTCCCGCGTGAGGAAGGTGGTGTCGCCGGACACTGCGTCGACGAGGGCGACGTCGGTCGTCCAGACCCCGTCCGGCGTGCGCTCCCCCACGATCGCCGCGAGGGTCGAGCCGTCGGGCGCGATGCCGTGCAGGTAGTACTTCCGGACCACCGGCAGCACCGCGGCGGTGTCGGTGATGCGTGCCGCCGACCCGCCCTCGGGCAACGGGACCCGGTACAGCTCGCCGTCGCGGGCGCTCACCACCACGGAGTCGTCGCCGGGGTCGAGCACGTGGTCGTTGTTGATCTCGTCGATGCCCGGCATCGGCACGCGGACGAGGGCGGTCTCGTCGAGCACCGTGTCGCTGCCCGCCGCCGGCGGGGTCAGGAGCCAGAGGTCCCCGTCGCCGTTCAGCACGAGCGTGCCGTCGTCGCGCACGTTCGGCGCCTCGACGAGCACCCGGTCCGACGAGAACACGAGCCTCGACGTCCGGGTCTCGACGTCGTACACGTGCACCCGGCTGCTCTGCCCCGGCAGCAGCTGCCGTCCTCGCTTCCCCGTCATCTGTCCATCCTGTCGCATCGGACCACGCACCGACGAGACTCGGCCCGGCGGACAGTTCCACGGGCGAAGTCCCGCGAAACTGTCCGTCGAGCCGAGTCTCGGGTAGGCCAGTCGGGCCCGCCAGCCGGGCCCGGCCGGGGCAGCCGGGAGCGCCTACTTCACCGCACCCGCGGTCAGACCGGCCACGAACTGGCGCTGCACGATGAGGAACGCCACCACGACCGGGATCGAGACGACGAGCGACGCCGCCATGATCTGGTTCCAGTACACGTTCGTCTGCGTGGAGTACTGCTGCAGACCGTTCGCGAGCAGCTGCCCGTCGCCGTTCGTCATCACCGAGGCGAAGAGGACCTCGCCCCACGCGGTCATGAACGAGTAGATGCCGACCGCGACGAGCCCGGGTCGCGCCGAGGGCAGGATGACCCGGAACAGCGCGCCCATCGGGCCGGAGCCGTCGACCATCGCGGCCTCGTCGAGCTCCCGCGGGATCGTCTCGAAGTACCCGGACAGCATCCAGATCGAGAACGGCAGTGTGAACGTCAGGTAGGTGATGATCAGGCCGAGCCACGACCCGACGAGCTGGATGCCGAGCGCGTTGCCGAGGTTCGTGAAGATGAGGAACAGCGGCAGCAGGAACAGCACGCCCGGGAACATCTGGGTGGAGAGCACCGCGGTGGTGAAGGTGCTCTTGCCCTTGAAGTTCCAGCGCGAGACACCGTACGCGGCGAACGTGGCGATGATCAGCGAGAACAGCGTCGCGATCGTGCAGACCACGAGCGAGTTCACGAAGTACTTCGCCAGCGGCACCGTCGACCACATGTCGATGAACGGCTGGAGGGTGATGTTGGTCGGGATCCACGTGAAGTTGTCCTGCACGTCGCCGAGCGGCTTCATCGCCGTGGTGATCATCACGTAGAGCGGGACGACCGTGAACAACGTCAACAGGACGATCGTGACGACCTTGAAGGACTTGGCGCCCATTGTTTCACGCACGGACGGACCTCCGGTTGGTCACGGCCAGGTAGATGCCCGTGACGATGAGCAGGAAGATGAGGAGCAGCACGCTCATCGCGGCGCCGGAACCGAAGTTCCAGGTGATGAACGACGCGTTGTAGATGTGGAAGCTGAGCAGGTCGGCGGCCGGCGGCTGCGCGGTCGA
The DNA here is from genome assembly GCF_030803485.1 of Curtobacterium sp. 260. Lineage (NCBI taxonomy): Bacteria > Bacillati > Actinomycetota > Actinomycetes > Micrococcales > Microbacteriaceae > Curtobacterium > Curtobacterium sp. 260. The sequence continues at coordinate 305,380 of NZ_JAURUY010000001.1, read as the reverse complement.
GCCGAACAGCACGTACGGCGTGTTGAAGTCGTTGAACGTCCAGAGGAACATCACGAGCACGAGCGTCACGTTGACCGGGCGGACCATCGGCAGCGTGATGGAGCGCCACTGGCGGAAGGGCTTCGCACCGTCCACCGACGCGGCCTCGTACACGTCGTTCGGCACCGACTGCAGGCCCGCCATGAGCATGAGGAACGCGAACGGCCAGGTCTTCCAGATCGCGACGACGACGACCGAGACGAACGCGTTCGAGCCGATCAGCCAGAACGGTCCCTGCCCACCGAAGAGTCCGAGCTGGTCGACGAGGACGTGGTTCACGGCACCGGAGTCCCGCTGGAACATGAACTTCCAGGTGATGATGCCGGCGTACATCGGCAGCGCGTACGGCACGAGGAAGAGCGTGCGGAAGAGCCCGCGGCCCTTGAAGGGCTTCTGCAGCGCGACCGCCGCAGCCATGCCGAAGGTCCACGCCAGCGCGACGACGATGACCGTGTAGCCGCAGGTGATGAGGAACGAGTTGAGGACGCCCTTGCCGATGGCCTGGTCGAAGTCGATGGCGACCGAGTAGTTCCGCAGCCCGGCGAAGGGCGCGGCTCCCCAGTTCGCGATGAAGTACTTGGTGAGCTGCACGAACGAGATCCAGATGCCGGTGAGCATCGGCACGATGTGGATGAGCAGCTCGAAGAGGACCGCTGGCGCGACGAGCGCGTACGGCAGCCAGTGGCGCTTCGGCTTCCGACCCGGCTGCGGCCCCGACAGGGTCGGTGCCTTCGTGTGGGTCAGGTCGATGCGCTCGGAGTCGGGCAGGACCGAGGTGGTCATGGGTGGGGGCCTTCCGGCAGGAGGGGGATCGGTGCTTCGCGCGGGTCCGTGGCAGCGGACGGGAGGCGCGGCGTGCGTGAGCCGATGCGCTCACTCCCGGCGCGGGGCCGGGTGTGGAGGGGCGAGGCCCGGGTCGCGTCCTGCGGACGCACCCCGGGCCTCCCGGCCGACTAGCCGACCGACTGCGAGACCTGGTCCTGCGCGGTCTGCAGGGCCGTCTTGATGTCGCTGTCGGACACCGTGCCGCCGGTCGCGATCTTGGCGAACATGTCGTTCATCGCCTTGCCGACGGTCGACTCGAACTGGTCCTCGGCGGGCACCAGCGGGAGCGGCTTCGCCTTGTTGTTGTAGATGTCGAGGAACGTCTTCGTCTGCTCGTCGGAGACCGAGTCGGCAGCCGAGGCGAGCACCGGCAGGGCCGAGTACGGCTTGTCGAGCGTCGTCTGGGTGTCCTCGCTCGTCATGTACTTGACGAACTTCAGCGCACCGTCCTTGTTCTTCGTGTTCTTGAAGATCGACAGGTTGATGCCGGCGGGGAAGGAGGCGATGTCCTTCGCACCCTCGGGTGCCGGGAAGGGCACCACGCCGAAGTCGTCGGCGGACATGCCGTTCGACGTGATCGTGGCGTTGGCGTTGTTCTGCGTCAGCATCATCGCGGCCTTCTTGTTCGCGAAGTCCGACACCGCCTGCGTGCCGTTGTCGTACTGCGCGTTCGAGGTGTTGACCGCCTTGTCGGACTGCATCAGGTCGAGGTAGCGCTTGATGCCGTCGACGTTCGCCTTCTGGGTGAAGGTCGGGTTGCCGTCCTCGTCGAACCACTCGCCGCCGTTCTGCGCCGAGTTGATGAAGGCGAAGTGCGCGTTCTCGGTGTACGAGCCACCGGCGATGGTGAAGCCGTACTTGCCGTCGGTGGTGAGCTTCTTCGCGTCGGCGGTCAGCTCCTCCCACGTGGTGGGTGCCTCGAGGCCGGCGTCCTTGAACATCTGCTTGTTGTAGTACAGGCCGTAGGCGAGGCCGTAGAGCGGGACGCTCGTGACGGTCTTGCCCGGAGCACCACCGGTGGACAGCGCGACCTTGCCGAACTTGTCGGCACCGCCGATCGCCTCCATCTCCGAGTCACCGAACTCCTGGAAGGCGCCGGTGGCCTGGAGCGACGTCGCCCAGGTGTTGCCGATGTTGACCACGTCCGGGCCCTGGCCCGAGGTGACGGCGGTGGTGATCTTCGTCTGCAGGTCGTTCCAGCCGATGACCTGGAGGTCCACCTTGATCCCGGTCTCCTTGGTGAACTTCTCGAGGACGGGGGTGAGCACCTCCTTGTCGTTCTGCAGGGACGTGCCCTGGTTGGACGCCCAGTACGTGAGCGTCTTCGAGTCGCCGGAGGAACCGGACGACCCGGAGGAGCAGGCCGCCAGGCCGGTCACGGTGAGTGCCGCGGCCGCGGTGATGGCCAGTGCGCGGATGGCAGTGCGCATGACTCTCTACTTTCTCGTCGTTGAGATGGTGCGAAGGGGTGTACGTGTCGGGTGCTGCTGTGTGCGTGCCGGTCGACGTCGCCGTCACCGGCGTGCGGGGTCGTCCCGATGCCCTGCCCGGGTGTGCCGTCGTCCGCGGACGGACGCCGGCGCGTCCGGTCAGGACAGGGTCGACTCCGCGGGGTCCCAGCCCTCGGGGAGGGTCGGGGAGGGTGCGACGGTGCTCTCCACGAGCACCGTCTCACCACGTTCTGCCGCCTCGGCGATGGAGACCATCACGTCGAGGACGTGGAAGGCGAGGTCGCCGGGGACCCGGTTCTCCTCACCCGCACGGAGGGAGCGGGCCAGGTCGACCACGCCCGTCCCCCGCGAGTAGGTGGACCCGACGGCGGGGATCGTCTCGGGCTCGTCGGCGCCGAGCACGTACAGCTCGGTGTCGCCGTCGAAGTCGTTCGGGTCCGGGAACACGACGGTCCCCGTCTCCCCCGCGATCTCGACGAAGCCGGTGCGGCCACGGTCGGACTCGAACGAGAACACGCTCTGCGCGCTCCCGCCGTCCTCGAACTGGATCAGCGCCGAGTGGTTCGTCGGCACGTCGACGGGGAACTCCGTCCCGGCCTTCGGACCCGAGCCGATCGTGCGGGTGGCACGGGACTTCGAGGCGGTGGCGGTGACCTTCGCGACGGGTCCGAACGCCTGCACCAGGGTGGTGATGTAGTACGGGCCGATGTCGAACAGCGGGCCGGCGCCGTCCGCGAAGAGGAACTCGGGGCTCGGGTGCCACGACTCCGGGCCGGGGCTCTGGAAGAGCGTCAGACCGTTGAGCGGTGTGCCGATCCGACCGTCGCGGATCGTCCGGAGGGCGGTCTGCAGTCCGGCGCCGAGGAACGTGTCCGGCGCGACGCTGACGGTCCTGCCGGCGGCGCGCGCCGCGTCCCGGAGCTCGGCCGCGCTGGAACGGTCGAGCGCGTAGGGCTTCTCGCCCCAGACGTGCTTGCCCGCGGCGAGGGCGCGGAGGGCGACCTCGACGTGCGCGGCCGGGATGGTCAGGTTCACGACGATCTCGACGTCGTCGTCGGCGAGGAGCTGCTCCACCGAGCCGGATCCGGCGACGCCCCACTTCTCGGCCTGGGCGGCGGCACGTGCCTCGTCGATGTCGGCGATGAACCGGACCTCGACGTCGGGGAAGACCGTGAGGTTCGACAGGTACTGGTCGGAGATGACCCCGGCCCCGATGACGCCGACCCCGACCGGGCCGGTGCGGTGCGCGGCGTCGTCGGACTGCTGCGCGCCCGCCGCGGTCGTCGTGTCGGTCATGCGCGGACCCCCTGCAGGAACGTGTACGAGTCGGCGACGGCCTGGAACACGTCGCCCTCGTGGCCGTCGAGCTCGACGACGTGCTGGGCGTCCGGCGCCGCGGCGACGATGTCGCGGATCGGCATGACGCCGTTGCCCACCGCGACCTGCTTCTCGTCGTCGTGCGAGCCGTCGCCGTCCTTGACGTGCAGGAACTGCACCTTGTCGCCGTACTTGCCGAGGATCGCGACCGGGTCGTCGCCACCGACCGTCACCCAGTAGGTGTCGAGCTCGAGGACGACGTCGTCGGACAGCGCGTCGGCGAAGACCTCGTAGGCGCTCACGCCGTCGATGCGGTTCGAGAACTCGAACGCGTGGTTGTGGTAGCCGAGCACGAGTCCGTGGTCGGCGGCGCGGGGAGCCAGTGCGCTGAGTTCGCGGGCGACGGCCTCGACGTCCTCGCGGGTCGTCCAGCGGGCCTCGTCGATGTGCGGGTCGATGAGCGTCCCCAGCCCGACGGTGACGCTGGCGTGGAGGATGCGCTCGAGGTCCTGCTCCCCGGCGTCCAGCAGACGGGCGTGGCCGCTCGGTGCCTGCAGGCCAGCGGCCGCCAGGGCGTCGCGCAGTTCCTCGGCGCGGTCGACGAAGCCGAAGGCCTCGACGTTCGTGTAACCGATGGACGCGATGCGCTGGAGCGTGCCCGGCAGGTCCGTCGAGAGGGCGTCCCGCACCGTGTAGAGCTGGACCGACAGGGGTTGTGTCACCAGGGGTTCTCCTCGTCGAGATGGTGGATCGTCAGTGATCGAGCGTCACACTATGGCCGCTTCTGTCGGCGGTCAAGCAGAAGTTGCGAAGTCCTCGACAGTCTTCGTTGCGTGGCGCGTTCGATGTGTGCTTCACTCCCGACATGATCGACTTCACCCGGACGGCAGCGTCGCCGCCGGTCGGAGCGAGCGAACTCTTCCAGATCCTCCGCGACGGTGTGCCGCGGACCCGGGCGGAGCTCGCCGCCCTGACGGGACTCGCGCGCTCGACGATCGCCGTGCGCCTGGACGCCCTCGTCGACGTGGGGCTCGTGGGCCCCGTGGAGACCGCCGCGTCGACCGGCGGCCGTCCGCCCGCCCAGGTCGCCCTCGTCCCGCGCGCACGCCTCGTCGTGGCCGCCGACCTCGGTGCCTCGCACGGGCGGGTCGCCGTGACCGACCTCGTCGGGGCCCCGCTCGCGACGCGGGAGGCCGCGATCGACATCGCCGCCGGCCCGGTCCCCACCCTCACGTGGCTGGTCGAGACCGTCGACGAACTGCTCGACGAGGTCGGTCGGCGGCGCGACGACGTCGTCGCGATCGGCATCGGCGTCCCCGGCCCGGTCGAGTTCTCCACCGGGCGCCCGGCGAACCCGCCGATCATGCCGGGCTGGGACGGCTTCGACGTCCCCGGCTGGTTGCGCGGCCACGTCGCCGCGCACGTGCTGGTCGACAACGACGTGAACATCGCCGCGCTCGGTGAACGGGCGTACGGCTGGCCGGACCTGGACCACCTGTTGTTCGTGAAGGTCGCGACCGGTATCGGCTCGGGCATCGTCTCCGACGGGCAGCTCCGCCGGGGCGCGCAGGGCACCGCGGGCGACATCGGTCACGTGCGCGTGTCCCGCGCGGGCGACGTGCCGTGCCACTGCGGCAACACCGGCTGCCTCGAGGCCGTCGCCTCCGGCCCGGCCATCGCCCGCGCCCTGCGGGCGAAGGGCCACGACGTGCACACCAGCGGCGACGTCATCGACCTGGTGAACCGTTCGGAGCTCGACGCGATCGGGGCCGTCCGACAGGCCGGCCGGGACATCGGCGAGGTCCTCGCGACCTGTGTCTCGCTCGTCAACCCGTCCGTGATCACGCTCGGCGGCTCCATCACCCGTGCCGGGGAGCACCTGCTCGCCGGTGTCCGCGAGGTCGTCTACGCCCGCTCGATGCCCCTCGCCACCGAGCACCTCGTGATCGCGCAGTCCCGTGCGGGCTCCGTCGCCGCCCTGCAGGGCGCAGCCGTGCTCGCCCTCGACTACGCGCTCTCCCCCGCCGGCGTCGACGAGCTCGTCGCCCCCGCCGAGGGCCGTCAGCTCGTCTCCTGAGGGCGGACGCCGCGCGCGTCGGTTCGCGCCGTGTCGGCCCGCGGGGTGACAATCGTCCGGTGACGATCGTGCAGCCCACCCTGTGGGGCGACCTGGACCCCGGTCTGGAGGCCCTCCCCGCCTCCGCCGCGCCGGCCACGTCCGCCGTGCGGTCGGCTGCACGCGACGCTGCTCCCGTCGGTCGTCCTGCCGCGGGCCCGCGGTCCGCGCCCGGTGGCCACGATGCGTTCACCGCGCTCCGCGGGCACACCGAGCGGATCGTCGCGCACTCGTCCGACCGGGTGGCATGGCTCCGCGCCCGCGCGATGGGCATCACCGCGACCGACGTCGCACGGCTCGCGTCGCTGCGCGCGGTCGAGACCGTCGTCGCCGAGAAGCGGTACGGCTCCCGGTTCTCGGGCAACGCCTGGACCGAGCACGGCAAGGACCGTGAGCCCGTGATCGCCGCCTGGGTCGCGGCCACGCACGGCATCGAGCCGTCGGCCCACCTCTTCCACGCGAGCACGAACCGTGCGCACCTGGCGACCCCCGACGGCGTCGGCCACGACGCGTCGGACCGACTCGTGCTCGCCGAGATCAAGACAACGGGCAAGGGCTGGCGGAGCATCCCCCGGCACTACCTGCGCCAGGTCTGGTGGCAGCAGTACGTCCTGGGAGCCGACCGCACCCTGTTCGTGTGGGAGCGCCACGACGACTTCGTGCCCGTCGCCGACGAACCCGAGTGCCGGTGGGTGGACCGCGACGACGACCAGATCCGCGGGCTCGTCCAGCTCGCGGACCTCGTGCTCGACAAGCTCCGGACCTTCCGGGTCTAGACCCGCAGCAGACGCAGCCGGCTCATCCCCACCACGAGGATCCCCATGAGCCCGATGGACACCGCGACGCCGAGGCAGTACAGCGCCACGACGCCGTAACCCTGCGCAGGGTCCAGGAACGGGTACGGGACCCACCCGTCGGTCGCGCCGCGGACGAGCACCACGACGAGCCAGACCGCCGGGTAGACCAGGAACCACCAGACGTGCCGGAGGAGCAGCCGCGCCCGGTCGGAGAACACCAGCCAGTCGAGCACGGCGTACAGCGGGACCACCTTGTGCAGCACGTCGTTCGACCACGGCACCGTGTTCGACACCGAGGCCCCGACGAGCAGCGTGTTGTAGACGACGCCCGTCGTGGCGATGTACACCGTCGCCGCACCCCGGAACCCGGTGAGCAGCAGGTTGCTGCGCTGCCGTCGCGCTGCTGCCACCAGGGTCAGTGCGAAGGCCACCGCGACGATGATGTTCGACTGGATCGTGAAGTAGCCGAAGAAGTTCCAGAAGAGGTAGTCCGGCGTCCGGGAGGTCACGAGCCACTGCGCGAGGACCGCGGCGACGACCGCGATCACGGCGACGAGCCGGAGGGAGTTCACGAGGGTCCGCACGAGGCCACGGTATCCGGTCGGACCCCCGGGAACGCAGGAGGACCCGCACCGATCGGTGCGGGTCCTCCTGGCCTGATCAGTCGATCAGATGGCGTTGACGTCGAGCGGGATGCCCGGTCCGAACGTCGTCGAGACGGCGCCCTTCATGATGTAGCGGCCCTTCGACGCGGACGGCTTGAGGCGGACGATCTCCTCGAGCGCGGCCGAGATGTTCTCGTCGAGCTGCTCCGGCGTGAACGAGGCCTTGCCGACGACGAAGTGCACGTTGGCGTGCTTGTCGACGCGGAACTCGATCTTGCCGCCCTTGATGTCGTTGACGGCCTGCGCCACGTTCGGGGTCACGGTGCCGGTCTTCGGGTTGGGCATGAGGCCACGCGGGCCGAGCACCTTGCCGAGACGACCGACCTTGCCCATGAGCTCCGGCGTCGCGACGGCGGAGTCGAACGCGGTGTAGCCCTCGGCCACCTTCGCGATGAGCTCGTCGCCACCGACCTCGTCGGCACCGGCGGCGATGGCGGCCTCGGCCGCAGCGCCCACGGCGAAGACGATGACGCGGGCGGTCTTGCCCGTGCCGTGCGGCAGGATGACCGTGCCGCGGACCATCTGGTCGGCCTTGCGCGGGTCGACGCCGAGCTTCAGCGCGACCTCGACCGTGGAGTCGGTCTTCGCCGAGCCGGTCTCCTTCGCGAGGGCGACTGCCTCGGTCGGGGTGTAGAACTTGTCGGCCTCGATCTTCGCGGCCGCGGCCTGGTAGGCCTTGGACTTCTTCGCCATGGTGTTCTCCTCAGGAGCTACGTGGTTGACGAGCCGGCGAGGCTCTCCCACGGAAAGGGGTCGGGGTGTGTGGGGCGCTGAGGCTTACGCCTCGACCGTGATGCCCATCGAACGAGCGGTGCCGGCGATGATCTTCGCGGCCTGCTCGATGTCGTTGGCGTTCAGGTCTGCCTGCTTGGTCTCGGCGATCTGACGGACCTGGTCCATCGAGATCTTTGCGACCTTGACCGTGTGCGGGGTCGAGGACCCCTTCTGCACACCCGCGGCCTTCTTGATCAGCTCTGCGGCCGGCGGGGTCTTGAGGACGAACGTGAACGAACGGTCCTCGTAGACGGTGATCTCGACCGGCACGACGTTCCCGCGCTGCGACTCGGTCGCGGCGTTGTACGCCTTGCAGAACTCCATGATGTTCACGCCGTGCTGACCGAGCGCAGGACCGATCGGCGGGGCCGGGTTGGCGGCGCCCGCGTTGATCTGCAGCTTGATGAGGCCCGTGACCTTCTTCTTCGGTGCCATGTTGTGCTTCCTCCTGGAATCGAACGCACGGGGATCCGTGCACTCTCCCGCTGGCCCGGCGGATCCGGACCGCGGTGAAGCCCCGCATGCCACAGCACGCGGGGCCAAACCTCAGTAGCGTACTACAGCTTGGTGACCTGGTCGAAGCTGAGCTCGACCGGGGTCTCGCGCTCGAACAGCGAGACGAGGACGGTGAGCTTGCCGCTCTCCGGCTTGATCTCGGAGATCGAACCCGGCAGGCCCGCGAACGAGCCTTCCTTGATGGTGATCGTCTCGCCGATCTCGAAGTCGACCTCGGCCTGCGGCTGCGCCTGTGCGGCACCGCCGGACTTCGCGCCGCCCTTGGTCGGTGCGGCCTCGGCGACCTGCACGAGCGACTTCAGCATGCCGAACGCCTCGTCGAAGCGGAGCGGCGTCGGGTTGTGGGCGTTGCCGACGAAGCCGGTGACACCGGGGGTGTGGCGGACGACCGACCACGAGTCCTCGTTGAGGTCCATGCGGACGAGCACGTACGAGGGGATCCGGACGCGGGTGACCAGCTTGCGCTGCCCGTTCTTGATCTCGACGACGTCCTCCATCGGGACCTCGACCTGGTAGATCGAGTCCTCCATCGACATCGAGATCATGCGGTTCTCGATGTTCGACTTCACGCGGCGCTCGAAGCCCGCGTAGGAGTGGATGACGTACCACTTGCCCGGCTTCATCCGCAGTTCGGCCTTGAAGGCGTCGTACGGGTCGACCTCGGCGGGCTCGTCGTCGACCTCGTCGGCGTCGAGGGCCTCGTCCGCGGCGAGCGTCTCGTTCACCTCGGCTGCGGAGGCGTCCTCGAGCTCGGTCTCCTCCTCGTCCTCGACCGCCTCGACGGCGGCCTCGGCCTCGTCGGCGGAGTCGATGTCGAGCGCGTCGTCGACGACGGCGTCCGCCTCGGGGTCGCGGGACTCGGCCAGCGCGGTGAGCGCCTCGTCGATGGAGGTGTCCACCGTGCCGTCGTCCGGCTCGTCGCTCGTCCCGAGGGACTCGGCGTCCTCGTCCTCGACGGAGATCGCACGCTCCTCGGCGGACTCGACCGAACGGCCCTCGGCGGTCTCGACGTCGCCTTCCTGGTTCTCCTCGACCTCGGAGGACTGCTCGGCAGCCGTGGCGAGGTCGATGTCGTCGCGGGAGTAGTCAGACACTGCGGTTCTTTCCGTTCGGTGGTGCGGATCGGGTGAGTGGCCGGAGCGGTTCGCGTCCGTCGCCGTCTCGGGCGACCGTACTCCTGTCGGGGTCCGGCCAGGTGAACGGACGCAGCAGACCAGCCGTCAGGCCGGTCGGCGACGGGTCAGGCCGTGGGACCGTTGCCGAAGACGTAACCGACGCCGAGACCGAAGACGAAGTCGAGGATCGACACCAGGATCATCATCACGACGACGAAGACGAGCACGACGCCGGTGTAGCTGAAGAGCTCCTTGCGGGTCGGCGTGACGACCTTGCGGAGTTCGCCGATGACCTGGCGGATGAAGAGGACGACGGCAGCGATCGGGCCACCACGCTGAGCACGGTCGGCCTTGGCCTTCGCGACGACGTCGTCCGCCGTCGTCTCCATGTCCTTGCTCGCCACCTTCACACCTTCCAGACTTGCAGGGCGGACAGGACTCGAACCTGCAACCTGCGGTTTTGGAGACCGCTGCTCTACCAATTGAGCCACCGCCCTGTAGGGGTCGGAACCCCCTGGGGCACGTCCCGTCACCGTTCCGTGCGCCGGTGGTCGAGTGTACGGGAGTCCGTCACACGCTGTCCACTCGGCCGCTCCCCCCGGCGTGCCGCGCCGGTAGGCTGGCGGCCGTGAGCACCGCAGCCCCCGGCCCCGAGTCCACCGCCCCCGAGACCGCGACGGACTCCGTCGCCGCGACCTCCGACCGTCCGCGCATCGCGTCGCGCATCGCCGCGATCGCCGAGTCCGCGACGCTCAAGGTCGATGCGAAGGCCAAGGCGCTCAAGGCCGCCGGTCGTCCGGTGATCTCGTTCGCGGCGGGCGAGCCGGACTTCGCGACGCCGCAGCACGTGGTCGACGCCGCCGTCCTGGCCGTCCAGGACCCCGCGAACCACCGCTACACGCCGGCGACGGGCCTGCCCGAGCTCAAGCGGGCGATCGCCGAGAAGACCGCGCGCGAGTCCGGCGTCACCGTCGACCCGTCGCAGGTCATCGTCACCAACGGCGGGAAGCAGGCCGTCTACCAGGCCTTCCAGACCATCGTGGACGAGGGCGACGAGGTCCTGCTGCCCGCTCCCTACTGGACCACCTACCCCGAGGCGATCCGCCTGGCCGGGGGCACCCCGGTCGAGGTCTTCGCGGGCAGCGACCAGGACTACCTCGTCACGGTCGAGCAGCTCGAGGCAGCGCGCACGCCGAAGACCAAGGCGCTGCTGTTCTGCTCCCCCTCGAACCCCACCGGCTCGGTGTACTCGGCCGACCAGACGAAGGCCATCGGCGAGTGGGCGCTCGAGCACGGCATCTGGGTGGTCAGCGACGAGATCTACCAGGACCTGGTCTACGACGACGTCGCCTTCACGGGCATCCTCGACGCGGTGCCGGCCCTCGCCGACACCACGATCCTCGTCAACGGCGTCGCGAAGACGTACGCCATGACCGGGTGGCGCGTCGGGTGGTCCATCGGCCCGGCCGACGCCGTGAAGGCCGCGTCCAACCTGCAGTCGCACCTGTCGTCGAACGTGGCGAACGTGTCGCAGCGTGCCGCGATCGCAGCCCTCACCGGCCCGCAGGAGCCCGTCGCGGCGATGCGCGAGGCGTTCGACCGCCGCCGTCGCGCCATCGTCGAGGGGCTCAACGCGATCCCGGGCTTCGTCACCCCGACCCCGAAGGGCGCCTTCTACGTCTACCCCGACGTCACGGCGCTCCTCGGCCGCGAGTGGGCGGGATCGACCCCCACGACCACGCTCGAGCTCGCGGACCTGATCCTCGAGCATGCCGAGGTCGCGGTCGTCCCGGGCGAGGCCTTCGGCCCCTCTGGCTACATCCGGATGTCCTACGCGCTCGGCGACGACGACATCGCCGAGGGAGTCCGGCGCCTGGCGGCGTTCTTCTCCGCGTAGCCCCCTCCGCAGCACGCAACGTGGGCGGTTCCGCGCAGCGCTGTACCGCTGCGCGGAGCCGCCCACGTTGCGTCTCGCGAGACTGCGACGGCCGGGAGGCGCGGCGACCGTCCGTCGGTCAGCTCGCGCCGAGCAGGTCCCCCACCACGACCGGCTCCGGGACCAGCGAGACGCCGAAGCGGTTCAGGACGGTCACCTGGACGTACCGCGCGAGCTCGGCGACCTGGGCTGCGGTGGCACCCCCGCGGTTGGTCAACGCCAGGGTGTGCTTCGACGAGATCGCGGCGTGCGACCCGGGGACCGCGTACCCGCGGTGCACCCCCGCGTACTCGATGAGCCACGCGGCGCTGAGCTTCACGTCGTCGCCGGCCGGCCAACGAGGGGCCTCCGGCGGCAGCGTCTCGGCGAACCCGGCCGACACGATCGGGTTCGTGAAGAACGAGCCGGCGCTCCACGTGTCCGGATCGGCGTCGTCGAGCACCATCCCCTTGGACGACCGCAGGCGCAGCACCGTCGTCCGGATGGTCATCGGGTCGACCGGGGTGCCGAGCTCGACGCCGAGCGAGCCGGCCAGCTGGGCGTAGCGGACGGGCACGCCCTCGTCCACGGTGGCGCCGAGCCGGAACTCGACCGTCAGCACCACGCCTCGTCGCCCGTGCTTGAGCGTCGAGGTGCGGTAGCCGAGCGCCAGCTCGGCCGCGTCCACCCACGCGCGTTCCCCCGTCGACGCGTCGAGGAACTCGATGCGGGAGAGCACGTCGGAGAGCTCGACCCCGTAGGCGCCGATGTTCTGCACGGGGGCGGCACCGACCGTGCCCGGGATGCCGCTGAGGGCCTCCAGGCCGGTCCAACCGTTCTCGACGGTCGTCGCGACGAACCGGTCCCACGGTTCGCCGGCCGCGACGCGGACGGTGACGCCGTCCTCGTCGGGCTCGGCGTCGACACCGCGCGTCCGGACGAGCACGACGGTGCCGGCGAAGCCGTCGTCGGCGACGAGCAGGTTGCTGCCGCCACCGACGACGAGCCACTCGTCGTCCTGCCACGCGGTGTGCGCATGCGCGACGAGCTCGTCGGTCGTGTCCGCGACCAGGAGCGTCGCCGCAGGACCTCCGACGCGGAACGTGGTGAGGTCGGCCAGTCGCGTCGACACGGTCAGCGGAACACCACCGTGACCTGCGCCTTGCCGAGCACGGTCTGCCCGGCGGCGGTCACGGTGAGGTCGATGCGCTGCGGACGCCCCTGGTCGTCGACGGTGCCGACCTTCGCGACGACGCCGACGGTCGCGCCCTGCTCGGGGTCGACGACGACGGGGCGGGTGAAACGGACGCCGTAGCGCTGGACCCAGCCGCGGTCGCCGAGCCACTCGGCGACGGGCTGGACGGCGTGCCCCATCGTCAGCATGCCGTGCGCGAGCACGCCGGGGAGCCCGACGGAGGCGGCGACGTCGTCGCGGTAGTGGATCGGGTTGAAGTCGCCCGAGGCGCCGGCGTAGCGGACGAGCGCATCGCGGGTGAGGTGGACCTCGCGCTCGGCGACGACGGTGCCGACCTCGAGCGCGGTGGCGGGTGCGGTGGTCATGCGTCGTCTCCTCGGACCACGAGGGTGGAGGTCGCGGTGACGACGTGCTCCCCCGACGCGTCCTGCATCGTGCTCTCGGCGGTCACCATGGCGTTGCCGCCGAGGGTCTTCACGCTGGTGACGGTGAGCGTGGCGGTCAGCTCGTCGCCCGCGACGATCGGCCGGTCGTAGGTGAAGGACTGCTCACCGTGCACGACACGGGAGAAGTCGATGCCGGCGTCCGGCTCGGCCAGGAGCTGGGCGAGCGTCGCCTCCTGCACGACGACGGCGAAGGTCGGCGGGGCGACCACGTCGGTGTAGCCGGCGGCACGGGCGGCGTCGGGCTCGTGGTGGATCGGGTTCGTCGCGAACACGGCGCGCGAGAACTCGCGCACCTTCTCACGACCGACCAGGTAGGGCTGGGCCGGCGGGAACGTCCTGCCGACGAGCTCGGGGTTCACTGACACGCGTGGAAGTCTACCGAGCACGCTCGACACACGCCCTCTCCCTGAGCATGCATCGGCTATGCTCGCCGCACGGTGTCCGGGGGGACGCCGGGTACGACTCCGGGGACGGGGAGGGACTCATGGAGCACACGACGCAGTACGCGGTCCACACGGGCGACCGGTGCACCGCCATGGAGGTCGCCGGCGCGGCACTCCGACAGACCGGGCACCGGGTCGAGTCGACCGGGGGCACGATCACCGCGACGATCGGCAACCGGCTGCTGACGATCCTGCTCGGCGCCCTCGTGCACCCGGCGCGGGAGTTCCGGCGGTACGAGCTCTCGACGACCGTCACGGGGACGTCGACCACGATCACGCTCCGGCACGCCCAGCACGCCACGGCGGTGTCCGGGGGCGGCATCGGCGCGGGGCGTCGGCGGAGCGCCCGGCAGCAGGTGGAGGCGACGCTCGAACGGGCCCTCCGGGGGGCGGGCGTGCTGACCGCTCCCCCGCGCTGAGCCGCGACCGCGGCGGGCGATCGCCCGGAGCCGTTCTGCGCGTAGGAGGCACTTCTGCGCGCAGGAGGACTGGCGTTCCTGCGCACCACGAGCGGAACAGCATCCCAGGTCGAGCGCAATGGGACGGAACGGACGCGGACCGGCGGACGCGTGGAGCACGGATCGCACAGAGCACCGGTCGGCACAGAGCACAGACCGGCACAGAGCACGGGTCGGCACAGCGCCGGGCGCGCGCGGGGATGGTGCAGTCCGGGAACGACGAAAGCCCGGCGATCTGGCCGCCGGGCCTGTGGTAGCGAGGACGGGACTTGAACCCGTGACCCCACGATTATGAGTCGTGTGCTCTAACCAACTGAGCTACCCCGCCGGAGATCCGGAGCGACAACAGCTCCGGGTCGGAGCCCCGAGTCAGGATTGAACTGACGACCCCTTCCTTACCATGGAAGTGCTCTACCACTGAGCTATCGGGGCGAGTGCCGCTCGGCGGCACCAGACGAGCGTAGCAGACGTGCGACGGTGGTCGGGAACCGGACGTGTCGCCCGGGCGTGCCGCCGCTCCTCCGCTAGTTCGCGTTGGCGCGGAGCCAGGTCAGCGGGTCCACCGGGACGCCACCGACGTGGATCTCCAGGTGCAGGTGCGGACCGGTCGAGTTGCCGGTCGACCCGACCTCGCCGAGTTCGTCGCCGACGGCGACCTCCTGCCCGGTGACGACCTTGAACGTGCCGTCCTTCATGTGGCCGTACACGCTGACGAACTGCTTGCCGTCGACGTCGTGCTGCACCCACACGTCGTTGCCGAAGCCGCCGTCGTGCGCCTGCACCTTGATGACCGTGCCCGCGGCGACGGAGCGGATCGGGGTCCCTTCGCCCGGGGCGAAGTCGACGCCCATGTGGTTCGTCGAGCAGAACGAGCAGCCCTCGACCTGACGACCGCCGAAGCCCGACGTGATCGGCACCCCGGTCAGGAACGGCCACTGGATCGAGCCGTTCGGGTCGTTCGAGAAGGACGACGCGTCGACGTTCTTGTACTGCGTGGCGGACGTCACCGAGTACTGGTCGCGGGTGGTCTCGGCGTCCACGGCACCGTTGCCCACGCTGAGGGACTGTGATCCGCCGGTGGCGGTGGCGCGAGCCGCGGTGGTGTCAGCCGGCGGCACCCAGAGCGCCTGCGCCGGCAGCGACGTCGACACGACCAGCCCGGCGGCGAACAGCAGTGCGCCGACGGCGGTGACCCGCGAGGCGTTCCGGCGGAAGGCGTCACCGCGCATGCTGCCCGTGGACACCGACGACGCCGAGGCGCTGCTGATGTGACGGGTCGCACGGTCGACGCGGGCGGCCGTGGCGGTGCGCCGTGCACGGCCGCGGCCGCGGCCGGCCTCCGGAGCCCTGCCGCTGGACGTCGGGGCGGTCGCGGGACGTCGCGCTCCCGACGGACGGACCGCATCCACGACCGGGGTCGGGGCGCGCGAGGCGTCCGCCGCCGGTGCGACGTCGGGCGAGACCGGCGCGGGCGGCGTGACCGCTCCGGCGGACGGTGCCGGCCGGACCGGTGAGGCCGGCGCGAGGTCGATCGGTGAGACCGGGGCTGCGGGCGTCGTCGGGGCGACGAGCTCGTCGAACGACGGTGCGTCGACCGGGGACTGCGGAGCCGCTGCGGAGCGCGGGGTGCTGGTCGCAGCCGCTCGACGCTCGGCCTCGATGCGTGCGCGTCGCGTCAGGTGCACGACCGGCTCGGTCTCGGTGCGGGTGGGCGTCTGCGCAGTCGTGGAGGCGTGGGGCATGTGTTCGAGGCTGATCCTGATCGGGGCACGGGGCGCTCGTGTGTAACGAGCAGATAACGGGACTGGAGCACGCTAGCAGGGGCCGTCGCGCACCGCCAGTCGTCTGCACGACCGTGCACCGTCCGCGAGCGGTGCCCCACCGGACCCTGCCGACGCCCGGCGGGTGCGCCTCCGGGCCGTCAGTCGACGAGCTCCTCGGACTCGAGCCGACGGACCAGGGACTCCAGCTGGTCGGCCACGGCGGGGGCCGCGAACAGGAAGGAGCGCGTGCCGCCGGCCTCCCAGATCCGGACGCTCGCTCCGGCCTCGGCGGCGACGAGCGACCCCGCCGCCATGTCCCACGGGTTGATGCCGCGCTCGTAGTACGCGTCGACGGTGCCGGCCCCGACCGCGCAGCAGTCGAGCGACGCCGCTCCCGCGCGACGAACGTCCCGCACCTCGCCGATCAGGCCGGCCAGCACCGCGACCTGCTCACGCCGACGGTCGGCGGTGTAGCCGAAGCCCGTCGCGACGAGCGTCTCCGCGAGGGACGACGGGGTCGACACGCGGAGCGGGACGCCGTCGCGTGTCGCGCCCTCGCCGGACACCGCCCGGAACACCGTGCCGGTCGCCGGCGCCACGACGATCCCCGCGAGCGCCTCCCACTGCGTCGGGTCCGCGCTCCCCCGCACGACGCCGATGCTCACCCCGTACTGCTCACTGCCGTAGAGGTAGTTGACCGTGCCGTCGATCGGGTCGACCACCCAGGTGATCCCCGTGGACCCGACACCGGAGCCAGACTCCTCGCCGTGGAAGGCGTCGTCGGGACGCGCCTCGGCGATCCGCGTGCGGATGAGGTCCTCGACCTCCCGGTCGGCAGCCGTGACGACGTCGACGATGCTCGACTTCCGGTCGGCGACCTCGACCCCCTCCGCTCGTCGGCGGGCCGCGAGCGCTGCTGCCTCACGGGCGATCGACTCGGCGAGGTCGGCGAACTGGGCGGGAGCGAGGCTGTCGGGCATGTCACCAGCCTGCCGGATCACGCCCCGGAAGGACGCCAGGCCGGGAACGGCAACAGCCCCGTCCGGACCGGACGGGGCTGTTCGCTGTGGCAAGTGAGGGATTCGAACCCCCGAAGGCTACGCCGGCTGATTTACAGTCAGATCCCTTTGGCCGCTTGGGTAACTTGCCGTGTGCGCACCCGACCGGTGTGGTCACCAACCGAAGGCGCGCTGAAGAGCATACCGGACGTCGGAGGGTGCTCGTGACCACCGAACCGGGATCCCGTCGCGCGGTTAGGCTGTCCCGCATGGCAGACAGTTCCTTCGACGTGGTCAGCAAGGTCGACAAGATGGAGGCGGAGAACGCCCTCAACCAGGCCGCCAAGGAGATCGAGCAGCGGTACGACTTCAAGGGCGCCGACGCCTCGATCGCGTTCAGCGGCGAGGACGTCCTCATCAAGGCGAACTCCGAGGAGCGCGCCAAGGCCGTCCTCGACGTGCTGCAGACCAAGGCCATCAAGCGGAACATCTCGTTGAAGAGCCTGGACGCCGGAGACCCGTACCCCTCGGGCAAGGAGTACCGCATCGAGGTGAAGTTCAAGAACGGCATCGAGCAGGACGTCGCCAAGAAGATCGGCGCGTTCCTCCGCGCGAACGCTCCGAAGAGCGTGAAGAGCCAGATCCAGGGCGACGAGCTCCGCGTCTCCTCCAAGAGCCGCGACGACCTGCAGAACACGATCCAGCTCCTCAAGGGTGAAGAGTTCGACGTGCCGCTGCAGTTCATCAACTTCCGCTAGCGCCGCGCCCCGTGGAGCACTGGCTCGGCGTCGCGGTCACCGTCCTCCTGGTCCTGCTGGACCTGGCGATCCGCGTCTTCTCGATCATCTACGTCCCCTACAACCGGAAGCCGCAGACCGCGACGGCCTGGCTGCTCGCGATCTTCCTGATCCCGTACATCGGGTTCATCGTCTTCATGGTCATCGGGTCGACGAAGTTGCCGAAGGCACGGCGCGAGAAGCAGACCGAGATCAACGCGTACATCCTCGAGCAGACCGAGGGCATCGAGCGCGTGCGCCGCGACCACCCGTGGCCGCTGTGGCTCGAGTCCGTGACGAAGCTGAACCGCGAGCTGGGCGCCATGCCCCTGGTCGGTGGCAACTCCGCCGAGCTCTACCCCGACTCGTACGAGTCGGTGCAGGAGATGACGCGGGCGATCGACCAGTCCCGGCGCTTCGTGCACGTCGAGTTCTACATCGCGACGCTCGACGACACCACCCGGCCGTACTTCGAGGCGCTGGCCCGTGCCCAGGCACGCGGTGTCACCGTGCGGTTCCTGCTCGACCACTGGGCGAGCCGCGGGTACCCGGGCTACAAGGACACGCTCGCGTTCCTCGACCGGGCGAACATCGAGTGGCACCTCATGCTGCCGCTGCAGCCGCTGCAGGGGAAGTTCCAGCGGCCCGACCTGCGCAACCACCGGAAGATCATGGTCATCGACGGCTCGGTGGCGTTCACGGGCTCGCAGAACCTCATCGACCCGTCGTACGACCTGCAGTCGCACATCGAGAAGGGCATGGTCTACAAGGACCTGTTCGCCCGGTTCGAGGGTCCCGTCGTCGCGGGGCTCAACGCCCTGTTCGTGACGGACTGGTACAGCGAGACCGACGAGCTCCTGCTCCGCGAGAGCGACCCCGTCCAGCGCGCCGACCGCGGCGACGCGCTGGACTGCCAGGTCGTGCCGTCCGGGCCCGGCTTCGACGGTGAGAACAACCTGCGCCTGTTCAACGCGCTGCTGTACTCGGCGCAGGACAAGGTGTCCATCACCTCGCCCTACTTCGTCCCCGACGACTCGATGCTCTACGCGATCACCACGACCGCCCAGCGCGGGGTCGAGGTCGAGCTCTTCGTCGGCGAGATGGGTGACCACGCGATGACGTGGCACGCGCAGCGCTCCTACTACGAGGAGCTCCTGCGCGCCGGTGTCCGGATCTGGCTCTACCGGGCGCCGACGATCCTGCACGCGAAGCACTTCACCATCGACGACGACGTCTCCGTCATCGGGTCGAGCAACATGGACATGCGGTCGTTCAGCCTCAACCTCGAGGTCTCGGTGATGGTGCGCGGCAGCCGGTTCGTCGACGCGCTCCGCGGTGTGCAGGCCGCGTACAAGGACGCGTCGTTCGAGCTCACCCTGGACGCGTGGCTCGAGCGCCCGCGTCGGTCCCAGGTCCTCGACAACGTCGCGCGGCTCACCGCCGCCCTGCAGTAGGGACCCACGGCCGGGAGGATCGGCGACCGCCCGCCTCCCCGGTCAGGGCGCTGCCGGCACCAGACGGGTGAGGCGAGCGACCACGCGCTCGAGCGGTCCGCTCCCGAGGAACGTGCGCCACAGCATCGCGAACAGCACCGATCCGATCGCGAACCCCGCCCACACCGTGCCCGACTCCGGGTACTCCGGCAGCAGCGCGATCACGACGAGGTGCCCGGCGTAGACCGTCAGCGGCATCGACCCCACGGCGGCGAGCGGGAAGGCGATCCGCGAGACCGTCCGGCCGCGGCCGTCGAACACCAGGGTGCACAGGGCGAGCACCGCCACCGCGACCCCGGCGGTCCCGACGACGTCGACGACCGACGACGAGTGGTCGCGTGGGGACAGCAGCAGCTGCGCGAGCGCCGAGCCTCCCCCGCTGCCGTCCGGCGCCCACGGGACCCCGGGGAACGCCTCGACCCCGGCGTCGACCGGGACCGGCGCCAGGACGTTGCCGACCACGTACGCCGCGACGGCGACCAGCAGCCCGGACGCGAGGAGCGCGACCTGCGCACGCCGCGCCTCCGGTCCGACCCTGGCGACCGCGAGACCGACCAGGACGTACGCCAGGAAGGTGACCACCGGGTAGACGAGTCCGAGTTGCACCTCCCACATGCCGGCGCCGGCGTAGAACGGTGCCGACGCGAGCGCGACCACGGGCGACAGCAGCGCGCACACCGCCGCGGCGACGAGCAACCAGCCCGGTCGCCACCGGAGCGTCGGCAGCACCAGCAGGAAGAGCGCGCCGTACGTGGGCAGGATGACGTAGACGGGTGTGCCGAGGGCCATCAGCAGGAGCCCGACGGCGACCACCGCCACGGCCCGGATCGCCAGGCGTGCCCGGATCCGCCCGATGGCCGGCGGTCCTGGCGGCTCCGTCCGTCCGCTCGTCAGGCCGATCGAGACGCCCGCGAGCACCGCGAACAGGGTGGAGGGCCGTCCGTGCGCCACGGCGGACCACGTGCCGGGGTCACTCCAGTCCACCGCCTCGGCGATGCCGCCGACGTGGGCCGCCATCATGCCGAGGAGCGCGAGCGCCCGCGCCACGTCGACGCCCTGCAGACGACCGGGCGCGACGAGCACACCCCGCATCGCGGCGGGCGGTGCGGGGCGTGCGGCGGTCATCCTGCTGCGGTCAGCTCGTGGGCGAGGGCGTGCGTCGGAGCGAGACGTCGACCATCTCGTCGCGCGGGACGACCTTGATGCGCTCGCGACCCTCGGCGGCGCCCAGGGCCTGCTCGTGCTCGTCGAGGGCGTGCCAGCCGTCGAGGTCGGTGTAGTCCACGCCGCGCTCGCGGAGCAGTGCCGGGACCGCCTCGGGCGACGGGTCGGCCGGCGTCCACCACGAGGCCTGGTCGTTGACGATGTGCTGGACGGTCTCCATCGCGTCGGACTTGGTGTGCCCGATCAGGCCGACCGGGCCCCGCTTGATCCACCCGGTCGCGTAGACGCCCGGGAGCGGCGAGCCGTCCTCGTCGAGCACCTGGCCCTCGCGGTTCGGGATGACGCCGGTCTTCTCGTCGAAGGGCACACCGGGCAGCGGGGAGCCGAAGTAGCCCACCGCTCGGTACACGGCCTGCACGGGGAGCTCGCGGACCTCGCCGGTGCCCTCGACGCCGCCCTCGCCGTTCGGCCGGGTGCGCTCGTACCGCAGTGCCGTGACGTGGCCGTCCTCGCCGACGATCTCGACGGGCTTCGCCCAGAAGTGCAGGTGGAGCCGGCGACTGGCCTGCCCGACCTCACGCGTGCGCCACTGCTCCAGGACACGGTTCATCACCATGACCTGCTTGTTGGTCTGGATCGCGGTGAGCGATGCCTCGTCGTGGTCGAAGTCCTCGTCGTACACGACCATGTCGACGTCGCGGAGCTCGCCGAGCTCGCGGAGCTCCAGCGGCGTGAACTTCACCTGCGCCGGACCGCGCCGTCCGAACACGTGCACGTCGGTGACCGGGCTCGCCTGCAGCCCCTCGTACACGTTGGCCGGGATCTCGGTGGGCAGCAGGTCGTCGGCGTGCTTCGCGAGGATGCGGGACACGTCGAGCGCGACGTTGCCGTTGCCGATCACCGCGACGCTCGACGCCGTGAGCGGCCACGTGCGCGGCACGTCCGGGTGCCCGTCGAACCAGCTGACGAAGTCCGCGGCACCGTGGGAGCCGTCGAGATCGACCCCGGGGACGTCGAGCTCGGCGTCCTTGATCGCGCCGGTCGAGAACAGCACGGCGTTGTAGTGCTGCTTGAGGTCGTCGAGGGTGATGTCCTCCCCGAAGCGCACGTTGCCGAAGAGTCGGACGACTCCGCGGTCGAGGACGTCCCGCAGGGCGTTGACGATGCCCTTGATGCGCGGGTGGTCCGGTGCGACGCCGTAGCGGACCAGGCCGTAGGGCGCGGGGAGCTGCTCGAAGAGGTCGATCGACACGTCGGTGCCGTGCGCCTCGCGCAGCAGGATGTCCGCGGCGTAGATGCCGGCGGGACCGGCGCCGACGATGGCGATTCGCAGGGTGGGCACTGATGTCTCCAGTTCGTTCGGGCGGGTGCTCCCGGTGGGCCTCGGTGGGCCCTCGTGTCAGCGGCTGCGTTCGACGACGGACTCGGCGAAGCGGGTCAGCGCGCGCTTCACGGTGCCGTCGGGCAGCGGTTCCAGGGCCTCGACCGCCTCCTCCGCCCAACGGACGGCGACGGCGCGGGTGGCGGTGGTGGCTTCGTGCTCGCGCAGCGCGGCGACGGCCGACCGGTACGGCGCGGAGTCCACGGCGTCGTCGGGGGCGTCCTTCACGTCGTGCTCGATCCGGGCGAGCAGGTCGGCCGCGCCGTCGTCGGCGGCGGCCAGGCGACGCAGCTGCAGCAGCGGCAGGGTGTCCACGCCGGCGCGCAGGTCGTTGCCGGCGATCTTGCCGGTGCGGTCCTTCGCCGGGGCGAGGTCGATGACGTCGTCGACGAGCTGGAAGGCGACGCCGACCTTCTCGCCGAAGGTCCCGACGGCGTGCAGGTAGGCGCGGTCGGCTCCGGAGAACATCACGCCGGCGCGGGCCGCGGTGGCGATCAGCGAGCCCGTCTTGTCGCTGAGCACCTGGATGTAGTGCTCGACCGGGTCGTCCCCGGGCTGCGGGCCCGTCGTCTCGTGCAGCTGCCCCATGCAGAGGCGCTGGAAGGTCTCCGCCTGCATCCGGATGCCCTCGGTCCCGAGGTCGGCGGTGATCAGGCTGGCACGGGCGAAGAGCAGGTCGCCGGTCAGGATCGCGACGTTGTTGCCGTAGGTCACGTGCGCCGCCGGGACCCCCCGGCGGACCGGGGCCTCGTCCATGACGTCGTCGTGGTACAGCGACGCCAGGTGGGTGGTCTCGATGCTCACCGCGGCCTTGACCACCGCGTCGGTCACCCCGTTGCCCAGCTGCGCGATGAGCAGCGTCAGCGTCGGCCGGATGCGCTTGCCGCCCGCCGAGAGCAGGTAGCGGCTCGTGGTGTCCGCCAGGGTGTCGGTCGAGCGCATGGCCTCCTCGAGGCCCTGCTCGACGAGCTCGAGCCCGTCGTCGACCGCGCTGATGAAGCGGCGCTCGGACGGGGTCGCGAACAACCGCTCGCCGATGCCCAGCGAGGCGCGGAGGCTCGGTGCGCGGCGTGCGACCGGGACGCTCGGGTTCAAGTGCTGCTCCGTGTTCGGGGTCGGGTGACCGGTCAGGCGTCGCCGGGTTCGACGCTCGGCTGCTCGCCGGTGTGCTGGTGCTCGCGACGGGCCTTCGCCCGGCGGGCGACGGACTCGCGGACCGTGCCCGCGACGGGCTTGCGGCCGCGGTGCAGCGCCACGATGCCCGCGGTCAGGTTGCGGTGGGCGACCATCGTGAAGCCGACGCCGCGCAGCCACTGGCTGAGGACCTGCTGGTCGGGCCACGCCTCGATCGACTCGGCCAGGTAGCGGTAGGCCGCCGGGTTGCTGCTCGACAGCCGCGCGATGCCCGGGAGCACGCGCTTGAGGTACGCGCCGTAGCCGAAGCGCAGGAGCGCCACGGGCGGCGTGGAGAACTCGCAGATGACCAGTCGGCCCCCGGGCTTGAGCACCCGGAGCATCTCGGTGATCGCCTGCATCGGGTCGTTGACGTTGCGCAGGCCGAAGGAGATCGTCACCGCGTCGAACGAGTCGTCGTCGAACGGCAGGTGCTCCGCGTCACCCTCGACGAACGTGATCTCCGGGTGCCGCTCGCGCCCGACCGCGATCATGCCCGCCGACAGGTCGAGCGCCGTGACGTCGGCGCCCTTCTTCGCGAACGCCGCTGCGCTCGTGCCCGTCCCGGCCGCGATGTCGAGCACCCGCTCGCCCGGCTGGGGGTCGACCGCACGGACCGTCGCGACGCGCCACAGCGGGGCGTTGCCCGCCGAGAGGATGTCGTTCGTGAGGTCGTACTTCGCGGCGACGTCGTCGAACATGGCCGCCACCTCGTCCGGCCGCTTGCTCAGGTCCGCTCTGCTCACCGCACCATCCTAGAGGTCGCGGCCCCGGGCTGCCCGGACGCCCGGCCGGGGTCCGGCGGGTCGCCGCGCGCGTACGATCGGTCCGTGACCCGAACCACCACGGCGGCCCCCTCGCTCACGGTCTCGACCCGGATCCTCGACGACCCGGGGGACGTCCTGCGCCACACCCTGCGGGACGCGCCGCTGGCGTTCGTCCGGAGCGGTGACGGCATCGTCGGGATCGGCGAAGCGGTCCGGTTCACGTTCTCCGGAGCCGACCGCATGCGGCAGGCGTCGGCGGTGTGGCGTGACCTGGTGCAGGGCGCCACGGTGGACGACCCCGTGCAGCTGCGCGGCACCGGGCTGGTCGCCTTCGGGTCCTTCGCGTTCGCCGACGACTCCGCCGAGCAGAGCGTGCTCGTCGTGCCGCGCGTGGTGATCGGCAAGCGCCGCGGCAAGGCCTGGCTCACCGCCGTCGACACGACACCGGACCCGCAGCCCCTCGCGTTCTCGCGGACCTCGGTGCCGGTGCCGGCCGTCGGCGGGCACGTCTCGGTCGCTTTCGGCCCCGGCCGGGTCGACGAGGACGCCTACGCCGCGTCCGTCGCGGACGCCGTCCGTCGGATCACCGCAGGCGAGGCCGAGAAGGTCGTCCTGGCGCGCGACCTGGTCGGCACGCTGCCCGCCGGTGCCGACCGACGGGCGGTCCTGCTCGACCTGGCGGCGGCCTACCCGCAGTGCGTCACCTTCGCCGTCGACGGACTCGTCGGAGCGACCCCGGAGACCCTTGCCCGGACCGACGGCACGGAGCTCTCGGCGCGGGTGCTCGCCGGGAGCGCCGCGCGCGGCGACGACCCGGTGTCCGACCGGGCCGCGGCCGAGGCCCTCGCGTCGAGCGCGAAGGACGTCGAGGAGCACGGCTTCGCGATCGCCAGCCTGCTGCAGGCGCTCCGGACCGTCGCCACCGACGTCCGCGCGGACCCCGAGCCGTTCCGGCTCCAGCTGCCGAACCTGTGGCACCTGGCCACCGACGTCCGCGCGACCCTGCCGGTCGGCACCACCTCGCTCGACGTCGCCGACGCCCTGCACCCGACCGCGGCCGTGGCGGGCACCCCCACCGACGTCGCCGTCCGACTGGTCGCCGAGCTCGAGGGCGTCGACCGCGGTCGCTACGCGGGGCCGGTCGGCTGGCTCGGCGCGAACGGCGACGGCGAGTGGATGCTCGCGCTGCGCAGCGCCCGGATCGACGACGACGGGACCGTGCGCGCGTGGGCCGGCGCGGGGATCGTCGCGGGGTCGGACCCGGCGCGCGAGGTCGCCGAGACCGCACTGAAGTTCCGTCCGATCCGCGACGCGCTCGCCGACCCCCGACTCCTGAGCCCTGGCCTTCGGTCCCTGGCCCCCGTGGTCAGTCGGTCAGCGGCACCTCGACCACCAGGCGCTGGGCCGGATCGGTGAGTGCACCCTCGAGGTCGCCCCACGTCCCGGCCCGTCGGTAGGACCAGCCGAGACCGGTCACGACACGCTCGACGTCGACGTGCTGCGGCGTCGTCATCATGCGGCGCATGTCCTGCTCCGGGGTGGTCGCGGCGACCTCCAGCCCGCGGAAGATCGCACCGCCACCGTCGTTGCCGACGACGACCTGGACGCGGTGGGTCGGCTCCTCGGTCCCGGTGACGAACGCCCCGAGGTCGTGCAGGAAGGTCAGGTCGCCGACGAGCACCCGCGTGGTGCCGACGGAGTCGGGCGTCCGTTCGAGCGCGGCCGCGATGCCGAGTGCGGTCGAGACCGTCCCGTCGATGCCGGCGAGACCGCGGTTGGCGTGCACCCGGACCTTCTTGCCCGGAACGTGCGCGTCGGCGACACGGATGAGCTGCGAGGCACCGAGGACGAGCCGGTCGTGCGGCCAGGTGGCGCCCCAGACGGCGTCGACCAGCATGGTGCGGTCGACGGGCCTGCGACGCAGGGCGACCTCGTCGCGCAGGTACCGGTTGCGCTCGGCGCGGTCCCCCGAGCGCTTCGCGTCGAGGTCCGGACCGGCGTCACCGTCCCCGAGGAGCGCGCGACTGGTCGTCACCCACCGCCCGACCCACGCGCGGTGTCCCGGGGTGGTGCGCCCCGTCACGCGCACGTCGGACACGAAGGTGGTCGCGGCGTCCGGCCGGGAGGCACGGGCCGGGTCGAACGGGTCGGCCCCGGGTCCGCGGACCACGATCGTCTCGACGTCGGCCCGCTGCAGCAGGGCCGGGACCTCGCGACTGAGCGTCGGGTGTCCGAGGACGACCGCGCGACGGACCGCTCCGCCGAGCTCGGGGTCGCGCAGCAGCTCGCGGTAGGTGACGACCAGGTTGCGCCCGAACCGCGCGCCGCTCGACACCTCGGCCAGCAGCGGCGCACCGAGCTCCCAGGCGATCCGTTCGGCGTCCTCGCCGGCGTCGTGTCCGGCGATGACGACCGTCGCGGGTTCGTCGTCCGGCGCGAGTTCGACGACCGGCAGTCCGGCGTGCACCCGACGACGGGCGTGGTCGGTGTCGACCTCGTCGTGCGGCACGGCGGCGACGTCCTCGGCACGCAGCCCGGCGGAGAGCGGTTCGCGGAACGCGACGTTCAGCTGGACGGGACCGGGCTGCCCGGTGTACCCGGCGGCGACGGCGACGGCCTCCCGGGCGAGCGTCCGGACGGCGCCCGCGTCGACAGCGCCGTCCGCGGTGGGCGCCTGCACGTCGCGCACGAAGGACACGGCAGGGCCGAACATGCCCGGCTGGACCGTGGTCTGGTTGCTGCCGATGCCCCGCAGCTCGTCCGGCCGGTCGGCGGAGAGGACGACCATCGGCACGCCGGAGTGGTGCGCCTCGAGCACGGCCGGGTGCAGGTTGGCGACGGCGGTGCCCGAGGTCGTGACGACCGCGGCCGGACGGCCGGACTCGACGGCGAGCCCGAGGGCGAAGAACCCGGCGGTCCGCTCGTCGAGCCGGACGTGCACCGTCGTGCCGCCCGCGCGCTCGAGCGCGACCGCCGCGAGGGCGAGCGCCTGCGACCGGGAGCCCGGGCTGACGACGACGTCGGTCACCCCGGCACGGGCGAGTTCCCGCAGCAGTGCCAGGGCGAAGTCGGTGGCAGCGCTGCCGGACCCCGCGGACCCGTCAGCGATCGGCGGGGCGGTCGTCGTCTCGTTCGTCGCGGTCGCGTCGTTCATCGCGGAACTGGTCCTCGAGGTCTCGGAGGGTTTCGTCGTCCTGGTCCGTTCCGGTGCGGAGTGTCCCGGGGCCGCGCGGGCCACCGAGGAAGTCGGGGTCGTCTTCGGGTCCACGGTACCGGGGCGTCGGCCCCGGGGTGGCGGGCGCCCGGCCGAGCACGAACCACAGCAGGCCACCGAGCACCGGGAGGACGAGCACGAGGAGGATCCACCACCCGCGCCGCAGGGAGCGGATGCGCTGCCGCGGCATGGTCGCGCAGTCGATGACCGCGTAGACCGTGAAGGCCACGGCGGCGACGGCGATGATCAACCACAGACGGACCATGCGACGACTCTAGGCAGCGCGCCTGGGACCGGGCTGCCCGTCAGCCGGTGCACGAACGACGCCACGTAGGATCATCGGGTGAAAGCGTGGCTCGTCTACACCCTTGCCCGACTCGGCATCTTCGCCGCGGCGCTGGCGGTCCTGTTCGTCATCGGCCTGCGGTGGTACTGGGCGGCGATCGGCGCCGCGCTGATCGGCCTGCTCGTGTCGTACATCGCGCTGCCCGGGCTCCGCGGTCGGGTGACCTCGGACATCGCCGCTCGCCGGGGTCGACCGGAGCGGGACGCCGACTCGGACTTCGAGGACGACTTCGTCGACGCCGCCGACACCGACGCGGCCGACACCGGTGCGCCCGCCGCCGACCGAGCGGTCTCGGACGCCGACCGGCACCGCGCGCGTCGCGAGCACGACGAGGACTAGTCCCGGTCCTCGTCGTTCGTGCGGGCGTTCGAGCGACCGAGGTCGAGCGGCGGCTCGACCTCGGTCCCCGCGTCCGACGCCGCTACGGCAGGAGGACCAGGGTCAGGCCGAGCACCACGCCGTAGGCGAGCGACGCGAACGACGACAGCTGCAGCGCCGTGATGAGCTCGCGGGGCTTGCGGGACGAGACGCCGATCGCGAGCGCGGGGAGCGCGAGCAGGAGCGAGAAGTACGCGAAGCCGGTGCGGAAGTACAGCAGCACGAACCAGAGCAGCACCACGTACGGCAGCATCAGGAACAGGCCGAACAGGACCCGTGCGACGGGTCGGCCGACCACGACGGCGAGCGTGCGCTTGCCGGCCTGTCGGTCCTCGTCCACGTCGCGGATGTTGTTGACCATGAGCACGGCGCAGGCGAAGAACCCGGCGGCGACCGCAGCCGCCCAGCCGCTCGTGGTGACCGCCTGGATCTGCACGTACTGGGTGCCGAGCACGGCGACCAACCCGAAGAACACGAAGACGAAGACCTCGCCGAGGGCGTTGTAGCCGTAGGGCTTCTTCCCGCCCGTGTAGTACCAGGCCGCGACGATCGCCGCCGCCCCGACGAGGAGCAGCCACCACGTGCCGGTGAGCAGCACGATCACCAGTCCGGCGACCGCCGCCAGTCCGAAGAACGTGAGCGCGACCGTGAGCACGGTGCGCGGCTTCGCCAGCCCCGCACCCGTGAGCCGGGCCGGGCCGACGCGGAACTCGTCGGTGCCCCGGACGCCGTCCGAGTAGTCGTTGCTGTAGTTCACGCCGATCTGCAGGAACAGCGCGACCGCGAGCGCGAGCAGGGCGACCGCCAGGTGGTGGTCGCGGCCGAGGTACGAACCGAAGTCGCCCGGTTCACCGGAGTCGACGAACGCGACGCCGGTGCCGAGCACGACCGGCACGACACCGAGCGTGAGGGTCCGGAGCCGGGCGCCGCCGATCCAGTCGCTCGCGGTCGCCCGCTGCTTCGTGCGCTGCGGTGCCGCGGCCTTCGCCGGGTTGCCGCTGCGGCCCTTGACCGGGGTCCTGTTCTTCGTACGTGCCACGGCCGACCATCGTATCCGTGACCGCTAGGGGGTCGGTGCGCCCCCGCGGTCCGCGAGTGCCCGGACGGCCCGGCGGTCGGGCTTGCCGGACGCGAGCATCGGCACCGCGTCGACGACCAGGACCTCCGCGGGACGGGCCGCACGGCCCAGGGTCTCTGCGACGTGGGCGCGGACCTCGTCGAGGTCGAGCGGACGTTCCGTGACGACGACGGGCACCTCGCCCCACTCCCCGGACGCGCGCCGCGTGACGACCGCGGCGTCCTGGCCCGCGAGCTCGCGCACGCGCCGTTCCACCGCCCCGAGCGGGACCTTCTCGCCACCGGACACGATGACGTCGTCGAGCCGCCCGAGCACCCGCAGCCGTCCGTCGTCGTCGGCGGTCGCAGCGTCGCCGGTCCGGTACCAGCGGTGGCCGTCGCGCTCGACGAAGGTACGGGCCGTGCGCTCGGGGTCGTCGAGGTACCCCTCGGCGAGCATCGGGCCGGCCAGTTCGAGGGCGCCGTCGACGAGTTCCGCGCGGACCGTCCCGAACGGCGTGCCGTCGTACACGCAGCCACCGCTCGTCTCGCTCGCGCCGTACGTCGTGACGACCCGGACACCGGCGTCGAGGGCACGCTGCCGGAGCGGTGCGGGCGTGGCCTGGCCCCCGACGAGCACGGCGTCGAAGCGGGTCGCGGCGGCGGTGGCGCGGGGGTCGTCGAGCACGCGGGCGAGCTGCACCGGGACGAGCGAGGTGTAGCGCCGCGGCGCCTCGGGACCGACGTCGAGCCGGTCCACCGCGTCGGCGAACGCCCGGCCGTCGAAGTGTCCCGGCGGGAGGACGACGGGCGTCGTGCCCGCCGTGACCGATCGGGTCAGCACGTTGAGCCCGGCGATGTAGTGCGTCGGCAGCGCGAGCAGCCACCGGCCGGGCCCGCCGAGCGTCGCGTCGGCGGACGCGGCGCCCGCGAGCAGCGCCTCCGACGACAGTGCCACGCGCTTGCCGGTCCCGGTGGAACCGCTCGTCTCGACCACCAGGGCGACCCGGCGGGCGACGTGCGACGGCGGGCGCGTGGGCAG
This sequence comes from Curtobacterium sp. 260, assembly GCF_030803485.1. Classification (NCBI taxonomy): domain Bacteria; kingdom Bacillati; phylum Actinomycetota; class Actinomycetes; order Micrococcales; family Microbacteriaceae; genus Curtobacterium; species Curtobacterium sp. 260. Next base: position 275,757 of record NZ_JAURUY010000001.1, on the reverse strand, counting down.
CGCCGGGCCGTCCTCGGCGACGGGGAGCAGCGCGGGTCCGCCGGCGAGGGCAGCCTCCAGGCCGCGCAGCACCGCCGACGGGTCGGACGCGCCGACGGCGACCAGCGCGCGGTTCACCGGTGGGCCCGCGGGGTCAGTAGTGCCACGGGAAGGACGTCCACTCCGGCGGGCGCTTCTCGAGGAAGGCATCGCGGCCCTCGACCGCCTCGTCGGAGGCGTAGGCGAGGCGCGTCGCCTCGCCCGCGAAGACCTGCTGGCCGACCATGCCGTCGTCCACGGCGTTGAACGCGTACTTGAGCATGCGGATGGCGGTCGGGGACTTGCCGAGGATCGTCTCGCCCCACCGGATCGCCTCGCGTTCGAGGTCCTCGTGCCGGACAACCCTGTTCACCGCGCCCATCTCGTACGCGCGCTGCGCCGAGTACTCCTCCGCGAGGAAGAAGACCTCGCGCGCGAGCTTCTGGCCGATCTGGCGGGCGTAGTAGGCGCTGCCGTACCCGCCGTCGAAGGACCCCACGTCGGCGTCGGTCTGCTTGAACCGGCCGTGCTCCGCGCTCGCGATCGTCAGGTCCGCGACTGCGTGCAGCGAGTGCCCGCCGCCGGCGGCCCACCCGGGCACGACGGCGATGACGACCTTCGGCATCATGCGGATGAGGCGCTGGACCTCGAGGATGTGGAGCCGCCCCATCGACGCCTGGGCGGCAGCGGGGTCGACGCCCTCCGGCGGGGCGCCCTCGTCGCCGACGTACTGGTAGCCGCTGCGGCCGCGGATGCGCTGGTCACCGCCGGAGCAGAAGGCCCAGCCCCCGTCCTTCGGGCTCGGGCCGTTGCCCGTGAGCAGGACGACACCGACGCGGGGGTCCTGTCGCGCGTCGTCGAGGGCGCGGTACAGCTCGTCGACGGTGCGGGGGCGGAAGGCGTTGCGGACCTCGGGCCGGTCGAACGCGACGCGGACGATGCCCTGCGAGACGTGCTTGTGGTACGTGATGTCGGTGAAGTGCTCAGCGACCGGTGCGGCGGTCCAGACGTCGGGGTCGAACAGGTCGGAGACGGGAGCAGCCATGTGCCCACCGTATCGCCGGCGCCCGGCGCCCGGCGCCGGCCCGCGCCCGAGGCGGGCCGTGGTGCGGTGCCGTCCCGCGCTAGGTGCCCGAGAGGGCCTCGGGCACGAGGACGACGAGCAGCACGATGAGGATGACCGGGTTCGCGAAGAAGGCGAGCACGACCCCGATCGCGCCGTACCAACGGCCGAACGACCCGACCGCGGCGATGAAGCCGAGCACCGCAGCGATGAGGGTGAGGAAGACCACCACGAAGCAGATGCCGAACGCGAAGGTGGTGTCGCCGCCCATGAAGACCGCGAACGCACTCGCGTCGACCGCGGCGGAGACGACGGCGAGCCCGAGGGCGATCTTGCCGACGATCGGGTTCCGACGCCGCCGGGCGGACCGTTCGAGGGCCCGGGCGTCGACGGTGTTCCGCTGCATCAGCCGCTCGAAGTCGCCGGTGTCACCGGACCGGCTCCCGGCGCTCGCTGTCGGCCGTGTCGTCCCGGGGGCGGCGGCGCGCTGCGGCGCCGCCGGTCGCGCGGCACCGGAGCGCTGCACTGCCGAGCGCTGGGCTGCGGCACGTTGGGCCGCCGCGCGCTGGGCCGCGGTCGGCTGCGCGGCCGCACGCTGCGCTGCTGCACGCTGCGCGGCTGCGCGCTGCTGCGGATCCGACGCCACCGGCCCTCCCTCTCCTCGGTCCCCTCACGGACGCGCCACGGTGGTCCGTGACGACGCCGGCGCTGGGCCGACCGGTGCATGCTAGTGCCCGGCCCTGGCGGTCGGCTCCGAGGAACCGGCGGGAGCGCTGGACGCGCGACCAGCCCCTGCCGCCCACCGCGTCCGGGCACCGCACCTGCCCGTGCGCGAGGATGGGGTGTGCTCCCCGACCTCGCCGACCTGACCGCCGACGCCCACGTCGTCGCACTCCCGATGCGCGTCCGCTTCCGCGGCATCACCGTCCGCGAGGCCCTGGTGCTCCGCGGACCCACCGGGTGGACCGAGTTCTCGCCCTTCGTCGAGTACGACGACCGGGAGGCGACCGCGTGGCTCCGGAGCACGATCGACTTCGGGTGGACCGAGCACGACCCCGCCGCCGACGCCGTGCCCGTCAACGCCACGGTGCCCGCCGTCGGACCGGACGCGGTCGCCGACCTCCTGGCCCGCTACCCCGGCTGCACGACCGCGAAGGTCAAGGTCGCCGAGCCCGGCACGAGCACCGACGACGACGTCGCCCGCGTCGCCGAGGTCCGTCGGGTGATGGGGCCGGGAGCGGCCGTCCGGGTGGACGCCAACGGGCTCTGGTCCGTCGACCAGGCCGTCGAGGCCCTCGAACGACTCGCGCCGTACGGACTCCAGTACGCCGAACAGCCGTGCCGGTCGGTGCCGGAACTCGCTGAGCTCCGACGCCGGATCGCGGGACTCGACGTGCCCGTGGCCGCGGACGAGAGCGTGCGCCGGGCCTCGGACCCGCTCGCCGTCGCCCGGGCGGGGGCGGCGGACGTGCTCGTCGTGAAGGCCCAGCCCCTCGGCGGGGTCACCGCGGCACGGGCGATCGTGGCCGAGGCGGGGCTGCCGTGCGTCGTGTCGAGTGCGCTCGACACGTCCGTGGGGCTCGGGACCGGGGCGTTCCTCGCGGCGGCGGCGATGAGCCCCGGCTACGCCGCCGGGCTCGGGACGGCGGCCATGTTCGAGACGGACGTCACCGACACGCCACTGCTGCCGGTCGACGGTCGGGTGCCGGTCCGCCGTGCGGAGGTGTCGCGGGAGCTGCTGGAGCGGAACGCGGCATCGCCGGAGCGGACGGCGTGGTGGCTCGCGCGGCTGGAGCGCGTCCACGCCCTGCTCGCCGCCGCGTAGACCGGGCTGCCGCGGGCGACGACGAGGGAGCAACCGACCGAACGGTGTCCGGGCGGCGACGAGCGCGCAGGACGTGCCGCTCACGTCCGCCGGACGGGCGAGACTCGTCGGCCTCGACCGCCGAGCGTGACAGATCGTGCCCGCTCTCGCGAGGCAGGAACGCCCGGACACGACGGACGGGAGGCGCGGTGCCCGATGGCACCGCGCCTCCCGTCCCGGGGTCGCCGCCGCAGCGACGCCCGGTCGGCCTCACAGGCCGGAGTAGCTGTGCAGGCCCTTGAAGAAGACGTTGACGACCGAGAAGTTGAACATCACCGCGGCGAACCCGATGAGCGCCAGCCACGACGACCGCGCACCGCGCCACCCGCGGGTCGCACGCGCGTGGATGTACCCGGCGTAGACCACCCAGATGATGAAGGTCCAGACCTCCTTGGTGTCCCACCCCCAGTACCGGCCCCAGGCGCGCTCGGCCCAGACCGCACCCGCGATGAGCGTGAAGGTCCACAGCACGAAGCCGACGAGCAGCACGCGGTAGGTCAGGACCTCGAGCCGTTCGGCGTCGGGGAGCGTCTCCATGAAGCGGAGCTGCTTCGACGCGGGACGACCCTGGCGGTACGTCTGCACGAGCTGCGCCACGGCGAGCCCGGCGCCGAGGGCGAAGAAGCCCGTCCCGGCGATCGCGACGAAGACGTGGATGACCAGCCAGTACGACTGCAGCGCGGGCTGCAGCGGCACGACGGGCACCCAGTAGTTCACGGTCGCGATGCCGAGCAGGATGATCGTCAGACCGGTGATGAACACACCGAGGAACTTCAGGTTCTGCCAGAGCTGCACGAGCAGGAAGATCAGCGTGATGAGCGCCGTGCCCGTGAGCGAGAACTCGAACATGTTGCCCCACGGGACACGGTCGGCCGCGATGCCGCGCAGGACCGTGGCACCGACGTGCAGCACGAGCGCGAGGATCGTCATCGCCATGCCGACCCGCTCGAACTTCGTCCCGCCGCCGCCGGGGCGACCCCGGTCGGCCTCGACCTTCTCGAGCACGACCGTCCCGCCCTGCACCGTCGCGACGGTGCGCGCGGCGGGCGCTGCCGGCGCAGCAGCCGAGGCGGACGCCACCTGACCCGACCGCTTCGCCATGTCGAGCGCGAACGAGATGAACGCGATGACGTAGACCGCCATCGCGGAGTACGTCAGGACGACCGAGTAGGTCGCGAGGTTGGTCGTCATGTCCGGGTTCACGCAGGGATCCTAACTCCGAGGTCCGACAGGTGCCTCTTGGCGATGTCGTCGACGGCGCGCTCGAGGTTGGGGTCCTCGCCGCGCGCCAGGCCGGCGTACTCGAGGTCGTACTCGCCGTGCTCGGCTCCCCGGCGCGGGACCGCCTTCACCCACACGCGGCGGCGGGGCACGAACAGCGAGGTGAGCAGGCCGAGCACCGCGAGCACCGCGAACCCGGCGACGAACGCCTGCGAGGGGTCGTGGTGCACGTCGAGCGAGACGTAGCGCTTCACGCCGTCGAAGGTGATCGAGCCGGTACCGTCCGGCAGGGTCTTCGTCTGGCCGGGCTTCAGCTCGATGCTCGGGGTCGTCGACTGCCGCCCGGCGATCTGCTCGAGACCGCTGGTGTCGAGCGAGTACACGCTCTGCGGGACGCCGCTGTCGAGACCGAGGTCGCCGCGGTACACCTGCAGGGTCAGGAGCGGGTTCTGCGCGTCCGGGTAGGCGCTGGCGAACGCACCGGTCGACAGCTTCGACGCCGTCGGGTAGAAGAACCCGACGAGCCCGAGCTGCGACGGCGAGGCGTCGGGCACCTTGATGACGCCGGTGGACGTGTAGTTCGCGTCCTCGGGCAGGAACGGCACGACGTCCTGGAACGCCACGTTCCCCTTGCCGTCGCGGATCGTGACCTGCATCGCGTAGCCGTTGCCGAGCAGGTAGACGTTCGTGCCACCGACCGACAGCGGGTCGTTCACGCCGATGCGACCGGTCTTCGGCTCCTGGCCCTTCTCGCGGCTCGTCACCGTCGCCGAGTAGTCCAGTGCCTGGCCGAGGGCGTCGAGGTTCTTCTCCTCGTACGTCGTGGTGAACTTGTCGAGCGTCAGGTTGTAGCCCTGCAGGTCGGTCTGCCGGAACCAGCGGCCGGGGTTGAACGAGTCGTAGGAGCCGAGGACGTTCGAGAACGTCTGCCCCTCGACGAGGAGTCGCTGCCCGGTGTAGCTGAAGCCACCGCCGAGGCCGACCGCCACGAGCACGCCGACGAGCGCCGCGTGGAAGACGAGGTTGCCGGTCTCGCGCAGGTACCCGCGCTCCGCGCTCACGGAGTCGCCGAACCGCTCGACCCGGTAGCCGGACCGCTTGAGCAGTGCCGCCGCGCGGGTCACGGCGTCGTCGACGGACGGGAGGCTCGTGGTCGCGTCCGCCTCGACCGGGACGGACCGGTAGCCGGCGAGTCGGCCGAGACGCACCGGCGTCCTCGGCGGTCGCGTCCGGAGCGCCTGCCAGTGGTGCTTCGTGCGCGGGACGATGCACCCGATGAGCGAGACGAACAGCAGCAGGTAGATCGCCGAGAACCACACCGAGGTGTAGGTGTCGAAGACCTGCAGTGTGTCGAGCACGGGGAAGAGCTGCGGGTGGTCCGCCTTGTACTGCACGACGCCGTTCGGGTCGGCGGTGCGCTGCGGCACGAGGGATCCCGGGATCGCCGCGAGCGCCAGGAGCATGAGCAGGAAGAGCGCCGTCCGCATGCTCGTCAGCTGCCGCCAGAAGAAGCGGACGTAGCCGACGAACCCGAGCTTCGGCTGCGTCGGGCCGTCGTCCGCTCCGGGGGCCGGTGCGGCACTGTCGACGTGGTCGGACGGCCGCATCGGGTCGGCGCCCGCGGACACGTCGTCCGCGGACCCCGGTCCGCTACCCGACCGCTCGGGGGTGGTGTCGCGCTCAGACCGCGGGGACAAAGCTCTGGATCACCGCCCCGAGGCTCGACATGACGGCCGACCAGATGCCGGTGACCATGAGCAGACCGATGACGATCAGGATCGCTCCTCCGATGATGTTGACGGTGCGCATGTGACGCTTCACGATGCGGATCGCGCCGGTCGCCCACCCGGCGCCGAGCGCGACGAGGACGAACGGGATGCCGAGCCCGAGGCAGTACGCGACGCCGAGCCACATGCCCTGCCACGCGCTGCCGGACTGCACGCTGAGCAGGTTGATCGCTGCGAGCGTCGGCCCGAGGCACGGGGTCCAGCCGAGGCCGAACACGATGCCGAGCAGCGGCGCCCCGACCAGGCCCGTCGCGGGGGTCCACGACGGCTTGATCGAGCGCTGCAGGAAGGTGAAGCGTCCGATGAACACCAGGCCCATCGCGATCACGACGACACCGAGGACCTGCGTGATGAGGTCACGCCACCGGACGAGCCAGAAGCCGAGCGCACCGAAGACCGTCGTGTAGGCGACGAACACCGCGGTGAAGCCGAGCACGAAGAGCACGACGCCGAGCACGACCCGACCGCGGCGCTGCCCACCCTCGGCGATCCCGCCGACGTACCCGAGGTAGCCCGGTACGAGCGGGAGCACGCACGGGGAGAGGAACGACACGAGTCCGGCCAGTGCTGCCACGGGCAACGCGACCAGCATCTGGCCGCTCAGGATCGCGTCCGCGAAGGGGTTGCCGGGCACGGGTCAGGACGCCTTGCCGTCGAGCTCGTCGCTGACCAGGGTCTGCAGGATGCTCTTGCCGTCGATCGCGCCGAGGACGCGGGCGGCGACGCGGCCCTGCTTGTCGAGGACGATCGTGGCGGGCACGGCGTTCGGAGCGATCTGCCCGGACAGCGCGAGCTGCACGGTGCCGTCGCGGGCGTCGAGGACGGTCGGGTAGTCGACGCCGAAGGTGCGCTCGAACGCCGCCGCCGTGCCCTCCTCGTCACGCACGTTGACGCCCACGAAGACCACGTCGTCGTCGGCGTACTGGTCGTGCACCTGGTTGAGGTACTTCGCCTCGGCCCGGCACGGCGGGCAGCCGGCGTACCAGAAGTTGAGCACGACGACCTTGCCGCGGAGCTCCTCCGCCGAGACGGTGTCGCCGTCGGTGTCCTTCGTCGTGAAGTCGACCGGGGCGCTCCGCTCGTCCGTCGCGACCTCGGTCACCGCACCGGTGCCGGAGATGTAGTTCTGGGTGGTGCCGCTGCCGTACTGGCGGGACAGGTCGTCGTTCGACGACGAGCACCCGGCGAGCGCCAGGGCTGCGATCACCGCCGAGGCCGCGACGGCGGCGATCCGGCTGCGTGCGGACATCAGACTGCTCCTTCGTCGACCGCGGACGCACGCAGGGACTGCGCGGGGTCCGCGTACCCGACCTCGGTGAACCGACCGGACGAGGTGGCGGGCACACGCTCGAGGGTCGTGATGCTGGACAGGTCGCACCGACGCTTGCGCGGGTCGTGCCAGAGCGGCTCCCCCGCGAGCTTGCGGTGCACGGTCCAGATGGGGAGCTGGTGGCTGACGAGGACGACGTCGCCGCCGTCGACGCTCTCCCAGGCGGAGGCGACCGCGGCGAGCATGCGGTTCGCGATGGACTCGTAGGCCTCGCCCCAGCTCGGCCGGAACGGGTTCGCGATCCAGGGCCACTCCGCAGGGCGTCCGATGGAGCGCTTCGTGAAGCCGGGGCGCTGGCCCTCGTAGCGGTTCGTGGGCTCGATCAGGCGCTCGTCGAGCGAGACCTCGAGCCCGTAGGCGGCGGCCCAGGGCGCCGCGGACTCCTGCGTGCGCTGCAACGGCGACGCGACGATCCGTCGGACGTCGACCCCGGCGTCGTACCAGGCGGTCGCCGACGCACCGGCCATCCGGGCGCCGAGTTCGCTGAGCCCGAAGCCGGACAACCGGCCGTAGAGCACGCGCCCCGGGTTGTGGACCTCGCCGTGCCGGACGAGGTGGATCCGTGTCGCGGGCATGGGTTCCAGTCTAGGTCGCTCCACCGTCATCACCCGCCCCACAGCGGATTCACCGGATGTGCGACCGTTCAGCCCCTGCGACCGTTCGGCCCCGCTCGGTCGCTGCCGTCAGCCCAGCCGTCCGGTCAGTCGGCCGTGCAGTGCCACCGACCCGGTGTTCAGGTTCACGACCTCGACGGTCGATCCGTGTCGCGCGTACCGCTGTTCCACGCCGTCGAGTGCCGCGACGGTGCTGGCGTCGAACACGTGCGCGCCCGACATGTCCACGATCACCCGCTCCGGGTCCTCGGCGTAGGAGAACCGCGTCACCAGGTCGTTGGACGACGCGAAGAACAGGGCCCCGTGCACGCGGTACCGCACGGTGCGCTCGTCGACCGGCTCGCGCACCACGGACACGACGTGCGCCGCGCGACGGGCGAAGACGAGGGCCGCGACGACCACGCCCACCAGGACACCCGTCGCGAGGTTCTGGGTGACGACGACCACCACGACGGTCACGACCATGACCGCCGTCTCGCCGAGCGGCATCCGCCCGAGCGTGCGGGGCCGGACGCTGTGCCAGTCGAAGGTCGCGACGCAGACCATGAGCATCACGGCCGTCAGGGCCGCCATCGGGATCTGCGCGACGAGGTCGTGCAGCACGATGGTCAGGACGAGCACCGCCGCGCCCGCCGTGAAGGTGGACACCCGGGTCCGGGCGCCGGCGGTCTTCACGTTGATCACGGTCTGGCCGATCATCGCGCAGCCACCCGTGCCGCCGAAGAACGCCGAGGCGATGTTGGCGATGCCCTGGCCCCACGACTCGCGCCAGCCGCTGGACCGGGTCTCGGTCAGGGAGTCGACGAGCTGCGCGGTCAGGAGCGTCTCGATGAGGCCGACGATCGCGACCCCGAACGCGTACGGCGCGATGATCTGCAGGGTCTCGAGCGACAGCGGGACCGTGATGCCGCCGAACCCGGGCAGCGCGGTCGGCAGGGAGCCCTCGTCGCCGACCGTCGGCACCGCGACCCCGAACACGATCGTGATCGCCGTGACCACGACGACCGCGATCAACGGCGCGGGGACGGCCTTGGTCAGGAAGGGGAACGCGACGATGATGCCGATGCCGAGCGCCGTCAGCGGCCAGACCACGAACGGGACGTCGTCGCCGAGGAGGTTGGGCAACTGCGCCGTGAAGATCAGGATCGCCAGCGCGTTGACGAAGGCCACGTTGACGCTGCGCGGGATGAAGCGCATCAGTCGGGCCACCCCGAGGAAGCCGAGCACCAGCTGGACCACACCGCCGAGCACCACCGCGGGGACGAGGTAGGCGACGCCGTGGTCGCGCACGAGCGGAGCGATCACGAGCGCGACCGATCCGGCTGCGGCCGAGATCATCGCGGGTCGCCCGCCGACGATCGAGATGACCACCGCGATGACGACGCTCGAGAAGAGGCCGACGGCCGGGTCGACCCCGGCGACGACCGAGAAGGAGATGGCTTCGGGGATGAGGGCGAGTGCCGTGACCACGCCGGCCAGGACCTCACGGGTGAGGAGCCGGGGCGACCGGAGCGCGGTGAGGACGGTGGGTGCCGCGGGGGCGAGCGGTGCGAGGGACATTGCCAGCGACCATACCCTGACGTGAGGGGAGGGTTGCGCCGGGCAGACGAGCACTCCGAGCGACCCCGGACGGCGGTCTGCCACCATGGCTGCCGTGCACGCGATCGACTCCCCCGCCCCGACGCCGGGCGACACCATGCACATCGGTGAGCTCGCCGAGCGCGCCGGCATGTCCCTGCGGACGATCCGGCACTACGACGAGGTCGGGCTGCTCGTGCCGAGCGGACGGACCACCGGAGGGTTCCGGGTCTACACGGCGCAGGACCTCGAGCGACTGCTCGTCATCCGTCGGATGAAGCCGCTCGGGTTCTCGCTGGACGAGATGGCGGAGCTCCTGCGCGTCGTCGACGCCCTCGCCGACGCCGGACCCGAGGACCAGCCGGCACTCGCCGCCCGCCTCGACGCGTCGCTCGAGGACGCCCGCGCCCGGCACGCGAAGCTCGTCGAACGGGCCGGCATGGCCGAGGAGTTCATCGGCACGCTCAGCACGCTGCGCGCCACGCTCCCCTGAGCCCCGGACGACACCCGGCAAGCCGGAGACACCGCTCGGTCACCGGTCGACCTGCAGCTCACCGGACTCGATGAGCCGCGCCCGCTCCCGTTGTGCCGCCCGGAGTTCATCGCGCCACCGGAGCAGGTCGTCGTGGACCCGGATGATCCGTCGTGCCTCCCAGGGTCGGAAGCGGTACTGCCGTCGGATCAACTGCCGCCACTCGTCACGATCGCGTTCGATGAGCGCGACCACCGGGTCTTCCACTGCCATCTGCGTTCCCTTCCGTGATGAGGTCGAGCACGATCTTGCCGATCGCGGCGTCATCGGCGCGAAGGATCTGCATTCTGGACATCGCCCGAGCGCTGAACCGACCGACCTCAGCCCGGCCGACGTCGCCGTCGCACACCTGGTCGACAGTCCACACGAACCGCGCCCAGGCCCGGTCGCGTTCCTCGCGCCCGACGTCCCGCCGCCACCGCACCAGCGCCCAGACGCCTCCCACGGCCGCGCCGACCAACGTCAGCACCGACCCGACCGCAGCCGCGACCACCGCCGCCACCGCGACGGGCGGCCAGGCCGCGAGCCCCGCTCCCGTTGCCGTCATCCGGGATCCCCTCTCGACTCGCGACCCGACCACACGGACGACGCTACGGACGTGCCGGGGCCGAACCGCGCCTCCCGGCCGACGCTGTGGAGAGAACGGACCGGGACCCCACCTGTGGAGGAGGCCGTAGACTCGACGACCGTGATCGAACGCACCCGCATCGCCGACCTCGCCGCCCTCCCCGACGGCCCCGTTGCCGTCGCCGGCTGGGTGGAGACCGTCCGCGACCAGAAGAAGGTCCAGTTCGTCGTCCTCCGCGACGAGACCGGCGCCGCGCAGCTGGTGAACCCCGCCACGCGCGAGGCCGAGGACGGCGACGACGACGCCCAGGCCCGGCTCGCCGTCACGAACGAGGTCTCCGGGCTCGCGCACGGCACCTTCGTGCACGTCCGCGGCACCCTGAAGCACGACGAGCGCGTGAAGCTCGGCGGGCTCGAGGTCAAGGTCGGCTCGCTCGAGGTGGTCAGCGCCGCGAAGCCGGAGACGCCCATCGCGGACGACTCCTCGCTCGACAAGCGTCTCGACTGGCGCTTCCTCGACCTGCGCAACCGCAAGCAGAACCTGATCTTCCGCATCCAGACGACGCTGGAGCACGCGTTCCGCACGTACTGGGTCGAGCGTGACTACATCGAGATCCACACCCCGAAGCTGATGGCGTCGGCGTCCGAGTCGCGCGCCGAGCTCTTCCAGCTCGAGTACTTCGAGACCACCGCCTACCTGGCGCAGTCCCCGCAGAACTTCAAGCAGATGGCGCAGCCCGCCGGCTTCGGCGCGGTGTTCGAGATCGCGGACGCGTTCCGCGCGGACCCGTCCTTCACGAGCCGTCACGCCACCGAGTTCACGAGCGTCGACGCCGAGATCTCGTGGGTCGAGTCGCACGCCGACGTCATGGCGATGCACGAGGAGCTCCTCGTCGCCGGCTTCACCGCCGTCAAGGACAAGTACGGCAAGGAGATCGAGGAGGTCTTCGGCTTCGAGTTCGTCGTCCCGACCGCTCCGTTCCCCCGCGTCACCCTGGCCGAGGCCCGGAAGATCGTCGCCGACAGCGGACACGACGTCGTGCGGGCGGACGGCGACCTGGACCCCGAGGGCGAGCGTCGCGTCAGCGCCTGGGCGAAGGAGACGCACGGCTCGGAGTTCGTGTTCGTCACGGACTACGACGCCTCGATCCGCCCGTACTACCACATGCGTCACGCCGACGACCCGACGCTCACGAACAGCTACGACCTGCTGTTCAACGGCGCCGAGATCTCCACGGGTGCCCAGCGTGAGCACCGCGTCGACGTGCTCGAGGCGCAGGCCGTCGAGAAGGGCCTCGACCCCGAGGAGCTCGGCTGGTACCTCGACTTCTTCCGCTACGGCGTCCCGCCGCACGGCGGCTTCGGCATGGGCCTCGCCCGCGTGCTCATGCTCGCCCTGCACGAGCCGTCCATCCGCGAGGTCACCTACCTGTTCCGCGGACCGACGCGCCTGACCCCGTAGTCACCACCGACGACGACGGCCACCCTCCGACAGGAGGGTGGCCGTCGTCACGTGCGGGCCGGGAGGCGCGGGTCAGCTCTCCCAGTCGATGGCCGCTCGCCCCGTGACGAGCTCGCGGATCTCCGCTGCCGCCGCCTGGTGGTCCGGGTGGAACTGGTACTCGTCGAGACCGGCCAGGTCGTCGAACGTCGCCACGACGGCCAGGTCCTGGTTCTTCCCCGGGTAGGCCACGTTGTCGACGACCTCGAGCGACCGGATCGAGCCGATCGTGCCGACGAGCCCGGTCAGGAGCTCGCGGACGTGCTCGACCGTCGCGGTGCGGTCGAGGTCCTCGCGGACGGTCCAGGAGACGACGTGGTGGATCATGCGCTGGCCTCGGCCTTCTCTGCCTTCTCGAGGGCACCGTGCAGCCGGTCGGCGTCCACGTGCCAGTTGCTGTGGACCCGGCCGTCGACGAGGACGACCGGGATGTCCTCGGCGTACTCCTCGCGCAGCGCGTCGTCGTCGAGGATCGACCGCTCCTCGAGGGTGACACCGGGGTGGGCGGCCACGACCTGCTCCACGACCGGACGGGCGTCGTCGCAGAGGTGGCAGCCGGGCTTCGTCAGGAACGTCACGGCGGGCATGTCCCCCACGATAACGCGCCCGGGAACACGAAAGCCCCGGCGGACCGGGGCTTCGGGTGCAAGTACTGGACTTACTTCTTGTTGCGACGCTGGTGACGCGTCTTGCGAAGGAGCTTGCGGTGCTTCTTCTTCGCCATGCGCTTGCGACGCTTCTTGATGACAGAACCCATAGTGGACCTCGCTCGGAACGATGCAGATGTGTGGACACCGGGCCCGAAGAGACCGCGGAAAATCAACCCGGCCGAGTCTAGCGGAGCGCAGCGGTCCTGTCGAACGGGCGCGCGCCGGGCCGACCTCAGCCGACGTCGGCGATGCCGCCGCGCAGGAGTTCGGCGACCGCCGACTCCGGGACGCGGAAGGACCGGCCGAACCGGATCGCGGGGAGCTCCCCCGCGTGCACCATGCGGTACACCGTCATCTTCGAGACGCGCATCATCTCGGCCACCTCAGCGACGGTGAGGAAGCGCACGTCGTCGAAACTGCCGGTCATGGTCCGCCTTCGGGTTCCCGCGGATCGCGCGGGGTCGGTGTGACCAGTGTGGTCAAGGGCGAGTGTAGGGGCGCGTGGGACCACGTGTCCAGGAGACTCCGAGCGGACGCTCGACCGCGGTGCGCGAGGGGTCTCCGACCCGTCGGTCAGTCGTCCTCACCGCGGCGCGTGAAGCGCTTCCGGCTGCGGTCGACGACACGCTCCCAGCCCTGCTGCGCACCCGAGAACGCGGCGGTCGCGCGGTGCGAGGCCTCCGCCATGACGCGACCCAGCTCGGTGCCGACCTCGACGGTGGACCGCGCTGCGGTGCCGGTCCGGCGGAACGAGACCGGCTGCCCGTCGAGCGTCCACGAGGTCGTCGCCGGGGTACCGTCCGCGTCGACCGCTCCCGTGAAGGGGACGACCCACTCCTCGAGCCGGACGAGCGGCTCCGGGTCGAGCCGGTAGAAGCGGTGCTGGCCCTCCTCACGGCTGGAGACGAGACCGTGGTCGCGCAGGACGCGGAGGTGCTTCGACACGGTCGGCTGGCTGACGCCGATCTTCTCGACGAGCTGCCCGACGCTGAGTTCGCCGCCGGTGGCGTCCGAGCCGTACGCCGTCAGCAGCGCCCCGAGCAGCTCGCGCCGGGTCGGGTCCGCCACGACGGTGAAGATGTCGGCCATGCGGCAAGGCTAGCCGGACCCGTACGCATGTACCATGACCGCTGACCTGCCCACGGCTCCGGAGGCACAGGATGCTCGACCGCACCGAGCCGCTCAACCGGCACACGCCGACGAGCGGGGTGAGACGGCGTCTGGACGGTGCCCTCGGCGTCCTCCGGTCGTCGCCGTCGCGGCTCGCGATCCTGGTGTTCGTCGCGCTGATCCTCATCTTCACGACCCTGTTCATGACGCCCTGGGCGGCTGCGGACCGGACCCCGACGCACTTCGCGGACGCGCTGTTCACGGCGGCGTCGGTCGTCTGCGTGACCGGGCTGGCGACGGTCGACATGGCCACGCACTGGTCGGTCTTCGGCAAGGTGCTCATCGTCGTCGGGACCCAGATCGGCGCCGTCGGCGTCCTCACCTTCGCCTCGATCCTCGGCCTGGTCGTGACACGGCGGCTGGGGCTCCGTGCCAAGCTCATCGCCGCCGGCGACTCGAACCCGCTCCGCACGCACTCCGGCGCCGTCCCCGAGGGGCAGGCCGTGCGGCTCGGGGAGGTCGGCACGCTCCTGCTCACCGTGGCGGTGAGCACCCTGACGATCGAGATCGCGATCGGCGTGCTCCTGCTGCCGTCCACGCTCGCCGCCGGCTACCCGTTCTGGACCGCCGTCGGGGACGCCTTCTACTACTCGGCGATGGCCTTCACGAACACGGGCTTCTCGCCGAACGCCGAGGGGCTCACCCCCTTCGCGAACGACTACTGGTTCCTGTCGCTCCTCATGGTCGCGGTCGTGGCGGGCTCGATCGGGTTCCCGGTGATCCGGGCCGTCACCAAGCAGTTCCGCACCCCGCGGCGGTGGCCCATCCACGTGAAGCTCACGCTGGCCACCAGCGCGGTGCTGCTCGTCCTCGGCGCGGTCGTCTACACGGCGCTCGAGGCCTCGAACCCCCGCACGCTCGGGGACGCCGGCGCCGGACACACCGCGTTCCAGGCGCTGTTCTTCTCGACGATGACGCGGTCCGGCGGGTTCGCCACGATCGACGTCGAGCAGATGCACGGCGCCAGCCTGCTCGTCACCGACATGCTCATGTTCATCGGTGGCGGTTCGGCGTCGACGGCCGGCGGCATCAAGGTGACGACGCTGGCGGTGCTCTTCCTGGCCGCGGTCGCCGAGGCCCGCGGGCGCCAGGGCATGGAGGCGTTCGGGCGCCGCATCCCCGGTGACGTCCTGCGCGTCGCCGTCGCGGTCGTGCTCTGGGGGGCGACGATCGTCGCCGTCATGACGGTGGTCCTGCTGCAGATCACCGGCGACTCGCTCGACCGCGTGCTCTTCGAGGTCATCTCCGCCTTCGCGACCTGCGGCCTGAGCTCCGGCATCTCCGCCGAGCTCCCGGAGGCGGGCAAGTACGTCCTCGCCGCCACGATGTTCCTGGGCCGGGTCGGTACAGTGACCATCGCCGCCGCGCTGGCCGCAAGCCAGAGCCGGCAGTTGTTCCGCCGCCCCGAGGAGAGGCCGATCGTTGGCTGACCGCCGTCCCCGCGCCGACCGTCGCGCACCCCACCCCGTCACCGGAGCCGTCAGCCACGACGCCCCCGTGCTCGTCCTCGGCCTCGGCCGCTTCGGCGCCGCCACCGCCGGTCAGCTCGAGCGCCAGCACCGCGAGGTCCTGGTCGTCGACACCGACGCCGGCCTCGTCCAGAAGTGGTCGGACCGCGTCACCCACGCCGTGCAGGCGGACGCGACGGACATCGACGCCCTGCGGCAGATCGGCGCGCAGGACTTCGCGATCGCGGTCGTGGCAGTCGGTTCGCACCTCGAGTCGAGCGTGCTCATCACCTCGAACCTCGTCGACCTCGGCATCCCGCAGATCTGGGCGAAGGCCGTCAGCCGCTCGCACGGCACGATCCTGTCCCGCATCGGGGCGAACCACGTCGTGTACCCGGAGCGCGAGGCCGGCGAACGGACCGCGCACCTGGTGTCCGGTCGGATGCTCGACTTCATCGAGTTCGACGACGACTTCGCGGTCGTCAAGATGTTCCCGCCGCGCGCCGTGCGCGGCAAGGACCTCGCGACGACCGTCATCCGGACCCGGCACGGCCTCACGGTGCTCGGCATCAAGTCGCCGGGCAGGGCGTTCGTGCCGGCAACCCCGGACAGCGTCATCGGCGAGGACGACGTCATCATCGTCTCGGGGACCGAGACCGACCTGGAGCGCTTCGCCGCGCTCGAGTAGCGACCCGACGTCGGACGGGAGGCCCGTGGCGGCGCTGCCACGGGCCTCCCGTCCGTCCCGTGGTCACGCCGGACAGGCCGACCGGCACCCGCGGTCAGGACGCGGCGATCTCCTCGGCCCGGGCGATCGCGGCGCGCGACGCGCGGGTGAAGGTGCCGGCGAGGTCGGCCTCCTGCAGGACGGCGACCGCACGCTCGGTGGTGCCCTTCGGACTGGTGACGGCGCGGCGCAGGTCGGCGGGCTCCCGCCCGGACGCGGCGAGGAGTTCGACGGCTCCCCGCACGGTCCCCTGCACCATCGTCGCGGCCTGCTCCGGGGTGAACCCGAGCGACTCGGCGGCCTGCTGCCACTGATCGACGAGCAGGAACACGTACGCGGGCCCCGATCCGGAGACGGCGGACAGGGCGTCGAGCTGCGACTCCGGCACCTCGATGACCTGTCCGGACGCGGCGAACACGCTCGAGGCGAGCCCGACCGCCTCGTCGTCGGCCGTGGACCCTGCGCTGATGCCGGTGACGCCGTGGCCGACGCCGATCGGGGTGTTCGGCAGTGTCCGGACCACACGGACGCCCGCCGGGACACGCGCCTCCATCGAGGCGAGCGTGGTGCCGACCGCGACGCTCACGACCACCGTACCGGGGTGGAGCGACGCGGCGACCTCGTCGAGGACCTCGCCGATCATGTGGGGCTTGACCCCGAGGACGACGAGCCCGGCCCCGCGGACGGCCTGCCGGTTCGCGTCCGGGTCGGTCTCCGTCGCCGACGCCTCGAGCCCACGCTCGCGCCATGCCGCCGCCGACGCTCCGGACCGGGTGGTGAGCGTCACGGTCGCGGGGTCGAGGCCGGCGGCGAGCAGGCCCTCGAGGACGCTGCCGGACATGGAGCCGACGCCGAGCATGGCGGTGCGGGGCAGTTCGATCGTCATGGTCCCGACCCTACCCAGCGCCCACGCCTAGGATCGGTCCGTCAGGGGGCCGCCTGCGGTGCGGGCCCGGTGCACGGCAGGGAGAAGGGACACCCGTGAGCGCTTCGGGAGGCACGAGGGCGATCGTCGCCGCACTCGCCGCGAACGTCGGCATCGCGATCGTGAAGTTCGTCGCGGCCGCGATCAGCGGGTCCGCCGCGATGCTCGCCGAGGGCGTGCACTCCCTCGCCGACTCCGCGAACCAGCTCCTGCTCCTGCTCGGCGGCCGCCGTGCGCGCCGCGCAGCCGACCAGGAGCACCCGTTCGGCCACGGCCGCGAACGGTACGTGTACGCGTTCGTCGTCTCGATCATCCTGTTCACCATCGGCGGGGTGTTCTCGTTGTACGAGGGCATCGAGAAGCTCGCCGACCCGCACCCGATCACGAACTGGTGGCTCCCCGTCGCCGTGCTCGTCGTCGCGATCGGCCTCGAGGGCTTCTCGCTCCGCACCGCCCTGCGCGAGGCCCGTCCGCACAAGGGCTCGCAGTCGTGGGTGCAGTTCGTGCGTCGGGCGAAGGCCCCGGAGCTCCCCGTCGTCATGCTGGAGGACACCGCGGCGCTGACCGGTCTCGTGTTCGCACTGCTCGGCGTCGGGCTCACGGTGGTCACCGGCAACGGGGTGTTCGACGCGATCGGCACGATCCTCATCGCCCTGCTCCTCATCGCGGTCGCCGTCGTGCTCGGCATCGAGACGAAGAGCCTGCTCGTCGGCGAGGGCGCGAGCGTCGCCGACGTGGAGCGCATCAGGGCCGCCGTGCTCGACGGTCCCGAGGTCGAGTCGATCGTGCACCTCAAGACGCTGTACCTCGGGCCGGACGAGCTCATGGTCGGCATGAAGGTCGCGGTCGACGGGGACCGCCGGCTCGGGGACGTGGCCGCGGGCATCGACACCGTCGAGCAGCGCATCCGCGCCGCGGTGCCGGTCGCCCGCGTGATCTACGTCGAGCCGGACGTCCTCCGGACCGGACCGCGGCCGCCCACCGAAGCGATCGTCATCCGCGCCGCCGACTGAGCGCAGGCCCGTCGAGCCAGGCCTGTCCGGACAGAGCCGTCCGGGCAGGGCCGTCCGGGCAGAGCCGTCAGCGGCGATCGCGGAAGAACGCGTCGAGCAGGTCGGCACAGGCCTGCTCGCGCACCCCCGCGACGACCTCGGCACGGTGCGGCAGACGCCGGTCCCGCGCGATGTCGTAGACGCTGCCGCTCGCCCCGGCCTTCGGGTCCCAGGCCCCGAACACGATCCGCGGCACCCGTGCGGCGAGTGCGGCTCCCGCGCACATCGGGCACGGCTCGAGCGTGACGACCAGGGTGTGCTCGGCGAGGTGCCAGTCCCCCGTCGCCTCGGCCGCCGCCCGCAGCGCGAGCACCTCGGCGTGGGCGGTCGGGTCCTGCCGGGCCTCGCGTTCGTTCCGGCCGACCGCGACGACCTCGCCCGCAGCGTCGAGGACGACGGCACCGACCGGCACGTCCCCGGTCGACAGGCAGGCACGCGCCTCGTCGAGCGCTCGGTCCATCGCCGCGGTGAACGGTCGTCCGGCTGGGTGCTCCACGCGTCGATCCTGCCCCATCGGCACGGTACGCTCGACACCATGCGAGTCCACGTCGCCGACCACCCGCTCATCACCCACAAGCTCTCGGTGCTCCGCGACCGGACCACACCCTCCCCGACCTTCCGTGCGTTGACGGAGGAGCTCGTGACGCTGCTCGCCTACGAGGCCACGCGCAGCGTCCGGGTCACCGCCACGCCGATCGACACCCCCGTCGCGCACACGATGGGTGTCGCGATCGCGAAGCCCCGTCCGCTCGTCGTGCCGATCCTGCGCGCCGGGCTCGGCATGCTCGAGGGCATGGTCAAGCTCGTCCCCACCGCCGAGGTCGGCTTCCTCGGCATGGCCCGCAACGAGGACACGCTCGAGCCGCAGACCTACGCGGAGCGCCTGCCCGACGACCTGTCCGGTCGGCAGTGCTTCGTGCTCGACCCGATGCTCGCGACCGGTGGCACGCTGGCCGCCGCCATCGACTTCCTCTTCGACCGCGGCGCGGAGGAGGTCACGTGCGTCTGCATCCTCGGCGCACCCGAGGGCCTGGCCGCCGTCGAGCAGGCCGTCGGTGACCGCAACGTGAGCATCGTCCTCGGCGCCCTCGACGAGAAGCTCGACGAGAACGGCTACATCGTCCCGGGTCTCGGCGACGCCGGCGACCGCCTGTACGGCCTGGCCGAGTAGCACCCGCTCCCCCGACGCCCCCGTCGACCCGGCTCCGGCCGTGTCGACGGGGGCGTCTCGCGTCTTCGGCGCTCGCGCGGGACGGTGTCGTCGTCGCGAGACGCCGCCGACTCGACGAGACACCGCCGCTTCCGGGTGCGTCTCGCGCGAAGGGCGGCGTCTCGCGCGAGAAGCGGCGTCTCGCGCGCCGACCGCGTCACGCGCACCGCGCCCCGCCCACGCGACGGCGGACGGGAGGCCCGTGGCGGGCCGGCAGCGCGCCTCCCGTCCGGCAGCGGGGTCCGCCCGACCACCGGCTGTCCGCTCTCGTCACCGTCCGTGCGGACGGTTGACAGCGCCTTGGTATACCGCGGATACTCGTCCCATGACTGCAACCGTGTCCTCCCGAGTCCTCTCCGAGGCCCTGGGGAACGCCGGCACCATGATGCCGGCGTCGGCGGTCATGCGTTGTCGAATGTGTGCCTGATCGGTACCCGTTCCAGCCGGATCCCCCGCGACACCACCCCGGTCGCGCGCATGTGATCCCCGGGTGACAGCACCTCGACGACGCCCCCACACCGCGTCCCATCGGAGCGCAGACCACCCGTACCTCCCGGGAGGCCCCGGTCCACCGCAGGACCGCTGGGCGACACGGCGATCAGCCGTACCCGGACCGACGCACTCGACACCGCACGGTGCACCGCACCGCAGCCCCGCCCGGAGAACCGCCATGTCGCTCACGATCCCCCAGCCCCGCACCGCCCTCCGTCCCGCCACCACGGTGCCGACCGACCTCGGCACGGTCACGCCGATCCGTCCGCGTCGCACGCCCGTCGCCCCGCCGGTACCGAGCGGGATCCCGACGAGCCCGGTCGTCGCACCGCAGCGGAACCGGGCGCTCCCCGAGGGCACCGAGGCGCGTGGCTTCGCGCTCTACGTCGGCATCGACGAGGCCGCGGCCGCTGCCGCCGGGACGAGCCTCGCGGCCGTGGTCGAGCAGCTCAAGGCCCTCACCGCCCAGCTCGTCCCGTCGTCGGAGACCTACGCCGCCGTCGCCGTCGCCGCCGAGGGGTCCGGGGGCCGCGACGTGGACGTGGTCCGTCTCGCGCTGCAGGACCGCTCCGCCGTGGCCGCCCGCAAGCAGGCCGAGAAGCCCGAGCCGGAGGAGACCGGTGTCGTCATCGACATCTCCCGGAAGCGCGTGACGCTCGACGGCGAAGCCGCTCCCCTGACCTACAAGGAGTTCGAGCTCCTGCAGTTCCTCGTGCTGCGCGAGGGCCAGACCGTCGACCGTGCCGCGATCATCGAGGGCCTGTGGTCCGACGATGAGGACGAGACCCCGAACGAGCGCACCATCGACGTGCACGTGCGTCGGCTCCGCTCGAAGCTCGGTGCGTTCGAGGAGATCGTGCGGACCGTGCGCGGCGTCGGCTACCGCTTCGACCGGCACGCCGACGTCGCGGTGCGCTACGCCTCGACGCCGTCGCCCGACCTCTTCTGATCTGCTCCGACGACGTTCGGCGAACTCGCAGCGAACGGAGCCCGGACACGCTGGCGCGCCGTTACCTCGCCGTTATACAGTCGGAGTCGCAGGCAGTGTTTGCTGTGGCACCGCCTGCGGAATGTGATTGCAGGACACTCTTGGTGCAAGGGAGAGGGCCGGTCGCTCAGAAGGCGACCGGCCCTCGTCACGTCCCGGCCCTCGTCACGTCCCGGCCCGGCCCACCGGTCCGCTGTCCCCCGCGACCCGACCGGTGTCACACGCCCCTCGGTAGTGTGGACCGACCGTACGACCGGAGGGACGACGACCGTGGACGACGTACGCCGCAGCGACAAGGCGACCGCCGTCGCGGCCTGGGAGGCCCTGTTCCGGGCACAGGTGACCGTGATGCGCGCACTCAACACCGACTTCCCGGGCGGTGAGATCTCCTTCAACGAGTACGACGTCTGCTTCAACCTGTCGACGCAGCCCGGACGACGCTGCCGGATGCGCGACCTGACCGGTCACCTGCTCCTGACCCAGCCGAGCGTGAGCCGCCTCGTCGACCGCCTCGCCTCGCGCGGCATCGTCGAGAAGCAACCCGACCCGTCGGATGCGCGCGGCGTGATCGTCGCCCTCACCGCGCACGGCTTCGACGTCTACCGCTCGGTGGCGGTGCAGCACGCGCAGACCATCGCCGACCAGGTCGGAGCCGGACTCGACGACGACGAACTCCGCACCCTCACGGAGCTGTGCACGAAGCTGCGCACCGCAGCCGGCGGTACCGACCCCCGTCCCCGTCCGGCCGAGGCGGTGTCCGCATGAGCGGCGCGGTCGTCTGGCTGCGCGAGGACCTGCGGCTCGGCGACAACCCGGCGCTCCGTGCCGCGATCGACCACGGCGGCCCGGTCACCGTCGTGGTCGTGCTCGACGAGGAGTCCGCGGGCATCCGTCCCGTCGGCGCCGCGAGCCGCTGGTGGCTCCACCACTCCCTCGCCGCCCTCGACGCCGAACTGCGGTCCCGGCACTCGCGGCTCGTCCTGCGCCGTGGCGGTGCCGCGCGGGTGATCCCCGCGGTGGTCGCGCAGGCCGGGGCGGACGCCGTCTACTGGAACCGTCGGTACGGCAGGGTCGAGCGCGATCTCGATGCGGGGATCAAGAGCGCCCTGACGGACGACGGCACGGAGGCCCACAGCTTCGCGGCGAACCTGCTCTGGGAGCCGTGGACGGTGCTCACCGGTCAGGGCGAGCCGTTCAAGGTGTTCACCCCGTTCTGGCGAGCGGCACAGGCCATGCCCGAACCGCGGCACCCGCTGCCGAAGCCGCGCGACCTGCCCGCTCCTGCGGACGTGGACTCCGACGACCTCGACGACTGGGCCCTGCTGCCGACGGAGCCGGACTGGGCCGGCGGCCTCCGCGACGCGTGGGAGCCCGGCGAGGCGGGGGCGCACCGCAAGCTCGAGCAGTTCGTGCACGACGCGCTCGAGGACTACGACCAGCGTGACGAGCCCGCGATGGCGGCGACCAGCGACCTGTCGCCGCACCTGCGCTGGGGCGAGGTCAGCCCGTACCAGGTGTGGCACCGCCTGCACGGCGAGCTCGAGCCCGAGCAGCGCCGCCAGGCCCCGGCGTTCCTCCGCCAGCTCGCGTGGCGGGAGTTCAACTGGAACGAGTACTTCCACTGCGACGACATCGCGACCGTGAACGTCCGCCGCGAGTTCGACGCGTTCCCGTGGCGTGACGTCGACGACGACGAGCTCGACCGCTGGCGGCACGGGCGGACGGGCTTCGACCTCGTCGACGCCGGCATGCGGGAGCTCTGGCACTCGGGGGCGATGCACAACCGCGTCCGGCTGGCCGCGGCGAGCTTCCTCGTGAAGAACCTGCTCGTCGACTGGCGCATCGGCGAGCAGTGGTTCTGGGACACCCTGGTCGACGCCGACCCGGCGAACAACGCGGGCAACTGGCAGTGGGTCGCGGGCTCGGGCTTCGACGCCGCGCCGTACTTCCGCGTGTTCAACCCCGACCGGCAGATGGAACGCTTCGACCCGCACAGGGAGTACGTGCGGCGCTGGGTCCCCGCGGACGAGGAACGCCCCGAGCCGATGGTGGACCTCAAGGCCTCCCGGCAACGTGCACTGGACGCCTACGACCAGATGCGTCGCGCATGACGGTCCCGCGAGACGTGCTCGCCGAGGTCGACGCCCTGTTCGCCGCGCGGGTCGCCGACCGGGTCGCGCCGAGCAGCGTCTGGGGCGTGTTCGACCGGGAGGGCCTGGTCGCGTCCGGAGGTCACGGTGACCGAGGCGACGGGCGCGCGCCCGACGCCGACACCGTCTACCGGATCGCGTCGTGCACCAAGAGCGTGACCGCGGCGACGCTGCTCACCCTGGTCGCCGAGGGGTCCGTCGCCCTCGACGACCCGATCACCACCGCCGTACCCGCCTTCGCCGAGGTCGCCCTCCCGTCGCCGGACGCCCCGGTGCCGACGCTCCGGATGCTCCTGACGATGTCCGGCGGGCTGCCGACCGACGACCCGTGGGCGGACCGGCAGGAGTCGATCGACGACGACGCCCTCGACGCCGTCCTCCGGGCAGGGCTGCTGTTCGACTCCGTCCCGGGCACCCGCTTCGCGTACTCGAACACCGGTTACGCCCTGCTCGGGCGCGCGATCGCCCGAGCAGCCGGCACGCCGTACGCCCGGGCGGTGACGGACCGCGTGCTCCGGCCGCTCGGGCTGACCGACACCGTGTTCAGCGCCGTCGAGGCGCGCGGTTTCGTCGTCGTCGGCCAGCGCGACGACGACGGGTCGTGGACCCCGCAGCCGATGTCCGGGCCGGGCGCGTTCTCGCCCATCGGCGGACTCTTCTCGACCGTCCGCGACCTGGCGCGGTGGGCCCGGTACCTCGCGTCGGCGTCCACCGCTGCGCCGGAGGACGGGCCGGTCTCCCCCGCGGACCGTCGCGCGATGCAGCAGGCGATGCGGATCGTGCCGTCCGCGGTGGTGCCCGCGGCGAAGCGACCGACGGCGTACGGGTTCGGGCTGTTCGTGGAGCAGGACGACCGCGCGGGTGAGATCGTGTCGCACTCCGGCGGCTACCCCGGCTTCTCCGCGCACGTCCGGTGGTCGGTGGAGCACGGGCTCGGCGTGGTCGCGTTCGAGAACGCCACGCAGGCGAAGGTCTCGGCACCGGCCGAGCGGGCGCTCGACCTGCTGCTCGCCGAGACGCTCGACGCCCGTGCGGCGGCGCCGGCGGCCTCCACCACCACGAGCGGATCAGCAGCCACGCCGGGCGTCCGTCGGACCACGGAGGCCACGCACACCGCGCGTCGGGCCGTCACCACGCTGCTGCGGGCCTGGGCCGACCCGGCCGTCGACGACGACATCGCGGCAGACCTCGGCGCCGCCGTCTGCACGCCGAACGTCCCCCTCGACCGCGCGTGGACCGCTCGACGGCGCGCCCTGCTCGAGTCCGCGCACGCCGTCGGTGCAGACCTCGCCGCCGCACCGGTCGACGAGCAGTCCTCGGTGCCGTCGCACCTGCGCTGGTGGCTGCCCGGCAGCGCCGGCCGTCTGCGGATCGAGATCCGGCTCGCCCCCCTCGCGGCGGGTCGGGTGCAGAGCCTGACGGTGACGCCGGAGCGTGCCGAGCACTGAGTCACGCGGACCGGCCGGTGATCGGCTAACATATCAGGTGATCGTGTGCGCACGGTCGCCGACCGATCACTCGACCTCGCGGGAGACGCCATGCCCAGGAGACCCGACCCGACCCTGAAGCCCGCGATCGTCGCGAAGGTCGCCCGGCACCTGCAGGACACCAAGCTCGAGGACGCCTCCGTCCGCAGCCTCGGCCGGGTGCTCGGCACGAGCGCCTACCCGATCGTGTACCACTTCGGCTCGCGGGAGTCCCTGATCGACGCCGTGGTCGACCACCTGTCCGTCGACCAGGACCGGGCGCTCGACCCCGCCGCGGAGCCGTGCGCGCTCACCGACCACCTGCTCGCCGTCTTCGGCGGGCTCGACACTCCGGAGCGGCGACTCGCGGCCCGTCTGACGTTCGAGCTCGGCTGCGTCGAGGGCCTCGACGGTCGTGACCACCAGCAGCGGCTCCACCGACGACGGGTCGACGAGCTCGCGGCCTGGTGCCGTGCGCACGGCCGGTGCGGGACGGACGCCGAGCGGACCGCCCGGGCGGTGGTCGCTGCGGCACGCGGTGCCCAGTGGAGCGCACTCGTCGACCCCGACCGCTCGGACGTGGACGGCGCGCTGCGGGCGATCGCCGAGGAGCTGGCGTCGTCCGTCCGTCTGGCGGCCGCCTGACGGCCACACGGCACGACGGACGGACCGGCACCGTCGGATCGAGCGGCACCGTCGGACGGACCGGCACCGTCGGACGGACGGGAGGCGCGGTGCCAGCCGGCACCGCGCCTCCCGTCCGTCAGCCGGTCAGCACGTGACCGGCAGCCGCGTCACAGGGTGACGAACGACTGCGACTTGGCGTTCGCGAAGCGGGCCGCGACGTTCTCCCAGTCGACGATGTTCCACACGGCCTTGACGTAGTCGGCCTTGACGTTGAGGTAGTCGAGGTAGAAGGCGTGCTCCCACATGTCGAGCATGAAGATCGGCACGACGCCCAGCGGCACGTTGGCCTGCTGGTCGAAGAGCTGGAAGGTCACGAGCTTCTGACCGACCTGGTCCCACGCGAGCACCGACCAGCCGGAGCCCTGGATGCCGTTGGCGACGGCGGCGAACTGCGCCTGGAACTGCTCGAACGAGCCGAAGAACTCGTCGATGGCGGCGGCGAGCTCGCCCTCCGGGACCTTCGTGTCGGGGCCGAGGTTGGTCCAGAAGATCGAGTGGTTGACGTGGCCGCCGAGGTGGAACGCGAGGTCCTTCTCGAGCTTGTTGATCGCACCGAAGTTGCCGGACTCGCGCGCCTCGCCGAGCTGCTGCAGCGCGGTGTTCGCACCGGTCACGTAGGCCTGGTGGTGCTTGTCGTGGTGCAGCTGCATGATCTTGCCGCTGATGTGCGGCTCGAGGGCGGCGTAGTCGTACGGCAGCTCGGGCAGGGTGTACTCGGCCATTCGAGGTCCTTTCGATCTGGGGTTGGTGGAGCGGGCTCCGCGGCTCAGGAGAGCCGGGAACGTTCGGAGAGGGAGTGGAACTCCCGGTTGTGGTAGACGAGCGGCTCACCGTGCGCCTGACCCACCACGATGTCGAGCACCTCGGCGACGACGACGGTGGACGAGCCGATCTCGGTCGTCGATCGCGGTCGGCACCGCAGCGCCGTCGCGGCGGCGGGCAGGTACCGGTCCCCGGTCGGCAGCGTGCCCCACATCGGGTCGCCCGCTGCGGGGCTGCCGGTCGCGGCGAACCGCTTGGCGAGGCCCACGCTGAGCGAGTCCACGAGGTGCACGACGAAGACGTCCGCGCCGAGCACGACGCCGGCCGAGCCGGACTTGGTCGACAGCGAGAAGACGAGCACGGGTGGGTCGACCGCGACGCTCGCGACGCTGGAGGCGGTCAGGCCCGTGGGACCGTCCGGCCCCTCGGCGGTGATGACCGCGACACCGGCGGGGTGTCCGCGGAAGGCGGCCTTGTACGCGTCGGCGGTCGTGGCCGGGGCTTCGTCGGGCATGGCAGTCGTGGTGTTCCTCCGGGTGGGATCGGCCGCGGCTGCGCGGCCACCTCCCAACGTAGGACCTCGACCGGGGTTCCGGTCAACGATTCCCAGCTTCGTCCGATCCCGGGCGCGCCGGACGACCCGGCTCAGTCGCGCTTGAGCATGACCACGGAGGCCGCCGCGGCGACGAGCATGAGCACCGCCGCCACGGCGCCGGTGATCGTCACACCGGAGTCGAACGCCGCACGAGCGCTCTCGAGCAGCGCCTGACCGGCCGAGCCTCCGAGGTCGGCGGCGGCCGACACGGCACCGCCGAGGGTCTCCTGCGCCGCCGTCCGCGCCGAGCCGGCGAGGGCGTCCGGCACCACCACGTGCGACCGGTACGCGGTCGCGAGGATCGTCCCGAGCACCGCCGTGCCGAGCACCGCGCCGATCTCGTACGCGGTCTCGGACACGGCCGACGCGGCACCGGCCTTGTCCGCGGGGGCCGTCGAGATGATGAGGTCGTTCGTGACGGTCTCGGACGCCCCGATGCCGATGCCGAGCAGCACGAAGGCGAACGCCAGCGCGACGATCGACGCGTGGTGTCCGAGGACCGACACCATCGCGTACGCGGCGGCCGAGAACGTCAGGGAGACGGCCACGACCCAGCGGGGTGCCACCCGCGCGACGATCGGCACGACGACGAGTCCGGCGACGATGGTGAGCACCGAACCGGGCACGAGCACCAGACCGGACGCGAAGGGGTCGAGCCCGGCGACGAGCTGCAGGTGCTGCGCGATGAAGAACAGGAAGCCGGTGAGCGAGAACATCGCGGCCATGTTCATGAGCACGCTGCCCGTGAACGCGGTGCTGCGGAACAACCGCAGGTCGAGCATGGGCGCGCGGGAGCGGAGCTGGCGGCGGACGAAGGCGATCCCGCAGAGCACGCCGACGGCGAGCAGCGCGATCGCGAACCCGCGCTCCTCGGGGTGCACGACCGACTTGATCGCCCAGGCGGTGGGGGCGAGGGCGCCGAGCGACAGGAGCATGCTCGGGACGTCGACGGGGCCGGGCTGCGGGTCGCGCGACTCCGGCACGGTGAACGGCACCGCGACGAGCATGACGACGAGGATCGGCACCGCGACGAGGAACACCGCACCCCAGTGGAAGTGCGCGAGCAGGACGCCGCCGACGAGCGGACCGAGTGCGTTGCCGGCCGCGAACATCGTCGACCAGACGGCGAGCGCCATCCGCCGTTCCCCGGCGTCGACGAAGACGTTGCGGATGATGGAGAGCGTCGCCGGCATGAGCATCGCACCGAAGACCCCCATGACGGCGCGGGCTGCGACGAGCATCCAGGCCTCGGTCGCGAAGGCCGCCGCGACGGACAGCAGTGCGAAGCCGGTCGCGCCGATCACGAGGATCCGGCGTCGCCCGATGCGGTCGCCGATGCTGCCCATCACGACGAGCAGGCCGGCGAGCACGAGGGGGTAGGCGTCGACGATCCAGAGCTGGGTCGTCGCGCTCGGGTCGAGGGCGCGCGCGATGGTCGGCAGCGCGAAGCTCAGCACGGTGTTGTCGACGGAGATGAGCAGCACCGGCAGCATCAGGACGGCGAGCGCCGCGAACCGTCGGGCGCGGCTGCCGGTGACGGCGGTGGCGACGGGGCTGGTGAGCAGAGTGGACACGGTGACTCCCTGGGGAACGAGCCGGACCAGGTCGACGGCGGACACTTTCGGTGGGGCAGACGAGACGGGACGCGGAAGTGGTCACGCGCCCCGTCAGGACTCCATGAGTGTACCGTCTGGACGGTTGTGGTTGCAAGTGCAACCAACGGGCGGACGGGAGGCCCGTAACCGGACCGCCACGAGCCTCCCGTCCGCCTTCCGCGCTCGCCGGCGGCCGTGGGCACTCAGGCGGACTCGCGCACCAGCAACCGGTGGCGGACGGTGCGCTGCACCGCCGCGCCGGAGCGCGGCAGGTCACCGGCGAGCATGCCGATGGCGAGGTCGAGGGCCTCGCGCGCGACCGCGTCGAGGTCGACCGCGAGCGTCGTGAGGGTCGGCGCGACGAGCGTGCCGATCGCGAGACCGTCGACCCCGACCACCCGCACGTCGCCCGGCACGTCCACCCCGGCCCGGCGGCAGGCACCCAGGACCCCGAGCGCCATGAGGTCGTTGAAGGCCAGCACCGCGTCGACGCGACGGAAGCGCTCGAGCGCCCTGGTCGTCATCGCCGCGCCCAGCTCCGAGGTCGGCGCGTCGGCGATCGCGATCTCGGGCAGGTACCCACGGCGCCGGAGGGCGTCGAGCATGAGCCGACCGCGACCGCTCGGACGGCCGGTGTCCGACGCATCGACGATCACCGGGTGCCGGACCCCCGTGTGCACGAGGTGGTCGGCGAGGTCCTCGACCGCCTCGGCGGGGTCGATGCGGACGGCACCGCGGAGGACCTCGCCGGCGGGGTCGAGCTCCACCACGGGGACGGAGCCCAGGCGCTCGATGAGCTCGGGCGCCCGGGCACCGAGGTAGCCGAGCACCACGTCCGTCTGGACCCCGAGCGCCTGGACCGCGCGGTCCGAGTCGCCCGCGAGCCCCGCGTCGGCCAGCATGACGTCCCACCCACGACCCGCCGCGAGCCGGAGCACCGCCGCCGCGAGCTCCGGCGAGTACGGGTTCCGCAGGTCGTCGACGACGAGACCGAGCTGCCGGTCGCCACCCGTGACGAGCCCACGGCCGAAGCGCGACGGGCGGTAGTCGAGCGCCGCAGCCGCCGCGAGCACGCGCTCCTTCGTCGCCGGGCTGATGCCGTACAGGCCGTTCACCGCGCGGGTGACCGTCTGGCGCGAGACCCCGGCCGCGGCCGCGACGTCGTGGATCGTGGCGCGCGCCGGGGTCCGGCCGACGGTGCGGCTCAGGCGCGCAGGTCCAGCCACGCGACCTGCTCCGCGCTGAGCTCGACCGACAGCCCCGTCATCGATGAGCGGGCCTCGGCGATCGTGCGCGGCCCGAACAGCGGGAACGTCGGGAACGGCTGGTGCAGCACGTACGCCAGGGCGATCGCCGTCGCCGGCACGCCGTACTGCTCGCCGAGCTCACGGGCGCGACGGAGCCGCTCGAAGTTGTCGTTCGAGTAGTAGCAGCGCACCAGTTCGGCGTCGCTCGTGTCGTCCGGGGCGGCGCGGCCGGTGAAGAACCCGCGGGCCTGCGACGACCACGGCAGCAGCGGCACCTGGCGCTCCTCGAGCCAGCGCTTCGACGCCGGGTCCGTGGCGTGCTCGCAGCCGTCCCACGGCACGTCGTACGCCTCGGCCAGGCCGAAGTGGTTGCTGAGGACCTCGAAGCCGTGCTTCCCGTTCGCCGCCGCGTAGGCGTTCGCCTCGTCGAAGCGTGCCGGCGTCCAGTTCGATCCGCCGAAGACGCGGATCCGGCCTGCGCGACGGTGCTCGTCGAGGACGTCGACGAACTCCCCCACCGGCACGTCCGGGTTGTCGCGGTGCATCATGTAGATGTCCGCGTGGTCGGTGCCCTGGCGCTCCAGGCTCTCCAGCAGCTGCCGGGTCAACGACTCCGGGTCGCAGTACGGCGTGTGCGCACCCTTCGTGATGACCACGACGTCGTCGCGGATCCCGCGGTTCTGGATCCACTGGCCGAGCCGACCCTCGAGCACCCCGCCGCCGTAGACGTAGCCGGTGTCGAAGACGTTGCCGCCCTGCTCGACGAACATGTCGAAGATCGCGCTCGCGTGGGCGAGGTCGGGCTGGTTGTCGACACCCATCACCAGGCGGGACATGCGCTTGCCGACGCCGGGGACCTCGCCGTAGCGCATCGGGGCGTCGTCGCGGACGCGCAGCGGACGGCCGCTCACCGTCGGGACGTCGGCGGTCTCGGCCTCGAACGGGTAGCGCAGGCCGATCGCGGCGCGCCAGCGGTCGAGCGTGCGGGCGGTGGCGAGGCTCTCGTCCAGGGTCATCTGCGCCGCCTCGACCGCGCCCGACGCCAGCGCCGCCGTGGTCGCGTCGGCCTCGAGCGCGTAGGGCTGCGCACCGGCGAAGGACAGCGTGCGGGGCTCCTCGTCGACCGTGTGGACGGTGATCGTCGGGTCGGCGGAGAGCGTCCACGGGTCGGTCAGCACGATGCGGCCGCGCGAGCCGTGCACCGTGACGGCGTTCTCGTCCTGCACGCGGACGCCGGTGCGGACGCTGGCGGTGGTGCCGTCGCGGTAGGTCAGGTGCGCGACCGTCCACTCGTCGACGCCGGTCGGCCCGAGGGTGCCGGTGGCGGTCAGCTCGACGGGCTCGGCGACAGCGACGCCCGTGGCGGCCTGCACGACCGCGGCGGCCATGGTCACCGGGTACCCGCCGACGTCGAGGATCCCGCCGCCGGCCGTGGCGACGTCGAACAGCCGACCGGTGCGCTCCTCGCTGCGGAACGCGAAGGACGCGTCGACGTGCACGACGTCACCCACGACGCCCTCGCGCACGAGGTCGAGCAGTGCGGCGGTCTGCGGGTGGAAGCGGTACATGTACGCCTCGACCAGCGGCAGTCCGGCCTGGCGGGCGGCGTCGGCCAGGGCCATCGCCGTGCCGTGGTTCGGGGCGAGGGGCTTCTCGCAGAGCACGGCCTTGCCGGCGTCGAGGGCGCGGAGCACCAGGTCGGCGTGGCCGGTGTGCACGGTCGAGACGTACACCGCGTCCACGGCGGTGTCGGCGAGCACGGCGTCGTACTCCCCCGTTCGGACGTCGGTGAAGCCGTGGTCGGCCGCCTCGTCCGCGAACGCCTGCGCCCGGTCGGTCGAGGAGCTGCCGGCGGCTACGAGGGTACCGGTGCTCGCAGGCAGCTGGGAGAGGAAGCGGCGGGCGATGCCACCCGGACCGAGGACGGCCCAGTCCGCTCTGGTCGGGGCCGGGGTCGCCGAGCCGTCCGTCCCGGGGCCGTCGGCGGGCGTGCTGGAGGGGGTCGCGGTCTGCGCTGACATGCGGATCCTGTTCGTGTCGTGAACCTTCACGGTCACGGCGACGCTAGCCGCGCAGATGCTGCGGGACAACCCGTTCGTGAACGTTCACGGAACCCGGCGGTCGTCACGGTCCGGACGGTTCCCTAGACTCGTCCGCATGGCAAGTGCCCGAGACCGTGTCCTGGACAGCTTCGTCGCCATCGTGTGCGAGGAGGGCGAGCGTCCGGCGACCCTCGACGCCGTCGCCGCGCGGGCCGGTGTCTCGAAGGGCGGGCTGCTCTACCACTTCGGGTCGAAGGCAGCGCTGGTCGAGGGGCTGTGCGAGCGCCTGTCCGACCTGTCCGCCATCGACGTCGACCGCATGCGCGACGCCGAGGACGGCGCGGCGCGGTACTTCGTGCGCAACTGCCTCTTCGTGGGCAGCGAGCTCGACCTCGCCCTGCTCGCGGCCAGCCGGCTGCAGCAGGCCGGGTACGAGGAGGCCGGGCGCACCCTCGACGAGACCGAGAACGCGTGGCTGGAGACCCTGGTCGATGCGCTCGGGGACGTCCCCACGGCGCAGGCGGTCAAGTTGCTCGGCGACGGGCTCTACCACCAGGCGTCCCTCGGCGCCGCGATCGCGACCGACGTCCGCCCGAACCGCGGCACCGTCGACATGGACGCCCTGCTCGCGGTCGTCGACCGGCTCATCGCGACCCGGCCCGCAGCCTGACGTCGGCGTCTCCCGGACGTCCGTGAACCGGTCTGCTCCTTCCTGGGGATAGACTGGTCCCGATCCACCCGCTCGAACCGGAGGTACCACCGTGGGCCGCGTCATCGCCGCTTTCTTCTCGATCCTGCTGCTGCTGGTGTCGATGTACCTGTTCGGGTTCGCGTTCCAGGTGCAGTCGGGCCAGGCCTTCGTCTTCATGGGCGGCCTCGTCCTCATGAGCCTCTCGTTCTTCCTGCCGATCCACGTCTTCGGCAAGAAGTAACCACAGCCGTACCGCGACGGCCCCGCACCTCTCCGGAGGGTGCGGGGCCGTCGTCGTCCGTGCGGGCGCCGTGGCGGACGGGCGGTCGGGACGGCGGTCGGACGGGCGGTCGGACGGGCACGAGCACGTCGTGGTTGCAACTGCACCGCACAACGGGAAGCACCTCGCGCCACGCAGTTGCGTGGCGCGAGGTGCTTCCCGTTGTGCGGTGGGCGCGAGGAGGTGACCCTGCTGCCCCGCAGGGCTCGTGCCCGCTCGGCCGCTCCTCAGCGTCGCGGGTCAGGCCATCTGGCGCAGGCTCCGCAGCGAGAGGGCCGTGGCGATCGCGGCGTGCGCGGCCTCGGCGCCCTTGTCCTCCTTCGACCCGGGCAGACCGGCGCGGTCGATGCCCTGCTGCTCGTCGTCCAGCGTCAGCACGCCGAAGCCGACGGGCTTGCCGGTCTGCAGCGCGACGCTCGTCAGGCCGTCCGTCGCCGCACTCGACACGTACTCGAAGTGCGGGGTGCCCCCGCGGATGATCACCCCGAGGGCGACGACCGCGTCGAACCCGCTCTCGAGCGCCGCCTTCGCGACGACCGGCAGCTCGAAGCTCCCCGGCACCGGGACGACCTGTGCGGTGGCGCCGAGGCGCTGCACCTCCCGCTGGGCTCCTGCGAGGAGGCCCCCGGCGATCGTCTCGTGCCACTGCCCGGTCACGATCGCCACCCGGACGCCCGTCCCGTCGACGTGGTCGCGCTCAGCCGCTCCTGCTCCGCTCATCGTGTCGTTCCCTCCTGGGGTGCGGACTCCGCCGCCGCCCGGTCTGCCGCCTCGAGCCACTCGACGAGTGCGGCGATGGTGATGACGGGCACGCCCTCGCGCGCCCCGAGTTCGACGAGGCCCGGCAGACGCATCATCTCGCCGTCCTCGCCGACGATCTCGCAGATCGCCGCCGCGGGCCGGAGCCCGGCTGCGGTGACCAGTTCGATCGCAGCTTCGGTGTGCCCGGCACGCTCGCGGACGCCCCCGGGCCGTGCCCGCAGGGGGACGACGTGTCCGGGCCGGTGCAGATCGTCGCGCACAGAGGCCTGGTCGGCGAGCACCCGGAGCGTGCGCGCCCGGTCGTGAGCGCTGATGCCCGTCGTGACGCCCACGGCCGCGTCGACCGTCACGGTGTAGGCCGTGCCGCGGACGTCCTCGTTGTGCGCGACCATCGGGGGCAGGTCGAGTGCGTCGGCGATCTCGGCGCTCACCGGTGCGCAGATGAACCCGGACGAGTGGGCGACCGTCCACGCGACCCACTCGGGCGTCGCGAGCTCGGCGGACAGGATGACGTCGCCCTCGTTCTCGCGGTGCTCGTCGTCGGCGACGATGACGGGACGGCCCGCGGCGATCGCGGCAACCGCGTCCTCGATGCGCGACAGCGCCGGGCCGGTCACCTGCGCGGCGTCCGGGGTCCCGACGGCGGTCACCGTGCCTCCAGGACGGGCGCCGTCGCGGCGTCGAGCCGCAGCATGCGGCGGACGTGTCGCGCGAGGACGTCGGTCTCGATGTTGACCCGGTCGCCGGGCACGCGGGTACCGAGCGTCGTGGCCTCGAGTGTCTCCGGGATGAGGCTGACCTCGAACCAGGCATCGGTCGGCGGGACGTCCTCGGCGGAGACGGCGCTGACCGTGAGCGAGACGCCGTCGATCGCGACCGACCCCTTGTCGACGACGAGCGGGCTGAGGTCGGGGGTGAGCGAGAACCGGACGCGCCGCCAGCCGTCACCGTCGGCGGTCTCGAGCACCGTGGCGGTGCCGTCGACGTGCCCCTGCACGATGTGGCCGCCCAGTCGGTCGCCGACCGAGGCCGCTCGCTCCAGGTTCAGTCGATCACCCACATCGAGCGCGCCGTGCGCGCTCATGTCGAGCGTCTGCTTCATGACGAAGGCGGTGAAGGTCTCGTCCGTCTGCTCGACCACGGTCAGGCAGACGCCGCTCGTGGCGATGGAGTCGCCGTGCCGCGCGTCGGCGACGACCTTCGGGCCGCGGACGGTGAGCGCGACGGAGTCGCCGTGCTGCTCGACGGCGGTGACGGTGCCGAGTTCCTCGATGATGCCGGTGAACACTGGTGTCCTCTCAACGGGACTCCGGGGGTGCTCGACGATCGTCGGCATGGACGGACGGGTCGTGGAACCCCGGGTACGAGGGCACGTCCTGCCCGCCAGCGCTTCCTCCCGTCCGGACTCTCACCGTCGGTCCCGGAGTTCCGCCGGGTCAACATCGGCGGGGTTCGCACCCTGCGTCAGCTCGTGGACTGTCACCACCGGTTCGGAATTGCACCGACCCCGGAGCGCTTGCGTGACTGAAATGATACCCCACACACCGGGCGCCCGCCCGGGGCCGTTGCCCCGTGTGACGTGGAGACGCCTGCCGGGCACGGGACGGACGGGAGGCGCGGGGCGGCGCCGCCACGGGCCTCCCGTCCGTCCCGTGGTGCGTGCGGGACGCCGGCGTCGGTCCGGCACGGCCGGACCGTTCTCAGCTCCGCCCGCGGACCAGCGCCACCGCCTGCCGCAGGGACAGGTCCGGCAGGTAGGCCCGCACGACGGCGACACCGATCGCCGGGAGCGCCACCGGGTCCGGGTAGGCGAGCACCAGCGGGTGCAGCTCCGGCCCGAACTTCGCCTTGAAGCGCAGCAGCGAGCGGAACCCGTAGACCGGTTCGAGCACGCCGCCCACCAGGTCGAGCAGGTCCTGCACGCCCTCGCCCGCGGGGGCACCCTCCGCGGACTGCGCGAGCGGTGCGGCGGACAGGCTGAGCCGCTCGACGCCGTCCTCGCGCATCCGCTGCGCCGCACTCGCGACGAGGAACTCCATCACCCCGTTCGGGGCCGCGCCCGTGCGCCGCATCACGTCGAGCGTCCACCCCACGACCCTGCCGGCTCGGTGGCTCGGCAGCCAGCTCGTGACGGCGAGGACGGTGCCCTCGGGGTCGAGCGCGACGAGCGTGCGCACCGCCGGGTCACGCATCTCGTCGACGCCGCCGAGCGTGAAGCCCATCTCGGGCAGCTCGCGCTCCGAGACCCACTCCTCGGAGATCGCCTCGATCTGCCGGACCGTCGCCGGGGGCAGGTCCTGCCACGAGGACCACAGGGCGGTGATGCCCTCGCGGTCCGCCTTGTTCACGGCGGTGCGGACGTCCTGCTTCTTCTTGCCGCTCGTGGTCCACGTGCGGGGGTCGAGGTCGGCGTCCTCCGCGACCGGCAGCGTCTCCCACCCCTGCGCGGTGAGGGTCCCGGCGGCCTCGGTCCCGATGCCGTAGAAGACGGCGGTCCAGCCGTTGTCGTCGCACCACCGCGCGAACGCGACCATCGCCGCGTCGCGGGCGTCCGGCCACCCGAAGGGACCGCCGACCGTCACCGCGACCCGGCCGTTGCGGCGGAACGCGACACCGGCGCGGCCGTCCTCGCTGAACCAGTACGCGTTGCCCTGCCAGGTGGTCATCCACCCGAAGGTGTCGCCGCCGGCGGCCTCGAGCAGCGTGCGGGCGCGGAGTCGGCTCTCGCGGAGTCCGTCGACGTCGGCGTCCGGCTCGACAGCGCCCGTGGGACGGACGGCGGCACCGGCCACGACCAGCCAGAGCACCGGGCCAGCGGCGCCGAGCACGAAGCGCAGCGCCGGGTCGAGGGACGCCAGCCGGTCCCAGAACACCACGGGCGACAGCGGTCCGAGCGCCGCGACGACGAGCCGCAGCGGGTCCGCGACCGTCTCCCGCGTGGACGCCGCGGTGACGAGCACGACGGTCGTCACCACGCCGAGTGCGACGAGGACGACCACGGCGAAGGTCACGACGCGTCGCCGTGCGGGCAGCACCGTGAACGAACGGCGGAGCAGCACGAGCACGAGCGCGGTGGCGAGCGGCACGACGACGGAGGCGGTCACCGAGACGGTGACCACGAACCGGTTCTCGGCCCCGTGCAGCTCCGCTGCCCCGGCGGGCAGGAGCCCGTAGGTCACGGCGGCCGCGACGGCGAGCACGACGTCGACGACCACGGCGAGCCAGACCGCGAAGCGACTCCCCCGGAACAGCCCGAGGCCGGCGACGAGGAGCACGAGGAGCGGTGCGACCGCGAGCACGAGCGTCCATGGGTCGGTGGCCCGGTACGCCAGCAGCCCCCGCAGGCACTCGCCCGACGCGCTGCCCGCGTGGCAGCCGTGGACGTGAGTGACCGGCCCGGTGCCGACGACGGCCGCGAGCGGGGCCAGGAGCCCGACACGGGCACGGGAGAGGAGCGCGATGACCGGACCCACGGCCGACACGAGGACCACGGTGCCGAGCAGGACCCGGGTCTCGCGGTGCGAGCTCCGGGTCCAGCCGATCCGGGCGGGGCCTCGGCGGAGCAGGTCGCCGAGCAGCCACCCGGCCGCCGCCGCGAGCGATGCATAGAGGTCCGAGGCGTGTCCGGCGTACAGCAGCAGCGCGGCGACGACGGCGACGACGTTGACCCGGATCCGTCGGCGCCACAGCGGGCCGGCGAACGCGCTCGCGGTGACGATCGTCCCGACGATGGCCGTCCACGGGTCGAAGCTCGTCGCGCGTCCGAGCAGCAGCGCGCCGGCCGCGCGGCCGTCCTGGTCGACGAGGGCGGTGAGGGCGCCGAGCCCCGTGCCGACGACGGTGGTCACGACGAACGCGAGGGCCGTCCGCCTGCTGCCCATCAGTCGCTCCGACGCCCCGACGAGCGCCACGACACCGGCGAGGGTGAGGACGAGCGCCAGCGCCCCGGTGGTGACGGCGAAGACCCGGAAGGGTCCGAAGTGCACGGTGTCCAGGGAGCCGGTGTGCCCGACGACGCGGACGACGAGGCCCGCGATCGAGGTGAGGAGCACGAGGACGACGACGACCGCCGTGACCGGGTGCCGCCGGGTCGACCTGACGATCCGCGACCCGAGGGCGGCCGCTCCTGACGTGGTCCTGCTCACAGCGCACCGTCCTCCTGCGGGAGACCGAGGTGTGCCAGGACGACCGGCAGTCCGTGGGCCAGCACGTACCGCACGGTGTTCCAGTCGTGCGCCGAACCGGGCGACACGATGACCTGCGTCTGCATGCCCGCACGGACCGCTGCGGCGTGCAGGGTCTCGGTCGACGCCCGGTAGGGGGCGTCGTCCTGACCGTAGCCGAAGACGGTGAGGTGGTCGTGGTACGGCCCGTGCGCCGCCATGATCGCGACGGGCGCCGCGGCACGGTAGGCGGCAGCCGAACCACCGAACGCCAGCGCGGTGCTCCGCTGCGCGTCACCGGTCACCGGGGCGAGCTCGCTCGAGATCGCCAGGGCGGCACCGAAGACGTCGGGGTGCTCGGTGGAGAACTGCATCGTGCACGTCGCGCCCTGCGAGAACCCGAGGATGCCCCAGGCTCCTGCTCCGCTGGCGACCGGCAGGTGCCGCTCGATCCAGTGCACCGTGTCCGTCATGACGTAGGTGGCGCTCCTGCCGAGGCGCCGCGAGTCCACGCACATCGGGTTCCGGTTCGGCGCCGCGAGCTGGTCCGGCGACACGACGATCGGGGCGAGGCCGTGGTGCGCGGCTGCGTAGCGGTCGAGGAAGCTGCCGAGGTCGCCGGTCTGGAACATGTCGGCCGGTTGCCCGGGCTGCCCGGAGAGCGCGACGAGGACGGGCAGCCGCGGCGGGTGGGCCACCTGTGCGGCCGGCGGGAGCCAGACCACTGCCTTGCGCGCCCGGAAGTGCGACACCGTCCCCGGGATCGTCACGCTGATGGTCTCGCCCTTCGACGGCATGCCCGCCGGCGCGTGCCAGTCCGCCGCGTCGACCTCGAGGTGCGACCCCGGGTCCGACAGCGGCGGCAGGTCCCGGCTCCGGTAGGGGTTGGTCGCGACGGCCTGCTCGATGTTCTTGTAGAACCCGAAGTCCACGTTGACGCCGAGGCCCGCCGACAGCACGAGCGCACCGGCAGCGGCGACGGCGAGGACCCGTGCGAGCCACCCGCCCTGCACCGCCACGACGAGCAGGAGCGCCACACCCGCGAACGCGAACGCCACCCACATCCGGGTGACCGGGGTGAACTGCACGCCGAAGTCGTCCTGCACGTCGCCGGTCCACCACACGGCGACGAGGCCGATCGCCGCTCCGACCGCCGCTCCCCCGACCCGGACCGCGGCACGACGCAGCCGGTGCCGCTCGTGCACCGGACCGACCAGGACCCACCCGGCGAGGAGGGCTGCGAGGACGTACACCGGGACGAGCAGGCGGCTGCCGGTGATCGGGACGCGGAGGAGTTCGTGGAGCACGGGTTCATCGTGGCCCCGCACCGCTGCCGCACAGCCTCGGAAGCGCTTCCACTGCGCACAGGTTGGGCACTGATTGCTCCCAGGGATGCTCCAGGCGCTCCACAGCGGCATCCGGTTCGCGGACACGGGTCGGAGGGGCGCCGCGGACGACGCCCCTCCGACTCCCTGGTGTCAGGCGGTGCGCCTGCGGAGCACGAGCACGCCGGCTCCGAGGAGCAGGAGCAGGAACGCGATGCCCGCCGGGACCGTCTGCGAGCCGGCTCCGGTGTACGCGAGCTCCGGCTGCGCCGCCGGCGCAGCAGCGGCGGTCGTCCCCGTCGAGGACGCCACGGTCGACCGGGAGGCGCTGGTCGCCGTGACCGCGCCGGCCGCGGTGACCTCCGTGCTCGCGACCGGGACGGTGGTCGCCTCCGGCACCGAGGTGCCGGGGGTCGTCCCGCCCGTCGTGTCACCGGGCGTCACGCCCGGGTCCGTGCCGGGGTCGGTCCCCGGGTCCGTACCGGGTTCGGTTCCCGGGTTCGTACCGGGGTCAGCGCCCGGGTCCGTACCGGGGTCGGTCCCCGGGTCCGTACCGGGGTCGGTTCCCGGGTCCGTACCGGGGTCAGTGCCCGGGTCCGTACCGGGATCGGTGCCCGGGTCGGTACCCGGGTTCGTGCCCGGGGTCGTGGTGCTGGTGCCGTCACCGACGATGCCGATGCCGTTCCCGCCGACGGTGATCGGCACACTGATCACGGGGATCACCTGCGTCCCGCCGAGCAGACCGCCGTCACCGGAGGTCGTGCCACCCGCGACCGGGGTCGAATCCGAGCCGGTGCCGGTCGTGCCGATGCCGGTGCCGGTGCTGGTGCCGTCACCGACGACGCCGATGCCGTTCCCACCGACGGTCACCGGGATCGAGACCACCGGGGCGACCTGCGTCCCGGAGCCCACGCCGTCGTCACCGGACGTCGTGCCACCCGCGACCGGGGTCGAACCCGGACCCGAACCGGTGCCGGTCGTCCCGGTGCCGGTGCTGGTGCCGTCACCGACGACGCCGATGCCGTTCCCGCCGATCGTGATCGGCAGGTCGACGATCGGTGACACCTGCGTGCCGTCGAGCACAGCGTCGTCACCGGACGTCGTGCCACCCGCGACCGGTGTCGAACCCGGACCCCCGCCGGTGCCGGTCGTGCCGGTGCCGGTGCTGGTGCCGTCTCCGACGAGGCCGATGCCGTTCCCGCCGATCGTGATCGGCAGGTCGACGATCGGTGACACCTGCGTGCCACCGAGCACAGCGTCGTCACCGGACGTCGTGCCACCCGCGGTCGGAGTCGAACCCGAACCCGAACCCGGGGCAGCGCTCGGCGCCGTCCCCGTCGCGGAGCCGTCACCGAGCACCCCGATGCCGTTGCCGCCGACGGTCACGGGGACGGACACGACCGGGGCGACCTGCGTCCCGGACGCGATGCCGTCCGAACCGGACGTCACCGGCTCGGCTGCCGGTTCCGGGACCGCCGGGCTGCTCGTCGCCGCGGCCGGAGCGGACGCCGGAGCGGCTTCCGCGTCACCCGCGACACCGACGGCGTTGCCGGTGACCGACACCGGAGCTGTGACGTCACCGACGACCTGCGTCCCCGACGCGACAGCGTCCGAGCCGGTCGTCGTCGGAGCAGGAGCAGGAGCCGGGGCGGGTAACGGTGCCGGAGCGGGTGCCGGAGCGGTCGCCACGGCGTCGCCCGCCACGGCGACCGCGTTGCCGGTCGCCTGCACCGGTGCCGTCACGACGGGCGCGACCTGGGTGCCGGACGCGATGCCGTCGTCACCCGAGGTGGCCGGGGCAGGGGCAGGAGCCGGGGCCGGAGCAGCCGGAGCGGGAGCCGGAGCAGCCGGAGCAGCCGGAGCCGAGCCAGTCGTGGACACGGCGTCGCCGAGCACCCCGAGGGCGTTCCCGGAGACGGACACCGGGGCACTGATCGACGGCGCCACCTGGGTGCCGGACAGGAGGCCGTCGTCACCGGAGGTCGTGGCGGCGTTCGCCACCGCGGTCCCCCCGAGCGTCAGGCCGCCGACGAAGAGGGTGAACCAGAGCCCTCTCGAGACGTACTTGTTCATGGTCGTTCGTTCCTCACTGATCGAGATCTGTCCTCCGACCGCGATCGCGGTCGGGTGGTGCGTGCCTGCCGTGCTGGACAGGCGCACCGATCTCAGTCAGGAGCGACGTCGTGGTCGCCGACGACGGACGCGGGGACCACGTCGTCGGCGAGGCTGCCGCGTGACCCCACGGCGAGGGAGAACCGGACACCGGAGGTGCCGTCGAGCCCGACGGGCGCGGCGCCCGCGGAGCCGGAGGTGGCACCGCCCGCGGCACCGGAGACGCCCGGGCCGGACGGGAGGCCGTCGTGGCCGTCGCCGTCCGCCGGGACGAGCAGCGCAGCCCCGCCGACGGTCGCCGCGGCCGGCACCGGAGCGGCCGGGGCGGCAGCACCGACGACGGTGGCGACCGCCACGTGCTCGGTGGCCGGAGCGACGTCGCGTGCGACGTCACCCGGCACTGCCGGGACACCGGCCACCGTCAGTGGGCCGCTGGCGCCGTCCACGGCGACGGCGGAGGCTGGGGTGGGCGCGTCGTGCCGGACGCGCACCGGCTGCTCGTCCGTGCCGCCCACCGGGGTCGGCGCGGTCCCGGGGACGGGCGCCGTGCCTCCCGGCAGGAGGGGCGGCAGCGGGGCCGGCGTGACGGGGAGCGGCAGGACCGGCGTCACCGGGAGCGGCAGGACCGGCGTCACCGGGAGCGGCAGGACCGGCGTCACCGGGAGCGGCAGGACCGGGAGCGCGTCCTCGACGGGCGGGAGGACCTGCTCGACCGTGCCGGGCAGCGATCCGACGGTCGTCCCGACACCGTCGACCACGTCGTCGACCGCTCCGGTGACCGGCGCGGTGACGGTGCCGACGGTGTCGTCACCGAGCAGGTCGCGGGTCACCGGGAGGGCGCCGACCACGCTGTCGACCGTGTCGACGACGCCCGTGACGGGCCGTGCTCCCGTGACCGTCTGCACCGTCTCGGTGACGGGGCGGAGGGTGCCGGTGAGGGTGTCGGTGAGCGGCCGGGAGGCACTGCTCGCCACGTCCTCACCACCGGCGGTCGTCGGCGTGGCCGGGATCGCGGCGGTGCCGGTCGGCGGAGTCGGCGACGCCTGCGGCGTGGTCGGGGCCTGCTGGGCCGCCGGCGTCTGCTGTGCGGTCGTCGTCTGCTGGGTGGTCGGAGCGACGGGAGCCGGAGCAGCGGGGGCTGCGGGAGCCGGAGCTGCGGGAGCCGGAGCCGCTGGCACCGGGGCAGCGGCGGGCGGTGCGACGGCCTGCCGCACGGGGGCGACCGCACTGTCGACGGCCTGCGTCGCTCCCTGCACGGTGTCGCCGACGTCCTGGACCAGCCCGCTGACCAGCCCGCGCTGCTGCGGAGCCCCCTCGGCTGCTGCCGCCGGACGGGCACCGAGGAGCAGCGAGAGCAGCACGAGCGCAGCGGCGACCCCGACGCCCACGAGGGCGGTCCGGAGCAGCGCGCCCCAGGGGTCGCGCAACGGCTGGTCCATGCGCTCACCTCCTGATCTCGGCTGCGCACGTAGAGTGGTTGACCGGCACTGTACGCCGATCGATCCCGGACCGGAACCGGTCACGGAAGAAATTCTCAGGAAAGGCCGCACGTGGTCTCGATCTTCTCCGCCCCGACGCGCAACCTCGACATCGTGACGCTGCACGAGATCCTGCGGCTCCGACAGGACGTGTTCGTCGTCGAGCAGGAGTGCGCCTACCCGGACATCGACGGTCGCGACCTCGAGCCGGGCACGGTGCAGTTCTGGGCAGGTC
Source organism: Curtobacterium sp. 260 (assembly GCF_030803485.1). Classification (NCBI taxonomy): domain Bacteria; kingdom Bacillati; phylum Actinomycetota; class Actinomycetes; order Micrococcales; family Microbacteriaceae; genus Curtobacterium; species Curtobacterium sp. 260. The sequence continues at coordinate 233,430 of NZ_JAURUY010000001.1, read as the reverse complement.
AGGGCTCGGTGGACGCCACGCTCCGGCTGCTCCGCGAGGACGACGGCACCGAGCGCATCGGCCGCGTCGCCACCGCCCGGCACGCGCGGTCGCAGGGGCTCGGGGCGCAGCTCATGGAGGCGGCGATCGCCGAGTCCCGCTCGTCGTCGATCGCGATCAACGCGCAGGCGCACCTCGAGCAGTGGTACGGCCGGTTCGGTTTCGTGCGGTCCGGCGACGACTTCCTCGAGGACGCGATCCCGCACGTCCCGATGACGCGCACCCGCTGAGCGCACTGTCGTCCGCGTCCCGGGTCGGTGCGACGTCGTCGGCCCGGATCAGGCTCGCCGGCGCCGCAGCTCGTCGCCCGGGTCAGGCGCGCCAGCGGCGGAGCTCGTCGAACGACCGCCCCTGGTGCGCGCGGTCCGCGACGAGCCGCTCGAACACGATGTTCGTCTGCGTCGTCGCGACGGCGGGGTCCCCGCTCAGCTCGTCGGCGACGAAGTCCCGCAGCTGCTCCGTCGACGTGCAGGCGATGTGCACGAGGAAGTCCTTGTCGCCGGCGAGGAACGCCACGTCCTGCACGACGGGCACCCGGAGCAGGCGCTTCGCGAAGTCGCGCAGCTCGTGCCGGGCCGCGGCGTGCACCCGGACGGACACCATCGCCTCGATCGCGAACCCGAGCTTCGCGACGTCGACGTCGGCCCGGTAGCCGCGGATCACCCCGGCGTCCTCGAGCGCGCGCACCCGCGTCAGGCACGTGGACGGCGCGACCCCGACCGCGGCGGCCAGCCGGTTGTTCGGCATCCGGGCGTCGCCGGCGAGGGTCCAGAGGATGCGCTCGTCGACCTCGTCGAGGCGCGGTGCGGGATCGGGGCGACGGACGGTTCGGTCGGACACGCCCCGACGTTACCGCTGGTCGACCCCCGCGCTACATCGCCAGCGTCATCCCGACCACGGCGACCGTCATCGCGAAGACCTCGCCGCTGCGGACGGCTCGACGGTCCTCGCGCGCCCACTCGTACCGGAGCAGCCACCCGCTGAACGCGCAGTAGCCGATCACACCGGCTCCGAGGACCGCGGAGAGCGCGATCCCGTGTCCGGCGTGCCCGTCGGACAGCCCGGTCGCGTGCCCCATCAGGAGCATGCCGGCCATCACGACCGACGACAGTGCCCGGTGCACGTCCATCGGCTCCGCCCGACGCCCGTCCGGCCGACGGCGCCGCAGCACGGGCAGCGGCGCGAGGAGCAGCAGCGTCGCCGCGGCCAGCAGCGTCCACGAGGCGCCCGCCTGCACGACGGGGAGCACCATCGCCACGAGCATCACCGCGGCGGGGACGATCACACCCGGTCGGGGCCGGTAGCGGTCCCCCACGATGCAGCAGACCGACGCGAACTGCGGCACGACGAGCATCGCGTCGGCGACGGTCTCGTGCACGGCGGTCACGGCGAGCGGCGTCCGGGTCGGTCCGGTCGGTCAGTCCTGGGCGCGCGCAGCGGCCTTGTCGGCACGCTCCTGCTTCACGCGGGCGTTCTCGGCGTGCACCTCGGCCTGCGTCGCACGCTCACGCACGAGCCACTCGGGCATCTCCTGCAGGAGGGCCTTGACCTCGGCGGTGGTCAGGGGCTCCTCGACCCCGGCACGCACGAGGCCGGAGATCGACACGCCGAGCTTCTGCGCGACGACCGGACGCGGGTGCGGCCCTTCGCGACGGAGTTCCTCGAGCCACGCCGGCGGCTGCGTGCGGAGCTCGTCGAAGGCGGTCCGGGTGACCGGCTCCGCGCGGAACGACTCCGGGGCTGCCGCCAGCAGGATGCCGAGCTTCTTCGCAGCCGTCTCGGGCTTCATCGTCTGTTCCTGCGCCATGCGTACCAGGGTACGGCCCCTACACTCGGTTGCATGACCGCGGCCCTCACCATCGCCTTCGTCCCGGGGGTCTCCCCCGCGAAGTGGGTCCGGGTCTGGCGGGAACGCTTCCCGGACGCCGAGCTCGGCCTGCTGCCGATCGGACCGACCGACGTCGACGACGCGCTCACCGGCGAGGCCGACATGGCCTTCGCCCGGATGCCCGTCGGCGCCCACCTCAACGCCATCCCGCTCTGGACCGAGACGGCCGTCGTCGCGATGCCGAAGGACGCGTCCCTCGCCTCCTCCGACGTGGTGACCGAGGCCGACCTGGCCGACGTGCACGTCGTCGACGCCGGGCCCGTGCCGGAGGACGTGTCCGCCGCCCTCGACCTGGTCGAGGCGAACGTCGGGGTCGTCGTGCTCCCCCAGTCCCTCTTCCGCGCGGCCAGCCGCAAGGACCTGGTGGCGAAGCCCCTCGACGGCGCAGCGGGCACCCGGATCGCCCTCGTCTGGCGCGACGCGGACGCCTCCGACACCACCGAGGAGTTCATCGGTGTCGTGCGCGGTCGCACCGCCAACAGCTCGCGGAACGCCGCCGACCGACCGGGAGGCACGACGAACGCCGACGACGCCGGCTCGCGCGGCACGCGGGACGGCTCCGGAGCCGGTCGCGGCAGCACCGCCCGCGCCGGTGGTGGCAAGGCCACCGCGAAGCAGGCCGCCGGCGGCAAGGCGGGCGGCAAGGGCGCGCGCAAGCCGCGCGGGACCGGACGACCGGGCACCCAGCGACTCGGCAACGGCAAGCCGAAACGCGGGTCCAAGGGCAACCGGTGACGGACACGCGGCTCGTCCCGATGCCGGCCACGCGCCTCCCGGCCTGGCTGGACCGCACGATGGCGGAGTACGTCGGATCGCGCATGCGGGCCGGTGAGACCCGCGAGCAGGCCGAGGCGAACGAGCAGCGGTCGCTCGACCAGTGGTTCCCGGACGGGGCACCCCTGCCCGACCACTTCGTCTGGGACCTCGTCGACGACGCGGACGCCGTCGTGGGGTACCTCTGGATCGGACCGTTCTCGTCGGGCAGCACCGAGTGGTGGGTGTTCGACGTCGAGGTCGACGAGCCGTTCCGTCGCCGCGGTCACGCCCGACGGGCGCTCGAGGCCGGGCAGCGGGTCGCCCGTGAGCACGGCGCCACGAGCATCGGGCTCAACGTGTTCGGGTACAACACGGGCGCGCAGGACCTGTACGCCGCGCTCGGCTACCGCGTCACCGCGACGCAGATGCAGCTCCCGCTCGACTGATCGCGGCCTGTGAGGCCCAGACGCCGGACGTGCCGCGTCGGTGACTGCCGACCAGGTGCGTGTCGACGATGCCGAGTGCCTCCATCAGGGCGTGCATCGTCGTGGGCCCGACGAACGCGAACCCGCGCTTCCGCAGGGCCGTCGACAGCGCCACGGACGCCTCGCTCGTCGTCGGGACCTCGGCGATCGTCCGCGGCGCCGGTGTCGCGTCCGGCCGGAAGGACCACACGAGGTCGGCGAGCCCACCGTCGGCGCGCAGGGCGATCGTCGCGTTCGCGTTCGTGATCGTCGCGCGGATCTTCGCCCGGTTCCGGACGATGCCGGCGTCCGCCATCAGGCGCTCGACGTCGTCGTCCCCGAAGACCGCGACCACGTCCGGGTCGAAGTCCGCGAAGGCCGCGCGGAACGCGGGGCGCTTGGCCAGGATCGTGCGCCAGGACAGCCCGGACTGGAACGCCTCGAGCGACAACCGCTCGAACACCCCGCGCTCGTCGCGGACCGGCATGCCCCACTCGGTGTCGTAGTACTCGCGGAGCATCGGGTCGGTCGCGGCCCAGACCGGGCGCGCGAGGCCGTCCTCTCCGGTCACCAGGCCGTCGGAGATCATCGTCGGGTCGTCGCTCACGCGTCCATCCTGGCCGACCGCACCGACGACCCCGGGGTCACCGGTCGGTGCCGTCGCCCGTCATCGCGGCCTGGTCCATCCAGACGTACTCCCACCGGTGGCCGTCCGGGTCGGTGAAGCTGCGCTGGTACATGAAGCCGAGGTCGGTCTCCGAGCGGTCCTCGTTCCCGCCGCTCATGACGGCGGCGTCGACGATGCGGTGCACCTCGTCCTTCGAGGCTGCGCTCAGCGAGTTGATCACCTCGACCGTCCCGGGGGCGGCGATCGTCCCGTCGGTGAACTCCTGGAACTTCGCATGCGTGAGGAGCATCACGTACACGGTGCTGCTCACGACGATGCACGCGGCGGTCTCGTCGGTGAACTCCGGGTTCACCGTGTAGCCGAGCGCCTCGTAGAAGCCGACTGCCCGGTCCAGGTCGGTGACCGGCAGGTTGATGAACACCATCTGCTCCACGGTGGTTCCCTTCGTCGAGCACCAACCTGGCGCAGCCGCCCGTCGAGCGCAACCGTCCCGTCCCGGGACCGACCGCGTCCCGGCCGCCCGTTCCTTCCCAGAACGCCCGAGATGGATCGTGAGAACGGGCGTACCTGGTCGGATGATCCGACCCGGTACGCCCGTTCCCACCAGATACGCCCGTTCGTGCTGGCGGGCCGTTCAGCCGCGCAGCCGCGCGCAGCGGGGTCAGACCCGCTCGCGCCCCTCGCCTGCGGCGCGCTGGTCGGCCTCGGCCTCGGCCTGCCCGACGATGTCCTCGGCGGGCACCGGGTTCAGCCGGTCCCACAGGAAGAAGAGCAGCCCGCCGACGAGCAGCGACAGCCCGACCCACAGGTTGATGTGGATGCCGCCGGTCTTCTCGGGGTCGGTGTCCCAGTGGACGATGCCGACGATGGTGGTGATCACGCCGTAGAGCACGAACAGGCCGCCGAGGATGCGGCGCAGGTCGAGTCGGCGGGTGGAGCGGACGAGCGCCGCCTGCTCCTCGGTGAGCTTCGTGGTGTCCTCACGCATGGGAGTACTCCTTCGGGTCCGGGCCTAGAGGAACGGCAGGTAGAGGGCGACGCACAGCACGAGCGCGACGGTGCCGAGCAGCGCGGGCGAGCGGTACCAGGCGGTGTCCGTCGCGACGGCTCCGGCGGTCATGTCGATCTTGCCGACGCCGTACACCAGGCCGCCGAGCTCCGACACGTCCTTCGGCTTCGTGGCGAGCGAGACGAGCACGCCGACGACGAGCACCGTGACGAACGAGATGATCGCGCCGTACATCGTCTCGGCGGTCGCCGTCGAGAACAGCGACGGGTTCACGAGGTACGCGATCCAGGTGATCGTCGGCGTCACGATGCCGAGCACGTAGCCCCAGAGCGCGCCCTGGGTGGTCATCCGCTTCCACAGCAGTCCGAGGATGAAGACGCCGAAGAGCGGTGCGTTGAAGAACGAGAACAGCGTCTGCATGTAGGTCATGATGTTGCCGGCCTGCGCGGCGAGGAACGCCGTGCCGATGCCGACGACCACGCCGACGACCGTGACCCAGCGACCGGTCTTCAGGTAGTGCAGGTCGGGCATGTTCGGCTTGATGTACCGCTGCCAGATGTCGTACGTGAAGACGGTGTTGAACGAGGAGACGTTCGCCGCCATGCCCGCCATGAACGAGGCGAGCAGACCCGTCACGGCGATGCCGAGCACGCCGGTCGGCAGGTACATCTGGATGAGCTTCGGGATCGCGTCGTTGTAGGTCAGCTCCCCCGAGGCGAACTGGTTGCCCACGACGGCCGCGGCGATGAGCCCCGGCACGACGACGATGAACGGGATGAAGAGCTTCGGGATCGCCGCGATGAGCGGGGTCCGGCGGGCTGCCGACATGTTCTTCGCCGAGAACGCGCGCTGCACCTCGGTGAAGTTCGTCGTCCAGTAGCCGAAGGAGAGCACGAAGCCGAGGCCGAGCACGATGGCGAGCCAGTTCGCCCCGATCGGGTTCGTGACGTCGCCGATGCCGGTGCCCGTCCAGGCCTGCAGGTGCTGCACGCCCTGGGTCTGCTTGATGGCCTCGGTGAGACCGCCCCACCCGCCGACACGGTGCAGGCCGACGATCGTCAGCGGCACGAGGCCCGCGATGATCACGAAGAACTGCATGACCTCGTTGTAGATCGCGCTGCTCAGGCCACCGAGGGTGATGTAGGCGAGCACGAACGCGGCGGACACCAGGATCGCGAGCCACTCCGGCCAGCCGAGCATCGCCTCGATGACGATCGCCATGGCGTAGAGGTTGATGCCGGCGATGAGCACGTTCGACACCGCGAACGCGATCGAGTTCACCAGGTGCGGCGCCTTGCCGAAGCGGCGGAGCATGAACTCCGGCACCGACCGGACCTTGGACCCGTAGTAGAAGGGCATCATCACGAGCCCGAGGAACACCATCGCGGGCACGGCACCGATGAGGTAGTAGTGCAGCGTCGCCATGCCGATCTGTGCGCCGTTCGCCGCCATGCCGAGGATCTCGGTCGCGCCGAGGTTCGCGGACACGAAGGCGAGGCCCGTGATCCAGGCCGGCATCGAGCGGCCGGACAGGAAGAAGTCCATGCTCGTCCGGACCTGCTTGCGGGCGGTGAACCCGATGCCGATGACCACCGCGAAGTACACGATGATCATCAAGTAGTCGACCCAGCCCAGTTCGAGCCGGATCCCGTTGGTCGCCGCAGCGAGAACCATGCGATCTCCACATCAGTGTGTTGCAGTCGGCAACTGCGCCGACCCGAGCGGGAACGTTACACCGCGATGTGACCGTTCACATAGCTCGCGCATCCGTCGCCGTGGCCGCAGCCCCGTCGCTCGGTAGGCTCTCCCCATGAGCGAGCCGGTCACCGACACCACGACACGCCCCCGGCGGATCCTCGTCCTGAACGGGCCGAACCTCGACATCCTCGGGCGTCGCGACCCGGCACAGTACGGCACCGTGACGCTCGCCGAGCTCGAGGCGATCGTGCACACGGAGGCGGCGGTCCACGAGCTCGAGGCGGACTTCCGGCAGACCAACCGCGAGGGCGAGCTCGTCGAGTGGCTGCACGAGGCGCTCGACGACTTCGTCGCGGTGGTCGTCAACCCCGCCGCCTACGCGCACACCTCGGTCGCGCTGCATGACGCGGTCGAGGCGCTGAGCGTCCCGGTCGTCGAGGTGCACCTCTCGAACACGTGGAAGCGCGAGCCGTTCCGGCACGTCGACCACGTCGCGACCGCGGCGACCGCGGTCATCGCCGGTGCGGGCGCCGACGGCTACCGCCTGGCGGTCGCCCACGTCGCGTCGCTGGTGGCCGACCCGACCGACTGACGGCCTGGAGGCGCGGCACCCGCCCGCCACGCGCCTCCCGTCCGCCCCGCGTCCAGACGTCCCGTCCGTCCCGTCCCGTCCCGTCCCGGTGAGGTTCCGAGCGGGCGATGTACGTCACGGTCGCGCTCGACCGTGACTACATCGCCCCCTCGGCGGACGACGCGCGGCGTGTCGTGCCCGCTCGGCGGCGCGACCGGCGGCGCGTCGTGCGACCGCGAGCGGCGGGCGGGCGGCGACTAGAAGTCGGCGGGACGGCGGACGTCGTCGGCGCCGACGGCGGCGAACCCTCCGCGGACGATCGGCAGCGCGCGCCGGACCGCCTGGTCGATGCGCAGCTCGAGGTCGACGCTGGCGATGTCGTACCCGCCCTCGCGCTTGGTGAAGTCGCGCTCGTTCCCGAACACGCCGAGCGGCAGGGTCGTCGACTGGAAGAAGCCGAACAGCGGCCGCATCTGGTGCTCGACGAGCAGTGCGTGCCGGTCGCTGCCGCCCGTGGCGGTCAGGAGCACCGGGGTGTCGACGAGGTCGTACTGCCCCACCCAGTCGAAGAAGAGCTTGAAGGCACCGGAGTAGGCGGCCCGGAACGCCGGGCTGCCGACGACGAGCACGTCCGCTGCCTCGACGGTCTCGAGCGCTCGCCGGGTGCGGTCCGACATCGCCTCGCGGGAGGGCGCGGCACCGAGGTCCGCGAGCAGGGGTCCGATCTCGACCTGTGCGGTCCGGGCGTCCGGCAGGTCCTCAGCCATGCGCGCCACGGTCGCCCCGACCAGGGTCGAGGTGCGCGAGGGGTCCGATGGGCTGCCGCTGACGCCGACGACGAGTGCTCCGTCCATGCGGTCGATGCTCACACGTCGTCCGAGGGCCCGTCCGGGTGTGACGACTTGTGTCGCCCACCAGCACGCGCGGGTACCGTCCGGGTGATGCAGACGTTCCTGCCGTACGCCGACTTCCGCGCCTCGGCCGAGGTCCTCGACGACAAGCGACTCGGCAAGCAGCGCGTCGAGACCCTGCAGGTGATGCGGGCGTTGACCCTGCCGGACTACGGCTGGCAGCACCACCCCGTCGTCGCCATGTGGCGCGGGTACCGCCCGGCGCTGATGGCCTACCAGGACGCGACGTGCCGGGTGTGGCTCGAGCGCGGGCACGCCGACACCTGCCTGGAGAAGACCCTGGCCGACCTCGGGCTGGTCCCCGAGGACCTGGTCGCGTACGAGCGCGGCGACTTCGCGGTGCCCGCGTGGAACGCCGACCCGGCGGTGCACGCGTCGCACCGGTCGAAGCTCGTGCAGAAGGCGCCGGAGCACTACCGACCGTTGTTCCCCGACGTGCCCGACGACCTGGACTACGTCTGGCCGGGCGTCCCCGAGCCGCCGGCACGCTGACACGCTGACACGCGAGCGCGTTGGACCGCCGACGCGCTGATCCGCCGACGCCCCGATCGACCGGCACGCTGATCCACCGGCACGCTCACCCCCCCGGGCACGACGACCGGTCGGCCGCTCGACGGCGGGACGGGAGCCGCGCGGCCGTTCGACGCCACCGCGACCCGTCGTGGACTGACAGGGGGTGCGGCGCCGGTCAGGGTCCGGCGCCGCGTCCACGACGGGCGCGGCGGCCGCTCGGGCACGACGACAGGGGATGTCGTGTCCGGCGCCGGACGCGGTCAGGGGTGCTGCGTCCGGTCATGGGCACCGCGGGCCCCGGGGTGACGGGACCGCGCGGTGCTGGCCTCGGGTGGGTTCCTCAGAGGTGTTCGGTGTCTCCTCGGTACCGGTCCGTCTCGCTGGGGGCGGGCATGGCCCGACGGAGTGCCGCGGTGCCGACCGTCGGGAGCAGGGCGCTCACGACGGTGGCGAGTGCCCCCACGGTCGCGACGGCGCCGAGCGGGGCGGTGCCGAGGTCGTGCTGCGCAGCGAGTGCGATGGCGACCACGGTCGCGGGTGCCGGCAGGAGCTGGACCGCACGGAAGGGGACCTCCTGTCGGTCCCGGGTGGTGATCGCGTTCGCCATGGCTCCATCGTGACGGACGATCGCTGTCCGCAGAAGGGGGGACATCACCCCCAACTATGGAGTAGAACGTCTAGTACACTCAGCTCAGGCGCCGGACCGCGGCGACCGATTCGGCGACCGCCCGCACGACGACGGCCACGTCCTCGTCCGTGAGCCCGTCGTCGAACGTCAGTCGCAGGGCCGTGCGCGCGGTGTCCTCCGACAGTCCGAGGGCGGTGAGGACGTGGGAGGCCTCGGTGCTCCCCGCGGCACAGGCGCTCCCGGAGGAGGTCACGACGTCGCGCTCCTCGAGTTCGAGCAGCACGGTCTCGCCGTTGACCGCCGGCGGACCACCCGGCACCGCCGGGAAGCAGAACGACGCGTGCCCCGGGAGCCGACCCGCCCCGCCCTGCGCCGACCCGACCGGCGCCGCCCCGGTCAGCACGGCACCGAGCACCGACGCCAGCACGCCCTCGACCACGGCGTCCCGGGTCACGGTCGCACGGGCGGCAGCGGCGTCCCGGGTGCCCTCGACGAGCGACACCGCGGTGGCGAGGGCGACCGCGCCCGCGACGTCCTCGGTCCCCGACCGTCTCCCCCGCTCCTGTCCCCCGCCGTGCAGCAGCGGCTCGAGCGGTACCCCACCCCGGACCGCCAGTGCGCCGGTGCCCTTCGGGGCGCCGAGCTTGTGCCCGGAGAACGACAGCGCGTCGACGCCGAGCCGGTCGAGCCCGAGGGGCAGCCACGGTGCGCTCTGCACGGCGTCGGTGTGGAACCGGGCGCCGACGCGGTGCGCGACCGCCGCGAGGGCCGGGACGTCCTGCACGGTGCCGACCTCGTTGTCGGCGTGTGCCACCGAGACGAGCGTGGTGTCCGGACGGACGACCCGCGCGAGCGCCTCGGGCGTCACGGTCCCGTCGCGTTCGACCGGCACGAGCGTGACGGTGAACCCGTGGTGGCGCTCCAGGTACCGGCAGCTCTCGAGCACCGCCTCGTGCTCGATCGCGCTCGTGACGACGTGCCGGCCCCGGGGTGCCGCGAGCGCGATGCCCTTGACCGCGGTGTTCGCACCCTCGGTGCCGCCGGTGGTGAGGACGACCTCGCCCGGACGGCACCCGAGGAACCGGGCGATCGTCGCCCGGGCGTCGGCGAGTCCCCGGGCCGCCGCCTCCCCCACCCCGTGCGTGGACGACGGGTTGCCGAAGACGCCGGTGAGGTACGGCCACATCGCCTCGAGCACCTCGCGGCGGACCGGCGTGGTCGCGGCGCGGTCGAGGTAGAACACCGGGTCAGCCGCCGGTCACGTCGACGTCGAGCCCGAGGTCGAGCGCCCGCGCCGAGTGGGTGAGTGCGCCGACGGAGACGACGTCGACCCCGGTGCGCGCGATGGCGCCCACCGTGTCGAGCGCGACCCCGCCGGAGGCCTCGACGAGCGCACGGCCCGCGACCAGCCGCACGCCCTCGACGAGCTGCTCCGGCGTGAAGTTGTCGAGCATGATCGTGTCGACACCGGCCGCGACGACGGGTTCGACCTGGTCGAGCCGGTCGACCTCGACCTCCAGGTGGACCGTGTGCCCGAGCCGACCACGGGCTCCGCGGACGGCGTCGCCGATCGCGGTGCCGCCGGCGAGCAGCACGGCCAGGTGGTTGTCCTTGGCGAGGACGGCGTCGGACAGCGAGTTCCGGTGGTTGTGGCCACCGCCGCAGCGCACGGCGTACCGCTCGACGGCCCGGAGGCCCGGAGTGGTCTTGCGGGTGTCGACGATCCGTGCGCCCGTCCCCGAGACGGCCGCGACGTACCGCGCGGTGACGGTCGCGATGCCGGACATCCGCTGCACCAGGTTGAGCCCGACCCGCTCGGCGCGCAGGACCGAGCGCGCAGGGCCGTGCACCGTGGCGAGGACCTGTCCGGCGTCGAAGGGCTCGCCGTCGGCCAGGTGCAGCTCCGTGCGCACCGTGGGGTCGACGGCGTGCATCACGGCGGCGAACACCGCGCCGCCCGACAGCACGCCGGGTTCGCGGGCGGCCATGGTCGCGATCGCGCGGGCGTCGACGGGGATGAGCGTCTCGCTCGTGACGTCACCCCACGGAGCGTCCTCCTCGAGCGCCGTCTCGATCACGCGACGCAGGGCGTGCGGCGGGATCGTCCCGGGGTCGACTGCGGTGGTGGTGGTCATGCGGGGACTCCCTGCTGGACGGGCGCGGTGCTGCTGGACTGCGCGGTGCTGCTGGTCGGGACGGAGGTCGGGGCGCTGCCGCGCCGGACGGCGCGGACCCACCCGGTCGACACCGGCACGGAGGGATCGGTCTCCGGGTGGTCGGTGCGCGCGTGCGCCCCGCGCGACTCGGTCCGGGAAGCCGCCGCGAGCGCGGTGACCCGCGCCAGGTCGAGCAGGGCGCGGTCCTCGTGGTCCCGCACGGTGCGCGCCACCGGCGACCGGAGCGCAGCGAGCGCGCGACGTGCGGCGGCGAGTCCGTCCGCGTCCCGGAGCAGGCCGACCCGCTCCGTCATCTCGGTCTGGACCGCCTGCCGGAGGTCGGTGGCACGGTCCGGGTGGGCGGTGCCTCCAGGCCGTCCGCTGCGGTCCGTCCCGTACGGCGTCGATCCCGGCACCCCTCCGTCCGGCCGGGAGGCACGGTGCGGCTCCGCCTCCGTGCCCACCTGGTCGTCGGGCACGGTGCGCACGGGCAGGGCCGCGTCGCCGCGCAGGCGCAGCTGCGCGGGTCGTGGGGCACCGATCGCGTCGGCGGTCCGCACGCCGAAGACGAGCCCCTCGAGCAGGGAGTTCGACGCGAGTCGGTTCGCGCCGTGGACGCCGGTGCATGCGGCCTCGCCGACGGCGAGTAGTCCGGGGAGGCTGGTGCGCCCCTCGCTGTCGGTGGCGATCCCGCCCATCGCGTAGTGCGCCGCCGGGGCGACCGGCACGCCCTCCCGCGTCCAGTCGAAGCCGGCCGCGCGGGTCGCGCGGGTGAGGCCGGGGAAGCGTGCGACGAGCCGGTCCGCGCCGAGCCCCGTGGCGTCGAGGAGCACGGGGGCGCCGCCCTGGTCGCGGACGGCGGCCGCGATGCCGCGGGCGACCACGTCGCGCGGCGCCAGCTCGGCGTCCGGGTGCACGGCGCTCATGAAGCGTCGTCCGGCGGCGTCGCGCAGGACGGCACCCTCGCCGCGGACCGCCTCGGAGACGAGCCCACCGTCGGGCACGGCCAGCCGGGTCGGGTGGAACTGGACGAACTCCAGGTCGGCGAGGACGGCCCCCGCCCGCCAGGCCGCTGCGACGCCGTCGCCGGTCGCGACCAGCGGGTTGGTCGTCTCGCGGTACAGGTGGCCGGCGCCCCCGGAGGCGAGCACGACCGTGTCCGCTTCGATGCGTCGGGGCTCGCCGAGCAGGTCGAGCACGTCCACACCGACCACCGCTCCGTCCCGGACGACCAGGTCGGTGAGGCAGGTGCGCTCCAGGACCGTGACGTGCTGCCGGTGCAGGGCGGCGACGAGCGTGCGCTCGACCGCGGCGCCCGTGGCGTCGCCGTCGGCGTGCAGGACGCGCCAGCGACCGTGCGCGGCCTCGCGCCCGCGTGCCAGGTCGTCGCCGTGGCGGTCGAGGGACGCGGGGTCCGACGTCCGGTCGAACGGGACGCCCAGCGCGAGCAGGTCCCGCACCCGGGCGGGCCCGTCGGCGCAGAGCAGCGCGACGGCGCGCGCATCGGCCCCACCGACGGCCGCGACGTGGGTGTCGTGCTCGTGCAGCGCGACGGTGTCGTCGGCGCCGAGCGCGACGGCGATCCCGCCCTGGGCAGCGGCGGTGGCGCCGTCGGCGAGCCCGCCCTTCGTCACCAGGGTGACGTCGTGGCGGGCGCTGGCGCGGATCGCGGCGGTGAGCCCGGCGATGCCGGACCCGACGATGACGACGTGCACGGTGCGGTCCCCGGTGTCCTCGCGCGGGGCCGTCAGCCGCGGGGCTTCGCGGCGAGCATGCGCTCGAGCGCGACCCGGGCGTCGGCCTGCACGTCGGCGGGCACCGTGATCTCGTTGAGGACCTCGCCGCGGACGAGTGCCTCGAGCACCCAGGCGAGGTAGCCCGGGTGGATCCGGTACATCGTCGAGCAGGGGCAGACGACGGGGTCGAGGCAGGTGATCCGGTGCTGCGGGTACTCGGCCGCGAGCCGGTTCACCATGTTGATCTCGGTGCCGATCGCGAACGAGGTCGGTTCGGTGGCGGCGGCGACGGTCCGGCGGATGAGGTCGGTGCTGCCCGCAGCGTCCGCGGCATCGACGACGGCCATCGGGCACTCGGGGTGCACGATGACCTGCACACCGGGGTCCTCCCGACGGGCCTGGTCGATCTGCTCGACCGTGAACCGGCGGTGCACCGAGCAGAACCCGTGCCAGAGGACCACCTGCGCGTCGAGCAGGGTCTGTGCGTCGTTGCCGCCGAGCGCCTTCCGCGGGTTCCACATGGGCATGCGGTCGGTGCTGATCCCCATGGCCTTCGCGGTGTTCCGACCGAGGTGCTGGTCGGGGAAGAACAGCACGCGCTGCCCCCGCTCGAACGCCCACTCGAGCACGGTCGCCGCGTTCGACGACGTGCAGACGATCCCACCGTTCCGGCCGCAGAACGCCTTGAGGTCGGCGGCGGAGTTCATGTACGTGACGGGGATCACCGGCACGCGCCCGTCGGCGTCGGGCTCGGTGCCGTACACGGCGGCGAGCTCGGCCCAGGCCTCCTCGACGCTGTCGATGTCGGCCATGTCCGCCATCGAGCACCCGGCGGCGAGGTTCGGCAGGACCACACGCTGGTCGTCACGGGCGAGGATGTCCGCCGTCTCCGCCATGAAGTGGACGCCGCAGAACACGATGGCCTCGGCGTCGGGCCGGGTCAGGGCGGCGTTGGCGAGCTGGAACGAGTCGCCGAGGAAGTCCGCGTGCCGGACGACCTCGTCACGCTGGTAGAAGTGGCCGAGCACGACGACCCGGTCCCCCAGCGTCGCCTTCGCCCGCTCGATGCGCTCGTGGAGTTCCGCGTCGCTCGCGGTCCGGTACTCGTCGGGGAGCTGCCCCTGCCGCGGTGCGGAGGTCGGGGTGACGTCGGACATCGACGAGCCGGGGCCGTAGCCCGGGCGGCTGTCGAAGTCCCAGGTCGGCGCGGCGAGGTCGGGGGTGCAGGTGCTGCCGTCGGCCTTGCCGTTGGAGATGAGCTCGATCGTGGTGGCGATGGACACTGTGGTTCCTATCGGTTCTGCGGGTGGTGCTGCCGGGGGTGGGCGGGCTGCAGCGGGCCGTTGTCCGCGTAGGCCAGGTCGGGGTTCGAGCGGTACAGCCGAGCCGGGCGGTGCCGGTCACCGCTCGTGGTCTCGTCCGTCGCGATGACGGCGTCGGACTGCGCGACCTGTCGACGGAAGTTCGCGGGGTCGAGCGTCCGCCCGAGCACGGCCTCGTACACCCCGCGCAGCTCGGCGAGGGTGAACCGGTCCCCGAGGAACGCCTGCGCGATCCGCGAGTACGACACCTTGTTGCGGAGCCGCCAGAGGGCGTAGGCGACGATGTGGTCGTGGTCGAACGCGAGTGCGGGGTGCTCGTCGGCCAGGAACCAGCGGACGTTCCAGTCGTCGGGGACGGACTCGGCCTCGTCGGGGTGGACGAGCGCCCAGTAGACGATCGACACCACGCGGCTCGGCGAACGGTCGACGTCGCCGAACGCGTACAGCTGCTCGAGGTACCGCGGCTGCACGTTCGTCGTCTCGCGCAGGCGCGCCGCGGCGGAGTCCTCGAGCCCCTCGTCCGGGCCGACCCAGCCACCGGGCAGCGCCCACGACCCCTCGAACGGATCGGCGACGCGGCGCACGAGCGGCATCCACAGCGCCGGGGCACCGGTGTCGGGGTGCGGGCGCAGGGCGACGATCACGGTGGAGACCGCGACGCGGATGCTGGTGGGAGGTGATTGTGTCATGGTGACTCGAAGTGTTCGGGTTGCAATGACACTATCAGTCGGTTCACGGAATCGGAACAGCGCCGTAACGTGCCGGGTCCCCGACGTGCCTACATTGGCGCCATGACGACGGTGACGAGGGTGCACGCCGTGGTGTCCGGCTCGGTGCAGGGGGTCGGCTTCCGGTACTGGACCGCACGCAAGGCAGACGGGCTCGAACTCGACGGGTACGCCAGGAACCTGTTCGACGGGACCGTCGAGGTCGAGGCCGAGGGGCCGTCCGAGGCGGTCGAGGCGCTCATGGCGTTCCTCCGCACCGGTCCGCCGACCGCCACGGTCACCGAGGTCGCCCGACGCAGCGTGGTCCCGCACGGCGACGGCGACGGGTTCGCGATCCTGCGCTGACCGCGCTCGGGGTGGACCTGTTCACGAGGACGACACACGGAAGCGGAATACTCGGATCCGTTCAGGCGGTTGCCCTGTCTGCGCGGTCCGCGCGCCCTCGTCCTCTCCGCCGTACTCCCCCGTCACTCCCCAGGAGCCCCGCATGACCCAGGCCGTCGATTCCGCCCCGCGCACCGGGAGCGTCTCGCAGCCCTCCGCCGGCGAGACCAGACTCGTGATCGGGCTGTTGCTCGTCTCCGCGTTCGTCGTCATCCTCAACGAGACGATCATGGGTGTCGCGCTCCCCCGGCTCATGGAGGACCTCGACATCTCGGCGGCCACCGGGCAGTGGCTCACCACGGGCTTCCTGCTCACCATGGCGGTGGTGATCCCGATCACCGGGTTCCTGCTCCAGCGCTTCAGCACGCGCCAGGTCTTCATCGCGGCGATGGCGCTGTTCAGTCTCGGCACGCTCGTCGCCCTCGCGGCACCCGGCTTCCCCGTGCTGCTCGTCGGCCGCATCGTGCAGGCCAGCGGCACCGCGATCATGATGCCGCTGCTCATGACGACCGTCCTCAACCTGGTCGAGCCCGCGCACCGCGGCCGCATCATGGGCAACATCTCGATCGTCATCTCGGTGGCGCCCGCCGTCGGCCCGACCATCTCGGGCCTGATCCTCAACGCGTTCTCGTGGCGCTGGCTGTTCGGGTTCGTGCTGCCGATCGCCCTCGCCGCGCTCGTGCTCGGCGTGCTCAAGGTCCGCAACGTGACCACGCCCCGCCGCGCGCCGCTCGACGCCCTGTCGGTCGTGGTCTCCGCCGTGGCGTTCGGCGGGATCGTCTTCGGGCTGTCCAGCTTCGGCGAGGCCGGGTCGACCGGGCCGCTCGTCCCCGTCCTCGCCCTGGTCGTCGGCTTCGCGGCACTGGCGTTCTTCGTCGTTCGGCAGACCCGCCTGCAGCGCACCGACAGCGCCCTGCTCGATCTCCGGACCTTCCGCACGAAGGGCTTCACGGTCCCGATCGTCGCGATGGGCATCAGCTTCATGGCGATGTTCGGCACGCTGATCCTGCTGCCGATCTACCTCGAGCGCGTCCTCGGGCTCGAGGTGCTGACCGTTGGGCTCCTGCTCCTGCCCGGCGGCCTGATCATGGGGCTGCTCTCCCCCGTCGTCGGCCGCATCTACGACCGCCGCGGCCCCCGCGTGCTCCTCGTGCCCGGGTCGATCATCATCAGTGCCGTCCTCTGGGCGCTCTCCACGGTCGGGGTCGACACCAGCGTGTGGTTCGTCCTCGGCGCCCACGTCGTGCTGAGCATCGGCCTCGCGCTCACCTTCACCCCGCTCTTCACCGCCGCGCTCGGTGGCCTGCCGCCGAAGCTGTACTCGCACGGCAGCGCGGTGCTCGGGACGACGCAGCAGCTCGCAGGTGCCGCGGGGACAGCGCTCTTCGTCACGCTCCTGACGATCGGTGCGGCCTCGGCGGGAGCCGACGCGGACGCCGCCGGGGTCGCCGCCGCGACCGCCTCGGGCGTGCAGACCGCGTTCCTGGTGGGCGGCGTCATCTCCCTCGTCGGCATCCTCACCTCGGCGTTCGTCCGCCGCCCGGCGACGCCCGAGGGCGCCCCCGCTGGCGCCCCCGCGATGCACTGACCCGGAACACCACCGGACCGGCCGACGGTCCGCGATGCCACGTCGACGACGGCGTGGCATCGTGGGCGGCATGCGGTCGACGGCGCGCGAGGTCAACTGGTCCGGTACGGTCACCTACTCGGCCGAACGGGTCGAACGGCCGCGCACCCTGGAGGAGGCCGCCGAGGTCGTCACCCGGTCGCAGCGGGTGCACGGGCTCGGCACCCGCCACTCGTTCAACGACGTCGCGGACACCCACGGGGTGCTGCTCGACCTGACGGGGCTCCCCACGGACCTCGTCGTCGACGCCGCCGCCGGCACGGCCTCGATGGGTGCCGGTACCCGCTACGGGGTGGTCGCGCCGGAACTCGACGCCGCGGGGGTCGCGCTGCACAACACCGGCTCGCTGCCGCACATCTCGATCGGCGGCGCGATCGCCACCGGGACGCACGGGTCGGGCACGACGCTCGGGTCGCTGAGCACCGCCGTCCGGTCGTTCGAGCTCCTCGGGGCGGACGGCGCCGTGCGGACGGTCCGTCGCGGCGAGAACGACTTCGACGGGGTTGTGCTGCACCTCGGGCTGCTCGGCATCGTGACGCGCGTCGAGGTGGACGTCGAACCGTCCTACCGGATGCGCCAGGACTCGTACGGGCCCATCCCGTGGGACCGGTTCGTCGCGCACGTGGCCGACGTGCACGCCGCGGCCTACTCGGTGTGCTCCTACACGGTGTTCGGGGACGAGGTCGGCGAGGTGCTGCTGAAGTCCCGCGTGCCGGACGGCGCCGACGACGTCGACGTCCCGGAGGCCCTGCTCGGCGCACCGCGGCTGCCGGGACGCCTGGCCGACGGACACGTCACCGCTCGCGACGGCACCGTGGGCCCGTGGTGGGACCGGCTGCCGCACTTCCCGATCGACGCGGTGCCGAGCGTCGGGTCCGAGGTGCAGAGCGAGCACTTCGTCCCGCTGCGGCACGCTGCCGCCGCACTGGAGGCCCTCCGCGGGCTCGCCGACCGCATCCAGCCACACCTGCACGTGTGCGAGCTCCGCACGATGGCCGCCGACCCGTCCTGGCTCAGCCCGACGCAGGGCGAGGACGTCCTCTGCATCGCGTTCACCTGGCGGAAGCACCCCGAGGCGGTCGCGGCGCTGCTGCCGGACCTCGAAGCTCGGCTCGCGCCGTTCGACGGCCGGCCGCACTGGGGCAAGACGAGCTCGCTCGACGCCGACGCGGTCGAGGCCCTCTGGCCGCGGCTGCCGGACTTCCGCAGGCTGGTGGCGGCGGCCGACCCGGAGCGGCGGTTCGCGTCCGTGTTCGGTGAGCGGGTGCTGCGGACCTGAGCCGCGCCTCCCGACCGGGGCCACCCCTCACGCGACGGGGGTGACCGTCTTCGTCTCGCCGTCCCAGTGGCGGACCCCGCCGACGGTCAGGGTCTCCGGCAGCGGGGTCGCCCGGAGCGTCGCGACCGCGGCGGGCAGGTCCTCGTCGCGCACCCGACGGGCGAAGGTGACGTGCGGCGACCAGCCGCCGGGCAGCGAGGTCTCCACGGCGTCGGGTGCCCTCCGGTGCACCGCCGCGTGGAAGGCCGCGAGGACCGGGTCCACGACGACGGCACGGACGAGCACGGACCGCCCGGCGCCGGCGGGGAACAGCAGGAGGCCACCGAGCCGGAGCGTCGTCGGCACCGCGGCGTCGAACCCCTCCGGGACCGGCAGCGCGTCGCCGGCCGCGAGGGTGACGTGCGGGTCGTTCGTCCCCGACCGGCCGAGGCTCGGCAGGTCGGCTGCCGTCAGGGCGTCCCACGCGGCGCGCACGGCGGCATCGGAGTCGGGGTCGAGGACGAGTTCGAGGCTGCGCACGCTCCGAGTCAACCAAGCCCCGCAGCGCCCGGTGCTCGCCGTGCGGCACCTGTGGAGGACGGCACGGATGTAACACGGCGGAACGGATCGTGCGTGTCGCGCCGCGGGCAGCCACACTCGGAACCTGGCCGCGGCATCCCGCGGCTCCCCACGCACCGCCCGTGCACGCCGCCGTCCGGGCTCGCCCCGCCCGGCCCCGCCCCACCCGTCCGGGCACGTCCCCCACGAGGAGCACCCATGTCCGCAGCACCCGTCCTGCCCCAGAAGCCGAAGGGCAGGCGCCCCGTCGGCTGGATCATCGCCGCCGCGGTCGTCGTGGTCGCGATCGTCGTCGCCGTCGTCGTGGCGGCCGTCCGCTCCGGCGGGTCCGAGGGCGCTGCCTCCGGTGACGGCGCCGGGAAGACCGTGACGATCGGCGTCGCCGACAAGTCGCTCGGCTACTGGAGCACGTACACGAAGCTCGCGAAGGACGAGCTCGGCGTGACGGTGGAGCTCACCAACTTCTCGGACTACTCGCTGCCGAACCCCGCACTCAAGGACGGCCAGCTGGACATCAACCAGTTCCAGCACATCCAGTACCTGGCGGACTACAACGTCACCTCGGACGACGACCTGCAGCCGATCGGCTCCACCGCCGTGTACCCGCTGCCGCTGTACGCCACGCAGTACTCGAAGCCGAGCGAGCTGCCCGAGGGTGCGAAGGTCGCGATCCCGAACGACTCGATCAACCAGGCGCGCGCGCTCCTCATCCTGCAGTCCGCGAAGCTCCTCGAGCTCAAGGACGGCGGCTCGGCCTTCTCGACCACGACCGACATCGAGTCGTCGAAGGTCGACGTCCAGCCCCTCGACGCCTCGCAGACCGCGAACGCGCTCCAGCAGGGCTCCGTCGCCGCCGCGGTCGTGAACAACAACTTCGCCACCGCCGCGAAGCTCCCGACCAGCGACATCGTCTTCCAGGACGACCCGGCCAGTGCGAGCGCCGCCCCCTACGTGAACGTCTTCGCGGTGCGCGACGCCGACAAGGACAACAAGACCTACCTCGACCTGGCGAAGCTGTTCCAGGACCCGGCGGTGCAGAAGGCCTTCGCCAAGGACCTGCCCGAGGCCGTCGCCCGCGACGAGAGCGCCACGAAGCTCCAGGCCGAGCTCGCGACGGTCGAGCAGGACGCGAAGGCGGCCAAGCAGTAGTGCCCGCCCTCGTCGAACTCCGCGGCGTCTCGAAGCACTACCGCCGCGCCGACACCGGCGAGACCGTGGTGGCCGTCGAGGACGTCTCCCTGGACGTGCACCAGGGAGAGGTCCTCGGCGTCATCGGGTACTCCGGTGCCGGCAAGTCCACCCTCGTCCGCCTCGTGAACGCCCTCGAGCTCCCCTCGTCCGGCACGGTCACCGTCGGCGGCAGGGAGCTCACCGCGATCCCGGAGAAGGAACGCCGCCTGGCCCGCCGGAAGATCGGCATGATCTTCCAGCAGTTCAACCTGTTCCGCTCGCGGACCATCGCCGGCAACGTCGCGTACCCGCTCAAGGTCGCGGGTGTCGCGAAGGCCGAGCGGGACCGCCGTGTGGCCGAGCTCCTCGACTTCGTCGGGCTGCTCGAGCGCGCACACGCGTACCCCGAGCAGCTGTCCGGCGGCCAGAAGCAGCGCGTCGGCATCGCCCGCGCGCTCGCCTCGAACCCCGAGCTGCTCCTCGCCGACGAGGCCACGAGCGCCCTCGACCCGGACACCACCTCCGAGGTGCTCGCACTCCTCCGTCGCGTGAACCGCGAGCTCGGTGTCACCATCGTCGTCATCACGCACGAGATGGACGCGGTCCGCCGGATCGCCGACCGGGTCGCCGTGATGGAGAACGGCCGCGTGGTCGAGGTCGGCGACGTCTACGACGTGTTCGCCTCGCCGCAGACCGGTGCGGCGCAGCGCTTCGTGCGCACCGCCCTGCACGACCGCCCCTCGGCGGAGCAGCTGGCGCGGCTGCGGGAACACCACCGCGGCCGCCTGGTCACGGTGCAGATCACCGACGAGGTCGGCCTGCAGAACCGGATCGACGCGGCCTTCCGCATCGCCGGGGTGTCGGCCGAGCTCGTGTTCGGCGGCGTCGGCGAGATCCGCGAACGCCGCATCGGGTCGCTGACCTACGAGTTGACCGCGGACGACCCCGCCGCCGTCGACCGCGCGATCGGGGCACTGCGCGACGGACACGTCACCGTCGACGAGGAGGTCGCAGCATGAACGGCAACGGCTTCCAGAGCGTGATCGACACGTCCGACGTGTTCCTCGCCGCGATCCGCGACACCCTCGTGATGACGCTGGTCTCCCTCGTCTTCGCGGGCGTGATCGGCCTCGCGCTCGGGTTGGTCCTCTACGCCACCCGTCCGGGCAACCTGCTCGGCAACCGGGCGGTGTACACGGTCGTCAACGTGCTCGTGAACGTCGTGCGCCCGATCCCGTTCGTGATCTTCCTGGCCGCGATCGCACCGCTGTCGCGCGTCGCCGTGCAGACCACGATCGGCGTCCCCGCGGTGACGTTCGCGATCTCGCTCGCGGCGTCCTTCGCGGTGTCCCGGATCGTCGAGCAGAACCTGCTCGCCGTCGACCCGGGCGTGGTCGAGGCAGCGCGCGCGTCCGGGGCCCACCCCGTGTCGATCCTGCTGACGGTGCTCATCCCCGAGGGCGTCGGACCGCTCATCCTCGGCTACACGTTCATCTTCGTGGGCATCGTCGACATGACCGCGCAGGGAGCCCTGATCGGTGGCGGTGGCCTGGGCGAGTACGCGATCGTGTACGGCTCGCAGCGGTACGACTGGTGGATCGTCTACGTGTCCGTGGCGGCGATCGTGGTGATCGTCCAGCTCGGGCAGTTCATCGGCAACCGGCTCGCGCGGGCGACGCTGCGTCGCTGAGGCGCGGACCGGTCGCCCCGGCGACCGACGACGGACGGGAGGCACGGTGCCAGCTGGCACCGTGCCTCCCGTCCGTCGGCGGTACCGTCCCGCCGCGGGGGCGGGTCGGGCGGGCACGATCCGTCACGCTCGACGCTGCCGACGACCGATCGCACCCGTTCGACGCCGGAGCCGCGGCATGTCCTACCCGCTGAGTGGACCCGGCGGCCGCGGCTCCGTGCTCGGCGGACCCGTGCGCGGCGGACCTGCGCGCGGCCGACGGCGAGCGGGCAGGATCCGTCACGCCCGGCGCTGCTGGCGGCCGGACGTGCCCGCTCGACGGACGGACACGGCACGTCATGCCCGTTCGGCGGGACGGTGCCGGAACGCGGGCGAGGGACAGCGAGCACCGCGACGTGGCGGCGTCAGGCGGCGGGGGTCTCCGGGACCTCGACGGCGGCGGTCGCGACGCCGGGGTGCTCGTAGTGCGCGCGGACCAGGATCGGCCGGTGGTCGGAGATGCCCGCGGGCAGGGTCTCGACGCCGGCGATGTGCAGCCCGACACTCGTCGCGAAGTCGAAGTGGCCGGTGAACTTGCGGTAGCGCAGGTAGGTCGGCTGGTCCGACAGCGACAGCGCGAAGCCGTGCTCCTCGATCTTCCGGCGCAGGTTCGTCTGGAACCACGGGTAGTTGAAGTCGCCGACCATGATCGCCGGAGCCTCGTCGGACAGCTCACGGACGAACTGGTGGGCCGCCTCGATCTGCTTGCGTCGCAGGGAGTTCGTGGCCGTCAGCGGCGAGGCGTGGAACGAGGCCACGATGACCTCCGTCTCGGCCTCGGTGTCGCGGAGCCGCATCGCGATGAGCCGTTCGTGCGCGGGGGCGAGCACCCGGTCGTGCAGCGACTTCTGCAGCGAGTGGATGCTGAAGTCCTGCACCTCGAAGCGGTCGTCGCGCTTGTAGATCGCGAGACCGAGACGGTTGGCCTTCGTGGAGGCGGCGAGCGACAGCCCGGCGACCTCCGGCGCGAGGTCGTTGCTGTCGCACTCCTGCACGCAGATGACGTCCGCCTGCGACGCTTCCGCCAGGGCGGCGAGCTCGCTGTTGGCGGTGTGCTCGCGGAGGTTGTAGCTGACGACGCGCAGCTCGGTCGGCTGCACGGCGGTGTCGTCGGCGATCGTCCCCTGCTGCTGTGGCCCGGCCATGCTGCCTTCCGTCCTGGGTGTCTCGGTCACCCTGCCGCGGCAACCGTACTCGGCTGTCGCGGACAGTTGCTGTGACCGTAGCGCACCCGGGGTCCCGATCGTGTGACCGTGTCGCGAACGGACAGTGGACGGCCGACAGCCCCGCCGGACAGCGGGACGGCGCCGGTCAGCGCGCCGCTGCCCGCACCCGGCGCGCCGGTCGCACCGTGTCCCCCGCGGTCCGGCTCATCAGGACACCCTCGACACAGGCCACCACGAGGAGCACGGCGATCACCCAGAAGGCCACGTCGTAGGGCCCGGTCCCGCCGAGCCCGGCCGCAGCCCGGATGGCCACGGCGGCGACGGCGACCCCGAAGCCCGCTGCGACCTGCTGCAGCGTCGACGAGAGTGTGTTCGCCGGCGTCATGTCCGCCTGCTCGACGTCGGCGAAGGCGATCGTGTTGTACGCCGTGAAGCCGACCGACCGCGCGGCGCCGCTCACCACGAGCAGCACGGCGAGCAGCCAGAACGGGGTGTCCTCGGTCAGGAACACCATCGCGACGACGCTCAGCGCTGCGATCGCGCTCGACACGACGATCACCGGCCGGTAGCCGAACCAGCGGAGGAACGGCGTGGTCATCGGCTTGATCCCGAGGTTGCCGACGAAGACCCACAGCACCGCGGACCCGGCGAGCACCGCGCTCCAGCCCCAGGCGTCCTGGAAGAGCAGCGGCAGCACGAACGGCACGGCCGACACGGCGAGCCGGAACAGGCTGCCCCCGGCGTGCGAGACGCGGAAGGTCTCGAGCCGGAACGACCCGAGGCCCATGATCGGGTGCGGGGCCCGACGGAAGTGCCGCACGGCGAGCCAGCAGCAGACGCCCCCGACCACGCCCGACACGACGACCGCGACCAGGGGGATCTCCTCGAGTGCGAGCAGGGACGCCATCACCACGAGCGAGCCGAGTCCGAGGCAGGCGAGCAGCGACCCACGCCAGTCGAACGGGACGCGTTCCGGAGCGCGCTCCTGCGGCACGAGGACCAGTGCGGCGACGAAGGCGATCACCCCGAGCGGGATGTTGACGAGGAAGATCCAGTGCCAGCTGAGGGTGTCGACGAGCACGCCGCCGACGAACGGGGCGATGATCGGTGCCGCGAGTGCGGGCCAGGTGAGGATCGCGATGGCGGTGACGAGCTGTTCGCGTCCGGCACTCCGCAGGACGACGAGCCGTCCGACGGGCACCATGAGTGCTCCGCCGAGCCCCTGCAGGATCCGCCAGAGCGTCAGCTCGACGAGCCCCTCCGACGCCGCGCACAGGGCGGAGGCCACCGTGAAGAGCGCGATCGCGCCGGTGAAGACCGTGCGGGAGCCGACCCGGTCGGTGAGCCAGCCGCTGACCGGGATGAACACCGCGAGCGTGACGAGGTAGGCGGTGATCGCGACACCGATCGCGGCGGAGTCGACGCCGAGGTCGCGGCCCATCGCCGGGGCTGCGGTCGCGAGGATCGTGCCGTCCAGGAGCTCCATGAAGAAGGTGCCCGCGACGAGCACGGCCACCGCCGTGCTCCCCCGTCGTCGTGTCGTCGTCATCGTCGTCATCACGTCGAATGCTATGCCCGCTCGGTTTCTGCCCGACGCAGCCGGCAGGCGCCGGGGGCGTATCACCGTTCTGCACCGCAGAATGGGCGGGACGAGGACGTTGCCCGGTGGACCCGGCACCGGGAGCGTTGCCCCAGGAGCACACCGCACGACGCAGGAGGACCGATGACGACCACCCCCGCAGCAGCAGGGCACCCCGTCCGCCCGCCCGGCACCGTCACGACGAAGGGCGCGGCCGACCCCGCCGCCCCCGTCCTCGGCCGGCACGTCCTCGACCACGCGCACCTCCCGGTGATGACGCTCCGCGAGTCCGCCCTCGCCCACAACACCGCCGTCATGCAGTCGTACGTCGACCGCCACGGGCTGCTGCTCGCCCCGCACATGAAGACGCACATGGCCCCGGCCCTCGCCGACCGCCAGGTCCGTGCCGGCGCCTGGGGCGTCACGGTCGCCTCCGTCCAGCAGGCCATGGTCGCGTGGGCACACGGCGTGCACCGGATCCTCGTCGCCAACGAGGTCCTCGACCCCGCCGGCCTCGCCTGGCTCGCCTCCCGCCGGAGCGTCGACCCCGACGCCGACGTGCTCTGCAACGTCGACTCCGTCGCCGGTGTCACCGCGGCGGCGAGCGCCGCCCGCTCCGTCGACGGCACCGTCCACGTGCTGGTCGAGGTCGGGTTCCCCGGCGGCCGGACGGGCGTGCGCTCGGCCGAGCAGGCGCGCGAGGTCGCCGTCGCGGCGCACGACGCGGGTCTCGTCCTCCGCGGGGTGACCGGGTACGAGGGGGGCCTGCCCGACGTCGACACCGCACGCGCCTGGGTCGCCGAGGTCCTCGCGATCGCCAGCGACGTGCGTCGTCTCGTCGCCGGCCGCACCCTGCTCAGCATGGGCGGCAGCGCCTGGTTCGACGGGGTGGTCGACGCCGTGCAGGGCCGCCCGGACGACGTCGACGTGCTCCTGCGCTCGGGCGCCTACCTCACGCACGACGACGGCTTCTACGCCGAGCGCACGCCGTTCGGCCGCCGCCCGGAGGAGGGCTCGCTCCGCCCGGCGATCGAGGTGTGGGGCCGCGTCACGTCCTGCCCGGAGCCGGGCCGCGCGCTGGTCGCGGTCGGCAAGCGCGACGTCTCGTTCGACGAGGGCCTGCCGGTGGTGCGCGGCGTCCGGCCGGGAGGCACGGCACACGACCCGCAGGTCGTCCCACCACCCGGGGCGGTCACCGTCACCCGCCTCGACGACCAGCACTGCTACCTCGCCCTGGATGACGGGGCGCCCGGGCTGACGCCCGGCGACGTCGTCGTGCTCGGGGTCTCCCACCCGTGCACGGTCTTCGACAAGTGGCGGCAGGTGCAGGTGCTCGCGGACGACGACACCGTCACCGAGACGATCGCGACGTGGTTCTGATGCCCGACGACGAGCAGTCGCCGCCGTCGCCCGTGCCCGCGCGCAACGCCGCACTGTCGCTCCGCCGGGGCCTGACGCTCCTCGACCACGTGGCCGACCGCACCCGGAACGGCGCCGCCTCGGTGTCGCTCGGCGAGCTCGCGACGGCCCTCGGCACCGCGAAGTCGACCGTGCTGCGCCTGACCGCGCCGATGGTCGAGACCGACCTGCTCCGCCGCACCCCGGACGCCGGCTTCACCCTCGGGCTCGGCGCACTGCTGCTCGGCCAGAGCTACCTCGAGGGCATCGACCTGCGCGCCGCAGCGGCGCCGTTCATGCGGCGCACCGCGGAGTCGACCGGCCTGACCTGTCACCTGGTGGTGCCGGACGGCACGGACATCGTCTACGTCGACAAGGTCGAGACCCGCGGAACGGTCCGGATGGGGTCACGCATCGGCCACCGCCTGCCGATGCGGAACACCGCCTCCGGCAAGGCGATCGTGGCGTTCGGCGACCCCGGGCTCCTCGGCGCGGTGCTCGCCGTGCCCGCGACCGCGATGACCCACCAGTCGATCACCGACGACGGACGCTGGCGGCAGGAGGTCGACCGCACCCGGGCGCGCGGGTACGGGATCGACGACCGCGAGAACGAGCCGGGCATCCGCTGCGTGGCCGCGCCCGTGCTCGACCACGCGAACCAGGTCGTCGGCGCGATGAGCATCTCGGGGCTGGCGTCCCGCTTCCCGGCGGCGGCGGTCCGCGAGCTCGGCGACGGTGTCGTGCGGACCGCGCTCGAGATCTCGGTCGCGCTCGGGTCCTCGTCGGCACAGCTCGCCCTGCGTCGCACGGCACCGGGTGGGGTGACCCGGTGAGCGCGGGCACGGGGGTCCTCACCCTCGGCGAGACGATGCTCCTGCTGGCCGGCCCCGGTGTCGGCGAGGTGTGCGACCTCGACCACATGCGCGTCGACACCGGCGGGGCGGAGAGCAACGTCGCGATCGGGCTGGTCCGTGCGGGTGTCCCGGCCACGTGGGTCGGACGCGTGGGGGCGGACCCCGCCGGCGACCGAGTCCTGCGGGACGTCGGGCAGGCCGGGGTCGAGGTCACCGCGGTCGTCGACCCCGAGCGTTCGACCGGGCTCATGATGAAGGAACGACTGCGGGACGGCCGGACCCGCGTGACCTACCACCGTCGACACTCCGCCGGCTCGGCACTCGCACCGGAGGACGTCCCCGCGGGGCTCGTCGAGGGGTCGGCGCTCGTCCACGTCAGCGGCATCACGCTCGCGCTCTCGGAGTCCGCCCGGCGGACCGTCACCACGGTGCTCGACCGCGCCGAGGCCGCCGGGGTCCCGGTGTCCTTCGACGTGAACCACCGGCAGAAGCTGCTCGACGCCGCGGTCGCCCGGGAGCACTACCGCGCCGTCGCCGCCCGTGCCGCGGTGGTCTTCGCCGGCGACGACGAGGCCCGCATCCTGCTCGGTGACCCGGACGGTGCCGGGGACGACGGGGCGAGCCCGCTGCAGTCCGACGAGGACCTCGCCCGTGGGCTCGCCGACCTGGCCCGTGGTCGTGCCGTGGTGAAGCTCGGCTCCCGCGGCGCTGTCTCGGTCGTGGACGGGCGGACGACCCGCCGCGCGGCGACACCGGTGCGCGTCGTCGACCCGGTCGGCGCCGGTGACGCGTTCGTGGCGGCCTGGCTCGCGGCGACGCTCACGGGGGCCGACGCGGACACCGCGCTCGACCGGGCCGCCGACGCCGGAGCGCTCGCCTGCACCGTCCCGGGCGACTGGCGGTTGCCGGTCCCCGGCGCGAGCACCGACACGCTCACCGCCGACGCGTCGGACCCGTCCGACCCGTCGGACCAGTCAGACCCGTCGGACCCGTCAGACCCGGCCGGCCCCCGAGCAGCCGCTGTCGACACCGCGGTGCACGACCGCGTCGACCGCTGACCGCGACCACCACCCGTCCGGCACGAACCCGCCCGACCGATCCGAGGAGCCACACCGTGAGCACCCACCACACGTCCACCGGCGACAGCCCGTCGGTGCCGGACCACGGCACCCGGCACGGCGCGGGTCCGGCCGTCGCGATCCTCCGCGGCGGCACGGGCGAGCACGTCGAGGCGGTCGTCGACACCCTGGTGGGCGCCGGCGTCCGCGCGGTCGAGCTCACCACGAACACCCCGCGCTGGCGTGAGGGCACCGCGTGGACCGCGCGACGGTTCGGCGACGGCGTCTCCGTCGGGGTGGGCACGGTCCTCGACCCGGAACAGGTCGACGACGCCGCCGACCTGGGGGCGTCCTTCGTCGTCAGCCCGCACCTCGACCCCGCGATCGGCGAGCGTGCCCACGAGCGGGGCCTCGGCTGGTACCCGGGGGCAGCGACGCCGACCGAGATCGTGCGGGCGTGGCGGCTCGGCGCCCGGGCGGTGAAGGTGTTCCCGGCGGCACAGCTCGGCGGCCCCGCGTACCTGCGGCAGGTGCTCGCCCCGCTCGACTTCGTCGACGTGGTCCCGACCGGCGGCATCGGGATCGACGATGCTGCCGACTACCTGGCAGCCGGTGCGGTGGCGGTCGGACTCGGATCCCCCCTGGTCGGTGACGCCCTGGGTACCGGGGACACGGTCGCGCTGCGGTCCCGCGCGGAGCGGCTCGTCGCGGGGCTCGCCCGGTGACCACCACCGCGGAGACCGGTGCGCCGCTCGTGCTCCGCGGCGGGTCCGTCGTCGACCGGGACGGCCCCACCCGCGCGGACGTGCTCGTGGAACGCGGTCGGATCACGGCGGTCGGTGCGACGCTCCCCGTGCCGGACGACGCCGGCACGATCGACTGCGGTGGCCGCACGGTCCTCCCCGGGGCCGTCGACGCGCACTCGCACGCCGGGTCCCGGGTCTTCGACGAGGACGTCCAGCTCGCGCTGCTCCGTCAGGGCGTCACGTCGATCGTCACCGGCCAGGACGGCGTCGGCCCGGCCCCCGGCGACGGCAGGTGGGCGGGCCGGTACTTCGCGGCGATCGACGGCCCGCACCCCCGGTACCGCGGCGGCGGCACCGCCGGCCTGCTGGCGACGTACGACGGCACCACGCCGCTGAACGTCGCGACCCTGGTGCCCGCCGGGACGATCCGGCACGAGGTGCTGGGCGACGAGGACCGACCCGCGACCGCCGAGGAGACCGCGGCGATGCGCGCGCTCGTCCGCCGCGGGCTCGCCGAGGGAGCGCTCGGGCTCGCCACCGGGCTCGACTACGTGCCGGGGCTGTACGCCGACACCGCCGAGCTCGCGGCGCTCTGCGCGGAGGTCGCCGCCGTCGACGGGATCTACGTGTCGCACGTCCGCGGCGGGTACGAGGCGAACCTCCGCGTCGGGCTCGAGGAGGTCGCCGAGATCGTCCGGTCGAGCGGGGTCCGTGCGCACGTGTCGCACCTGCACGCTCCGGTCGACACGGCCCTCGGCGTGCTCGAGGACCTGGCGGCCGCGGGGGTACGGCTGACCTTCGACGCGTACCCGTACTCCCGCGGGTGCACGATCCTGTCGATGCTGCTGCTCCCCGCTGCACTCGCGCGCCCCGGCACCGACGACCTCGCCCGCGCGGTCGCCGACGTCGCCGGACGCCGCCGGGTCCGCACCGCCGTGCTCGACCGGGTCACCGCACGCCCGGACCTCGGACCGGGCTGGGCGGACCAGGTCACGCTCTCGCACGTGCCCTCCCCGGCGCACCACGACCTGCAGGGCCGCACCCTGACCGACGCCGCCGCCGCGCGGCGCACCGACCCCGTGTCCCTGGCGATCGACCTGCTCGTCGCCTCCGACCTGCAGGTGACCGCGATCATGCGGGTCCCGCACCCGCGCTCCCCCGCCGACCTCGCACCGCTCGTCCGGCACCCCGGGCACACCGCGGGGTCGGACGGCATCCACGTCGGCACGCACCCGCACCCGCGGGCCACCGGCACCGTGGCGCGGTACCTCGGCGACTTCGTGCGTGCCGGGCTGCTGTCGTGGCCGGAGGCCCAGCGGCACCTGTCGACCACCGCCGTCGAGCACCTGCGGCTCGGCGACCGCGGGGTCGTGCGTCCGGGGGCGGTCGCCGACCTCGCGGTGGTCGATCCCGAGCGGGTGGCGGCGCGGTCGACCTACGACGACCCGACGGCCACGGCTGTGGGGACGGACGACGTCGTGGTGGCGGGCGTGCCGGTACTCGCCGACGGACGTCTGACGGGCACCACCCCGGGCGCCGGGATCCGGCGTGCGGGCGCGACGGCACCGAGGGGCACCGGAGGTCGGTGAGGTTCCGCTCAGGGAGCGGGACGGCGGGTGACGATCAGGAGGCGCTGGGCAGCACCGCGACGACGTCGATCTCCACGAGGATCCCGGCCAGGTGCGACTGCACGGTCGTGCGGACCGGGTACGGCTCCGAGAAGTGCTTCGCGTACTCCTCGTTGAAGGCGGCGAAGTCCCGGTCCGAGTGCTCGAGGTGGACGGTCGACTTCACGACGTCGTCGAGGGTCGCGCCGTGCTCGGCGAGGACGGCGGCGACGTTGGCCAGCACCTGGGCGGTCTGTCCGGCGACGTCGTCGGCCATCGCCCCCGTCGCCGGGTCCTGCGGCCCGAAGCCCGCGGTGTAGAGGAACCCGCCGGCCACGATGCCCTGGCTGTACGGGCCGGCGGGTGCCGGGGCGTTCGCGGTGACGATGGCGGTCTTCGGCACGGGGACTCCTCTGGTCGTCGGACGCGGTCCGTCCGGGTGGGCCTCCAGGCTAGGGCCGGCCCCACTGCGCGGACCGACCACCCGCCGGAGCCGTTGCGGTGTGCAGAACGCGGGACGGGCCTCCCGGCCGACCACCGACGACCGGCCCGTGCGCGACCGGCCACCGGCCACCGGCGTGCCGGAGGGTGCCAGGCGACGGTCGGTACGCTCGGTCCGTGCCCACCGAGAGCCCTGCGCCCGCCGGAGCGGGCCGGTGAGCCGCACCGACGGCGCCGTCACCGGAACGCTCGCGAACGGTCGACGTCGCATCGTCGACCTGGCGACGAGCCTGCCCGTCTGGGCCGCGGTGCTGCTGGTGTGGGGCGGCGGCCGTCTCGTCTCCACGGTCTGGCTGGCGCTCGCCTACCCGTTGATGGCCCGGCAGATGCCGGACAACGCCATCTGGGGCAACGAGCACGGGTTCGGGTCGTTCCTCACCGCGTGGGACGGCCAGTACTACGAGCAGATCTCGGTGCACGGCTACCCGACGACGTTGCCGCTCGACGCCGCCGGGCACGTCGCCCAGAACGCGTGGGCCTTCCTCCCGGCGTTCCCCTTCGCCATCCGCATGCTGACGGCCTCGACCGGGGTGCCGTTCGCCGTGGGGGCGCCCCTCGTCGCGCTGGCCGCCGGGCTCGTGGCGACGTTCCTGCTGCACCGGCTGGTGAGCGACCGTGCCGGCAACGCCGCGGGCATGTGGGCGGTCTTCTTCTTCACGTGCGGTCCGCTGTCGTTCCTGCTGCAGGTCGGCTACGCGGAGAGCACGTTCCTGGCACTGACGTTCGGTGCCCTGCTGGCGCTCGAACGACGGCGCTACGGCCTGCTGACGGTGCTCGGCGTGATTGCGGCGTTCACCCGTCCCGGGGCGCTCGCGCTGCCGCTCCTGCTCGGGGTCGTCGCGCTCGTCCACTGGGTGCGTGCACGACGAGCCGCCGCGGGCGCCGGTGTGCGGTCCCTCGAGGCGTTCCCGATGGCGGAACGCGTCCGGGTCGTCGCCGCCGGCGTGGTGATGGCCGCGGCGGGGCTGGCCTGGCCGGTCATCGCGGCGCACGTCACCGGGCGGTCGGACGCCTACCTGGAGACCGAGATGTCCTGGTGGGTGAACTTCATCGGGCGGGTCGACTTCACACCGATGACGCCCTGGTTCCTGATCGCCGGGCGGTGGCTCGGGGTCGGTGGGGTCCTGATCGTGGTCTTCCTGCTCGTGGCGTACCCCGTCTGGCTGCTGCGGCGCTCGACCCGGGCGCTCGGCTCGACGACCGTGCTGTACTCCGCCGCCTACGCGCTCTACATCTTCGCGGTGTCCCTGCCGATGGCGTCCACCCCGCGGCTCCTCATGCCGCTCGCGCCGTTGTTCGGCTCCCCCGAACTCGTCGCCCGGCCCTGGATGCGCTGGACGTTCGTGAGCTGTGCACTCCTCGGGCAGCCGGTGCTCGTCGCGGTGCTGTGGCTGCTCGGCCCGCCCTGACCCCGGTCGCGGGGCGGTCGGAAGACTCGCGGAACGCAACCTCGGCGGCTCCTCGCAGGGCTCTACCGCTGCGAGGAACCGCCGACGTTGCGTGGTGCGGAAGGGAGACGGGCTAGAGCTCGACGGTGCCGTGGTGGCCGGTGTCGGGCTGGCTCTGCTTGCCGATCGCGGCCTTGAGGGTCTGCACGAGGCTGCCGACCGGACCGGTGTCCTGCGTCCAGTACTCGACCGAGTCGCCCTCGACGGTGAGGAGTCGGATGGTCGGGTCCTGTCGGCCGTCCGGGAACCACGCCTCGGCGAACGAGGACCAGAGTTCGTCGATGACGGACTCGTCGCGGGTGACCGTCGCCGTGCCGGCGATCGAGAGGTACCCGCCCTGCGACTCGATGGCGACGTTGACGTGCGGGTTGCGCGCGATGTCCTCCACCTTCTCGCTGCCGTCCTGCACCAGGAAGCGGAGGGTCCCGTTGAACGCCTTGTCCTGCACGGCCAGCGGACGGGCGTGCAGCTGGCCGTCGTCGCTGACGGTGGTGAGCAGGGCGGTTCGAGCGCCGTGGACGATGTCCGAGATGGCTGCGCGGTGGTCTGCCTGCGTGTCGGTCATGATGCTCCTGTTCGTCGTGCGCCCCGTTGTGCTCGACGTCCGGCCGGGCACTGCCCGGGCGCGTTCCGTTCCCGCCAGTGTGCCCCTCGTCGCTGGGACCTGCCCGCCCGGGTCCCGGGCCCCCGCACGAGTGGCTGCGGCGTGGACGAGTGCCACGCGGGACCGGGCGTGCAGGGCGACAACGGGCGCACCTGGCGAGGACGGGCGTCCCTGACGAGAACGCGCGTACCTGGCGAGAACGCGCGTACCTGGCCGTCGGAGAACAGGAGGTACGCCCGGAACGATCGGGTACCGCGGTCGTCATGGGAAGGAACGGGCACGGACGGGCGCCCACACGCTCCGACCCAGCGACCCCACACCGCGCCGCCCCCGGGGCCGAGGGTGACGCGTCAGACGGCGGGCTCGCGGATCGTCGTCTCGACGTCGACGACCTGCGGGACGCGCGGCATCGAGGCGAAGCCGAACGCCACGGGCGGGTCGAGCGGGGCCAGGGACCCGAGCGGCTCCCCCGCCCACGACCCCGTGACGGCGGTCACGTCGTGCGCGCCGGTCACGCCGTAGTACTCGCGGCGGCCACCACCGGCGGTGCCGGCCGTGCCCGCGCCGGGCGCGACCAGTCGTGCGACCGGATCGATCACGCTGAGCCACCGCGGATCACGCGCGATCGGCTTCGGCACGATGCGGAGCACCCGCCCGAGCGGCGAGATGGATCCGACGTCGATCGAGGCGCGGAGCGGGCCGGCGTCGAGCTCGAGACCACGAGCGGTGCGCCGGGCGTCGATGTCGACCACCGAAACCGTGTCGAAGCGGTAGGTCCCGGAGACGTACGCGGCGACGATCTCGTCCGGAGCGAGCAGCACGCTCGATCCGTCCGGCTGCTCCACGAAGACGTCCGTGAAGGCTCCGAACGGCGACTGGTCCCACATGCCGACGACGAACCGCACGCCGGACGTCGTGCCGACGCCCATGATGCGACCACGGAACCGACGCTCGACGATGTTGGGGCGGGGCGACATGCGGTGGACGGTACCCGGCGCTGCCGTGAGTCGGCGTGGCGGCGGTGGGGCGCGCCTCCCGGCCGACGGGACGCTGCCGGACCCGGCACAACGGGAAGCACCCCGCGCCACGGAATCCCGTGGTGCGGGGTGCTTTTCGTTGTGCACGAGCACGCCGCACCGGCCCGCACCGGCTCGCACCGAGCCGCACCGGCCCACCCCGAGGAGGCGTCCGCCTACGGCACCGGCACCGGCTCGGCGAGCAGCTCGCGCACCCGCGGTGCGACCCGCGTGCCGTAGAGCTCGATCGACCGCATCATGTCCTCGTGCGGCAGGCGCCCCGTCGCGTAGCGCATGTCGAAGCGCGAGACGCCGAGGATCCGCATGTTCCGCGCGATCTTCCGCGCCACCGTCTCCGGCGACCCGACGTACAGCGACCCGCCGGCGGACAGTCCCGCCTGGTACTGCGCGGCGTCGAGGGGCGGCCAGCCGCGCTCGCGGCCCAGCCGGTCGGTGACGGCCTTGTGGTACGGCCAGTAGCGCTCGGCTGCCTCGGCGTCGGTCTCGGCGACGAAACCCGGCGAGTGCATCGCGATGGGCTGCTGCGGGAGCTCGAGCTGCGTGAGCGCCTGGCGGTACAGCCGCGAGAACGGGGCGAACTGCGCCGGCTGCCCGCCGATGATCGCGAGGAACAGCGGCAGGCCGTAGGACGCCGCACGGATGACGGACTGCGGCGAGCCGCCGACGCCGATCCAGGTCGGGATCGGGCCGTGCTCGAGCTTGGGGAAGACGTCCTGGTCGACGAGCGCCGCGCGCTTGGTGCCGGACCACGTCACCGCGTCCCCACCGCGCAGGGAGTTCCAGAGCTGCAGCTTCTCCTCGAACAGGACCTCGTAGTCGGCCAGATCGTAGCCGAACAGCGGGAAGGACTCCGTGAACGAGCCGCGGCCGAGGATCACCTCGGCGCGCCCGTCCGACAGGGCGTCCACGGTGGCGAAGCGCTCGTACACGCGCACCGGGTCGTCCGAGGACAGGACGGTGACGGCGGAGCCCATGCGGATCGACGAGGTGCGGGCGGCGATGGCGGCGAGGACGACCTCGGGAGCGCTGACCACGAAGTCCTCGCGGTGGTGCTCCCCGACGCCGATGAAGTCGATCCCGACCTGGTCCGCGAGGACGGCCTGGTCGACGACGTCGCGGATGCTCTGCGCGTCCGAGCGGAGCGACCCGTCGGCACGCTCGGTGACGTCACCGAAGGTGTCGAGGCCGAGCTGGACCGGCCCGATGCGCTCGGGTGCGGGCGGCGGGACGTCCGACGGGCGGTCGGTGCCGAATGCGTTGCTCATGTGCGCCTCCTGATCGATGCGTTTGCATGAACTGTAGCACCGCGGGAGCCGGACGTACAGCCCCGACGGCGCGCGCCCGGCGGGTCACCAGACCGCCGGCGTACCGTGCCGCGCATGGCGAACATCCCCGACCAGACCGGCCGTCGCATCGTCGTGACCGGCGCGAACAGCGGCACGGGCAAGGAGACCGCGAAGCGGCTCGCCGGTGCCGGCGCGAGCGTCGTGCTCGCCGTCCGCACCACCGCGAAGGGCGAGGACGCCGCGACCGAGATCCGCCGGGAGCACCCGGGCGCCGACCTCGAGGTGCGCGAGCTCGACCTCGCCGACCTCGCCAGCGTCCGCCGGTTCGCCGCGGGCATCGCCGACGACGGCCGTCCCCTCCACGTCCTGGTGAACAACGCCGGCGTGATGGCCCCGCCCGAGCGCTTCGAGACCGCGGACGGCTTCGAGCTGCAGTTCGGCACGAACTTCCTGGGACACCTGGCGCTCACGAACCTGCTGCTGCCGACGTTGCTCGGCACGGCCGCGGGCAGCGACGACGCCCGGCCCCCGCGCGTCGCGACGATGTCGAGCCTCGCCGCCGTCCCCGGCAGCATCCGCTTCACCGACCCGCAGTGGGAGCGCGGCTACAACGGCTGGCGGGCCTACTCGCAGTCCAAGCTGGCCGACCTGCTCCTCGCGCTGCACCTGCACCGGCTGTCCGTCGAGCGGGACTGGCCACTCGTCAGCACGGCGGCCCACCCCGGCTACACGCGCACGAACCTGCAGTCCACCGGCCGCTCGCTCGGCCGGTCGCGTCCGGTCCGCGCGAGCGACCGCGCGCTCCCCTTCACGCAGGCGGTGGAGCAGGGCGCGGAGCCGCTCCTGTACGCCGCCGTCGGTCCGGCCGCGGTCGGCGGGGCCTACTACGGGCCGTCCGGGTTCGGGGGGCTGACCGGACCGACCACGACGGTCTCGGTGCCGCGCTCGGCGCGCAGTGCGGACCTCGCCCGGTCGCTCTGGGCGGTCGCCGAGGACCTCACCGACACGCACGCGCCCGCCTGACCGCTGGCTCGGCACCCGCACCGGCCGGGAGGCACGACCCGACCGCGCCCCGTCGGCGTCAGAACCGCAGGTGGTCGCGCGCGAACGCGTCGATCACTCCCGCCTCGAGGGCACGCTGTCCACGGGCGGTCGGGTGCACGTCGTCGGACTGCATCCACTCCGGGTGACCGGACAGCGGCTGCCCGACGTCGACGTAGGTGCCGCCGTCGCGCCGGGTCGCCCGCTGCAGGGCGTGCGAGATCGTCGCCAGCTGCGCCGGCGGGGCCTGCTCGTTCCACACGGCGCTCAGCCCCACCACCCTGGCTCCGGGCAGGTCGCGGTGGACGAGGGCCACGAGCTGGTCGGTGGCGCTCGTCACCTGTGCGTCGTCCTCGCCCAGGTCGTTCGAGCTC
This sequence comes from Curtobacterium sp. 260, assembly GCF_030803485.1. Classification (NCBI taxonomy): domain Bacteria; kingdom Bacillati; phylum Actinomycetota; class Actinomycetes; order Micrococcales; family Microbacteriaceae; genus Curtobacterium; species Curtobacterium sp. 260. The sequence goes on along the minus strand of NZ_JAURUY010000001.1, from coordinate 196,937 downwards.
GCCTGCACGAAGACGACCCGGGGGCGCAGGTCGACCGCACGCTTGACGAGCCCCGGGTAGGCACTGGCGCACTCGTCCGGGTCCCCCGTGGCGACGACGCCGGCCCCGTCGCAGGACAGGTTCGTCAGCTGCCACCGTTCGGTCCGGGCGAGGAGCGCTGGCCAGGCCTGCTCCGGCGTCAGGCCGTGGCCGCCGCTCACCGAGTCGCCGATGACGACGATCCGCTCCCCCGGGGCGTGGTCCCAGGCGCGGCCGGTCGGGCTCGGCGAGGAGGCCGCGACCACCGAGGAGTCCTCGCTGCAGCCGACGAGGGCGAGCGCGGTGAGGGCGGCGAGCGTCGTCGCGAGGACGGCTCGACCGCGGGGACGGCGCCGCGGAGCAGGGTCACCGATGCCCGCGACGGTGCGCGGGGACGGCCGTGTGGTCGGGGTCACGACGGGGACCGTACGCCGCCGGACCACGGCGGGACCGGCCGGTGCGCTGCTGCTCCTCACAGCATCGGGGACGTCCGGGCGGGACGATCACGCCCGGTGCAGCTCCACCGAGCCGTCGAGGCGTCCCGGGTGGGCGAGCCGCGCGTGCTGCAGCACCGTCCGACCGGGCCCGACCGCGGCGGCGACGACGGACAGCGTCGCGACGTGGCCGTCCGGCTCGACCGCGTCGCGCAGGATCGCGTCCGGGTGGTCCGGGGGCAGGGCCGCGGAGTCGGCGAGCACGCCGAACCAGCCGCTCCAGCCGTCGCCCGCGTCGTCGCCGAGGTCGGCGGTACGGAGTTCGTCGAACGGGCCGAGCGCCGGCGGTCCGGCCGGCGCCGGGGCCGCGCGGAAGGCCTCGAGCCACCGGCCGACCCGCGGCGCGGCGGGGTCGTCCGGGGCTCCGTGGGTCACCATGTGCACGCCGGGCTCGAGCAGGGTCGTCCGCACCGCCCTGCCGTCCCAGGTGTCGACGGCGGCGCCCTCGGCCGTGGCCCGTACCAGGTTGAACGCACGCGTGGTCGGGAGCGAGCCGCCCGCGCCCGGCGCCGCGCCGGTCAGCGCGTCGAGCGGCAGCACGCCGCGGGTGGTCCAGGTGCCGTCGTCGCTCGGCACCGGTTCGGCACGGTTCAGCACGACGGCGAGCCCCGCGGCGTCGGACGCGGCGAGCCACGCTCCGCCGGCCGACCGGTCGCGCACACCCCGGACGGCGGGGTCGAGCTCGGGCCACCAGGCGGCGGGCGGGTCCCAGGGACGGTCGGGCGACTCGTCACGGAGCGCCAGCACGGTGACGGGCCACGCGGCGCCGCGGTCGACGCGGACGACGACGGTGCACATGGGCTCGATCCTCGCACGGCCGTCCGGGTAGCGTGACCGACGTGGATGCTGCAGCAGGTCGCCGTCTGTCCGTCGTCGTCGGGATCACCGGGGGCATCGCCGCCTACAAGGCCGTGGGGGTCGTCCGCGACCTCGTCAAGCGCGGCCACGACGTGCACGTCGTCCCGACCGAGGGTGCACTCCGCTTCGTCGGACTGCCGACACTCGAGGCGCTGAGCCGGAACCCGGTCACGACGAGCGTCTGGGACGACGTGGCCGAGGTGCGGCACGTGGCGCTCGGACGCCGGGCGGACCTGGTCGTCGTCGCGCCCGCGACCGCCGACTCCCTGGCGCGGATGGCCCACGGACTCGCCGGGGACCTGCTCGGGACGACGCTGCTCGCGACCGAGGCGCCCGTGGTGGTCGCCCCCGCGATGCACCCGCAGATGTGGGAGCACCCCGCGACCCGGGCGAACGTCCGGACCCTGCGCGACCGCGGGGTGCACTTCGTCGGGCCGGTGGTCGGCGCGCTGACGGGTGACGACGCCGGGATCGGCCGGATGGCGGAACCCGAGGACATCGCGGCCGCGGCGCTGGCGGTGCTCGACCGGCCGACCGAGGCGGGCCGACGGGACCAGGGCGGCGCGGGCCTCCCGGCCGGTGCCGCAGCGGGGTCGGGGACGGGGGCGCGAGGTGACCAGGGCGACCTCGCCGGGGTGCGTGTCGTCGTGAGCGCCGGAGGGACGCGCGAGCCGTTCGACCCGGTGCGCTTCGTCGGCAACCGGTCGAGCGGACGCCAGGGCGTGGCGATCGCCGCGGACGCCGTCCGACGCGGCGCGACCGTGACGCTCGTCGCCGCGAACGTGGACGCCGGGCTCACCGCGGAGCTCGGTGCGACCGTGGTGCCCGTCGGGTCCGCCCAGGAACTCGCCGACGCGGTGCACGCCGCGGCGGTCGACGCCGACGTGGTGGTGATGACCGCCGCGGTCGCGGACTACCGACCGGCCGAGGTCCGCCCCGACAAGCTGAAGAAGGACGACCAGGGCGACACCATGACCCTCGAGCTCGTCCGCAACCCCGACGTGCTGGCCGACCTCGTCCGAGCACGCCGCACGGGTCAGGTCATCGTCGGGTTCGCCGCGGAGACCGAGCCCGACAGAGAGGCCCGGATCGCCCTCGGACGCGCCAAGATCGCCCGGAAGCCGGCCGACCTGCTCGTCGTGAACCACGTCGGGTGGGACGCGGGCTTCGAACGCGAGGAGAACGCGATCGAGGTGCTCGTGCCCGGCGGCGACGTCGTCCGGGAGACCTCCGGCAGCAAGGCGGACGTCGCCACGGCGGTGCTCGACCTCGTCGCGACCGCCCTGACCTGAGCGACGCCCGACACCCGCTCGGGCGAGGGCGTGCACGATGGGCGCATGCGACGACGCGAGCGCGCCCGACGTGCCACCCGGACCGCCACCATGCTCGCCGTGCTCCTCGGCGGAGCCGGCGTCACCCACTTCCTGCGCCCGCGGGGCTACGACCGGATCGTGCCGGAGGGCCTCCCCCCGCGCCTGACCACGGTCGCCTCCGGCGTGGCCGAGCTCGGCATCGCCGCCGGACTCGCCGTGCCGGCCACCCGTCGCGCGTCCGGCTGGGCGGCAGCGGCACTGTTCCTGGCGGTCTTCCCCGCGAACGTCAAGATGGCCGCCGACCTCCTCGACAGCCCACGCGCAGGGCGCGCCGCACGGCTGGTCGGCGTCGCGCGGCTCCCGCTGCAGGCGCCGCTCGTGGCCTGGGCCGTGCGCGTCGCACGACACGCGCCACGACGGTGACCGACGCGGTCCGACAGCGGGCGGCGGTCCCGCTCGTGCACCGGCCCGTCGCCGTGCACGCGTGGGAGGACATCGTGTTCGCGCACTGGCGGCGGCACCCGGCCTCGCTCGCCCGGCTCGTGCCACGCGGCACCCGGCCCGACGTGGTCGACGGCAGCGCGTGGGTGGGTCTGACCGCCTACGTGTTCCGCGAGACGGCCCTCCCGCCGTTCCCGCCCTCACGACGACTCGGTTCGATGACCGAGGTCACGATCGAGATCCCGACCGTCGACACCAGGGGTCGCCACGGCATCGTCTACCGCACGGTCGACACCGGCCACGTCCCCGCCATCGTCGCCGCGAACACGCTGCTCGGCGTGCCGTACACGTTCTCCCACGTCCGGGCGACGCGTCGCGGGGACACCCTCGACCACCGGTCGGTCCGACACCCGGCCCGGGCGGCGCACCCGGTCCGCTGGGCGCGGGCGCTCGTGCACGCGGGGAACGCACGCCCGCCACGACCCCGCCCGCGGCACGACGTCCTCGTCCGGGTCACCGCGGGCGACGTCGTGGACACGCCGCTCGCCGCCGCGCTCACCACGCGCGCCGGCATCCACGCGCGACACCTGGCGCAGACGCTCTTCTGGCAGCGGCAGCACGCGCCGCTGACCGTCCGCAGCGCCCGGCTCGAGCGGCTCGAGGGCGACCTGCCGGCCGCTGTCGGCCTGCCCGGGCTCCTCGACCGCGACCCCGACTCACTGCTCGTCGTGGACGCGACGACCGTGCGCTACGCGTGGGGCGAGGTGGTCCGGTGAGCGACGACCCGTACGACCTCGACCGGTTCGTGCGTGCGCAGGAGGGCGTCCACGAGCAGGCACTCGCGGAGCTGGCGGCCGGCCGGAAGCGGTCGCACTGGATGTGGTTCGTGTTCCCGCAGCTCGCCGGCCTCGTGCGCAGTGCGACAGCGCAGCGGTACGCGATCGAGGGGCTCGCCGAGGCGCGGGCGTTCCTGGCACACCCCGTGCTCGGGCCGCGCCTGCTCGAGGCCGCCCGCACCGTCGTCGACGCACCGGCCCGGAGCGCGGACGACCTGTTCGGTGGGATCGACGCGCTGAAGGCCCGGTCGTCCGCGACCCTGTTCGCCAGGGCCGCCGAGGACCCGGCTCCGTTCCGTGCCCTGCTGGACCGGTGGTTCGACGGGACCGAGGACCCGGTGACGGTCCGGCTGCTCGCCGCCACCTGAGGCACGGCGGTCGACGGACGACCGTTCACATATCAGGTACTGTGATCAGGCGTCGACACCGACCGGTCCGGCGCTCCCGACCGTCCACCGAGAACGAGGACACCCGCATGCCGGTCCCCAGCAGCGCCCCCACCGAGCACCAGCTGCTCCGCGACACCGTCCGCCACAAGATCCACGCCGCGATCATGGACGGCACGCTCGAGCCCGGTGAACGCCTCAACGACGACGAGCTCATCGCCTGGCTCGGCGTCTCCCGCACCCCGATCCGCGAAGCCCTCAGCCAGCTCGCCCGCGCCGGTCTCATCGAGATGGCACCGAACCGGTACACCCGGGTCACCACCCCGAAGGCCGAGGAGGTCGTCGAGGCGATGCAGACCCTCGGCGTGCTGTTCGGCGGGGTCGTCCGGCTGGCCGTCCCCCGGCTCACGGCGCCGACGCGGAAGAAGATCCTCGCGCAGCTCGACCGGACGATCACCGAGCTCGACGCGCACGACGTCCCCGCCGTCAACCACGACGCGCTCTCGGTCTTCGGGCTGTACGTCGACGCCTGCGGCAACGAGAACCTGCAGCGGGTGTGCCGCGACACGACGGACGGTCTGGCGTTCCGCCTGCGCCTGCCGAACCTCGACGAGCTCATCGACTGGGACCAGATGACCGCGGACTTCCGCCGGCTGCGCGACGCGACCGAGAGCGGTGACAACATCGCCGCCGAACTCGCGACCGAGGCGATCCACCTGCTCCCGGGCGAGAAGCGGCACCGCTCCAGCTGAGCACACCTGTCACGTCGTACAGGAACGCCCGTCCCGAACCCCGGGACGGGCGTTCCTGCACCCGGCGGCAGCACCCCGCACGGCACTCGGTCACACGCCCGTGGGGACCGGTAGCATCGCTCCGACCCGCTCGAACAGCCTCGACCCGACGACCCGGGAGCACCGCATGAGCCACCGCCAGCCGGACCGCACCGAGATCGCCGCGCGCCTCGCCGCCGCCGTCGGACGCATCAACCGCCGCGCGCGCACCGACTCGGCCGCGCTGGGCTACGGGCTCGTCTCCGCACTCGCGACGATCCAGGCAGAGGGACCCCTGCGTCCCGGCGACCTGTCGCGGATCGAGGTCGTCACGAAGCCCACGATGACGCGCATCCTCACCGAGCTCGAGCAACGCGGTTTCATCGAACGCGAGGCCGACCCGCGTGACGGCCGGGCGTTCATGGTGTCGGCCACCCCCGCGGGCATCGCCGCCGTCGAACGGGCCCGCTCCGACCGCACCGGCATCGTCGCCGGGCTCATCGCGGACCTGCCCGACGACGAGGTCGACTCCATCGCCGCCGCCCTCGCCGCCCTCGAACGGATCGGCCAGGGCGAGCGCTCCCAGGAAGCACGCACCTCCGAGCGCTGACCCGGCCGCGTCAGCACCGTTACCGAACCGTCACCAAGAGGTGGACGGACGGTTCTGCCAGGGGTTCCGGACGGGCCGTCCAGGCTGGCACGTCATCGTGGCGGCTTCGCCCGAGCAGGCGGCCACCCGGTCGCCCAACGGCGGACGGACGGGCCCCACACCACCGTCCGGTCCTCCCCCGGCTCGCGGCTCCCCCACGACGGCCGTCCCGACGGTCGTGCACGCTCCCCCACACCCGCGTGCCCGATCCGGCGTGCCCGGGAGTCGCCCTCCAGCCGGCCGACCACCGGAACCGATGACGCGAACCACCCCCGAAGCCCCCACCACCGCGACCACCCGACGCCAGGCGCTCGACACCCCGAGCCGCCGTGTCCGCCGTGCGCTCCGCAGTCGCTCCGCCCTCGTCGTCGGGGGCGCTGCCGCCGTCGCCCTCGTCGGCGGACTCGCCACCGTCGGCACACAGCCGGCCATCGGCGAGGCCATCGGCGTCCCCTCCGCGAGCGCCTCGGCCACCCCGGCGCTGCACGGCGCGGACCTCGACCGCGCCCAGGCCGCTGCGACCATCGCGACCGCCCGCACGGTGCTCGCCGACGCGAACGACAAGACCGACACGCGCGCCCTCGAACGCCAGGTCGCAGCCCTGTCGGACTACCGCGGCATGTCCGGCTCCGCGATCACCACCCGCATCGCCTCGACCGTCGACGCCACGACGCAGGTCGCCGACGAGAGCGCGTCCCAGGACAAGGCGGACGCCGACGCGGCGGCAGCGGCAGCAGCGCAGGCGAAGGCCGACGCCGAGGCGAAGGCCGCAGCCGAGCGTGCGGCAGCGGAGGCTGCGGCAGCAGCCGAGCGCCTCGCCGCTGCGAACACCGTCGCCGGCGCCAAGGCCACGGCGTCCTCGATGGCGTCGTCGCAGTACGGCTGGGGCTCCGCGCAGTTCCAGTGCCTCGACAACCTGTGGACCAAGGAGTCCGGCTGGAACTACCGGGCCGTGAACCCGAACGGTGGCGCGACGGGCATCCCGCAGGCGCTCCCCGGCTCGAAGATGGCCACGGTCGCGGCCGACTGGCAGACCAACGCCACCACCCAGATCACCTGGGGGCTGCGGTACATCAGCGCGGCCTACGGCACGCCCTGTGCCGCGTGGGCCCACTCGCAGGCGAACAACTTCTACTGAGCCGCGAGCGGGTGACGGGCGTCACCGGATGACGGACGGGAGGCACGGTGCCGGCGGGCGCCGTGCCTCCCGTCCGTCCCGTGGTCCGTCGTCGTCGCCCTGCCGCCGTGCGAGCGAGCCCGTCGGGTCAGCCGACGCGCGCGATGCGCACGTCCACGCGGCCGAGCGCGAGCCCGCGCTCGCCCGCGACGCGGAGCGCGGCGTCGTGCGCCGCACGCGCCGCAGCCCGCGCGGGGGCCGATCCGTCGGTGCCGATGACGACGCGGAGGACGTCGTCGTCGAGCACCACCCGGGAGACCGGCGCACGCGACGCGAGCCGCCGGGCGGACTCGACCGCGCTGCCGAGGGTCGGCCGCGCGCGGTACAGGTCGGCAACGCCGGGCGCCGCGAGGACCGCGGCCTCGATCGCCGCGGCCGTCTCGTCGTCGATGCTCATGCGCGGCCCTCCTCGTCGATCGCTCCGGATGCAGCCTGGACCCCGTCGTGCGCGGGCGGGAGCGGGGGCAGGAGGTCCCGGACGTGCACGTCGACCGCCTCGACACGGAGGTCGGTCTGCTCGGCGAGGATCTCGGCGACGGTCTGGCGGACGTGCTCGGCGGTGGCGTGGATCGGTGCCCCGGACCGGATCGCCAGCTCGACCAGGACCCGGACGGGTGCATCGAGCAGCGTGACGTCGCCCTGCAGCGCGCAGCGGGCGATCACGACACCGGGGACGACGTCCCCGGCGGTCCGGATCAGGGACCGGATGGCTCCCTCCGTCATCACGGGACGCTCGGTCGGGACGGACGGGCGCAGCGGGACGTCGCGACCGGCGCGGGCCTCGAGCGAGATGTTCGCCAGGACACCGCCGATCCACGACTCGTCCGCGGGTGCCTCCTGAGCAGCGGCGGTGTCGAGCGAGCCGAGGGACGACTGTCGGAGCCGGACGAGTGCAGCGAGCGCGTTCTGGCACGCCGCGGAGTCGTCGATGCTCGGGTCGGCCGGTTGCATCCCGGCGTCCAGGTAGTCCGCGAGCTCGTCGATGGTGTGGCCGTCGAGGTCCTCGGGTTCGAGCGCGTCGAGCGGTACGTCGTCGGGGCGCGTGCGGTCGGGTCCGGTCATCGCCATGCCTCCATGAGACGGATCATGTTCTTCCTCGCACGCGAGAGCAGGCCGCGCACGGTCGACACCGGCAGGTCGAGCTCCTCGGCGATGTCCTCGTAGCGGTACTCGAGCATCTCCTTCATCACCCAGCACCGTCGCTGCGCCTCGGGGAGCTCGGCGAGGGCGGTCTCGACCGCCTCCTCGCGGGACCGGGCCTCGGCGACTCGCTCCGGAGCGTCGTCCCGCGGTGCCGCGACCTCGAGCTCGGTGACGTCGAGGTGCTCGCGCCGCGCCCGGATGCGGTCGATGCACTTGCGACTGAGGATCCGCATGAGCCACGACTTGACCTTGGCGCCGTCGTCGAGCGCGTCGAGCCGGTTCCACGCGGTGATGAAGGTCTCCTGCACGACGTCGTCGAGCTCGTCGGTGGATCCGAGGGTCCGCCGGGCGTAGGCGCGGAGCAGCGGTGTGTACCGCCGGATCAGGACCTCGAACGCCCGGACGTCGCCGTCGGACGAGCGGCCCGCGAGGACGGCGTCGTCGAGGTCGGCGAGGGGCTGGTACGGCACACCACCCTTCTACCGGTCAGTGGTGGAGGAAGTCTGGGCGGGTGGCCGCGCACGAGGGCGGGCTCGGCTCAGTGACCCCGGTGCGCCAGGATGTGGGCATGAGCCACGTCACCGCCGTCTGCCGCGTCGACCAGCTGCTCCGCGACTCCGGGACGATCGGTATCACCGCCATCGACAAGCGCCCGGTCGTGGGGCCCGTCCGTGTCCGCCCGCTCGGGCTCCACGCCGACGTGCAGGCGGACCGCAAGCACCACGGCGGCGAGGACCAGGCGGTGTACGCCTACGCCGACGAGGACGCCGCGTACTTCGCCGAGGCCCTGGGGCGCGACGTCCCACCCGGGCTGTTCGGCGAGAACCTGCGCACGAGCGGGGTCGACGTCACGGGTGCCGTCACGGGCGAGCGGTGGCGCATCGGCGAGACGCTCGAACTCGAGGTGACCATCCCACGGGTGCCGTGCGGGACCTTCGCCCGCCGGATGGGGATCCCCGGCTGGGTGAAGCGGTTCGCCGCGGAGAACCGGCCGGGTGCGTACCTCCGGGTCCTGCACAGCGGACCGGTGGCGGCCGGCGACCCGGTGGTCGTCACACACCGCCCGGAGCACGGCGTCACGATCGGCGAGATCTCGGCCGGCCCGTCACCCGAGCGGGCCCGCGCGGTGCTGGACTCCGGGGACCGACTCGCCCCGACGGTCGTCCGCGACCTCGCGAAGGTCCTCGCGCGCGGCCGGGTCTGATCCGTCCGCCCGCCGGCTCGCCGCCGGGTCGAGGGGACGCCGGTTCCGCGGGAGGCCGGCGACGACCAGGTCGTACGAGTTCGCCACGAGGTCCTCGACCATGGTCTCGTCGAGACCGTCCCCCGGTGACAGGGTGATCCAGTGACGCTTGTCCATGTGCCACCCCGGGCTGATCTCGGCGTGGTCGCGGACGAGTGCCGCCCCGTGCGGCGGCGCGCACTTCAGGTTGACGATCGGCACCCCGCGCAACGTCGTGGCGAGCACGAACATCCGGCCGACCACCTTGTGGACGACGGACCGCTCGCCGAAGGGCTGCGTCTCCTCGACCGCGGGCAGGGCCAGTGCCGTCCGGAAGGTCACCTCGTGCAGTGCTGCGCCGTCCATCGCACCAGCATGCCGCACACGCCTCGTTCGGGGGGATCAGGGAATGAGTGCCGCTCGGGTACGCTCGGTCCGCCGTGCACCCGACGCGGCGGCCGCGCGAGCGGTCACGACCCGTCCCAGGGGAAGAACCCGTGCGCATCATCCACAGCCTCGGCGTCGCCGCCGTCACCACCGCTCTCGCCGCGACCGTCGTGCTCGGCGGCGCGACCACCGCCTCCGCCGCGCCGAAGACCTACGTGAACTGCACCGCCGTCCACAAGGTGTACTCCGGTGGCATCGCGAAGAAGTCCGTGACGAAGAACCGGGTGACCTCCGGTGGGAAGACCACCTACCGCGCACTCAAGGGCACAGTCAAGAAGGACGACGCGCTCTACGGGGCCAACAAGAAGATGGACCGCGACGGCGACGGGATCGCCTGCGAGAAGAGCTGACGTCCGACGGACCGAGGGTCCGGTCAGGCGGGCGACGGACCGCTCGGTCGACCGGGGCGCTCGATCGCCCGGCGCTCGCGGCCGCCCACGGTCAGAGCGTCGGGACGCCCTCGTGCCCCGACCTCGGCCGGGCCGTACCGGCGACGCCGGTGACGACCGAGCCCGCGGGGACGTCCTTCGTCACGACCGTGTTCGCGCCGACCACGGAGTCCGCGCCGATCGTGATCGCGCCGATCAGCGACGACCCGGCTCCGAGCACCACGCGGTCACCCACGGTCGGGTGCCGCCGCCGCCCCGGGCCGTGCTCGCCCCCGCGCCCGCCGAGCGTGACGCCGTGGAACACCAGCACGTCGTCACCGATGACCGCCGTCTCGCCGATCACGACACCGAGGCCGTGGTCGATGAAGAAGCGCCGGCCGATGCGGGCGCCGGGGTGGATCTCGATGCCCGTGATCGATCGAGCGACCTGCGCGACCACCCGGGCCGCGAACCGGGATCCAGGGAGACCACGCGCGAGCCACAACCGGTGCGTGAACCGGTAGGTCCAGATCGCGTGCAGCCCCGAGTAGACCACCGCGTTCTCCAGGTCACCCCGGGCAGCGGGGTCACCGCGGCGTGCCGCAGCGAGGTCCTCGCGGACCCGCCACAGCACGCCGCGTCGGACGGCACGCGTCACGCAGTGAGCCCCTCGAACAGCGGTGTCGACAGGTAGCGCTCGCCGGTGTCGCACACGATCGCGACCACGCGCTTGCCGGCGTTCTCCGGACGGGCGGCGATCTCGACGGCGGCGTGGATGATCGCGCCCGACGAGATGCCGGCCAGGATGCCCTCCTCGGTACCGAGCGCGCGGGCGAGCCGGAGTGCGTCGTCGAGCTCGACGTCGAACACCTCGTCGATGACCTCACGGTCGAGGACCTCGGGGACGAAGTTGGCGCCGATCCCCTGGATCTTGTGCGGCCCCGCCTTGCCCTCGGTCAGCAGCGGGGAGTCCTTCGGCTCGACAGCGACGATCTGCACGCCCGGCACGCGCTCCTTGAGCACCTGACCGACACCCGTGATCGTCCCGCCGGTCCCGACACCGGCGACGAAGACGTCGACGTGGCCCTCGGTGTCGCGGAGGATCTCCTCCGCCGTGGTCCTGCGGTGGATCGCGGCGTTCGCGGCCGTCTCGAACTGGTGGGCCAGGATCGCGCCGGGGGTCTCGTCGACGATCTGGCCCGCACGCGCCACGGCGCCCTTCATGCCCTCGGAACCCGGGGTCAGGACGATCTCGGCGCCGAAGGCACGGATCAGGGCACGCCGCTCGACGCTCATCGTCTCGGGCATCGTGATGACGACGCGGTAGCCGCGGGCGGCGCCGACCAGCGCCAGGGCGATGCCGGTGTTGCCGGACGAGCCCTCGACGACGGTGCCGCCGGGGCGCAGCTCGCCGGACTCCTCGGCCGCGTCGATGATCGCGACACCGAGGCGGTCCTTGACGCTCGAGCCCGGGTTGTAGAACTCGAGCTTCGCGAGGACCTCGGCGCCGTCGGCCTTCGGCAGGCGGTTGAGCCGGACGAGTGGGGTGTTGCCGAACGCCTGCGAGATGTTGTCGTAGATGGTGCCGGTCATCCGTTGTCGTCCTCCGGGTCGAGTTCTCACGCCGTCGGTGGCGGCGCTGCGGTCCGCTCGCGATCCTAGCGACGGCGCCCGGTGTTCCCCTGTCGATGACGCCCCTTGACGCTCCCGTCATCCACCACCGAGCAGCGCCCGACGCAACTGTGCTTCGGTCGGCAGCGACCGCTGCAACTCCGGCGGCAGGAGCTCGGAGGAGGCGACTCCCACCGGTGCGCTCGTCGCGGTCGCCGTCCACCGCGAGGAAGTCGAGGACGTACGGGTCGCGGGTGATCTGCTGGGCCAGGTCGGCACCGTCAGCGTCGAGCAGACGGCTGAGGTCGGTCCGGGCAGCACCCTGTCGTCCGAACGCGTCGCTCCTGATGTTGTGACGCAGGACGTGCCGCGACCACCCGGAATCGGCAGCGTCGGCTGCGTACCACTCCCGTGCGTCAGGCTCTCGCACACCGAGCAGGAGCGTGATGTGGCCCCAGGGCGATCGCAGCTCCTGACCGATCGTCCAGGAGAGGTGGACCAGGTGCGCGTTCGCGGCGAGTTGCACCCTGGTCCTGGTGCCCCGGACGTGATCACGGATGGCGCAGAGCGTGTCTCGGTAGGCCGCTGGCAGCAGGTTCCCCTCGTTCATCCCACGAGTGTCGTGGGCGCGACGGGCGCAACCGAGCAATCCGGATGTACGGCAACCGCGATCAGAACGCGATGCGCTGACGGGCCGGGCGGGAGGAGGCGGGCACACACCGCGCCTCCCGGCCGCCCCTGCCCCACCGCGCCGGCGCCCACGCGGCTCAGCGCAGCGCGCTCCGCGCGAACCGCTCGTCCGTCGCCTCGAGGACCCGCAGCACGTTCCCCCCGGCGAGCGCCCGCAGGTCGTCGTCACCCCAGCCGCGTCGCCGCAGCTCCTCCGCGAGCACCGGGTACCGCGACACGTCCCGCAGGTCCGGCGGCAGCACGGGCGTGCCGTCGTAGTCGCCTCCGAGGCCCAGGTGGGCCGCGCCCGCGACCGCACGGGCGTGGTCGACGTGGTCGGCGACGTCCGCCACCGTGACGATCGGCGGTTCCCCCTCGGACCCCGCTTCCTCCCAGTCGGCCCACGCGCGGGACACGAACTTCGGCACGAAGGTGATCATCACGACGCCCCCGTTGTCGGCGAGCCGGGCGAGCACGTCGTCGGGCACGTTCCGCGGGTGGTCGTCGACGGCGACGGTGGACGAGTGGCTGAACACGACCGGTTGCGTCGCGACGTCGAGGGTGTCGCGCATCGTCGCCGGCGCGGTGTGCGACAGGTCGACGAGCATGCCGATCCGCTCCATCTCGGCGACGATCTCGCGTCCGCGGTCGGTCAGGCCGCCGTGTGCCCGGGCGCCGGTGGCCGAGTCGGCCCAGGTCGTGTCGTCGTTGTGCGTCAGCGTCATGTAGCGGACGCCGAGCCGGGCGAAGGACCGGAGCACCGCGAGGTCGTCACCGATGGAGTGCCCGCCCTCGGCGCCGAGCAGCGACGCGATCCGTCCGGCGTCGACGGCGGTGCGCAGTTCGGCAGCGGTGCGGACGAAGGTCAGGTCGTCGGGGTACCGCGCGATGATCCGGTGCGCGGTGTCGATCTGCTGCAGGGTGGTGCGCACCGGGTCCGGGTCGTCCGACGGCACGAACACCGACCAGAACTGGCCCACGACCCCGCCGGCCCGGAGCTTCGGCAGGTCGGTGTGCAGCGTGCCCTGTCCGCGGTCGATGCCCTCGACGCCGGAGTCGTGCGACTCGCGGCGTTCCCACGGGAGGTCGTTGTGTCCGTCGATGACCGGGAAGGCGAGGGAGTCGAACGTCATGTCGCCGACGCTACCGCGTGGTCGCGCCGTCGCTAGGCTCGCGGTGTGCTCCCCGTGACGCTCCGGACCGACCGGCTCGTGCTCTCCGCGCCGGGTCCCGCCGACGCCGACGCCGTCATCGCGTACGCGAACGACCCGGACGTCATCGCGTTCACCCCGGTCCCCGTGCCGTACGGGCACGCCGAGGCCCGTCAGTGGCTCGACCTGGTCGAGGTCGGGTGGCGTGACGACACCCGGTACGACTTCGGGATCCGCCGTGCGGAGGACCCGCGGCTGCTCGGTACCGTCGGTGTCTTCGGCTTCGTGGACGGGGCCGGCGAGATCGGCTGGGCGCTGCACCCCGACGGCCGCGGGCAGGGACTGATGGCCGAGGCCGCCGATCGTGTGCTGGCGTGGGCGTTCGCCGCACCACCGGACGGGATCGGCCTGGTGCGGGTGCAGTGGCGCGCACTCGGGACGAACGCCGCGTCGTCCGCGACGGCCCGGCGGATCGGCATGCGCTTCGAGGGTCGGTCCCGGTCGGCCGTCGTGCACCGGGGCGTCCGCAACGACCAGCTGCTCGCCGCGGTGCTGCGCGACGACGACCGCACGGTGCCGCAGGTCTGGCCGGACGCGTGACCGTCGCCTTCCGGGTGGACACCGAGATCGCCGCTCCGGTGGAGCGCGTCTTCGCGCTGTCGCTCGACATCGGCGCGCACGAACGCTCGATGGCCGACACCGACGAACGCGCCGTGGCCGGGACGACGACCGGCACCATCGGGCTCGGCGAGAGCGTCACGTGGCGCGCACGGCACTTCGGGATCGTCTGGTCGATGACGAGCAGGATCACCGCCCTGGAGGCTCCGGGTCGCTTCGTCGACGAGCAGGTGCGTGGTCCGTTCGCCCGGTTCCGGCACGAGCACCGGTTCGAGCCGTCGGCCGACGGGACGCGGATGGTCGACGAGGTCGTCTTCCGCGCGCCCCTCGGTCCGCTCGGGTGGCTGGCCGAGCGGATCGCGCTGGCCCGCTACCTGCCGCGGTTGATCGCCGCGCGCAACGCATCGCTGCGCGACGAGCTCGAGCGGGACGGGGACGGTCAGCGGGGGGCGAGCTCCCCGAGCGCGTCGTAGGCCGCCGCCACGGCGTCCACCCGGGCACGCCCTGCCGGCCCGGAGGCCTCGTACACGTCGTTCGCGATCGCCGCGACGACCGCGAAGAGCGCCGCCATCGAGTCGAACGCCGACGGCGAGTCCACCGGGCAGAGCACCGCGGTCGCCGCGGGCGCCGCGATCACGGCTGCGGTCGGGTCGCCGAGCACGACCACGTCGGCGCCGGTCGCGACACAGTGCCGCACGAGCCGTTCGGCACCCGCCGCGTGCCGCCTGACCGTGACGAGCACGACGAGGTCGCGGCGGTCGAGGTCGGCGACCTCCTCGCCCAGGCGCTGCCCCGGTGCCGGACCGATCCGGACGTCCGGTCGCACCTGGGCCAACTGCGACCGGAGCTGCATGGCGACGGGGTGTGCGCCGCGTTCCCCGACGACGAGCACCCGCCGGGCACGGACGATCCGGCGGGCGAGCCGGACGCGGTCGGCGCGGGCGAGCGAGGCGAACGCGGCGTCGAGGTTGCGTGCCTCGACGGCCCGCTGGTCGACGTGCGCGGCGTCCTCGGCAGCCCACGGCAGGCCGCTCCCCCGCGCGGACATGAGCTCCTGGCGGACCTCGGCGGCGTCCTGGAACCCCAGGGACCGGACGAGCCGCGAGACGGTGGCCTTCGACGTGCCCGACTCGGCCGCGAGCTCGGCGGAGGTGCCGACGAGCAGCAGCTCCGGATCGTGCCGGACCATCGCGGCGACCCGGCGTTCCGCGGGCGACAGGCGATCCCAGACCGCGTCCACCCGGGCACGGACGTCGGGCGCGGCGCTCACCGGGTCTCCGCACGGTCGTCGGCGATGCGCTCGACGGCGACGGCCAGCGCGTCGAGGCCGAGCGCGACGTCGTCCTCGGAGACGAACTCGTCCGGGTGGTGGCTGATGCCGTCGGGGTTCCGCAGGAACAGCATCGCGACGTCGGTGACCAGCCCGAGGGACATCGCGTCGTGCCCGGCGCGCGAGAAGAGCTCCGCGGGGGTGGCCTCCCCGGTCGCGGCGATCCCCGCACGGACGGCGTCCATCAACACCGGCGCACAGAACACCGCCGAGGCACGGTGCACCTCGGTCGGCGACACGGTCACGCCACGACGGGCTCCGATCTCGTCGAAGACCGCCGTGATCGACTCCCAGACGCGGTCACGCCCCTCGTCGAACTCCCCCCGCAGGTCGACGCTGAACCGGGCCAGGCCGGGGACGACGTTGACCGCCCCGGGCTCGACGGACATCGTACCGACGGTGCCGACGTGCTGCTCGGCGCGACAGATCCGCTCGACGGCGAGCGCCGCCTCGGCCGCGGCGAGCAGCGCGTCGTGACGCCGCTCGTACGGGGTGCCGCCGGCGTGCCGTGCCTCGCCGACGGCCTCGACGGTGAACCGCCGGGCGCTCGCGATGCTCGTGACGACACCGAGCGCCTGCCCCGCCTGCTCGAGGTGGGGGCCCTGCTCGATGTGCGCCTCGAGGTAGCCGACGAGCCGCTCCGGGGGCAGTGCCGCCTCGCCGACGCGTTCCGGATCGAGCCCGAAGTCGGTGAAGGCCCGGCGGAGCGTGACACCGTCGCCGTCCTCGAGGTCCCACCACGCGTCGTCCCAGACCCCCGCCACGGCCGACGAGCCCAACAGTGCCTTGCCGAAGCGCGTCCCTTCCTCGTCGGAGAACGCGATCACCTGCAGCGCGAAGGGCAGCGGGCCGGAGGCCGTGAGCCGCGCCACCGTGCGGATCGCCATGAGCACGCCGACCACTCCGTCGTACCGGCCGGCGTCCACCACGGTGTCGAGGTGTGAGCCGAGCAGCAGCACGGGTGCGTCCGGCGTCGCACCGTCGACGATGCCGTGCAGGTTGCCCGCGGCGTCCTGCCAGGTGCGGAGTCCGGCGTCGCGCATCCACTCCGCGACCACGGCGTTCACCCGGGCGTGCTCCGGCGACAGGTAGACGCGGGTGGTGCGTCCGTCGTCCTGCGAGATCCCGGCGAGCGCGTCGCACCACCGGACGATCGTCGCGGCGTCGGCGATCGCCCGGGTGCTCGCGGTCGGCGCCGCGGGGGCCTCGGCCGTCGCGGGTCCGGTCGTCGTCGTCACAGGGCTGCCCCGACCGGCGCGACGCGGCCGGCGTGGACGTCGAGCGCGGCGTCGACCCCGGCGCCATGCGGGACGGCGTGCCCGGCCCGGCGCAGGCAGTGTTCGAGGGCGGCCAGCGTGCGCACGACGGTGTCCTTGCGGGCGTTGTAGCCCATCGTGCCGATGCGCCAGACCCGTCCGTGCAGCGGCCCGAACGAGGTCCCGATCTCGATGCCGTGGTCCTCGAGCATCGCGCCCCGTACCTTGTCGCCGACGACGCCGTCCGGGATCTCCACGGCGACCACGTTGTGCATCTTGTGCGCGACGTCACCGAACACCTGCAGTCCGAGCGCCTCGACCCCGGCGAGCATCGCGCGACCGGCGATCGCGTGGCGCTCGACCACGGCGTCCCGCCCCTCCTCGAGCAGGATGCGGGCGCACTCGTTCGCGGCGTAGAGCATCGACGCGGCCTCGGTGTGGTGGTTGAGGCGCCGCGGACCCCAGTAGTCGAGGATCATCGCGAGGTCGAGGTAGTTCGAGCGGATCGGGTCGTCGGACACGACGTCGTCGGCCTCGCGGATGCCGGCCTCGATGCTGCGGCGACCGTCGAGCACGGCCACGGCACGCGGCGACAGGGTGATCGGTGCACTGCCGGAGGGGCCGCCCAGGCACTTCTGCAGGCCGGCGCTCACGACGTCGATGCCCCAAGCGTCGGTCTCGAGCGGGTTGCCGCCGATGCTCGCCGTCGCGTCGGTGTAGAGGAGGGCGCCGTGCCGGTCACAGATCGCCCCGAGCTCGTCGAGCGGCTGGTTCATCGTCGTCGAGGTGTCGCCCTGCACGATCGCCAGGACCTTCGGTCGGACCCGGCGCACCGCGTCCTCGATCACGGACGGCGGGAAGACCTGCCCCCACGCGGTCTCGATGGTGTGCACCTCGGCACCGGCACGGGTCGCGATCTCGGCGAGCAGGTGCCCGAAGCGTCCGAAGACCGGCACGAGCACCCGGTCCCCCGGGGCGAGCAGTGACACCAGGGCCGCTTCGATGCCCGCGCGGGACGTGCCGTCGACGAGCACGGTGGCGTCGTTCCGTGTCCCGAAGACCTGGCGGTAGAGCTCCTGCGTCGCGGTCATCGTCGTCGTCATCCACGGGTCGTACTGCCCGACGAGCGGGGTCGACAGCGCGCGGAGCACGCGGGGGTCGGCGTCGATCGGCCCCGGTCCCATCAGGAGTCGGGCGGGTGGGTTGACTGGCTGCGTCATGATGCCTCCGTTCCGGGAACGAGCGTAGCGAAACGTCCGTTTCGTGCGTGTTGCGGCGCCGCGGGGCGGTCGAGCAGGACCCCCTCGACGGCGGTGACCCCGTGGCCGGCCGTCGCCACGAGCCGCCCGCGGAGCCAGGTCTCGGTGACGACCCCGAGCGTGTGCAGGCCGGCGTACGCGGACACCGGGTTGCGGTGGGCCAGGGCCGACACCTCGACGACGCCCTCGGCCGCCGGGTCGAGGACGGCGAGGTGCGCGACCGCACCCGGCGCGATCCGACCGCGGTCGTGGAGGCCGACGATCGCCGCGGGGCCGGTCGTGAACCAGGGCAGGACGGCCTCGAGCGGGAGCCCCCGGCGCACGGCCTCGGTCCAGACCGCCCGGAAGCCGACCTGGAGTCCGGCGATGCCGCCCCACGCCGACCCCCAGTCGTCGGTCTTCAGGTCGGCTGTGGACGGCGAGTGGTCCGACACGACGCAGTCGATCGTGCCGTCGAGCAGCCCCGCCCAGAGCGCGTCGCGGTTCGCGTCGTCGCGGATCGGCGGGCAGCACTTGAACTCGGTCGCGCCGTCCGGGATCGACCCGGCCTCGAACGCCAGGTAGTGCGGACACGTCTCGACGGTCACCCGGACCCCGTCGGCCTTCGCGGCGCGGATCATCGGGAGGACCCCGGCGTCGGACAGGTGCAGCACGTGCACGCGGGCACCCGTCGACCGCGCGCCGTCGAGGACCCGCGCGACCGCGGACTGCTCGGCGCTGCTCGGACGGGTGGCGAGGAAGTCGGCGTACCGTCCGCCGAGCGTCTCGTGCGGCACGAGGTGGTCCGGGTCCTCGGCGTGCACGATGAGCAGGGCGTCGAGCTCGGCGACCTCCTCGATCGCCGCTCGGAGCCGTGCCGGGTCGAGGTGCGGGAACTCGTCGACGCCGCTCGGCGCGGTGAAGCACTTGAAGCCGAAGACCCCGGCGTCGTGCAGCGGACGGCGCTCCCCCGCGTTGGCCGGGACCGCACCGCCCCAGAACCCGACGTCCACCGCGACCCGGCCCGCGGCGCTCGCCCGCTTCGCCGCGAGGGCGTCGACGTCGACCGTCGCCGGGATCGAGTTCAGCGGCATGTCGATGATCGTGGTCACCCCACCGAGTGCGGCCGCTCGCGTGGCCGAGGCGAAGCCCTCCCACTCGGTGCGACCGGGTTCGTTGACGTGCACGTGCGTGTCGACGAGCCCGGGCAGGAGCACGTGCTCGTCGGGCACGGTGCGGTCGAGCGGAGCCACGACCGCGGCACCGAACGGCAGGACCGCGTCGACCACGCCGTCGCGGACCATCACCGCGGCCGGGCGGAGGACGCCGTCGACCCACGCCCGCCGAGCGCGGAGCACCAGGTCGGCGCCCACCGCGGCGCTCATGCCGAGGCCCCCGCGAGCACGATCGGCGCGGAGACGTCGGACGTCTGCAGCGTGAAGCCGGACAGCAGCCCGGTCACCGGCTTCGGCGGCGGAGGGGCGTACTCGCCGGTCTTGCCCGTGCGCAGCCCGAGCCGGACGAGCGACTCCGCGAGCACCGTCGCCGCAGCCACCCCGTCGACCACCGGCGCACCGATCTCGCGCGAGACCTCGGCACAGAACGCGGCCATGCCCGCGCAGCCGAGCACCACCGCATCGGCGCCGCCGGCGAGCACGGCGCGGCACTCCTCGACGACGAGCTCCCGGGCGCCCGACGTCGGATCGTCGAGCTGCAGCACCGGCACCTCGCACGCACGGACCTCGGTCACCAGGGACGCGAACCCGTAGCGCTCCGCGAGCTCCCACGCCCGTCCCGTCGTGCGCGCCAGCGTCGTGACGACCCCGAACCGGCGCCCCAGCATCGCAGCGGCGTGGAAGCCGGCCTCGGCGATCCCGAGCACCGGCCCGACGGCCAGCTCGCGCGCGGCGTCGAGACCCGGGTCGCCGAAGCACGCGACGACGTACGCGTCGACACCCTCCTGCTCGCCGAGCGCGATCTGCTCCAGGAGCCCGGGGACCGCCAGGGCCTCCTCGTAGTGACTCTCGATCGAGGCGGGTCCGGTGGTGGGCGTCACCGCCTCGACGACGGTGCCGGTTCCGGCGACCGCGGCCGCGGCGCGGCCGATCGAGGCCGTCATCGACGGGGTGGTGTTGGGGTTGACGACGCGGATGCGCAAGCGGGGCCTCTCAGGCGGGGGTGGGGACGAGGAGGAGGTGGTGGACCCGGGCGGCGACGGTCCGGCCGGGAGGCGTGTCGCGCCTCCCGGCCTGGGTCGGTGCAGGGGTGTGGCGGACGGTCAGTCGCGTCCTGCAGCCGCGCCGTCGTCGACCGTCGGGTCCTCCGATGCCAGCACCGGCATCCGCGGCGACCGACGCTCGAGCGCCCAGAAGACGACCAGCCCGAGCCCGCAGCCGATGAACCAGCTGTAGTTGCTCAACCACGGCAGGACACCCGTCGCGGGCGGCAGCACCGCGCTGGCGACCGACACCGCGCCGGCGAGCAGCAGGGTCCACATCGCGTTCGGGTTCCAGCCCGCGCGGTACCAGTACCGGGCGGTGGGCTCCTTCGTGTACATGTCGTCGACCGCCACCCGCTGCTTCGCGACCAGGTAGTAGCCGGCGATCAGGATCCCGAACAGCGGGCCGATCAGCGCGCCGAGGATGCCGAGCGTGTAGAGGATCGCCTGGTCGTTGCCGTACCAGTTCCACGGCGTCAGCAGCACGGAGCCGACGGCGGCGATCATGCCGCCCGTCCGCCAGCTGATCCTCCGCGGGGCGACGTTCGAGAAGTCGAACGCGGGGCTGATGAAGTTCGCGACGATGTTGATGCCGACCGTCGCGGTGACGAAGGTGAGGCCGCCGAGCAGGATCGCGAACGGTGCGTCGATCGCCTGGACGGTCTCGATCGGGTCCGTGATGAGCCTGCCGAAC
The DNA here is from genome assembly GCF_030803485.1 of Curtobacterium sp. 260. Lineage (NCBI taxonomy): Bacteria > Bacillati > Actinomycetota > Actinomycetes > Micrococcales > Microbacteriaceae > Curtobacterium > Curtobacterium sp. 260. The sequence goes on along the minus strand of NZ_JAURUY010000001.1, from coordinate 176,030 downwards.
ACCGGGACCGTCGCGCTCGCGCAGAGCACGGTGAGGACCGAGAAGAACAGGAAGTTGACCGGCAGGCCCCAGAGGTTGCCGCGCTTGACGGCTCGGAACGAGCGACCGTAGCGCGAGAAGTCACCGAAGTTCAGCATCGGGCCGGAGAAGTAGCTGACGACGATCGCCACGGCCGAGAGCATGACCGGGATCGAGGCACCGAACGACATCGGCGCGCCGGTGTGCAGCGTCAGCGAGATGTTGCCGATGCCGGCCCGGGCGACGAGGTAGACGGCGAGCGCGATCATCACGACGTAGACGGCCGGACCGGCGAAGTCGATGAAGCGGCGGATCGCCTCCATGCCCATCGAGAACAGTGCGGCCTGCGCGACCCAGAGGATGCCGTACGAGATCCACCCCAGCGCGGAGAGCCCGAGGAACGAGTGGTCGAGCAGCGACGCTGAGCCCGGGACGAACTTCAGGAACACGATGTTGAGCGACTGCGCGGCGAGGAAGGTCTGCACGCCGTACCAGGCCGTCGCGATCAGGCCGCGGATGACGGCGGGGACGTTCGCCCCGATGACGCCGAACACCGCGCGGTTGATGACCGGGTACGGCACCCCGGTGCGCTGGGACGGCTTCGCGACGAGGTTCGCGAAGACCTGCACGATGAGGATGCCGACGACGAGGGCGACGAGCACCTGCCAGCTCGCGATGCCGAGCGCGAAGAGCGACCCGGCCGTGACGTACCCGCCGACCGAGTGCACGTCGGACATCCAGAAGGCGAAGATGTTGTAGCTCGTCCAGCGCTGCTCGCGCAGCGGGGCGAGGTCCTCGTTGGTGAGCGCCGGGTCGTACCCGGGCTTGACGATGCCGGCGCCGGCGGCTGCCGACGACGTCGTCCGGGGGGCGTGGGGCGCGGCGACCGGGGTCGCGATCTCTGTGACCAAGGCGTCCTCCGTGGGAGTGGGCGGCGGGGGTCCCCGCTCGAGGACGACGCTACGAAGACACTTCGCGTCGCCCGTTTCCCTCGTGTAACGGTCGTGTGACACGGTCAGCCCGCTGGAACGCTCGTTCCGGGCGGCAGCTGCGGGATGCCGCAGGGAACGCCGCAGGTCCTGCCCCAAGCCCGTCCAGGCCGCCCGACCGGCTCCATCATCGAGGGATGACCACGGGCATCCGGATCGACCACGTCGGCGTCACCGTGCCGGACGTGGAGGCCGCCACGGCGTTCTTCGCGAACGCCTTCGACGCCGTCGTGCTGTACGACGTGCGCCGGACCACCGACGAGCCGAACGGCACACCGGAGGCCCACCGCTACCTCGGCATCCCGTCGTCGATGGCGCAGGGCGCGATCCGCATGCTCGCGCTGCCCGAGGGACCCGGACTCGAGCTCTTCGAGTACCGCGGGCCCGACCAGCGCGCCGCCGCGCACCCGTCGGACCTCGGGTGGCAGCACCTGGCGCTGTACGTCGACGACCTCGACGCAGCCCTCGCCCGCGCGGAGTCCGCCGGTGCCGTCCGCAACTCGGACCCGCGGCCGCTGCGCGGCGAGGAGGCCGGGGAGGGCAACCGGTTCGTCTATACGCGCACCCCGTGGGGGTCGACGCTCGAGTTGGTCACCTACCCGACGCCGCAGCCGTACCTGCTGCACGCGCCGCGGGCGAAGTGGGCGCCGTGGCCGGACGTCGCCCAGCTCCGGCAGCTGGACCGGGCCTGACCGCATCCGGCTCGTGACCGGCCTGGAGGCACGGCTCGCGGCCGCCGCGCCGGTCACTGCGGGCGCCGGGTCGCGTCCACGTCGAGAGGCGGACGGGTCAGCGGGACGGCTCGACGAGCAGGTCGGCAGCGTCGCGCGGCGCGAAGCGCTGCGCGAAGTCCCGGTCGTTCGGGATCCAGACGTCGCGCCAGAGCGCGTCGTGACTGCGGCCGAGTGCCCGGTCACGGGCCGTACCGCGGCGAGCTGCGGTGTCGAGGTCGACGTCGCACCAGACGGTCGCGTCGAGCGCGGGCAACGCCTCGGGGTGGAAGAGTCCGATGAGGTCCAGGACGAGGATCCTCGCCTGCGGGAGCGGTTCCTCGGGACCGAGGGCCCGCCGTGCCCAGTCGTACCGCTGGAAGTGCCCGGGTCGTCCTCCTCGGAACGGTTCCAGCACCGTCGAGACCAGGCGGTGGCGCTCCACCCCGTCCCAGTCCGAGGAACGGCGGTGTGATCGAGCGGGGTCCAGGAAGTCGTCGCCGCGGAGGCGCACGGCATCGGGCAGTGTTGCGACGAGGCTGCGTGCGAGCGTCGACTTGCCGGAGCCGCAGAAGCCGGAGATGCCGACGACCAGCGGGTGCCCCACGACCCGCGCTCGCTCGGCGATGTGCTCGAGGACGGTGTCCTGGTCCATCCGGCGAGTGTACGAGGAGCGGTCACTCCCGACGTCGATCCGGTGCGCCTCCGCTCACCGACCGGGACGGAACTGCACCTGGTTGGAGGTCGATGACGAGCAGCGCAGTGACGGTGGGCATGCCCGACCCTCTCACCGGGCGGTTCCGGGAGGGACCGGCTACCGGGAGTCCCCGGACGTCGTCGCGCGGAGGCGGTCGTCGACCTCGCGAGCTTCGGCGGAGGACCCGAACGCGAGGGTGACCTCACCGCCGGTGAGGGGTTCCATGACCTGGGGTGCCGAGAGCACCCTGCCGTCGAGGAGGATCGCCATGCGCTCGTCGATCGTCTCGCGGGTGGCCGAGGCCAGGACATCGCTGTCGGTCCTGTCGAACTGCAACACGATCGAGCCGCCCGCACCCTCACCGTCGGAGCGGTGCGCGGAGGTCGGCGTGATCGACCCGAGCGACTTCGCCAACCGGTAGGTGGTCGCGCCGTCCTGGTCACACGCCGACGCTGCGACCTCAGTGGTGACCGGAGGCGCAGTGCACGCCTCCTCGACCTCCGACACGACGGCTCGGAGCTGCAGCGACTTCATCGTCGGACCGTCAGCAGGCGGCGCCTGGGTCGCGCAACCGGTGAGGACCGCGACCAGGCCAGCGGCGGCCGCGAGGCGAGTGACCCGTGAACCCTGCATCGCACCAGGATAGGACTCGACGGGAACTCACGACAGTCCCCCGCCCGCCGGCTACCCCGTAGTGTCGTGCTGATGTCCGACAACCCGTACGGCGAAGTCCCCGCCCTGCCCGTTGCATCCGTCTTCGGCATCATCGTCTTCGTCGTGCAACTGGTGCTCCTGCGCCGTCACGCACGGTTCACCTGGCAGCGCGCGACCGTCGCTGGGGTGATCGCTGTCTACGCCGCGGGCATCCTCGCGAACACCGTCTTCCCCGTGTTCCTCGATCCGCTCCCCGACGCTGAGCCGTGGACGCCAGCGCTGGCGCTGATCCCGTTCTCCGACTACGAAGCTGCGGACGCGGTGACCAACGTGGTCGTGTTCGCCCCGCTGGGCGTCCTGATCCCGCTCCTGATGCGCCGCCCGTCCTGGTGGAAGGTCCTCCTCGCCGCCGCGGCGGTGAGCCTGGCGATCGAACTGCTGCAGCTTGCTGCGCAGCGGCTCTTCTCCGGTGGCCACGTCGCCGACGTCAACGACTTCATCTGGAACACCGTCGGTGGGGTCCTCGGCTACGCGGTCTTCGTCCTGGCGTCACGGACGCCGGGCCTGTCCCGTCTCCTCGACGTCTTCCGCTGGCACCCGGCACCGAGGGAAGAACACGTCGCCTGAGATCGTACGATGCGGCATGGTTGCTGCTGTGGAACCGTGGACCTGGGCGACGACCTACAAGCTCGTCCTGACGAGCTACATCTGGCTCGCTGGAGCTGTCGCTCCGACCGGTGCGGTCATCACCTGCATCGTCATCGCCATCCGGGGCGGTGTCTCGCTCGACGGAGCCGCCAGCGCCCTCCTGTTCGTCGTCGTCTTCGTCGTCGTCTTCGCCGTGATCGCCGCCGTCGGCGCTGCCGTGGCGCTGCCGTTCACCCAGCTCCTCGGCCGCGCGCTCCGACGCACTCGGAGCCGTGCCGTCCGTGTGAGCGCACATGCCGTCCTCGGCGGAACACTCGCCGCGATCGGCATGCAGGTGCTCCTGCTGGCCTTCGAGGACGACCACCTCACTTGGCAGTACCCACTGGCCGTCTCGGTCCCCGCAGGGATCGCGGCTGCCATCGGCCGCTGGCGACTCGACGAAGCGGAACGCCGCCGGTCGTTGCTGTCCGAGTAGCCGATCGGGTACCGAGTCCCGCGTCAGCACTCATCGCTTGCTGGTGGTCGCTCCCGCCAGAGGACCTCGCCGTCGCAACGGGTGCTCGTCGGGTGCATCCCGATCCGCAGGGCGACACGTGCTGAGGCTCCGTGCTCCGGGTGGATCCGCGCCCTGAGCTCCCGCACGTCGACCGAGCGCAGCCACGTCGCTGCGCGCTCCGCGGATTCGGTCGCGAACCCGTGCCCTTGCGCGCTCGGCGTGACGAGCCAGGCGAGGTCCGCCGTCGTGACTTGGGCGGTCCGGTGCAGGGTCGCCTGCACGAACCCGATCGGCGCGCGGCCCTGGCGGGGGCGGATGATCCAGTTCAGCCACCCTGCGGTGCCGTCCTGGGACCGACCCCGGACCTGACGGGTGTAGCGCGCACGGAGTTCCTCCAGGCTCGGCGGTCCGCCGCCGGTGAAGTGGTACAGCTCCACCGGCGCGAGCACGTCCACCATCACGTCGGCGTGTTCGACGGTCAGGGGTTCGAGGCAGAGACGGTCTGCGCTGAGCGGGACGGCGCGCGGCCACGGCATGCTCGCATCCTTCCAGCTGTTCAGTCGGTCACCGGACCTCCGCCGAGACCAGCAGTCACGGGCCGGAGGCGTTTCCCAGCACCGAGCGTCACCTCCTGCTGCACGGAGGTGCGCACCGTGACGGCGGTGTCCGCACCGTGACGATCTCGCTCACGCACACGAGATCGGCAGCGGCGAAGGACTCCACCTCTCGGGGAGGCAGGGCTCGACGTTCGATGAGTTCCAGCACCTGGTCATCAGGGCCGTCGAAGTACATCGACCGCGAGTCCCACGACGGGGGTCCTCCGAACTCCGTCCGATCGTCGACCGACAGGAGCAGCACGCGCTGTCCGAGCCACCGGCGGGCCAGGTCGAACGACCCGGTCGGGATGGTGAACGCGAGGTGGTGCGCGCCCTCGAAGTCGCTCTCCACGAAGCGCAGCCGGCTCAGGCCGATGGCCACGGTCACGCTCGGACCGTCCCGCTCGACCTCACACCCGAGTCGGTCGAAGAACCCGGCAACGACCGACGCGGACCGTGTGGGCAACAGGGCTTCTCCGATCTGCATGCGTCCACCTCACACCCGTGGCCCTGGACCATCGATCACCGGACGCGCACCATGAGCTCGGACGGGTCAGCCGACGGTGCGAAGCCGAACTGCGCGGAGAGACCGTGCGCATCTCGGGTCGACGGGAGCGTGCGCTCCAGGCCGGGCGGTCCGAGGTCCTCGACCACGGCAGCGAGGAGCATCCCGCCCTCTCCTCGACCACGTACTCCCGGTGCGACGAAGGTCGTCGTTCCGCGCCCCTCGGCTCCGGTTGCTCGCACGTCGTGATCGCGACGACAGTGCCCGTGGGCCGAGCTGTCCGGTGGAGCGCGATACTGATCGGATGACAGCACCACTCGTCTCGGACGTCGCTCACGCCGGGCTCACCGTGGACGACCTCGACGACGCGCTGGTGCTGTGGTGCTCCGGTCTCGGCTTCGCGCTCGAACGGACCTTCACGCTCGACACGCGGACCACGACTGCGACCACCGGTGTCCGGGGATCCACCATCCGTGCAGCCACGGTCACGCTCGGGGACCAACGGATCGAACTGCTGCAGTACGACCCTCCCCGCTCGGGTCGAGCATCCGACTCCCCCGCGCACACCGGCACGGTCCACATCGCGCTGACCGTGTCGGACCTCGACCGCGTGCTCGACCTCTGCGCAGCACACGGCTGGCGGCCCGTCGGGGAACCGCACGAGATGACCAGTGGCGCCCGGACCGGCACACGGATCATCTACCTCGAGGGTGCGCTCGGCGGCTTCCTCGAACTGATCGCCCCACCGCAGCTTCCCTGACGCCATGAGCGGGGACGGCCTCGGATCGCTCCCGGGAGCGCATCGCCCTGACGCGAGTGGTCGCTGATCGCGATCGCAGACGCGACCGTGCCCGTCCGGTCAGAGCGCGTGCGTCCCGAGCAGCGCCCCGGCCACGTAGGTCGCCGCGAGCGCGAGCGCCCCGCCGACGACCACCCGCAGCGCCGCGCGACCCCGACGGGCACCGCCGAGCACCGCACCGGTCGTGCCGGTCAGGGCGAGCGCGACGAGCGAGGCGGTCACGGTGACCGGCACGCGGAGGGCTTCCGGCGCGAGCAGCATCGCGAGGAACGGCAGCAGTGCGCCGACCGTGAAGGTCGCCGCCGACACCCAGGCGGCACGCCAGGGGCTGACGATCTCGTCCTCGGCGTCGTGCAGGGCCGCTTCGGCGCGGCGACGACGGACCTCGGGCCGCGTCAGCTCCCGCGCGACGGCATCCGCGACGTCCCCCTCGACCCCGAGCGACCGGTAGTGCGCCGCGAGCGCCGGGGCGTCCTCGGCGTCGGCCTCGAGCTTCGCCTGCTCGGCGGCCTGCCCGGTGCGCTGCGCATCGCGGGCACCGCTCACCGAGATGTACTCGCCGAGGGCCATCGAGATCGCCCCGCCGACGAGCGCCGCGGTGCCGGCGGCGACGATCGGCCCCGTGCCCGCGCCGGCTCCGGCGACCCCGACGAGCACGGCCGCGACGGACACGATGCCGTCGTTCGCGCCGAGCAGCCCGGCCCGGAGCCAGTTGAGCCGCGCGGCGCTGGTGGCGTCGTCGTGCTCGGAGGTGGGGAGCGAGAGGTCCGAAGCGGTCGACATGACGGCCATCGAACCACTCCGGAGCGGTTCGCGCCAGCAAGGTGAGGCAAGCCTGATCAGGGCTTTCGTGGTGAGGTGAGCCTCACCTCACCGAACGGAGGCCGCCTGCCAGACCCGGGTCGGACGGCCGTTCAGCGCGTGCGGGAACGGGTCACCGACCGGTCGGAAGCCCGCGCTCGTGTAGAGCGCGAGGGCGGGTGCGTTGTCGTCCAGCGCGTGCAGCTCGCACCGGTCGTGCCCGGCGGCTGCGGCGGCGTCCACCGCGGCGGTGAGCAGTCGACGGCCGAGTCCGTGACCCTGTGCCGCCGGCGCGACCGCGAGGAGGCTGAGGTACGCGCCGTCGCTCGGCGCGCCGCCGGTGCCGGGTGCGGTGACGAGGGCGAACCCGAGCGGGGCGCCGCCGTCGTCGGCGACCACCAGGGCCACCCGCTCCGCGGCGAACTTCTCGTGCGCACGTGCGCGCACGGCGTCGGAGGCCGGCACCCCGTCCCGGTCCGCGACGGCGGCGACCCAGAGCGCGATGCACGCGGCCGCGGTCGCTTCGTCGTCCGCGGTGCGCACGACGAAGGACGACCCGATCACCCGACCACCATACGTCGCACGCCCCGACCGGCGGTCAGGTCGGAGCCCGCCGCGCGATCGGTCAGACGGTCGCCCGCGAGCCGACCCGGTACCGGGCTCCGCGGTGCTCCTCCGGCAGCCGGTCGCCGCGGCCGTGCAGCTTGTGACGGAGCGACCCCTCGACGTACTCGTCCGGGTAGGCACCTCGCGCGCGGAGCTCGGGCACGACGAACTCGATGACGTCCTCCCACGTGCCGGGGGTCACCGCGTACGCCAGGTTGAACCCGTCCACGTCGGTCTGCTCCTGGATGTCGATCAGCTGCTGGGCGATCGTCGCCCCGGAACCGACGGCGACCGGACCGAGGCCGCCGATCGCCGTGTGCTCCGCGATGTCCCGGACCGTCCAGTTCGACCCGTCCTCCCCCGTCGCCGCGGACAGGTTCGCCGCCGCCGACTGGATCGCGTTCGACTCGATGTTGCCGAGCGGCTCGTCCAGGTCGTACTGCGACAGGTCGACGCCCATCCAGCCGGAGTTGAGCACGAGCGCGCCCTCGGCCGACGCGTACGACCGGTAGTCGCGGTACTTGGCCCGGGCTGCCTCGTCGGTCTCGTCGGTGATGACGGTGAGCAGCGTGTAGACGCGGGCGGCGTAGCGGTCGCGACCAGCGGCCTCCAGGGCGTCACGGATCCTGCCGACGGTCGCGGCGAGCTGCGGGATGGTCGGCGCGCCGACGAAGACCGCCTCGGCGTTCTCAGCGGCGAAGCGGATGCCGCGGGGCGAGGCGCCCGCCTGGTAGACCACGGGGCTCCGCTGGACCGAGGGCTCGGTCAGGTGGATGCCGGGCACGTCGAAGTGCGTGCCGTGGTGCTCGATCGGGTGCACCTTCGACGGGTCGGTGAAGACACCGGTCTCGCGGTCCTCGACGACGGCGTCGTCCTCCCACGAGCCCTCCCACAGCTTGTAGAGCACCTCGAGGTACTCGTCGGCGACGTCGTAGCGGTCGTCGTGGGAGAGCTGGTCGGTCTGCCCCATGTTGCGCGCGGCGCTCGGCAGGTACCCGGTGACGACGTTCCAGCCGATGCGGCCCTTCGTCAGGTGGTCGAGCGTCGAGATGCGCCGTGCGAACGGGTACGGGTGCTCGTAGGCGGTGCCCGCGGTGATCCCGAAGCCCAGGTGCTCCGTCACGGCGGCCATCGCGGAGACGAGCAGGATCGGGTCGTTCACCGGCACCTGCGAACCGGTGCGGAGCGCGGCCTCGTTCGTCCCGCCGTACACGTCGTAGGTGCCGAGGACGTCGGCGATGAAGATGCCGTCGAAGCGCCCGCGCTCGAGCAGCTGCGCCAGGTCCGTCCAGTACGACAGGTCGTTGTAGTGCCGCGAACGGTCGCGGGGGTGGCGCCACAGCCCCGAGGACTGGTGCGCGACGCAGTTCATGTCGAACGCGTTGAAGCGGATCTGCCGGGTCTCGTTCGTCGAGGTCACGCGGCGAAGCTACGTCCAGCAGCCCGACGCGTCACGTGAGGTGACGCCGTGTGACGCCCGCCCGACGCACGGCGCCGCAGACCTGAGTCGATCTCGCGTGGCAGCATGGCGGCGTGCCCGTCGTCGAGTCCCGCTGCGTCGTCCCCGTCCCCGTCGAGGTCGCCTTCGCCGTGTCGCAGGTGCAGGGACCGGTCCGGAAGCGCTGGGACCCCTTCATCCGTCGACAGCACCTCATCGGCGTCGACGCGCCGGCGAAGGGCGTCCGGACCTTCACGGTGCAGCGCTCGGGCCTGCGGATGGAGAGCGAGTACGTCTCGTACAACCCGCCCTCGAACGTCGGCATGAAGATGACGAAGGGCTCGTGGTTCTTCGAGAAGATGGGCGGTGGGTGGCGCTTCACGCCGGTGGAGGGCGAGCCGGGCCGCACGCTGGCGGTGTGGCGCTACAACTTCACGTGCCGACCCGCCTGGCTCGCACCGCTGGCCGAGCGCATCGGCGCGTTCGTCCTGCAACGCGACATCGACCGACGGATCGCCGGGTTCGCCCGGGGGTGCAGCGACCCGGTCGTGCTCGCACACGTCGGTGCCGCTCCTGGGAGCTGACCGGACCGGTTCAGACCGCGGTGGCCTCGCGGACGGCAGCCTCGACAGCCACCCAGGCGAGCATCCCGCACTTCACCCGCATGACGAACTTCGAGACGCCGTGGAAGGCGACGAGGTCCTCGAGGACGTCCTCGTCGGGCTCCCCGGCCCCGCGCGACCGCATCATCGTGCGGAAGGACTCGGTGAGCTCGAGCAGCTCCGGGACGGTCCGGCCGACGGCCATGTCGGTCAGCACCGACGCCGAGGCCATCGAGATCGAGCACCCGTCGCCCTGCCAGCCGATGGCCGCGATGCGGTCCGACCCGGGCTCGAGCCGCACGCTGACGGTGATCTCGTCGCCGCAGGTGGGGTTCCGCTCGAAGTGCGACGCGTCGGCGCCGTCGAGCACGCCGTCGCCGTGCCGCGCCTTCGCGTGGTCGAGGATGACCTGCTGGTAGAGGGAGTCGAGGCCGTTCACGAGGCCGCTCCGAAGTACCCGCGGACCTCGCCGACGGCGGTCAGGAAGCGATCGACGTCCTGCTCGGTCGTGTACACGTAGGTGCTCGCCCGGCTGGTCGCGACGAGTCCGAGCCGACGGTGCAGCGGCTGGGCACAGTGGTGCCCGGACCGGACCGCGATGCCCTGCGCGTCGAGGTACTGCGAGACGTCGTGGGCGTGCACCCCGTCGACGTCGAAGGACACGAGTCCGGAGCGCGGCACCCCGGCGGGCGGGCCGACGACCCGGATGCCCGGCACCGCCGCCAGACCGTCGAGCATCCGGCGGGCGAGGTGCTCCTCGTGGGCGCGGACGCGTTCCATGCCGATGCCCTGCAGGTAGCGGACCGCCTCGGCGAGTGCGACGGCCTGGGACACCGGCTGCGTCCCGGCCTCGAAGCGCTCGGGCGCCTGCATGTACTCCGACGACTCCATCGTCACGGTCGTGATCATCGACCCACCGGTGCGGAACGGCGGCAGGGCGTCGAGGAGTTCCCCGCGACCCCACAGGACGCCGATGCCGTTCGGCCCGAGCATCTTGTGCCCGGAGAACGCGGCGAAGTCGACGCCGAGCTCCTGCACGTCGAGGGGCCGGTGCGGCGCGGACTGGCACGCGTCGAGGACGACGAGGGCGCCGTGCGCGTGGGCCGCTGCCACCACCGCGGCGACGGGCGCGACCATGCCGGTGACGTTCGAGACGTGCGCGAACGCCACGATCCTCGTGTGCTCGGTGATCCGGGAGACCGCGTCCTCGGCGGTCCAGGTGCCGTCGTCGGCCACCGGGACCCAGCGCAGGGTCGCACCGGTGAGCGCGGCGAGCTCCTGCCACGGCACGAGGTTGGCGTGGTGCTCGGCCTCGGTGATCAGGACCTCGTCGCCGGGGCCGATGCGGAAGCGCTCCGCCGCCGCTCCCCCGCGTCCACGGCTGGCGTTGGCGATGCCGTACGCCACGAGGTTCAGCGCGTCGGTGGCGTTCGCCGTCCAGACGACCTCGGACGGCGACGACGCCCCGACGAAGCCGGCGACCGTGGCCCGTGCGTCCTCGTAGGCGTCGGTGCTCAGGGCCGCGAGCGTGTGCGCACCGCGGTGGACGGCCGCGTTGTCGTGCTCCAGGAACCGTCGCTCGGCGTCGAGCACCTGCCGCGGCCGCTCGGCCGTCGCGCCGGAGTCGAGGTACGCGAGCGGCTGCCCGTTCACCTCCTGCTGGAGGATCGGGAAGTCCCGCTTGATCGCGGCGACCTCGGACTCGGTCAGCGGCTGGTTCGGGGCGAGCACGGTCACGCGGTCAATCGTGGTCGGTCCCGCCCCGTGCGTCCAATCGCCTGCAGCGGACAAGGAGCCGGAACGGCGGCGGGACGCAGGCAGGCCGGCCGCTACTCGTTGCCGATGCGCTTGTCGGCCTGCTCGCGTGCGGCGTCGATCTTGTCGTCGTACTTGCCGCCCGTGGCCTTCTTCACCGCGTCGGCCACACCGCCCAGGACCTTGTCGCTGACGTCCTCGGCCTTCTCGCTCTTCAGGGCGTCCTGGACCTTGCCGTCCTTCAGGAGCTCCTGAGCCTTCTTCGTGATGTCGTCGAACCCCGCCATGGACGGCTCCTCACCTCGTGCGGGGCCCGTCGCCCCGACCTGCCGCCGATGGTAGGCGCGGCCCCGGCGCCTGTCCGGGTGGGCCGGCCCGGTGTCGCGGCTCCGGCGCCTGTCCGGGTCGCGGCCGGCCCGGAGTCGCGGCCGGCCCGACCCGGTCCGGACGGACGACTCAGACCATCTGCGCGCTGCGTCGCCGCGCGAGCAGGTAGGAGACCGCGACCGAGCCCGTGATCGCCAGGAGCGACGGGATGAGGATGTCCGTGCCCTCCTGCGTGAACTCGACGACGAGCACGAGCGCGGTGAACGGCGCCCGCATCGTGGTCGCCAGCAAGGCCGCCGCGCCGACGAACGCGAACGCCGCCAGGCTCGAGCCGTCAGCGGGCCAGAGCAGCACCCACAGGCCGCCGAGCGCGGCGCCCACCGCGGAGCCGACGGCGATCGAGGGCGTCAGCGTGCCACCGACCGCACCGGCTCCGATGGTCGCCGAGGTCGTGATCGTGCGGATGACGCCGAGGAGGAGCAGGAACACGATCGGTGACAGCCCGGCGAACGTCGGCGCCTCGGTCGTGGCGTTCATCGCGACGAGGCCGAGCGCGCGCCCGTTGCCGAGGATCTCCGGGAACGGCACGGCGATGAGCCCGACCATCGCGAAGACGACGGGCAGCACGACGAGCAGGTGCCACCCCTTCGGCGCCGTGGCCTGCAGCCGGTTCGTGAGCTTCACGAAGCCGACGCCCGCGAAGCCGAGCAGCGGCCCGACGACGACCGCCCAGACCAGCAGCGACGGCGACAGGTGCATCGCGGGCACGTCGTAGAGCACCTCGTCCGGGATCACGAGCCGTGCGGTGAACGCGGCGATCGCGCTCGTCGCGAAGGCCGGCAGTGCGGTCGCGAACGTGAGTTCACCGAGCAGCACCTCGACCGCGAAGAGCGCGCCACCGAGCGGCACGTCGTACACCGCCGCGAGGCCGGCAGCAGCACCGCAGGCGACGAGGATGCGCGTCTCGCGCCCCGTCAGGCCGGCACGAGCGGTGACGAGCTGGGACAGCCAGGCACCGATCTCGCGGGGCGCGACCTCCTTGCCGATGGAGGCGCCGAGCCCGACGGCCAGGATCTGCACCGCGGCGTTCGCGACCGTGGCGAGCGCCGGCATCCGCTTGCCGTCGACCGCGCCGGTCACCGACACCACGGGCTTCGCCCACCGCCGGAGCGCCCACCACGCGACGCCCGTGAGCACGCCGGCCGCGGCGAGCGCGAGGAAGCGGTTGAGCCCGGAGGGCGCATCGGCCGCTTCGCGGTGCCCGCCGAACGGGTACCCGAAGGCGACGAACTGGATGGCCTGCAGGGCGAGCCACACCGAGATGCCCGCGACGCCGCCGGCGATGCCGACGAGCCCGGTGATCACGGCGAGCTTGAGGGCCCAGACCGGCGTGGTCGTGCGTGTCGCGTTCCCGGTCTGCGGCATGACCGGAAGCCTAGCGGCGATCGGGACCGGCCCACGGACGGCCGACGGCACCCGTGGACGGACGGGAGGCCCGTGGCGGGGCCGCCACGGGCCTCCCGTCCGGCTGCTGGTCGCGTCGCGGTCAGACGGCCGTCACGCGGAAGGGGACCACCCGGTCGGCCGGCAGGAGCGGCGGCTGCAGGCCGACCTGCTCGAGCACGCGGCCGCTGAAGACGCGGTCGCCGGCCCACCAGTCGGGCGCCCGGACCTCGTGGTCCTCACCGACCAGGACCGGGTCGACGCGGTACCGCGTGTCCGGGTCGAGGTCACGGAGGACCACGCGCCCGATGCCCGACACCTCGGACCGGCCCGTGCTCGCGACGAAGAACACGGCCTGGCGGCGGTCCTCGGCGACCACGCCGTAGACCAGGCGCGTGGGGTCGACCTCGTCGACGCGGACGAGCAGGCCGCCGTGCAGGAGTGCGCGCCACTCCTTGTGCAGCGCGATCCACGACGCGAGGGTGCGCTCCTCGTCCGCGGTGGCCTGCGCGAGGTCCCACTCGATGCCGAAGTGCCCGATCAGCGCGGTGCCCGCACGGAAGGACACGTCGTGGAAGCGGCCCGTCGTGTGGTTCACCCCGCTGGCGACGTGCGCGCCGAGGAGCTCCGGCGGCAGCAGCTGCTGCGTCCAGCGGTGCATCTGCTGACGCTCGAAGGGGTCGATGTCGTCGGACACCCACACGCGGTCGGTGTGCTCGATCACCGCGAGGTCGACACGCGCACCGCCGGACGAGCACGACTCGATCTCGAGCCCCGGGAAGCGTTCCTTGAGCGTCGCCATCAGGCGGTAGGTGGCGAGGGTCTGCTCGTGCACGGCTGCCCCGCCGCCCGGGTGCCCGGCCTCGACCAGGTCGCGGTTGTGGTCCCACTTGACGTAGTCGACGCCGTACTCGCCGATGATCGCGGTCATCCGCTCGAGCACGTACGCGTACGCCTCCGGGATCGCGAGGTTGAGCACCTGCTGGTCGCGCGAGCGGACGGGCAGCCGGCCGTCCGCCTGCATGATCCACTCCGGGTGCGCCCGGGCGAGGTCGCTGTCCTCGTTCACCATCTCGGGCTCGAACCACAGCCCGAACTCCATGCCGAGGGCACGGACACGGTCGACGATCGGACCGAGGCCGTCCGGCCAGACGTCCTCGTCGACGTACCAGTCACCGAGACCGGCGTGGTCGTCACGGCGACCGCGGAACCAGCCGTCGTCGAGCACGTACCGCTCGACGCCGAGCCGGGCGGCCCGCTCGGCGAGGTCGGTGAGGCGGGCGAGGTCGTGGTCGAAGTAGACCGCCTCCCAGACGTTGATCGTCACCGGCCGCGGGGTCGACGGGTGCTGCGGGCGGCTGCGGAGCCAGTGGTGGAACCGGCGGGCCTGGTCGTCGAGGCCGTCACCCCACGCGCCGTACACCCAGGGGCCCTCGTAGGTCTCGCCGGTGTCCAAGCGGACCTCGCCGGGGAGCAGGAGCTCGCCACCACCGGCCACCTGGCGCCCGGTCGCGAGCCGCTCGGCGAAGTGACGGTGGTTCCCGCTCCACGCGGTGTGCACGCCCCAGACCTCACCGCGGGCGAACCCGAATCCGGGCTCCCCCACGCTGAGCACGGTCGCGGCGTCCGCTCCGGTGCGACCCTTGCGGCTGTCGCGCTCGTGCGTGCCGACGACGAGCTCGCGACGCTGCGGGGTGCGCTCCTTGCCCCAGCGGCCGGCGAAGTCGAGGACCTCGCGGGCGCGGGAGGGCACGGGCAGCGCCACGGTCAGGTCGTCCACCGTGTAGGTGCCGACGGCGGTGTTCGTGACGGCGGCGCGGGCGCGCACCAGGCCGGACACGAGCAGCTCGAGCGTCACGCGGACGGCGAGGCCCGCGGTGGTGTCCTCGGCCTCGGCGGTCACGTGGGTGTCGTCGACGTCGATCGCCGTGACGGTGAAGGCCGGTGACCAGTCGCGACCACCACGGTGGCCGGAGAGCCCGGGGCGACCGGTCCACCCGCGGTGGGGCTCCGGCAGCAGTGCGAGGCGGACGGGCACGTCGGCCTCGTTGTTCGCGACCGGGGCCACGTCGGCGTCCGCGAGGGCGACGAGCTCGTCGTGGGCGAGCGGCCCGAGGGCAGCGCCCCAGTGCACGACGGCGGGCAGCGCGCCGTCGCGGCAGTCGAGCACGACGGACACCCCACCGGCGGTCAGGTGGACGAGGTCGTTCGTGGTGGTGGGCATCGTTGCTCCGGTCGGCGTCGTCGACGCCTGTGCGTCGTGGGCACGACGAGCCTGGCTGGCGCGGCGCGTGCTGCGCAACACGACGCGCGAGGGTCCGCGGAACCGGCGGGGCCGGGCCGTCCGGGACGGTGGGTCGTCAGAACCAGCGCTTCACCTTGAAGACGACGAACAGGATCGCGGCGAAGGCGATCATCGCGACGAGCGACAGCGGGTACCCCCACGTCCACGACAGTTCGGGCATGTGCGTGAAGTTCATCCCGTAGATCGCCGCGATGAGCGTCGGCGCGAACAGGATCGCCGCCCAGCCCGAGATGCGCTTCGTGTCGTCGTTCTGCTTCTGCGCGGCGAGGGTCGAGTCGACCGTCAGCGCGTTCTGCAGCAGCTGTCGGAAGGTGTCGAGTCGCTCGACCGTGCGGATGACGTGGTCCAGGACGTCGCGGAAGCGGCGCTGCAGCTCCACCGGCAGGTGGTACTTCTCCGCGCCGCGGTGCAGGTTCTCGATGATGCCGATGAGCGGACGGGCCGCGCGTTGGAAGTCGACGACCTCGCCGAACAGCTCGTAGATGCGCCTCGACACCCCCGCCACCCCGGAGAACAGTTGGTCCTCGATCTGGTTGATGTCCTCCTCCAGGCCGTCGATCACCGGTGCGTAGCCGTCGACGATCGAGTCCATGAGCGCCCAGAGCTGCGCCTGCGGTCCCGCCGTCACGAGGGCCGGCTTGCCGCTGAGCCGTCGGAGCGCGTGCGGGACGGCCTGCGCGCCACGTGGGTCCGCCGGGACGACCGCCAGGAAGAAGTCCTGCCCGACGAAGGCGTGCACCTCGCCGAACTCCACCTCCTCCGGGCCGTCGTGGTAGACCGCCGGCTTCAGCACCGTGAAGAGCGTCGAGCCGTAGCGTTCGAGCTTCGGGCGCTGGTGCCCCTCGGCGGCGTCCTCGACCGCGAGCTCGTGCAGCCCGAGGGCGACAGCGACGTCCCCGAGCTCCTCGGCGTCGGGGCGGTGCAGCACGATGCACGCGCTGGCGCCCTGCTCGCCGATCATCCGGAAGGTGTCGTCGAGCGACGGGCAGGCTATCGGGGCGATGCGGTCGACGTAGACGGTGTTGAGCTCGACGGTCACGATGCCACCGTACGCACCGCCCGTCGGCCCGTCCCCCGGCCACCTGGACGTCGGCTGCGTCCGACGCGACGGCACGGGCCTACCGTACGGGTCATCAGCATGCTGACGAACGGAGCGGACATGAAGAAGATCTGGAAGCGCATCGCGGTCGCCGTGAGCGCTGTGGTGGCAGTGGTCGGCGCCTTCGTCGGCTCGGGCGCAGCGGGCGGGACCCCCATCGCCGAAGCAGCCGGCGGTGCACTCTCGGCGTCGTCGACCGCGATCGCACCGGCCGGCCCCGCGTTCTCGATCTGGAGCGTCGTCTACGTCGGGTTGATCGCCTACACGGTGCGGCAGTTCTTCCGCACCGCCGACGACGAGCGCCACGAGCGCCTGTTCCTCCCCGCGGTGCTGTCGCTGCTGCTCAACGCGGCCTGGATCCTGTCCGTGCAGTTCGGGTTCCTGTGGGCGAGCGAGCCGATCATCGTCGCGCTGCTCGGCGTCCTGGTCTGGGCGTTCGCGGTGCTGCGGCGGACGCGTCCCTCGGGTGCCGTCGAGGCGATCGTGACCGACGGGACGTTCGGGCTCTACCTCGGGTGGGTCTGCGTCGCGACCGCGGCCAACACCGCTGCGGTGCTGACGGCCGCGGGCTTCCGGGGCTTCGGACTCGGGCAGGACGCCTGGGGCGTGCTCGTCGCCGCGGTCGCCGGGCTCGTCGGGGTGCTCCTGGCGATCTGGGGCGGCGGACGACTCGCACCGACCGCGGCGCTGTCCTGGGGTCTCGCGTGGGTCGCGGTCGGACGGCTCGACGGGCCGCTCGTGTCCGTGCCGACGGCGGTCACGGCCGTCGTGGCGATCGCCGCCGCGGTCGTGGTCACCCTCGTGGTGCGCGCCCGGGTCGGCTGGGCCGCGCGCTCGCGCGGGGCGCGCGGCGCGGCCGGCGCCGCGGCCGCGGCCCGCGCGGCGTAGCCGCGCCCGGCGGCCGCCCGCGCGGCGCCGCCGCGAGACTCGGCTGGGCGGACACTTTCGTAGCGTTCCAGCCGCGAAAGTGTCCGCCAGGCCGAGTCTCGCTGCCTCGGCCGCGGTGGCGCAGCGGCGACGCGCGGCGCCGGCGCGTCAGCGCGCGGCGGCCGCAAGGCCGTGCGCGGCCGCGACGGCCTCGTTCACGACCTGGCCGGCGTGCACGTTCACGCCCTTCGCGAGGGCCGGGTCGACCTCGGTGGCCCGCTCCCACCCCTGGTCGGCGATCGCGAGAGCGTAGGGCAGCGTCGCGTTCGTCAACGAGATCGTGCTGGTGCGCGGGACGGCACCCGGCATGTTCGCGACGCAGTAGTAGACGGCGTCGTGCACGCGGAAGGTCGGGTCGTCGTGCGTGGTCGGCCGCGAGCCCTCGAAGCAGCCGCCCTGGTCGATCGCGATGTCGACGAGCACCGACCCCTGCCGCATGTCCGCGACCATGGCGTCGGTCACGAGCTTGGGCGCCGAGGCACCGGGGATGAGCACCGACCCCACGACGAGGTCCGCCTCGCGCAGCGCATCGGCGATCGCGTGCGACGACGACCGCAGCGTCGTGATCCGACCGTCGAACCGGGCGTCCAGCGCACGCAGCCGCGGCAGGCTGATGTCGAACACCGTGACCTCGGCGCCGAGCCCGAGGGCCATGGTCGCGGCGTGCTCCCCCGCGACCCCGCCGCCGATGACGACGACCCGGCCGCGCGGCGTGCCGGGGACCCCGCCGAGGAGCAGTCCGCGGCCGCCCTTCGTGCGCATGAGCTGATCGGCGCCGACCTGCACGGAGAGTCGCCCGGCGATCTCGGACATCGGCGAGAGCAGCGGCAGCGACCGGTCCGGCAGCTGCACGGTCTCGTAGGCGATCGCGGTCGCACCGGAGGCGACGAGCGCGTCGGTGAGCGGCCGGTCGGCAGCGAGGTGCAGGTAGGTGAAGAGCACCTGTCCCGGACGGATCGACGGGTACTCGGAGGCGACGGGCTCCTTCACCTTGAGGACGAGCTCCGCCTGCTCCCAGACCTCGGCGGCCGTGCCGACGACGGTGGCTCCCGCAGCCCGGTACTCGTCGTCCGAGAAGGACGATCCGGCTCCGGCGCCGGCCTGCACGAGCACGCGGTGACCGTGCAGCGCGAGCTCACCCACACCCGCCGGCGTGGCCGCGACGCGGTACTCGTTGTTCTTGACTTCGGTGGGGACGCCGATCAGCATCACGGACTCCTTCGTGGGCGGTGCAGGACGCCTCCACGATGCGCCGGAGTTCGTTTCGGACGCGTTTCCGCCGAACATCTGCACGGTTTCCGCCGATACGGTCGCACGAGATTCGGCTCGGCCCGCGCACGTCCCGGCTGGTCAGTGCGTGCGGAGCGACTCGCTCGGCAGCTCGCCGAAGCGGGCGCGGTAGGTCGCCGAGAACCGGCCGAGGTGCCCGAACCCCCAGGCGCGAGCGATGTCCGCCACACTGGTGCCGTCGCGGTCACCGCGGAGCAGGTCCCCTCGGGCGCCGTCGAGCCGCACGCTGCGCAGCAGGTCACCCGGCGTCTGGTCGAGGTGCCGCCGGAGTGACTGCTGCAGCCCACGCGGACTGAGCCCGGCCGCCGCAGCGATCTCGGCGGTCCCGATGGCGTCCCGCGCGTGGGCGTGCACGTACTCGAGCGCCAGCCGCAGTCGGGCGTGCTCCGGACCGTTGCCGGTGACCGTCGACTGCCAGCGCTCGCGGTGCGGGAAGGCGTCGACCGCCGCGGTCACGAAGGCGTCGACGACCCCGCGCCGTGCCGCCGGGCTGAGGTCGTTGTCGCTGTGCAACCAGGTCGACGAGTGCGCGCGCACGACCGACTGCCAGGTGCGCACGCCGTCGGCGGTCGGACGGTGCATCGCGTCGAACGTGAAGTCGGCATCGCCCACGAGCGACCTGACGTGCGCCTTGTCGAGCTGCACCAGGTTCAGCCCGATGTCGCGGTGGTGCAGTTCGTACGCATCGGGCAGGACCACGGGCACGCCGGGCTCGAGGTCGATGCTCCGGCCGCCGAAGGTGAGGGTACTGGACCCGGACCGCAACCACGCGACGAGGACCTGGTCGTCCACGACACTCTCGGTCCGCAGGTCGACGAGGAACCGGGCCGTCCGCAGGGACAGCAGCCCGTCGCTCACCCCCGCGAAGTCCCACTGGGGACGCTGCCGGGTCCGTCGGACCCGGGGCGCCCGGAAGTCGTAGTCGCCGGTGAAGAACGACAGGGCTTCATCCACGTCGGTGCCGGCGATGCGGCGGAAGGAGCGGCCGTCCGTCGCGGTCGCAGGTGCCGCCGGGACGGCGCCGTCGGACTCCACCCGATCGGGGTTCTCCTGAGAAGGCACCATGCACCAGAACCTACGGGGCACCACCGACAAAGTAGGTCGGCACCTGATCCAGGCGGAGCGGTCAGGGCTGCAGGATCGCCTGCCCGACGCTCTCGTCCAGGATGAGGTCGGTGACCAGCCCGGCCGCGAGCGCCCCCTTGAGCGACGCCGCCTTCGAGCGCCCGGCGACCACGCAGACCCGACGCGGCGCCCGCTTGATCGTGTCGAGGTCCGGCGCACCTGCCCGGGCGTTCACGCCGATGTCCTTCCACGAGCCGTCGGCGCGGTAGAACACGGTCGAGACGTCCCCGACGACGCCGGCCTCGGTGAGCTCGTCGCGGTCGGACGGGTCGAGGTACCCGCCCGAGTACACGTGCGACGGCACCGGCGCTTGCGGAGCACCGACGCCGAACACGACGAGGTCCATCCGCTCGTGCAGGTCGAGGACGCGGCGGATCGAGCGCTCGCGGAACAGCGCCTCCTTCGTCGCCGGGTCGTCGAAGAACGCCGGCACCGGGAACTGCTGCACGAACGCGCCGTACGCCTCGCCGAACCGGCGCAGGATCTCCGACGCGTAGACGATGCCCGTGGTGCGGGTGTTCGCGGCGCCGTTGATCTGCACCACGGTGGACCCGTGCGTCGTCTTCGGCACCAGGTAGCGGCTCACCGCGCTGACGGTCGATCCCCACGAGATGCCGATCACCATGTTCGACTCGACGTACTGCGTCAGGATGCGCGCCGCGGACAGCGCCACCCGCTCCAGCCGGTCCACGTCGCTCGTGTGGTCCGGCACCGGCACGACGTGCGCGTGGACGCCGAACCGCGCGCGGATGTTGCGACTGAGCGCGGCGGCCTGGTCGAGGGGCGAGCGGATCTGGATGTCCACCAGCCCGGTGTCCCTGGCGTACTTCAGGAGGCGCGACACCGACGACCGCGAGGTCCCCAGCTCGTCGGCGATGGCGTCCATCGTCAGGTCCTGCAGGTAGTACAGGTGCGCGGCGCGCAGCGCCTGCTGCGTTCGCATCGGCTGCGCTGCGTCACTCACGGAACCGAGCATGCACGGACGTGCAGGGCCTCTGCAACCCCTGTCGCGCCTCCCGGCCGTCGCCCCCGCACCCGCAGCGGCGTCGGGAGCCGGCCCGCCGACCCGATCGACACGTGTGCTGCACGTTCGTGCACGCAAGTTGCCCGCCCTCCCACACAGGCGCACCATCGGAGGAGTCCCACGGAACCGACCAAGGAAGCGACGCACCATGTCGAAGAAGACGCAGCCCCGGAAGACGGTCAGCGCGCTCACCGAGCGCCCGAACGCACAGGTCCTCATCGTCGGTGGCGGCATCAACGGCATCGCCACCTTCCGCGACCTCGCCCTGCAGGGGGTCGATGTCGTGCTCGTCGAGCGCGGCGACTACGCCGGCGGGGCCTCGGCCGCGTCGAGCCACATGATCCACGGTGGCATCCGGTACCTCGAGAACGGCGAGTTCCGTCTCGTGCGCGAGAGCGTGCAGGAGCGCAACGGCCTGATCCGCATCGCTCCGCACTACGTGAAGCCGCTGCAGACCACGATGCCGATCTTCTCGACGTTCTCCGGCATCATGAACGCTCCGCTGCGCATGCTCACCCACAAGCAGCGCTCGACCAAGGAGCGCGGTGCCGCGCTCATCAAGATCGGCATGACGATCTACGATTCCTTCTCGCGTGACGGCGGCTCGGTGCCGAAGCACCGCTTCCTCACCAAGAAGGCCGCGCTCGCCGACATGCCGGCGCTCAACAAGGACCTCAAGTACACGGGCACCTACTACGACGCCTCGGTGCACGAGCCGGAGCGCCTGGCGCTCGACGTGCTCAAGGACGGCCTCGCCGCCGCGCAGGGCACCGGCAGCGCCGCGACCGCCCGCGCCGTCAACTACGTCGAGGCAGCCGGCACCCGTGACGGTGGCGTCGTCCTGCGTGATCTGGAGACCGGCGAGGACTTCGTGTTCACCGCCGACGTCGTCGTGAACGCGTCCGGCCCCTGGACCGACCTGACGAACCAGGCCTTCGGCGGCGAGACGAAGTTCATGGGCGGGACGAAGGGTTCCCACATCGTCGTCAAGAACGACGAGCTGCTCGAGGCGACCAAGGGCCGCGAGCTGTTCTTCGAGAACAACGACGGCCGCATCGTCCTCATCTACCCGCTCAAGGGCCGGGTGCTCATCGGGACGACGGACATCGACGCGGACCCGTCGAAGCCGGTCACCACGACCGAGGAGGAGATCGACTACTTCTTCGGCCTGGTGAAGCACGTCTTCCCGCAGATCGAGGTCACCCGCGACCACATCGTCTACAGCTACTCGGGCATCCGACCGCTCCCCCGCCACGAGGACACCGCCCCCGGCTTCGTGTCCCGCGACTACCGGATCGTCGACACCCCGATCGCCGGCCTCCCCGACACGACGGTGCTGAGCCTGGTCGGTGGCAAGTGGACCACGTTCCGCGCCCTGGCCGCGCACCTGTCGAGCGACGTCACCACGAAGCTCGGCACCGCCCGGAAGGTCGACACGACCGGCATGGCGATCGGCGGCGGCAAGGACTTCCCGACGACCGACGCGCAGCGGGCGCTGTGGATCAAGTCGCACCGTGACGGCCTCGACGAGTCCGTCGTCGAGGGGCTGCTCGAGCGCTACGGCACCCGTGCGGCCGAGGTCGTGGACGTCCTCACCGACGGCCCGGTCGAGCCCCTCGAGTCCGACCCCTCGCTCACGCGGGCCGAGGTCGCGTACTTCGCGCAGCACGAGCAGGCGGTCCACCTGGTCGACGTGGTGCTCCGACGCACGAACCTCGCCTTCGTCGGCGGCGTCACCATCGACCTGCTCGACGAGCTGGCGGACGTGCTCGCCGACACCCTGGGCTGGGACACCGAGGAGCGCACGGACGAGGTCCAGCGCACGCTCGACGTCCTGCGCGAGTCGCACGGCGTGATCGTGCCGCTGCACACGACGGCACAGCCCGCGTAGTCCACGCGAGCGCAGACGGACGGGAGGCGCGGTGCCGGCTGGCACCGCGCCTCCCGTCCGTCGCGTGGTCACGCACCCGCGCACCGGTCGGATCACCAGACGCTGCCGTCCCGGCGAGACGCCGCCGTCCCGGCGAGACGCCGCCGGTTCCGGCGGCGTCTTGCTCGGCTGCGGGCGTCTCGAGTCGACGCCGGTTTCTCGGGCGCGGCTCGGCCGTCAGAACGCGTCGCCGGTGGGGTCCTGCGCCGTCCGGTCGATGAGGTCCTCGCCGCCGACAGGTTCGCCCTCCCAGTCGACCAGGCGCCAGCCGTCCTCGAAGGACCCCTCGACCTCGACGATCCCGGTGTTCTCGAGGTGCCGCTTCGTGCCGAACTCGTCCGGGGTGTTCTGCGCGACCGCACTGGCCCAGGTGCGGATCGCCGCGCCGTGGCTCAAGGCAGCCGCGACCTCGACCCCGGTCCCGAGGATCTGCCGCACGGCGTCGTCGTAGCGCGCGAAGAAGTCGTCGCCGCTCTCGGCACCGGGCATCCGGCCCGCGCGGTCGCCCGCCGACCAGCCGTGCACGGTCGAGATGTAGAGCTGCACCGAGGTCCGGTCGCGCTTGCCCTGCAGGTCGCCCGCCGCGATCTCACGGAGCCCCGGCAGCACGACGGGTTCGAGCCCGAGCGCGGCAGCGAGGGGCGCGGCGGTGTGCTGCGTCCTGACCATGGACGAGACGAAGAGCCGCTCGATCCCGCGGTCGGCCAGGGCCGCGGGCAGCGCGTCCGCCTGCTGCTGCCCGAGCTCGGTGAGCCCGGGCCCGGGCACCTCGGCGTCGAGGACACCGTTCACGTTCGCGGGGGTCTGGCCGTGCCGGATGAGCAGGAGTCGCATGACCCCACCCTACGGACGGCCGGTGACCTACCCCTGGCGGGCCTTCCAGCGCGGGTCGCGCTTGTTGATGACGTACACGCGACCGCGGCGACGCACGATCTGCGAGCCGGGGATCTTCTTGAGCGCCTTGAGCGAGTTGCGGACCTTCACGGGGTCTCCTTCCTGCACCGGCTCCTTGTTGAGAACGGTTGTCATGTAGGGTACTCGACATGCGCCCCGCAGCAATCACCCTCGTCACCGCCCTGCACGATGCCGACGCCGTCCGCGTCGCCGGCAGGATCAGCAGCGGCCACCGCATGCACGTCGCCGGCAACGCCCTCGCCGCGGCCCGGGGCATCGCCGCGCGGCGCGACCAGCTCGACCGCGTGTGCGGACCCGATGCCGACCACGACCTCGTCGTGACGCTGGCGCCCGAGGTCGACGTCCGCGCGGTCGGCATGATGCTCGCGAACGCCGCGCGCTCGGAGACCGGGGACGATCGGATCCTGCGCCACGTGGTCGCCGTGCTCCGCGCGGACGACGTGGCCCACCTGCTCTGGTCCGACGTGGACGACGCCTTCGTCGCGGCCGAGCGGGTGGTCTCCGTCGTCGAGTACGCCACGGTGATCGCGCTCGACCGGGTCGAGCCGCTGTCCGGGCGACGACGTCGCGCCCTCGTGTCCCTCCTCCACCGCATGGCACCGCACGCGGTGATCGTCGCCGCACCCGCCGTGCGCAGCGCCCTCGACCTGCCGGCGTCCAACGGCGGCGCAGCACGGCTGCTGGCCTCGGGGGCCGGGTGGATGCGCGCCCTGTCGTCCGACTCCGGCCGGACCGACACCGGGCGCGGTCCGCGGGACGACCTGGTGACCGTGCGGTACCGCGAGCCCCTGCCGTTCCACCCGGGGCGGCTCGCCGACGTCATCGCCGACGACCTCGCGGCGGGGGCGAACGGCCGGGTGCTCCGCTCGAAGGGGTTCTTCCGACTGGCGTCACGGCCGGACCACGTCGGCTCGTGGTCGAGCTTCGGCGCGATGCTGGCGCTCGACCCGACCGCGAACCCGTCGTGGGACGAGGACGCACCGGTCGGTCAGGCGATCTGGTTCGTCGGCGAGCGCCTCGACGTGCACGCCGTCGAACGTGCGCTGGACGGTGCGCTCCTCACCCCGGAGGAACTGCTCGCCGGGCCCGACGTGTGGCGTCGGTGGCCGGACCCGTTCCCGGTGTGGCCGGCGCTCGATCCGTCGCACGAGCACCGGCACGACTGAGCGCCCCGGACAGTCGACCGCCGCGGGCGCGGACGCCGGCGCCGGCACCGACGGCGGAGGCACTGATCGCCAGGGACGTGGGAATCCCGGAAGACGCGGGTGACGCGCGAACCGCGACGTTGCACGCGTCGATCGACACGTGCAACGTCGCGAACCTGGCACCGCGCATCGGGCGCCGGGAGCCGGTCACCCGGGCGAGCCGCACACCGTCAGCGCTCGGCGGCTGCTTCCGCCCGGTCCTGCGCCGCGAACGGCAGGTCCCCCAGGTCGAGGTTCGGGTTCGTGTCCTGCGTGAGGACGAGCTCGCGAGCCTCGTCCTCGGACTCCACCGCGGGCATCGACCCCGGCAACGGGCGCTGCGACGACTCCCGCATGCAGAACACACCGAACGCTCCGACGACGCTCATCGCGACGAGGAAGTACGCGGGCGCCAGCTGGTCCCCCGTGACGGTCAGGAGTGCCTGCACGATGAGCGGCGTCGTCCCGCCGAACACCGCGATGGCGATGTTGTAGGCGAAGCCCATGCCGCCGTACCGGGTCGACGTCGGGAAGAGCGCCGGCAGCGACGCCGCCTGGTTCGACACCCACAGCGCGGTCATCAGCGCCAGCAGCCCGAGGCCGGCGAGGGTCGACCACTGCGCGCCGTGCCCGATGAGCAGGAAGGCGGGGACGGCGAGCACGACGGTCGTCCCGGCGCCGATCCACATCACGGTGCGGCGACCGATCCGGTCGGACAGCCGTCCGGCGACCGGCAGCATCACGGCGAGCAGCACGAGCACGGGGA
This sequence comes from Curtobacterium sp. 260, assembly GCF_030803485.1. Classification (NCBI taxonomy): domain Bacteria; kingdom Bacillati; phylum Actinomycetota; class Actinomycetes; order Micrococcales; family Microbacteriaceae; genus Curtobacterium; species Curtobacterium sp. 260. Next base: position 150,381 of record NZ_JAURUY010000001.1, on the reverse strand, counting down.
TGGTGAGCAGCGTGCCGTCGATCGCGGAGTAGCCGAGCGAGTCGGTGAGGTACGTCGGCATGTACGAGGTCAGCGCGTAGCCGACCGTGTTCGATGCGCCGACGAGCATGATCGCGATGACGATGGGGCGCCAGTGGTCGCGCACCATGACGAGCACGTTCGCCGGTCGGCCGCCCGCTGCGGCCTCGCGGTCCGACGCGGCGGCCTCCTGCGCGGCCTGGGTCGCCTGGAACACCGGCGACTCCTCGATGCGCAGGCGGAACCAGATCGCGACGACACCGATCACGCCGGCGAGCAGGAACGGCAGGCGCCAGCCCCAGGCGGTCATCGTCTCCTCGCCCAGGGTCACCTGCAGCACGGTCACCACGGTCGCACCGAGCGCGAATCCCATGTAGCTGCCGAAGTCGAGGATGCTCGCGAAGAAGCCGCGCCGACGGTCCGGGGCGTACTCGGTCACGAACGTGGTGGCCCCGGCGTACTCACCACCGGTCGAGAACCCCTGCGCGAGCTTCAGCACGACGAGCACCACCGGAGCGACCGCACCGATGGTCGACCACGCAGGCAGGACCCCGATGAGGAAGGTCGACGACGCCATCAGGATCAGCGTCGTGGCGAGCACCTTCTGTCGTCCGAGCCGGTCCCCCAGCCGCCCGAACACGATCCCGCCGAGGGGCCGCGCGACGTAGGTCGCCGCGAACACCCCGAGACTGAACAGGATCTGCACCGACGGTTCGGCCGTGGGCAGGAACACCCGGCCCATCGTGACCGCCAGGTAGCCGTAGACCCCGACGTCGTACCACTCCATCGTGTTGCCGACGACCATGCCGCTGACGGCCCGGCGCATCATGCTCCGGTCGACCACCGTGACGTCGCTGACCCGCAGACGTCGGGGTGGCCGGGTGTCGGTACTGCTGGGGTCGGAACCCATTCGCGATCTCCTCGTGGTGGGGCAGGCCGATCGGTACCGGCCCGGAACAGCCAGCAACGCTAGGGAGCGCGAGGTCGGTCGCTGCCACGGGATTCACAGGGAACGGCGTGTCACCCGGACGGGGGTCCCGCCCGATCCGCACGCCTGCGGCGATGCGCGCCGGCGGGTGCACAGTGTCACGGAACGGTAACGGCGTGCAGGGACGTGCCACCGGCGGACGGGAGGCACGGTGCCGGACCGCGCCGCGCCTCCCGTCCGTAGCGCGCTCCCCGTCCGCCGGTGGCGCTGTCGCGGGTGGTGCCGTCGGGGGTCAGACGAGCGCGTCGAGCAGGGCGCGCGCGGTCGCGGCGTCGGTCACCAACTCGTTGACCATGCCGGCGCGGACCGCGCCGACGATGCTCGGCACCTTCGCCGCCCCCACGGCCACACCGACCGCGTGCGGGACGCCGGCCAGGACCTCGCGCGAGGTCCGGACCATGCGCTCGCTGCCGGGGAACTCGATCGGCGAGCCGTCTGCGGCGAAGAAGTTGAGGCAGACGTCACCGGCGGCCTGGTCGAACACGGCGTCCTCGACCGGGATCCCCCGTGCCAGCGCGTCGCGGGTCGGGGTCGGTGCGCCGACGCCGAGGATCGCACCCTTGGCCCGCCCCCACAACCCGACCACGTGCTGGAAGGCGGGGTCCTCGTCGAGGGTGGCGCGCATCGCGGCGGACGGCAGGGCCTGCGCGAAGAGGAACGCCGGGATCGCACCGGAGTGCTCCGCGGCGGTCCGCGTGATCTCGTTCGTCTGGAACCAGGGCATCGGGTCCGCCTGGCCGCCCACCGTCGGAACGATCTGGACCCCGGCCAGCGGTGGCATCCCGGCGTGTGCGACGTCGTACACGGTGCGACCGGAGGACATCAGCACGGCGTCGCCGGGCGTGAGCCCCATGCCCTCGACCGCGGTCGCGATGGGGGCGGCCAGGTCGGCGCCGAGCGTCGCCTGGTGCGTCACGGCGGCCAGGTGCACGGCTCGGAGTCCGAGCACGACCTGCAGGCGCTCGGCCAGTGCGACGGTCTCGTCCTGGAAGGGGTCCACGACGTCGATCCGGACGAGTCCGGCGCGGCGGGCCTCGGCGACGAGACGGCTGACCGTGGGACGGGAGACCCCCAGGCGCGACGCGATCTCGACCTGAGTGGCGTCCTCGAGGTAGTACATCCGCGCCGCCTGGTACACGGTGTCGAGCGGGAAGCGGGCCCGGGCCCCCTCGGCGCCGGTGGTGCTCTCGGAGGACATGCTGCGGACCCTTCGGATCGGTCGGACACTCGGATCGTAGTCCGACCGGGGGTCACCGGATCGTGAACCCGCCGTCCACCCGCAGGTCGGCGCCGTTCACCATCGCGGCACCGTCGCTCGCCAGGAACAGCACCGCGGCGGCGATCTCGGCGGGGGTGGCGAAGCGACCGGTCGGGATCTCGTCCTGGTGGCGGAGACCCGCCTCGTTCGCCCAGGCCGCCCGGCCGAGGTCGGTGAGCACGACGGTCGGCGAGACCGTGTTGACCGTGACCCCGCGTCCGCCCCACTCGAGCGCGAGCACCCGGGTCAGCCCGAGGACGCCGGCCTTCGACGCGCAGTACGCCGCGTGCCGGTCGAGGCCGACGTGTGCCGCCTGCGACGCGATGTTCACGATCCGACCGCTGCCCGCCGCGAGCATGTGCCGCCCGACCGCCTGCGCCAGCCGGAAGGTCCCGGTCAGGTTGACGTCGAGCGTGCGCGCCCACGCGCCGCCGTCCAGGTCCTGCGCTGCGTCGAGCGCGACGATGCCGGCGCAGTTCACCAGCACCTCGATCGACCCGGCGGCGTCGACGACCTGCTGGACCGCCGCCGAGACGGAGGCGTCGTCCGTGACGTCGCAGGCGAGCCCGAGGTGCGCACCGGTGGGGACGTCGGGCAGCCCGGCGGCTGCAGCGGCCGAGGCGTCCGTCCGGACGTCGACGATCGCGACCCGGGCTCCGCGCGACGCGAAGGCGTGGGCTATCGCGTTGCCGATGCCGGACGCCCCACCCGTGACGACCGCCGTTCGGCCGGTCAGGTCGTTCGTCAGGTCGACGGCGTCGGGGCCCGGTCGGAGTGCGGCGGCGAGGTCGGTCTCGGTGGCGGTGGTCATGGTCGCTCCCTTGCGATGCGCGGTCGTGGTGTCGGAACGATAGCAGAAATTGTGTTCTGGACATCTGTTCCCGACCGTGTACAGTCGTCGCCGAACCATCGGAACGGGCACACCGCCCGGCTGACCAACGGAGGACCAGCTCATGTCGACGACGACGACCGAGACCCCGGCGCAGGGCGACGCGCACCGCGAGATCCCGACCACGATGCGTGCCGTGGTGGTCCACGGTCCGGGCGACTACCGACTCGAGGACCGTCCGGTCCCGCAGCCCGGGCCGGGTGAGCTCCTGCTCCGCACCGACGCCGTCGGCATCTGCGCCAGCGACCTGAAGTGCTACCACGGCGCGGCGAAGTTCTGGGGCGACGAGAACCGCCCGGCATGGGCGGAAGCCGACCGGATCCCCGGCCACGAGTTCGTCGGGACGATCGTCGCCGGCGCCGACGACGCGCTCGCGAAGCGTGGTGTGGCACTCGGCGACCGCATCGCCTGCGAGCAGATCGTGCCGTGCTGGGAGTGCCGCTACTGCCTCGAGGGCGCCTACTGGATGTGCAACGTCCACGACATGTTCGGCTTCAAGGGCTTCGACGGCGCGATGGCCGAGTACGTGCTCGTGCCGAGCGGCGCCCTGACGCACCCGGTCGACCGCGCGCTGCCGGGCCAGGTCGCCGCCTTCGCGGAGCCCCTCTCCTGCGCCTTCCACGCCGTCGAGCGCGGCGACATCCGGTTCGGTGACACGGTCGTCATCGCCGGCGCCGGCCCGATCGGTCTCTCCGCGATCGCCGGCGCCCGCCAGAAGAACCCGCTGCGGATCATCGCGCTCGACGTCGTCGACGAGAAGCTCGCGCTCGCCCGCAAGGTCGGTGCCGACCTGACGATCAACATCGCGCACGAGGACGCCGTCGCCCGGGTGAAGGAGCTCACCGACGGCTACGGTGCCGACGTCTACATCGAGGCCACCGGCCACCCGTCCGCGGTACCGCAGGGCCTGAACCTGCTCCGCAAGCTCGGCACGTTCGTCGAGTACTCGGTCTTCAAGGACGCCGTCTCCGTCGACTGGTCGATCATCTCCGACGACAAGGAGCTCGACGTCCGCGGTGCACACCTCGGCCCGAACACCTGGCCGGCGGCGATCAAGCTGCTCGAGTCCGGCACGCTGCCGATGGACGAGATCTGCACGCACCAGTTCCCGCTCGAGGACTTCCAGCAGGCACTGGACCTGGTCGGCGACTCCGCCGGTGCGTCCGTCAAGGTGTCCATCATCCCGTCGCTGTCCGCACCGACCACGTCCGCGCCGTCCACGTCCGCCGCGCGGGCCTGACACCCGAGGAGTCCCCGCGATGTCGACGACGACCGCGCGCACCACCGCCTCCACGCCCCCCGCCGGCCGGTCCGAGGGCCGGCTGGACCGGATGGGGATCCCCCGTCCGCTCGCCCTCGGCTTCGTCGCCGTGCTGGTCTTCATGACCGGCAACGGCGTCGAGTCGAACTTCATCACCCCGCACATGGTCGCGGTGCTCGGCAGCCCCGAGGCCACCGTGGCGACGATCGTGACGTTCTACAGCCTCGCCGCCCTGATCGGCAGCTACGTCTCCGGCGCCCTGTCCGACCTGGTCGGTCCGCGCCGGGTGATGATCCTCGGCTTCGCCGTCTGGGTCGTCTTCGAGGTGCTGTTCCTGCTGGCCCTGGACGTGCAGAGCGTGCCGTTCGCCGCCGTCGCGTACGCCCTGCGCGGCTTCGGCTACCCGCTGTTCGCGTTCGCCTTCCTGGTGTGGGTGAACATCACGACGCCGGTGGAGCGCAACGGCTCGGCCGTCGGCTGGTTCTACGTCGCCTTCACCGGCGGGCTGCCGACCCTCGGCTCGCTGTTCGCCATCGGGGCGATCCCGGTGTTCGGCGGCGGCACGGTCGGCGAGGCGGGCGCGATGGTCGCGTCGATCGGCCTCGTGGTCGTGGGCTTCCTGATCATGCTGTTCGGCGTCCGCCTGCCCAACGGCTTCACGCGGATCGCACCCGCCGGTGAGAGCGCCTGGCGCGTGATGACGAGCGGGATCCGCCTCACCGCCACCCGGCCGAAGATCCTGATGGGCTTCCTCGTCCGCCTCATCAACACCGCGCCCGAGTTCGGCATGTTCGTCGTGCTGCCCGCGATCATCGCGAACGACCGCGGGTGGGGCCAGAGCCGCTGGCTGCTCATGACCGTCTGCGTCTACGCGACGAACATCCTGGTCAACGCCCTGTTCGGATGGGTCGGCGACCGGATCGGTTGGCAGCGCACGGTGAAGTGGTTCGGCATCGTGGGCTCGGCGACCGGGCTCGTCGCCTGGTGGTACGTGCCGCAGCTCGTGCCCGCGGGCTCCGACTGGGGCTACGTGCTCTCGGTCGTCGCCGGCTGCGTGTTCGGCTGCCTGCTCGCCGGCTTCGTCCCGATGGGCGCGATCATGCCCGCGCTCGCCCCGGAGCACAAGGGTGCCGCGATGGCGATGTACACCACCGCTGCCGGTGGCGCGGCGTTCCTCGGCACCGGCGTCGTCGCCGCGGTCTTCGCGCTCGGCGGCGGCGGCCAGGCGGTGACCTGGACCTTCGTCGGCCTCTACGCCTGCGCCTTCGTGATGATCCACTTCCTCGACGTGCCCCAGGGACGCCCGCACCGCGGCACCCGCTGAGGCCCGCCGAGCCGACCCCGGGCGGCGGTGGCCGTCCCGCCGCCGCCCGGTCCCCCGACCCGTCCCCTCCGACCCGACCGACGCACCCGGTCGTCCGACCCGATCCTGACCCCATCCACCGGACCCCGGTCCACCGCACGACAGGAACGCACGCCATGACCACGATCCACGACGACCCCGAGGACTTCGCCGACGACCAGCTGGCCGGCTGGCTCGCCCTGTACGCCGACCGGGTACGCGGCGTGCACGGCGGGGTGGTCGCCCTCCCGACCGAGGGCGCCGACCGGCAGGTCGCCGTCGTGGTCGGCGGCGGATCCGGGCACTACCCCGCGTTCTGCGGCGTCGTCGGCCCCGGCTTCGCCACCGGCGCCGTCGTCGGCAACGTCTTCACCTCGCCGTCCGCGGCCCAGGTGTACTCGGTGGCCAAGGCCGCCGACCAGGGCCGCGGCGTCGTGCTGTCGTTCGGCAACTACGCCGGTGACACGATGAACTTCGGCCTCGCCGCCGAGCGCCTGCGCGCCGAGGGCATCGACACGCGGATCGTCGTGGTCACCGACGACGTCGCGAGCGCCGACGAGGTCGCGCAGCGGCGGGGCATCGCCGGCGACTTCTCGGTCTTCAAGGCGATGGGTGCCGCCGCAGCGGCGGGACTCGACCTGGACGAGGTGGAGCGCGTCGGCACCGCGGCGAACGCGGCCACCCGGACGATCGGCGTCGCGTTCTCGGGCTGCACCATGCCCGGCGCCACCGAACCGCTCTTCTCCGTCCCGGTCGGACACCTCGGACTCGGGCTCGGCATCCACGGTGAGCCGGGCATCCAGGACGTCCCGGTGCTGCCCGCGCGGGAGCTCGCCGCACTGCTCGTCGAGCGACTGGTGGCAGAACGCCCCGAGGGCGCCGGGCCGCGGGTCGCACCGATCCTCAACGGCCTGGGCGACACCAAGTACGAGGAGCTGTTCCTGCTCTGGGGCCGCGTGCTGCCGCTCCTCGAGGACGCCGGGCTCGAGGTCGTCGAGCCCGAGGTCGGCGAGCTCGTCACCAGCCTCGACATGGGCGGCTGCTCGCTCACACTGCAGTTCCTCGACGACGAGCTCGAACAGTACTGGCGCGCGGACGCCTACACGCCGGCGTACCGCAAGGTCGCCGCTCCGGTCGCGGCGCTCGTGGCGGCCGACGCGGTGGCCGAGGCCGAGGCGGAGGCGACCGTCGTGCCGGACGCGACCGAGGCCTCCCGGCGGGCAGCCGAGACCGCCCGCGCAGCCGTGGTGGCGATGGACGCGCTGCTCCGCGAGCACGAGGAGACCCTCGGGCGCATCGACGCGGTCGCCGGCGACGGCGACCACGGGCGCGGCATGGTGAAGGGTGTCTCGGCGGCTCGCCGGTCGGTCGAGCAGACCGACCCCGGCGCGGGTGTCGCGTTCGTGCTCGGTCGGGCGGGCGACGCCTGGGCAGCGTCCGCCGGCGGGACGTCCGGTGTGCTCTGGGGCGCGGCCCTCGAGTCCTTCGGTCGTGCGCTCGGCGACGACCGGGAGACGTACGGTCCGACCGACGTCGTGGCTGCCGCGCAGGCGTTCGCGGACTCGATCGTCCACCTGGGCGGCGCGGCCCGCGGCGACAAGACGCTGCTCGACGCACTGCTGCCCTTCGTCGACCAGCTGCGGTCCTCGGTCGACGACGGCGTCGACCTGCCGGCGGCCTGGCGGACGGCAGCGCGGGTCGCCGTCGAGCAGGCGGAGGCCACGGCGGACCTGCGGCCGAAGGTCGGGCGGGCCCGACCCCTGGCCGAGAAGAGCGTGGGGACGCCCGATGCGGGCGCCACCTCGATGGGGATGGTCCTCACACGGATCGGCGAGGTGCTCGCCGACCGCGCACGACGCGAAGGAGTGGACGCATGACGCTACGACTGGTGGTGGGCTCGGACGACGCGGGCTTCGACTACAAGGAGGTCATCAAGCGGGACCTCGAGGCCGACGACCGCGTGGCCAGCGTGGTCGACGTGGGCGTCGACGCGGACGGCCACACGGCGTACCCACACGTCGCCGTCGACGCCGCCCGGATGGTCGCGGACGGTGAGGCCGACCGGGCGATCCTGGTCTGCGGCACCGGGCTCGGGGTCGCGATCAGCGCGAACAAGGTCCCCGGCATCCGGGCCGTCACGGCGCACGACTCGTTCAGCGTCGAGCGGTCGGTGCTGTCGAACGACGCGCAGGTGCTCTGCATGGGCCAGCGCGTGATCGGTGTCGAGGTCGCCCGGCGCATGGCGAAGGAGTGGCTCGGGTACACGTTCGACCCGTCGAGCGCGAGCGCGGAGAAGGTCGCCGCGATCTGCGGCTACGACGGCTCAGCGCCCGTCGGCACCGACGCCGGAGGCGCACCCGGCACCGACGCCGGGGGCACCGCCACCGCGTGACCCGACGCCGGTCGGCCCCTCGGGACCGCCACCGCACCCGCCGGACCGGCCGGTGCAGTGGCGGTCCCGCCGTCGCGCTGGCGGCGCGCCAACCGGTGCACGACCGGCGCGGTCGCCTCGTAGAGCTCCCGGTAGTCCCGGTACCCGAGGTCGTACCGCTCGGAGGCCGCCGGATCCGGTTCGATGACGACCGCCGGCGGGTTCCAGGCGTGGATGTCGACGCGGTCCGCGCCGTCGACGAGCAGCGCGGCCAGGTACGCCGTGCCGAAGCACGCTCCCGTGGTGACGGACGGGATGGTCTGCGGGAGCCCCGTGACGTCCGACACGATCTCCGGCCACAGTCGTCCGAGCACCCCGCCGCCGACGCCGACGAGTTCGTGCACGTCGATGCCGGCCTCGCCCAGCACCTCGAGGTTGTGGCGGACCGCGTAGGCCGTCCCCTCGAGCGTCGCGCGGTAGAGGTCACCACGCGTGTGCCGGACCGTCAGCCCGGCGACCACTCCGCGGGCGTCCGGGTCCGCGATCGGGGTCCGCTCCCCGGCGAAGTAGGGCAGGACGAGCAGTCCCCCGGCGCCCGGACCGGCGGCCCGCGCCTCGGCGAGGAGTGCTGCGCGGTCGCCGTCGACGAGCCGCCGGAGCCAGTCGGTGACGGCGCCGGAGGTCGCGGTGCCCCCCGCGACGCAGGGCTGCCCAGGGCGGGTCCCGACCGTGGTCCACAGACCCGGGACCGACGTCGGCCGGTCGGTGGGCGCGATGAGGAACATCGTCGACCCGTACTGCAGGAACACCCGCCCCGGCGCGGGGACGCCGGAGCTGACCCCCTCGGCCCACGCGTCGATGGTCCCCGCGATCACCGGGATCCCGGCCGGGAGGCCCGTGGCTGCGGCGGCGGCGGCCGTCACGTCACCGGCCCGGTCACCGGGCCAGAGCAGCCGCGGCATCCGCAGACCGGGCGCGAGCCGCGCGCACCACTCGTCGATCCAGCGCTCGGCGTGGACGTCGTACAGCGGGGTCGTCTGGCTCGCCGAGTGGTGGTCGAGGACGTACTCGCCGGTGAGCTGCTCGACGATCCGCGACGAGGGCATCGTGAACCGTCCGGCACGACGCCACGTGTCGGGTTCGTTCCGGGCGAGCCATGCGAGCTTCACCCCGGCGGCCTGGGTGCTGAGCCCGCTGCCGCACCGGGCACGGACGGCGTCGTCACCGCCGAGCTCCGCCGCGACCTCGTCGAGCATGTCCGCCGTGCGGGTGTCCACCCCGTAGAGGATCGCGGGCCGCAGCGGCCGTCCGTCCTGGTCCGACAGCAGGACGCACGGACCGATGCCGCTGACCCCGACCGCCTCGACCCGCGCGTGCGGGACCCGTGCGAGCAGCTCGGTCGTCAGGTCCACGAACTCGGCCCACCAGGCGTCGCCGTCCATCTCGACCCGCCCCTCGACGGGGCGGTCGACGCTGTGCTCCCGGCAGCCCTCGGCGAGCACCCTGCCGTCGAACCCGGCCAGCAGCGCCTTCGTGCTCGAGGTACCGATGTCCAGTCCGAGGACCGCGCGCATGCCGTCTCCTTCGCCGCCGTGTCGTCCCGTCGCCGGGCGGACCGATCCTACGAGTGCCGGACACCGGGACGACAGCCGCGGACGCCCAGCCGACTGTCGGCAGCCCGACGTACGGTGCTCGCGACCCACCGCTCCACCGAAGGGGACACGATGCAGAAGTCAGCCTGGCTGCCCGCCGCGATCGCACCGGTCGTCGTCGCCGGCGTCATCGCCGCACCCGTGATCGCGAACGCCGCTGCCGAACCGGTGGCGGGCTCGGACCCCACCGCGGCCGAGGTCCTCGCGAGCATCGCGGGGTCCAGCAACGCGCAGTACTCCGGCACGATCGCGCAGACGAGCGACCTCGGGCTGCCGGAGCTCCCCTCGGGCAGCGGCGGCTCCTCGCTCGAGGGCGACGCGTCCGACGTGCTCGGACTGCTCACCGCCGCGCACACCGCGCGGGTGTACGTCGGCGGCGAGGACGAACAGCGCTTCCAGCTGACCCAGCAGCTCGCGGAACAGGACGTGGTCCGGAACGGGTCCGACGTGTGGACCTGGGACTCGAAGGAGCGCACGGCGGTGCACCTGACGCTCCCCGCGGGCGCCGACGCCCCCACCGCCGGCGCGACCACGCCGGCGCAGGCGGCCGAGCGTGCGGTCGACGCGATCACCCCGAGCACCCGGGTGTCCGACCCGACGACGGTCCGCGTCGCCGGACACGACGCATGGCAGGTCACCCTGACGCCGAGGTCCGACGACACCCTGGTCGGTTCGGTCCGGCTCGCCGTCGACCAGCAGACCGGGCTGCCCCTGCGCGTCACCGTGACCGCGGCCGGGCAGCACGACCCGGCGTTCCAGGTCGGGTTCACGAGCCTCGACTACGGCGCGCCCGACGCTCGACTGTTCGACTTCACCCCGCCGTCCGGCGCCGAGGTCACGACGAAGGACCTCTCGGACGCCCACCAGCACGGGCAGGGCGGACGGGCACACGGTGACGACCGGAGCGGCGTCGGTCCGACGGTGACCGGCTCCGGGTGGGACAGCGTCGTGGAGCTGCCCGCCGGCGACACCGCCGGACCGGGTCGCGACTCCGACGCCTCGGCGCTCCTCGACCAGGTGACGAAGCCCGTCGACGGCGGCCGCGCACTGCAGACGTCGCTCGTGTCGGTCTACCTGACGGACGACGGCCGGGTGTTCGTCGGCGCCGTCCCGGTGGCCGCGCTGGTCACCGCCGCGAAGTGACGACAGCTCCGCAGCCGGACCGGGCAGCGACGGAGCCCGGCCGGTCCGTTCCCGACCTCGCGATCCGGACGCAGTCGCTCGTCAAGGTGTTCCGCCGGCAGCGCGCCGTCGACGGCATCGACCTGGCCGTCCCGCGCGGATCGGTCTTCGGGTTCCTCGGACCGAACGGCTCCGGCAAGACCACCACCATCCGGATGCTCCTCGGCCTGTCGGCGGCGACGAGCGGCACGATCGAGGTGCTCGGTCGTGCGGTACCGGGCGCGTTGCAGGAGGTCCTCCCCCGCGTCGGCGCGCTCGTCGAGGGTCCGGCCGCCTACCCGTACCTGTCCGGTCGGGCGAACCTGCAGCGGTTCGACTCGGCGGACCCGACCTCCGACCCGCGCACCCGCCACGACCGTGTCGCGGCGGCGCTCGACCGCGTCGGGCTCGGCCACGCCGCCGACAAGAAGGCACACGCCTACTCGCTCGGCATGAAGCAACGCCTCGGCCTGGCGGGCGCACTGCTCGCGCCGCGTGACCTCCTCGTGCTCGACGAGCCGACGAACGGCCTCGACCCGCAGGGGACCCGCGAGGTCCGCAACCTCATCCGCTCGCTGGCCGACGACGGCACCACGGTCTTCGTGTCGAGCCACCTGCTCGCCGAGATCGAGCAGGTCTGCACGCACGCCGCGGTGATGCGGAGCGGGCGCCTCGTGGCGCAGGGGTCCCTCGACGAGCTCCGGGCGACGGGCGGCCGGACCCTGACCGTCCGGACCCCCGACGTGGGCGAGGCCTCGGCGGTGCTCGTGCGGATGGGGCTCTCCCCGCGTCGGGACACCGGTGCGGACGTCCTGGTCGCCGACCTGCCCGACGACGTCCTGCCCGAGACCGTCACGGCTGACCTCGTCCGTGCCGACGTCCGGGTCCGGGGCGTGGCGGTGGGCGGCGGCACCCTCGAGGACCTGTTCGTCGCGCTCACCGGAGAGGGCTTCGATGTCGCAGCCTGAGCCCGTCTGCCGTCCCGTCCGCCCCTTCGCCCTGCTCGGGTCGGAGCTCGCGCTGCTGTTCCGGCGCCGCCGGACCTGGGCGATGCTCGGTGCCCTCGCCCTGGTCCCGGTGCTCATCGCGATCGCGGTGCGCCTGACCACCGACGGTGACTCCGGTGGTCCCGCGTTCCTCGGGGACATCACGAACAACGGCCTCTTCGTCGCGTTCACCGCGCTGACCGTGTCGATCCCGCTGTTCCTGCCCCTGACCGTGGGGGTCGTGTCGGGTGACACGGTCGCGGGCGAGGCGTCGCACGGCACGATCCGCTACCTGCTGGTGGCCCCGACCGGCCGCCTGCGGTTCATCCTGGTCAAGTACGTCGCGACGGTCGCGTTCTGCCTGGCCGCGACGTTCCTCGTCGTGCTCGTCGGCGCGGCGATCGGCGCACTGCTCTTCCCGATCGGCCCGGTGACCCTGCTGTCGGGGACGCAGGTCGGCGGCTGGTCGTACGCCGGCCGCGCACTGCTCCTCGCGCTGTACGTGGCCCTGTCGATGCTGGGGCTGGCCGCGATCGGGCTCTTCGCCTCGACGCTGACGACGGTACCGGTCGGGGCGATGGCCGCGACGGTCGTGCTCGCCGGGGTCTCGCAGGTGCTCGACCAGCTCCCGCAGCTCGACCGGCTGCACCCGTTCCTGTTCTCGCACCTGTGGCTCGGCTTCGGCGACCTGCTCCGCGACCCGATCGCGTTCGACTCCTTCGGGGCGAACGCGCTGCTGCAGCTCGGCTGGGTGGCCGTGTTCGGTGCGCTGGCGTACGGACGGTTCGCGACGAAGGACGTCCTCAGCTAGCCGACGCACGCTCCCCCGCGCACGGATCGGGCCCGGCCTCCTGCCGGAGACCGGGCCCGATCGTCGCGCGTGTGGCTCAGGCCTCCGGGCTCGTCGACCCGCCGGCCATCGTCTCGGCGTCCGCGCCTCGTGCATCGGCGTAGCGGTCGCGCAGGTCACGCGCCTTCTCCGAGCGGTACCAGTCGAGTCGCGCACCGGTCTCCACCGTCTGCATGCCGATCACGACCTTGCCGCGGGAGCGCATCTCGGCCAGGTCCTCGTAGGCGTCGACGATGTACTCGAACGGGTAGAAGCCCGAGATGAGCACCTGCACGCGGCGGTCCTGCACGGCCTTGCCGAGCAGGGTGAGCAGGTCACGGGCCTCCTCGTCGTCGGCCGGTGCCCGCAGGAACCGGATCTCGACGTCGCGGCGGTGCTCGGAGGTCACCAGCCGCTCCGACGGCACGCCGAGCCGCGATGCGAGGTCCGCTGCACCGCCACCGCCGTGGTTGTCGATGAACGCGGTGATCGGCCGGCCGGCCGCCATCTGCCGGATGCGGTCCTCCTCGCCCTCGCCGTACGCGACCGGCAGCGTGCCGATCTGCCGCAGGTAGTCGTGGTTCCGCGGGCTGCCGAGGGCGATGACGGTCGCGCCGGCGTCGTGCGCCAGCTGGCACTCGATGTGCCCGACACCGCCGGCAGCGGCGGAGATCACGATGGTGTCGTCGGGCCCGAGACGGAGTCCGCGGACGATCGTCGCGGCGGTGGCACCGGCCAGGTAGAGGCCGCCGGCGACCTCCCACCCGACGTGCTCGGGCTTCTTCACGACCGCACCGCGGCGCACGCGGATCCAGGTGGCGTGCGCACCGCCCTCGGGCGCGTGGCCCATCACCTCGTCGCCGACCTTGAGGTCACGGACCTCGGCGCCACGGGCCCGGACGATGCCGGCGAAGTCGACGCCCTGGTGGGCAGGGAACTCGAGGTCGATGTGGTCGCGCAGCTTCCCCTCGCGGAGGAACCGCTCGACGTGGTTCAGGCCGGCGGCGACGACCTCGACGACGACGTCGCCGGGTCCGGGCTCGGGACGTTCCTGCGGGACGAGGTCGACGACGTCGAACCCGCCGTACCGGTCGTACTGCACTGCACTACCGATGCGCATGGGGGACTCCTTCCGTGGGCATGGCTCCGGTGTACTCGCGACGCCGGGACGGTGTCCGTGAGCGAGGGGTCTCGAGCACCGTCAGCGCGCGGCGGGCCCCGCCTGCTCCGCGATCCGTGCCACCGTCTCGGCGTCGAGCGCGAAGGCGAGCACGTCGCGGTCCGGGTCGGGGACGCGGACCGGTGTCGACCAGACGGAGCCGTCGGTGGCGACGTCGACGACCAGTGCGCCGTGGGCGACGTGGGCGGACTCCTCGGCGTACGGTCCGACGACGTCCGTGTCGTTCGCGACCCCGGGCGCGACGAGCACCGGGACGCCGGCGAGCGACCCGGCGCTGTGGTGGTGCTGGTGCCCGCCGAGCACCACCCGGACGTCCGAGCCGTCGAGGAGCTCGGCGAGGTCCTCGGGGTCCTGCAGGCGGAGGGCCTCGTGCAGCAAGGTCGGCGAGGGCACCGGCGGGTGGTGGAGCACGACGACCGTGCCGTGTGGGACGGGCTCGCCGGTGAGCGCCGCGCGGAGTCGCTCGAGCGCGGTGTCGCTGAGCGCGCCGTAGCCGGCACCGGGGACGCTCGTGTCGACCGTCACCACGCGGAAGCCGGCGACGACCGACTGCCCGGAGACCGGCACGGACGGCGGGACGTACTCCATCGTGTGCGCGAGCGGCGTGCCGCCCTCGCCGAGGACGTGGCCGTTCGCGAGGACCTGGCGGAAGCCCTCGCGGAGGTCGTGGTTGCCGGGGACGAGGACGAGTGCGGCGCCGTGCCGCTGGGCCCAGGCGCCGATCCGCTCTCGAGCCGTGCGGTAGGACGCGGGACTCCCGTCTTCGGACACGTCCCCCGAGACCACGACCAGGCCGACGCCCGGGACCCCGTCGACGTGCGCGAGCACCGCGTGCAACGCCGCCGTCGTGTCGACCGACCCCTGGTGCAGGGCACCGTCACCGGTCAGGTGCGTGTCGGACAGGTGGAGGATGCGGAGGGTCCCGGCTGCTGGCGGCTGCATGGGCCTCACGGTAGCGACGCCGGTGATCGACGGACTGGACGGCGGGTCGGTGTTGCCTGGTGATCGACGGACCGGACGGCGGGTTAGCGTTGCCCGGTGACCGACGCTCCGATCGACCTGCGCTCCGACACCGTGACCCGCCCGACGCCCGCGATGCGCCGGGCGATGGCCGACGCCGAGGTCGGTGACGACGTCTTCGGCGAGGACCCGGAGACGAACGCCCTCGAGTGCGAGATCGCCGACCTGCTCGGCCACGAAACCGGGCTCTTCACCCCGACCGGCTCGATGGCGAACCAGCTCGGGCTGCGGCTGCACGTCGCGCCGGGCGAGGAACTCCTGGCGGACGTCCGGGCCCACGTCGTCCGCGCCGAGCTCGGTGCCGCGGCGGTGTTCTCCGGCATCACGACGCGCACGTGGTCCTCGGAGCGCGGACGCCTCGTCGCGGCGGCGGTCGCGGAGGTGGCTGAGCCGAACGCCGGCGCCTACAGCGTGTCCACGACGGCGATCGCGATCGAGAACACGCACAACTTCGGTGGCGGGACCGTGCAGCCCGTCGACGAGGTCCACGCCGTGCAGGCGTTCGCGCGGGAGCACGGCATCGCGGTGCACCTCGACGGTGCCCGGCTGTGGAACGCCCACGTCGCGTCGGGGGTCGCGCTGCGCGACCTCGCCGCGGGGTTCGACACCGTGTCGGTCTGCCTGTCGAAGGGGCTCGGCGCGCCGGTCGGCTCGGTGCTCGTCGGCTCCCGGGAGCACGTTGCCGCGGCCCGCACCTGGCGGAAGCGCTACGGCGGGGGCATGCGGCAGACGGGCTTCCTGGCCGCGGCGGGCCGGTACGCGCTCCGGCACCACGTCGACCGTCTCGCCGAGGACCACACCAACGCCCGGGTGCTCGCGTCCGCGCTCGACGTCGACCCCGCGACCGTCGACACGAACATCGTCTTCGCCGAGGTGACCGATCCGGCAGCCTTCGTGGCCGCGGCCGCCGAGCAGGACGTGCGGGTGATGCAGCTCGGCCCGAGGCACGTCCGGCTCGTGACGCACCTCGACGTCAGCGCCGAGCAGGCCGCCCGTGCCGCCGAGGTCCTGGCGGCGCTCCCCCGCTGAGGGGCCGCGACCGGTCGCCGGGCGCTCGCGTCCTGCGCCCGGTCAGGCGCACATCCAGCGCGAGCCGAAGGCGTCGTGGACCCGACGCAACGCGTCCGGGGTCCCCCACTCCTGGACATCGACGCAACCAGGACCCGCCTGCGCCGCGACGACGCCGAACCGCCCGACACCGCTGTACGCGTACCGGACGCCCGACGCGGCAGCCTGCGAACCGGCGCCGAGCGATCCCTCCGGCAACTGCAGCCGGCCGCCGTCGGGGAAGACGAGCACCTGACCGATCGGCTCGCACTCCGGCGGGTCGTCGGACGCCAGGGCGGAGACCGAGACGGGCGCTGCGCCGTTGCACGCCGGGAGCGGGGCCGCGTCGCTGCCCGACAAGGTGAGGACACCCTCCTCCGGATCGACGGCGACGCACCCGGTGCACAACACCGCGAGCACGCCGAGGACCGCGGGAACGAGGACGGGTCGGATCGTCACGGGCCCAGTCTGCCGCGGACCGCGCCGCGGTGTCAGCGGTCGGCCCAGGGGGCGGCGGTCGGTCGGTCGGGTTCAGCGGTACACGTCACGGCGGTGGCCGATGACCAGCACGAGGACCACCAGACGGTCGTCGACGATCTCGTAGACGATCCGGTGGTCGCCCACACGGACCCGGAACTCGCCCGGCCGGCCGACCAGCGCGGTCGACCCTGGCGGACGCGGCGTGGTGCGGAGCAGGACCAGGGCGGCGAGCAACCGCCGCTGCACGACCCGGTCGAGCTTCGTCAGCGCCTTCGCGGCACGCTTGGTCAGCTCGACCCGGTACTCGACGGGCGAGGCTTCACCCAAGCGTGATGCCCAGCTCGCGGGCGACCTGCTCGAGGGGCAGCGTCTCCGGGTCCTCCGCGAGTTCCCGCCGAGCTCGATCGACAGCGGCCCGGTCCATCGCGTCCTCGAGCGCCTGCAGTGCCCGGCGAGCCAGTTCCGCCTCGAGCACGACGACCTGCTCGCGGCCGCGGACCGTGATGGCGACCGGTTCGCGGTGCGCATGGTCGATGAGGTCGGACCATCGCTGGCGTGCTTCACTCGCGGGCAGGTTGTACATGTACCGATCGTACGACTCGTACGTCCGGTTGGGAAGGGCTCGGTGGGAGCGGATCGGCGGTCAGGTCGCGACGGCGGGGGTCTCGGCGGGCAGCGGGAAGGCCAGCGGATCGGCGTGCACGAGGTCGAGCGCACGCGCGACGGCGCCGAGGACCACGACGTCGCCGCCGAGCCGCGACGGCACGACCTCGGGCGTCGGGTCGTACTCCCAGGCAGCCAGGTGCTCGCGCGCCCGCTCGATCACGGGAGCGGCGGCGTCGGCGATCGCCCCGGCGACGACCACGCGGTCGATGTCGAGCAGGCTCGCGAGCAGGACGCAGACCCGGGCGAGGCGGTCCCCCAGCCGGTCGACGACCTCGAGCGCCACCGGGTCGAGCAGCGCGGCGGCGGCGAACACCGCCTCGGCGCCCGGCTCCTCGACGCCGCCGAGCAGGGACGCCGGACCGATGCGCCCGTCGGCCCGCGCCGCGCGGACGAGCTCGCGGGCGGTGCGTCCGATGCCGTTCGACGAGGCCACCCCGTCGACCAGGTCGAGCACCCGGAGCTCACCGGCACCGCCCCGGGCACCGCGGAGGAGCGCGCCGTCGACGACCAGGCCGGCGCCGAACCGCTCGCCCGAGAGCAGCGCCGCGAACGAGGCGTCCCCCGACGAGGGCCGTTCGGCCAGCGCGGCGGCGTTCGCGTCGTTCTCGACCACGACGACACCGTGGGGCACGACGTCCGAGAAGCCCGGGTTCATGCTGTCCCAGAAGCCGCCGTCGCGGGGTGACGCACCGAGCGCGTCGACCGGAGCCGGGATGCCGACGACCGTCACGAGCACGCGGGCGGCGTCCACGCCGGCCGCGGTGAGTGCCGCCGCGACGGTGTCGGTCGTCACACTGAGCCGGACGGGCACCTCGAGCCCGGACTCGCCGAGCGCCCCCTCGGTGCGGGCGAGGACGGTGCCCCGCAGGTCGGCGACGAGCGCGGTGACGCGGTGCTGCCCCGCGTCGACGCCGACGACGACCCCCGCGTCCGCGACGAGTTCCCAGCGCCGGGCGGGCCGGCCCTTCCGGTACTCCCCTGCCGTGCGGGCGTCGTCGAGGTCGCGGAGCCAGCCGAGCCGGACGAGCTCCGCGCACGCGGCGAGGACGGTCGAGCGGGTCAGCCCCGTGGCGTCGATCGCCTCGGTCGCCGTGAAGGCACCGGACGTCGGCTCGAGGGCGTACGCCAGGACCGTCTCGGCGCTGGTCGCGCGGGGGGTCACACGGCGCTGTGGCATGCGCCGACCCTACCGCGACGCGACTTGCTTGCGCGATTAGATTTTCTGAGTACATTTAGTCGCGCGAGCCGACACCGACGCCGGCACGCGAGTCGGAACGGCAGGGACGCCGGGTCCGGACGGACGGAGACGACGTGCAAGCACACGCCACCACCAGGAGCACGGCCGGGGTCACCCGCCGCGGGTTCCTGCTCGGTGCGGGCGGCATCGGCGCGGGCCTGGCACTCGCTGGGTGCGCCCCGCTCGGAGGATCGAGCAGCCGACCCGAGACGATCACCTTCTACGTGTCGAAGCCCGAGGTCATCGGGTACTTCGACGACGTCATCGCGAAGTTCCACGACAGCCAGTCCAAGATCCGCGTGGTCCGCGACTCGACGTCGAACATGTCCGCGAACTTCGTCCGGAACCGACCGCCGGACCTCGGGTGCCTGAACTACAACTACGCGATGGTGTCGTTCGTCGAGCACGGGGCCCTGACCGACCTGTCGGACCTGCCCGAGAAGGACACGATCAACCCCGACCTCTGGCCCCTGATGCGCCAGACCGCGGACTACCCGGGCCGGACGAGCGTCCTGCCCTACTCGGTGACCGCCGCGTCGGTGATCTACGACAAGCAGCTGTTCGCGCAGCAGGGTCTGGAGGTGCCGACGACCTGGAGCGCGTTCACCGACGTGTGCGAGCGTCTCGTGAAGGCCGGGATCACCCCGATGTACGGCACGTACAAGGACAACTGGACGATCGCCCAGGGCATGTTCGACTACTCGGTGGGCGGCATGCTCGACGTGCCGTCGACCTTCGCGGCGCTCGACCGCGAGGGCACCTCGGTCGGCAGGGGGTCGGCGGTGTCGTTCGAGAAGGACTTCGCCGCTCCCGTCGGCCGCATGGTGGACCTGCTGCAGTGGCACCAGCAGGGCGCCGCCAGCCGGGGCTACGGCGACGGCAACCTCGCGTTCGCGCAGGGGAAGGCGGCGATGTACCTGCAGGGCCCCTGGGCGCTCGGCGAGATCGCGAAGACGAACCCCGACATGGACCTCGGCACCTTCCCGTTCCCGGCGACCGACGACCCCGCCGACAACAAGGTGCGCGTCAACGTCGACCTCGGGCTCTGGATCCCCGAGGCCTCACGGAAGCAGGAGGCCGCCCGCGAGTTCCTGTCCTTCCTGATGAGCCCGGAGATCAGCGACCGGTACAACGCCGACAACAACGGCTTCGGTGTGCGGAAGGACTCCCCTCCGGTCTCGAACCCCGCGCTCCGCGGCATGCAGGACTCGTACGACCAGGCCGCGTTCTACCTCGGCGCCTCGCAGCTCATCCCCGCCGAGATCCCGGTGGCGAACTACCTGCAGTCCATCGCCTTCGGCGGTGCGCCCGACCCGCAACTCCGCACCCTCGACGGCGACTGGGCGCGGCTCGCGCTCCGGTCGGCCGCGTAAGGAGACGACCTTGGCCACCACGACCACCGAATCGATCACGACGGCGGACCGCCGCCGCCGGGGCGGAGCCGCACCGCGCGTCCAGGCCGGCGTCCGCGGACGCGCCAAGCGCGTCGATCCGCTCTTCCTCCTGTTCCTCGTCCCCACGCTCGTGCTCTTCACCCTCGCCATCACCCTCCCCGCAGCGATGGGCATCGTGCTGAGCTTCACGAACTCCGTCGGCTTCGGCGAGTTCCGGTTCACCGGCCTGACGAACTACGTCGCGGTGTTCTCCGACCCCGCGATCCTGCAGGCGTACCTGTTCACCATCGGGTTCTCGCTCGTCACCGTGCTCCTGGTGAACGCCGTGGCGTTCCTGCTCGCGATCGCGCTGACGTCGAAGATCCGCGGCAAGATCGCGCTCCGCGGCGTCTTCGTCCTGCCGATGGTGATCTCCGGCATCGTCATCGCCTACGTGTTCTCGTTCCTCTTCGCGAACAGCCTGCCGGCGCTCGCGACCACGCTCGGCATCGCCCCGCTCGAGCAGAGCATCCTGGCGAACCCCGACCTGGCGTGGGTCGCGATCGTCGTCGTGACCGCCTGGCAGGCGATCCCGTCGACGCTCCTCATCTACATCGCCGGCGTCCTGTCGATCCCCGGCGAGGTGTACGAGGCCGCGGCGCTCGACGGTGCCAGCGCCTGGCGGCAGCTGGTCTCGATCACCGCACCCCTGACGGCGGGCTACATCCTCATCAACCTCGTGATCGGGTTCAAGAACTTCCTGAACTCGTACGACATCGTCGTCGGCCTGACCGACGGCGGCCCGGGCACCTCGACCACGACGGTCGCGATGTCGATCTTCAAGGGCTTCAGCGGCGGCGACTACGCGTACCAGATGGCGAACGCGACGATCTTCTTCGTGATCGCCGTCGTCATCGCCGTGATCCAGCTGCGGGCGACCCGCGGGAAGGCAGCGCTCTGATGACCATGCAAGCACCCCTCCGTCCGGGCACGACGGCGACCGGCAGCATCCGGTCGGTCGACGCCGACCGCACCGCCGGACGCCGCGGTGAACGGTTCAACTGGCCGGTCACGATCGTCCTCGCGCTGTGCACCCTGTCCGTCCTCGTCCCGCTCTACGTCACCGTGACGATGGCGTTCAAGACCACGACGCAGGCCGTGGACGGCAACGCGTTCTCGCTGCCGGCGCCGTTCAGCGTCGACGGCTTCGTGCAGGCCTGGGAGCTCACGGACTTCCCGCGGGCGTTCGGCGTCTCGGTGCTCATCGCGGCGATCACCGTCGTCGGGACGATCCTGCTCGCGTCGTTCACGGCGTACGCCATCGCCCGGAACTGGGAGCGCCGCTTCTTCCGCTGGTCGTTCTTCTACCTGCTCGCCGCGATGTTCCTGCCGTTCCCGGTGCTCGCACTGTCGCAGGTGAAGCTCACGGGCCTCGCCGGGCTGGACAACCCGTTCGGCGTCGCGATCCTGCACGTCATGTTCCAGCTGTCGTTCAGCGTGCTGCTCTTCACCGCGTTCCTGCGCTCGATCCCGGCCGAGCTGGAGGAGAGTGCCCGCATCGACGGTGCGAGCACGGGGCAGGTGTTCTGGCGACTGGTGTTCCCGCTCCTCGCGCCGATGAGCGCCACCGTCGGCATCTTCGCGTTCCTGGCGTCCTGGAACGACTTCGTGATGCCGTCGCTGATCACCTCGGACCCGGCGCTGCAGACCCTGCCGGTGCTGCAGCAGATGTTCCAGACGCAGTTCAGCAACAACTACAACGTGTCGTTCGCCTCGTACCTGATGGCGATGGCCCCGGCGATCATCGTCTACCTCGTCACCCAGCGATGGGTGATGGCCGGCGTGACCCAGGGCGCGATCAAGTGACCCCGCCGTCGCAGTCCGCGACCGCGGACACGAACGCAGCTGCAACGACCACGACCACCACCCGCACGAACAACGAAAGGCCCGACGTGACCGACACGCTCGTCCAGCCCGCAGCCGCCACCGACGCCGAGACCTGGTGGCGCCAGGCGAGCGTCTACCAGGTGTACCCCCGCTCGTTCGCCGACGCGGACGGCGACGGCATCGGCGACCTCCGCGGGGTGACCTCGCGGGTGCCGTACCTGGCCTCCCTCGGCATCGAGGCCGTCTGGCTCAGCCCGTTCTACCCGTCCGCACTGGCCGACGGCGGCTACGACGTCGACGACTACCGCGAGGTCGACCCGCGTCTGGGCACCCTCGCCGACTTCGACGAGATGGTCGATGCCCTGCACGGCGCCGGCATCCGGGTCATCGTCGACATCGTGCCGAACCACACGAGCGACCGGCACGAGTGGTTCCGCGAGGCGCTGGCGTCGCCGAAGGGCAGCCCGGCCCGGGACCGCTACGTGTTCCGCGACGGCACCGGTCCCGACGGGTCCGAGGCGCCGGCCGACTGGGTGTCGATCTTCGGCGGCCCGGCCTGGACCGCCGTGGGCGACGGCCAGTGGTACCTGCACAACTTCGCGACGGAGCAGCCCGACCTGAACTGGGCGAACCGCGAGGTGCGCGACGACTTCCTGCACACGTTGCGCTTCTGGTCGGACCGTGGTGTCGACGGCTTCCGCATCGACGTGGCGCACGGCCTGGCGAAGGACCTGCCCGCAGGCGAGCTGCCCACGTGGGCCGAGGTGCTCGCCGCCCCGAAGGACGGCTCGCACATCCTCTGGGACCGCGACGACGTGCACGAGATCTACGCCGAGTGGCGGACGGTGTTCGACGAGTACACCCCGGCACGGACCGCCGTCGCCGAGGCCTGGGTCGCAGCCGACCGCCGTGCCCGGTACGCCAGCGCCGAGGGACTCGGGCAGGCGTTCAACTTCGACCTGCTCGAGGCGGACTTCGACGCACAGCAGTTCCGCACGATCAT
This sequence comes from Curtobacterium sp. 260, assembly GCF_030803485.1. Lineage (NCBI taxonomy): Bacteria > Bacillati > Actinomycetota > Actinomycetes > Micrococcales > Microbacteriaceae > Curtobacterium > Curtobacterium sp. 260. Next base: position 127,733 of record NZ_JAURUY010000001.1, on the reverse strand, counting down.
CGAGTTCAACCTCGGGCTCGCCGAGCAGTCCGGCTCGTCGACGACGTGGGTGTTCTCGAACCACGACGTCGTCCGGCACGCCACCCGCTACGCACTGCCCGCCCGGAACGGCGACGAGCAGAAGCAGGGGTCCGCGTGGCTGCTCGCGGGCGGTGACCAGGCGGCGCTCGACCGTTCGCTCGGACTCCGTCGGGCCCAGGCGGCGACGCTCCTCGAGCTCGCACTGCCCGGCTCCGCCTACCTTTACCAGGGCGAGGAACTCGGCCTGCACGAGGTCGGCGACATCCCCGACGCCGAGCGCCAGGACCCGGCGTTCTTCCGGAACCCGGGCGTCGACGTGGGCCGTGACGGCTGCCGCGTGCCGATCCCGTGGACGCGGCAGGGTTCGTCGTTCGGGTTCGGCGACGGCGGCTCGCACCTGCCGCAGCCGGCGTGGTTCGCGCAGGTCTCGGTCGAGGCGGAGGACGCCGACCCCGACTCGACGCTGAACCTGTACCGGAAGGCCCTGGGCCTGCGCGGCCAGCTGCAGTCCGAGGAGCACCTCGAGTGGCTCGAGACCGGTCGCGACGACGTGCTCGCGTTCCGCCGGCCGAACGGCTGGACGAGCGTGACGGTGTTCGGCGACGAGCCGTACGCACTCCCCGCCGGCGAGCTGCTGCTCGCCTCCGCGCCGGTGGCAGACGGCGCACTGTCGGGTGTGGGGACCGCCTGGTTGCGTTCCTGACGGGACCCGGTGGCGGACGGGAGGCGCGGTGCAGGCAGGCACCGCGCCTCCCGTCCGTCAGGGGCCGTTCCGCGCGAAGGAGGGCGAATCGCTCGTAGGAGGCCCGGAGCTCCGTCCTCCTACGAGCGGATCGTCCTCCCACCGCAAGCACGATGGACTCATTCGTCGCCGGTAGGGTCGGCAGCATGAGCGGCGCGAGCATCAGCGTGCGGGACCTCGTCATGCGCTTCGGGGACCGGGACGTCGTCGACGGGCTGTCGTTCGACGTGGCCCCCGGCGAGACCTTCGGGCTGCTCGGCAGCAACGGTTCGGGCAAGACCACCACGATCCGGGCCCTGCTCGGCATCACGACGCCGACCTCCGGCACCCTGCTCGTCGACGGCGCACCGTACCGACCCGCGACCGGCGGCATCGGGTACCTGCCCGAGGAGCGCGGGCTGTACCGCAAGGAGTCCGTGCTCGACGTCATGACCTACTTCGGCACGCTGCGGGGCCTCCGCCGCACCGAGGCCGCGGCATGGAGCACCGAGTACCTCGAGCGCGTCGGGCTCGCCGGCCGCGCGAAGCTCCGTGTCGACAAGCTGTCCGGCGGGCAGCAGCAGAAGGTGCAGCTCGGCATCACGATCATGGACCGACCGCGCCTGCTCATCCTCGACGAACCGACGAAGGGGCTCGACCCGGTCAACCGTCGGCTGCTCCTCGACCTGGTCGACGAGCGGAAGGCGGACGGCGCGACCGTGGTCCTCGTCACGCACCACATGGACGAGGTCGAGCGCCTCTGCGACCGCATCCTGCTGCTCAAGGACGGCCGGGCAGCCGCGTACGGCAGCATCCCCGACGTGCAGGACGCCTTCGGTGGCGCCGTCGCCCGGGTGCAGCTCACCGGCACGGTCCCCCGTTCTCCCCTGTACCGCCTCGCTCGGCACGAGGGTCACGTCGCCCACCTGGTGCCCACCGAGGCAGCCGCGGTGGACGGGTCGGACATCCTCGCCGCGCTCATCGGCGCAGGTGCGCACGTGACCGCGTTCGAGATGCGCCGCATCCCGCTCGACGAGATCTTCGTCCAGGTCTACGGCCACGACGCCGGGGCCGACCAGGCGCCGGCCGGACGGGCGTCGACGCAGCACACCACCGCGAGCGGGGCGGTGGCGTGAGCCGGCTCGGGACGGTCGTCCGCTTCGAGTTCGTCCGCGCCGTCAAGAAGCCCGCGTTCTGGATCGGCACCCTCGCGCTCCCGATCGTCGTCGTCCTGGTCTCGGTGCTCGTCGGCGTCGGACAGGCGGCCGGCTCCGACTCGATCTCGTCGAGCGCCTCGGCGGCGAAGACCTCGTTCCGGTACGTCGACCACTCGGGCCTGGTGTCGGCGCGGATCGCGGCCGAGTGGGGCGGGTCGCCGTCCGACGACCCGGCCGCCGACCGCGCGGCCGTCCGGGCGGGCACGCTCGAGCTCTTCGTCGAGTACCCGGAGAAGCCGTCGGCGCAGGCGATCCGGCTGGATGGCGCCGACCGAGGACTGTTCGAGAACGGTGGCTACTCCTCGCTCGCCGAGCGGGTGCTCGAACGCAGCGTCGCGGCCTCGGTCGGTGACGACGAGGCCGTCGCGCTCCTCCGCGCCCCGCCGTCGACCGACCTGACCACGTACGCCGACGGCCGCGTCGCACCGGGCTGGCTGTCGATCGTCCCGCCGCTGCTCTACGCCCTCGCGTTCTTCGGCATCGTGATCCTGCTCGCGACCCGCATGGTGACGGTGGTCGTCGAGGAGAAGGAGAACCGCATCTCCGAGATGATCCTGACCGCGGTGACGGCCGGTGACCTGATCCGGGGCAAGGTCCTCGCCATGTTGCTCGTCGGGCTCGTGCAGGTCGGGGTCGTCGTGCTGCCGGGGCTCGCGGTCGCCCTGGTCGCACTGCCCCTCGTCGCGTCGCGGCTCGGCGGCCTGACGGTGGACCCGTGGCGGATGGTCGTCGGTGCGCTGCTGCTCGTCGGCGGGGTGCTGCTCGCCTGCGGGCTCTTCGTCGCCGTCGGCGCTGCGGTGCCCTCGATCAAGGACGCCTCGACGCTGCAGTCCGCCGCGATCTTCGCCCTGATCATCCCGCTCTACGCGGCGTTCTTCGTGATGACGACGCCGTCGTCGCCGGTGGCGGCGTTCTTCACGTACTTCCCCACCTTCACGCCGATCACCGCCATGGTCCGGAACGCCGTCGGATCGCTGTCCGTCGTCGAGTCCGTCGTCTGCATCGTCGAGGTGTTCGCCGTGGCCGCGGTGCTGCTCTGGTTCGCCGAGTACCTGTTCCGCCACTCGGTGGCGCAGTACGGGTCGAAGGTCACGGTGCGGCAGATCGCCGGCTGGCGCCGGGGCCGAGCCCGGGCACGCTGACGCGGTCCGACGAACGCGGGTCGTCGACGGGCCGACGGGTGTCGACGGCGGCACCGCTCGTGGGTCAGCCGCGGACGAGCGCCTCGTCCACGTCCCAGGCCACGGCTTCGGGCTCACGCCAGCCGTGCCGGAGCGTGTGCACGGCACGGTCGTACTCGACCAGGACGTCGAGGTACGGCCGGACGAGCATCTGCAGCTGGAGTCCCTCGTAGACCGCGAGCAACTGGGTCGCGGCCTGGTGGGCGGGGATGCCGATGGTCTCCAGACCGGCGTCGACGTCGCGCTGCAGCCCGACGGTGAGCTCCTCGACGTACTCCTCGAAGCGCTTGCGGAAGAAGCCGGCGAAGTCCCGTTCGGACGCGGCGAGGGTCACGACGCCCGCGAGCACCCGGACGAGACCGGGGTCGGCGACGTCCTCGGCCAGGGTCATCCGCACGTGCTCGAGCGTGCACCGCGGCACCGACGACCGGCGGGATCCGCGGAGCTGCAGCCAGCGGTCGTAGACCACCAGGAGCAGTCCGTCCCAGGTCGGGAAGAGCCGGTCGACGACCGTGCGGTCCACGCCGCAGGTCTCGGCGACCGTACCGGCGTCGACCTCGTGGAACGGGTGCAGCCGGTAGGCCCGGATCGCCCCGCGCACGATCCGCTCGGCCAGCGACGCGTCGTCCTCGACGGACCCGCCGTGCATGTCTGCCATCCCGACAGTCCACCGCACCCGGCCCCGGCGTGTCTCCACCCAGTGCGGGGGTCAGGCAACACCTGTCGAGCGCGTCAGCCCACCGTCACCGGCGCCGCCGAGGGCTTGCGCCCCTGCTGTACCCAGACGAAGAACCCGGTCAGGGTGAAGGCGCCGTAGAAGACGTACATGAGCCCGGACGCGTAGTAGCCGGCCGAGAAGAGCAGCGGCACCCCGACCAGGTCGACCGCGACCCAGATCAGCCAGAACTCGACCCAGCCCTTCGCCATGCCGTACGTCGCCAGCACGGACCCGACGAAGATCCAGGCGTCGCTCCAGACCGGCTCGTACGAGCCGAGGGCCCGGAACACGGGCGTCAGGACGGCGGTGCCGCCCACCAGCGCCACCACCAGCAGCCCCCGGGTCGACCAGGAGGCCCACCGCGGCTCGACGACGGTCGTCGCCTCGTCCGCGCGGTGCGTCCACCGGTACCACCCGTAGACGCTGACGACGATGAACATGACCTGTCGGCCGGCTTGGCCGAGCAGGTTCACCGGGTTCGGGGTGTCGAAGAGCGCACCCATGAACACCGTGAAGAGCAGGGCGTTCCCGAGGATCCCCACCGGCCACGCCCAGACCCTGCGACGCATCCCGCCGAGCGCACTGAGCAGCCCGAACACGTTGCCGATCACCTCGCGCCAGAGCACGGTCTGGTCGCCGATGACGAGCTGCGCGTCGAACAACCACCGCACGATGCCCATGGGCCCTCCTCGTTCCGAGACCGTGCAACCGTACGGGCAGCGGGCACATTCCTCCGGCCGCGCGACCCCGTGTGACGTGCCGGTCTAGGCTCGGGCAGCGTGACGGACGGGCTCGTGGAGGACGCGGTGCGGCGAGCGCAGACCCTGCTCGACCACGCGGCCGCGCGCCTGCGGGGAGCGGGCGTCCGCGACGAGGCCCTCGGCGAGTACGTCGAGCCCCGTGCGGTCCTCGGGATCCGTCGGGAGCCGACGATCCGCTCGCTCGGCCGGGTCTGGCGCCTCGGAGCCCTGCTGCTCGGGTCGTCCTCCGAGACCGCCGGTGAGGTCTGGGCGACCGGGCGGATCACCCGCGTGACCGACCCCGGACGCCAGCAGTTCGTCTCGGTCTCCGCCGAGGTGCGCCGCGCCTACCGGGCGGCCGCGGCGAAGGGGCACTTCGCCGCGGGCGACACGGTCAACCACGGGGCGGTGCCGATCCCGCTCGACGACTCGCTCGTCGGGGCCGACGGTGTGCTCGCCGTGGTCGACGGCGAACCGGTCGTCCGCTGGTCCCCCACCTCCGGGACCGTCGTGCCGCTCGAGGACTACCTGCGGGACCGGGTCGCGCTGCTCGTGGACCCGCCGAGGGGCGCGACCGACTGAGCTGCGTCCGACGCGGGTCGGAGGGTCAGGCTCCTCCGGAGTCGGACTCCCGACGCCCCGCCGCCACGCGGTCGAGCCACTCCGCCAGGACAGCGCGCTCGGCTGCCGTCAGTCGGTCGAGTTCCTCGACGCCGGCGCGCAGGGTCGACGCCGCGGTGCGGAGCGCCCGGTCGGGACCGGCGACGACGTCGCGCTCGGGGACGACGACCTGCGCCTCGACCGCGGCCCAGACCGTCTCGGCCAGGGCAGGGTCGCGTCGGCCCTCCGGTTCGCCCAGGATCGCGAGCACGGCACCGGTACCGGCCGCGTGCACCAGCCGGACCGCCTCCGACGCCCCGACGAGGAGACGTCCGGCCGCCGCGACCCGTCGCAATCGTTCCTCGAGCACACGCAGCCCGGCCGCCACGGCGGGTGACCCTCGCCCGCGACGCGGGTCGCTCATGATGACGAACAGGTCGGGGTTGGCGAGCCCGAAGGCGATGGTCGCGTCCCATCCCGCGCGGAGCGCCTCGACCGGGTCCGTCCCGTCCGCTCCGGCGGCGTCGACCATCGCGGCCTTCTCGGCGCTGAACACCGTCATGACGTGCTCGGCGACCGCGTCGAGCAGTCCGTCCTTGTCCCCGAAGAGCCGGTAGATCGTGGGCGCCTGCACTCCTGCTCTTGCGGCGACCGCTCGCGTCGTCACCGCGTCGACACCGCCGTCGTGGAGGAGCTCCGCAGCGCCGACCACGATGCGCTCGCGGACGTCGCGACGGGAGTCGATCGCCGGTGCGGTACTGGTCACGGATCAACGCTAACAGGTGCTTGCTTCCACCGAAAACCAGCGCTACGGTTCTCGTGTTTCCACCGATAACACGAACGAGGCCACCATGATCACGATCACCGGAGCGACCGGCGCACTCAACGGCGCCACCGCCGACCACCTCCTCGACCACCTCCCGGCATCCCGCCTCACGGTGGTGACACGGGACCCCGCACGCGCCGCGCGGTTCGCCGAGCGCGGCGTGACGGTGCGTCACGGCGACTACGACGACCCGGCGGGCCTGGTCGAGGCCTTCGCCGGCTCGGACCGCCTGCTGCTCGTCTCGTCGAACGACCCCGGAGGGGACACCGTCCGGCAGCACCGGAACGCCGTGCAGGCCGCGGCGAGCGCCGGCGTCGGAGAGGTCTTCTACACGAGCCACCAGGGCGCGGGAGCGGCGTCCCCGTTCGTGCCGGCACAGCACCACGCCGCCACCGAGGACCTGCTCGCCGAGTCGGGCCTCCGGTGGACCTCGCTCCGGAACGGCTTCTACGCCCACAGCCTGCAGTGGCTGCTGGGGCCGTGGCCGGAGACGGGGACGGTCGCCCTGCCGGCAGACGGACCGGTGTCCTGGACCGCCCGCGAGGACGCAGCCGAGGCGGCTGCCGCCCTGCTGCTGCAGGAGACGCCGGCCGAGGGGCCGGTGACCATCACCGCGACCGCGGCACCGACCTTCGGGGAGCTCACGGACCGGCTGGCCGCGCGCGTCGGTCGCGACGTCGGCTTCCGGCTCGTCGACGCGGAACAGTGGGTCGACGGCGCCGTCGCGGCGGGGCAGGACGAACGCATGGTCCGGTTCCTGCTCGGCATGTACGAGGCAGCGGCCGGAGGGTGGTTCGCAGGGACGGACCCGACCCTCCGGACGCTGCTCGGCCGCGAGCCGAGGTCTGCGGACGACGCACTCGACGCCGTCGTCGCCGGCACGCGCTGAGCGGACGCCGTCGTGCCGGTCGGCCTGCCGCGAGCGCGACGCCCCGGCCGACCGGCATCAGTGGCGCGACCGCGCGGTGAGCCACTCGTCGAAGGACGGTCCGACCACCTCCGTACCCACGTCCGGCAGGAGCGCACCGTCGCGGAACGCGCGCCCCAGCCGACCGGGGATGCGGAGCGGCAGCGCACGGACACCGGGAGCGGGCAGCGACTCCGTCATCGCCAGCAGTGTCGTCCGCCGCGGCCCGGCGACCTCGACGCGACGCTCCCTGCGCTCACCCGAGACGACCTCCGCCACGACGGCGGCCACCGCGGTCAGCGCCACGGGAGCGATCGTCATCGCCGGGACCAGCGCGACGCGACCGACACCGAAACGCTCGGCGTTCTGCTCCGCGAACTCGTGCCACTGCGTCGAGCGCACCACCGACAGTTCGGCACCGGTCGTCGCGGCGGCCCGTTCCTGCGCTGCCTTGCCGGCGAAGTAGCCGTACCCCTGCACCTCCGGACGCTCGCACCCGAGGACCGAGAGCAGGACGTGCCGCGCCCCGACCGCTGCGGCAGCCGAACCGACCGCGGTGGTCGACCGGACGAAGAAGTCGGTGGCTCGTCGGCGGCTCGTCGTGAAGCGACCGGTGGCCTCGACCACCACGTCGGCGCCCCCGAGCACAGCCGCGACGTCGTCGCGCAGGACGTCGAACCCCGTCCGCCGCGACGACACCTGCACCGCCCAGCCCCGCGCGGCGATCGCCGCTCCGATCGCTCGACCCGATGCTCCCCCGCCGACGACGACTGCGCGCACCACACCCTCCCGATCGATCCTCTACAGATGTAGAGAACAGTACGATGTCCTGGCCGAGAGGGGAAGCCATGGGACGACGCGACGACCTCGCCGACGCGGCGGTCCGTCTCGTGGCGCGCGGCGGCGCGCGGTCGCTCACCCACCGCGGCGTCGACACCGAGGCAGGGGTCCCGCCCGGGTCGACGACGTACTACGCGTCGACCCGGCACGCACTGCTCGCGCTGGTGGCGGCGCGGATCACCGAGCAGCTGGCGTCCGACGTCGCCGGACTCCGACTGCCGGAGGACCCGGACGACGCCTCGGTCGTCGCGGTCGCCACCGGGTTCCTCGACGCACTCGCTGCTCGCGGCGATGCACAGGCCGCCCGGCTCGCGCTCCTCGTCGAACTGCGCGACGACCCCGGACTGCGTGCTCCCCTGACCGGCGCCGACCCGGTGCGTGACGACCTCGTCCGAGCGGCACGGACCCTGCTCGACGGCATCGGCGTCGTGGACCCGGACGGCTCCGCACGGGACCTCGTCGGGGTCGTCGACGCCCTGCTGCTCTACCGGGTCGGCGCGGTCGCCGCCGTCGATCCGAACGCGGTGCTCACGGCCTACGTCGCCGGGCTCCCGCGGAGGTGAACCCCGCGGTGGTCAGGCGCCGAGCCCGTCGACCACCGCAGCACGGGCCATCGCGTCGACACCGTCGCCGAGCGCTCCCCTGCTCACCGACCAGAGGGCGGACTCGACCAGCCGCGCCGTGCACCAGGCGGCGATGCGGTCCGGGGACTGGCCGGTCGTGTCCGACAGCACGGCGACCCGGTGCCGGACGGCGCGCAGGGGGTCGCCCGTGCGGAAGGGGTCGCCGACCTGCACGAGCACCGGGCTCAGGTCGTAGGCCGGGTCGCCGACCATCGGCTTCGGGTCGATGACGAGCCACGGCTCCCGGCCCGCCGCGAGCACGTTGCCGGGGTTCGCGTCCCCGTGCACGACCACCGACCGTGGGGCGCCGCGGGGCAGGGTGCGGAGCAGATCGGTGCCGCGGCGCACGAGTCCGGGGTCGAACGGAGGCGCGAGTTCGAGTATCCGGGCATCGGCGAGCGCCGCCCACTCCGCGGCGACGTCGGCGACGGACTCGAACGGGTGGTCGTCCGGGATCCCGGTCGCCCAGAGCCGCGTGAGCAGACCACCCGCGGTACGCAGGCGCTCCTCGGCCGGCACGTCGTCGCACTGCACGAGGCGGGTGCCGGGGTGGCAGCGCTCGAGCAGCAGCACGAAGGGGTCGTCCGGGTCCACGGCGAGCAGGCGGACCGCGCCGGCACCGTCCCACCACGCGAGCGCTGCTGCCTCGTGCTCGGCCTCGCGGTGCGGCAGGGACAGCTTGAGGACGGCATCGCCGCCGTCGGGGAGCCGCACTCGGACGACGTGCGAGACGCTGCCGCCCGCGTACGGCTCGCCCGGGTGCAGGTCCCAGCGCTCGACCGCCCGGGCGAGCAGACGCGGGACGGACGCACGCCAGTCCTGCTCGTTCGTCCACATGCTCGGAGCGTACCGAGCGCCGGGACGGGGGTGGCGGGGCGAGGGCGATACGGGCCTCCCGTCCGACCCCCGAACGGGGTACGCACTTGTCCGCCGCAGCACCGACTGCCGCGGCGTCCGGGCGGGTCTACCGTCTGTTGCGGGCGGCAACGGGGCCGTCCGACGACGAATCGAGCATCATGCAACGACGGATGAGCACGCTCCTCGCGACGATCACGGCGGTCGGACTGGTCGGCGCCCTCGCGCCGGCCGTGCAGGCACAGGCAGCCGTGCCGACCAGCGACACCCCGGACCTCGGCAGCAACGTCAAGGTCTACAGCCCGTCGACACCGACCTCGACCATCCAGGCCGACGTGGACGCGGCGTTCGACTCGCAGCTCCGCAGCAGCACGGCGCAGTTCGGCTCGCAGCGGTACGCCTTCCTCTTCAAGCCGGGCAGCTACGGTCGGCTCTGGGCGAACCTCGGCTTCTACACGTCCGTCGCCGGCCTCGGCAAGAACCCGGACGACGTCACGATCACCGGTGCGATCAACGTCGACTCCGGGTGGAACGCCGGTGACGAGAAGAACGCGACGCAGAACTTCTGGCGGTCGGCGGAGAACCTGTCGGTCGTCCCCGAGGGCGGCACCGACCGCTGGGCGGTGTCGCAGGCCGCACCGATGCGGCGGGTCCACGTCAAGGGGAACCTGACGATGGGGCCGTCCAACCAGGACGGCGGTCAGGGCTACTCGTCCGGTGGGTACATCGCCGACTCGAAGGTCGACGGCACCGTCACCAGCGGGTCCCAGCAGCAGTGGTACACCCGGAACTCCTCGCTCGGCAGCTGGCAGGGCGGGAACTGGAACATGGTGTTCTCGGGGGTGCAGGGCGCTCCCGCGAACGACTTCTCGAAGAGCTGGACCACGCTGTCGACCACGCCGGTGACGCGTGAGAAGCCGTACCTGTACATCGACTCGTCGAACAAGTACCACGTGTTCGTGCCGTCGCTGCGGACGAACTCCACCGGGGTGACGTGGCCGAACACGCCGGGGACCGACATCCCGATGCGGAACTTCTACGTCGCACACCCCGGTGACAGCGCGGCGACGATCAACAGCGCGCTGGCGCAGGGGCTGAACCTGTTCTTCACCCCGGGCACGTACCAGCTGGACGCCGCGCTGAACGTCACGCGTCCGGACACCGTCGTCACGGGCGTCGGCTTCCCGACGCTCGTGCCGACGAAGGGCAACGCGGTCCTCACCAGCTCGGACGTCTCGGGTGTGAACGTCTCGAACCTCGTGGTCGATGCGGGCACGACGAACAGCGCGCAGCTCGTCCGACTCGGCACCGGCGGCTCGCACGCCGACCACGCGGCCGATCCGCAGAGCATCCAGGACGTGTTCTTCCGCGTCGGGTCGAGCATCCAGGGCAAGGCGTCGACGACGCTGCAGGTCAACGCGGACGACACGCTGGTCGACCACATCTGGGCGTGGCGAGCCGACCACGGCGGAGCGGCCACGGGGTGGAACGTCAACACCGGCGCCACGGGTGTCGAGGTGAACGGGGACGACGTCCTGGCGACCGGGTTGTTCGTCGAGCACTACCAGCGGTACGAGGTGCTGTGGAACGGCAACCGGGGTCGGACGATCTTCTTCCAGAACGAGATGCCGTACGACGTGCCGGACAACGCATCGTGGCAGAGCCCGACCGGGGCCGGGTACGCGGCGTACAAGGTCGCGTCGGGGGTGTCGAACCACGAGATCTGGGGCGGTGGTGTCTACTGCTTCTTCAACACGAACCCCTCCGTGCACGCAGACCGGGCGTTCGAGACGCCGACGGGCGCGGGGATCCGGGCGCACGGGCTCGTGACGGTGTCGCTCGGTGACACGGGCACGATCTCGAGCGTCATCAACGGGGTCGGCGGGGCGGTACCGACGCCGGCGGGCAACACGGCGCCGAACCGGCTCGCGTCGTACAACTGACCGGGCCGGCCTGCCGCGACGGGGCCGTCGACGGCCCTCGGTTGCACGACGTGCCGCCGGCGGCACGTTCCGGTCGCACGACCTGCCGCGCCCGCCGAACACGAGCGGCACGTCGTGCGACCGGAACGCGGCCGCCGGGCCAGCCCTGGCCGCCGACGCCGACGTCGGGGCACACGCGCCGTCAGCCGGGCGTCACACGCCGCCGGTAGCGTCCGGGCATGGCACCCGACCACGGCAGCACCGACGCCGGCAGCACCGACCGCACCCGGCTCGTCCTGCCGGGGCAGTACGGACCGCTGTTCGACGACGGCGGCCCCGCGCTGGTGGTCGAGGCGCGCGAGTTCTTCACCGCCCGACCGATGCACCGTGCGAAGGCACACCTCTGGCTGAGCGCCCTCCGCCACCGGGTGCGGGAGCTCGGCGACCGGGCCGAGCACGTGCAGGTCGAGGGCCTCAAGGACGCCCTGGTCGGCCGGGACGACCTCGACGTGGTCGACCCACCCTCCCGCACCCTGCGCGCGCAGGTCCGGCACTGGGGCAGGGGCACCGAGATCCTGCCGAGCCGCGGCTTCATCACCGACGAGGCCGAGTTCGCCGAGTGGGCCGCCGAGCGCACCGGACGCTTCCGGATGGAGACCCACTACGAGCGGGTCCGCCGCCGCGAGGGCTGGCTCATGCACTCGGACGAGCCCGTCGGCGGGAAGTTCAGCCTCGACGACCAGAACCGGGAACCACCGCCCAGGGGAGCGACCACGCTCGGGCTGCCCGATCCGTGGTGGCCGACCGAGGACGAGATCGACGACGAGGTCCGCCACGACCTCGACCGCTGGGAACACGACGGCGACGTCCGCTTCGTCGGCAGGGACGACACACGCCGCTTCGCCGTGACCGCCGACGAGGCCCGGCAGGCCCTCGACGACTTCGTGCAGGTCCGGCTCGGGGACTTCGGGCCGTTCGAGGACGCCACGCTGACGAACGACTGGACGATGGCGCACTCGTTGCTCAGCGTGCCGATGAACCTCGGCGTGCTCGATCCTCTCGAGGTCGTCGAGGCAGCCCTCACCGCGCACCGCGACCACGACGCCCCGCTCGCGAGCGTCGAGGGCTTCGTCCGCCAGGTCGCAGGCTGGCGCGACTACGTCTGGCACCTCTACTGGTGGTTCGGCGACGACTACGGCGCCGAGGAGAACGCCCTCGGCGCACACGAGCGGCTCCCCCGCTGGTGGCAGGAGCTCGACGCGTCCGAGATCGACGCGGTCTGCCTGTCCACCGCGATGGAGGGCCTGCACGACCACGGCTGGCTGCACCACATCCAACGGCTCATGGTGCTCGGCAACTGGGCCCTGCAGCGGGGCTACGACCCGGTCCACCTGACGGAGTGGTTCACCGACGTGTTCGTCGACGGCACCGAGTGGGTGATGCCCGCGAACATCATCGGGATGTCGCAGCACGCGGACGGCGGGATGGTCGCGACGAAGCCGTACGCCTCCGGTGGCCGCTACATCGACCGGATGTCGGACCACTGCGGCGGGTGCCGCTACGACCCGACCAAGCGGCTCGGCGAGGACGCGTGTCCCTTCACCGCCGGCTACTGGGCGTTCCTGTCGCGCACCGAGCCCGCGCTGCGGGAGAACAACCGGATGGCGCGGCCGCTGCAGCAGATGCGGAAGCTGGCGGACCTCGACGAGGTGGTGGACCAGGAGGCGCGGCGCGGCACGCCCTGACCGGCCACGCGTCCCGTCGTGACCAGGCGTCGGACGGGAGGCCTGTGGCGGCGCCACCACGCGCCTCCCGTCCGCCACCCGGTCGCCCGGTTGCGTCGGTGGGCAGGAACGGTCGGGGCGCCACCGCCCACCCGACGGTTGCTGCTCCACCGCGCGAGGGAGGCGCCCGCGTGGAGCGCACCGGTAGGGTCGGCTCGTGGCCAGCAACGACGCATTCGACGACCGCTACGACCTGCGCGAGTTCGCGCCGACGACCGACGCCGAGGGGGCGCCGACGCCGGAGACCGAGGCGTGGATGCGCGCCGTCGGGTTCGGGTTCCACGAAGCCCACCCCAACGCCGAGGGTGCCGCGCGGATGGCGTCGCACTTCCTGGAGGACCAGGAGACGTTCCTCGGCGTGTACCTGCGCGACCCGTTCCCGGGCTCGGTCGACGAGACGTGGCCGGCCGGGACCTTCACGTGGTTCCGCAAGCGCCTGACGTGGGCCGAGGGCGCCGCGATCGACACGCAGGCGATCTCGGCCGTGACGGTCCGACCGACCGAGCGTCGGCGCGGGATCCTCCGCCGGATGATGACGCACGCGCTCGAGCGCGGCATCGCCGAGGGCTACGCCGTCGCGTCCCTCACCGCGTCCGAGGGCACCATCTACCGCCGCTTCGGCTTCGGCTGCGCGATCCGTGAGCGGGCGGTGACCGTCCGCCGCGAGCGGGCACTGCCGCTGCTCGCGCCGACCACCGGCACCGTCGCGGTCGTCACGCCGGAGTGGCTCGCCGAGGGCACCGGGCGCGCCGTGTTCGACCGGTTCGACGCACGCACCCCGGGCTCGATGGTCCGGAACGCCGGCACGTGGCCGATCGTGTTCGGGCTCCGCGACGGCGAGGGCCAGCCCGCGAAGGACGTCCGCGCCGCGGTGCACCGCCCCGACGACTCCGACGAGGTCGACGGCTACGTGACCTGGCGCGTGAAGGAGGGCAAGGGCGACACCGTCCTCGAGATCGTCGACCTGGTCTACGCGAACGATGCCGCGTACCTGTCGCTCTGGGAGTTCCTGCTCTCGATCGACCTGAACGACGTGGTGCAGTACAGCCGCTCGCGGCTCGACGACCCGATCGTCGCGGCCCTCGGCGACAACCGCGCCTACGACGTCGAGCACGAGGAGGACCACGTCTGGCTCCGGGTGCTCGACGTGCCGGCGGTGCTCAGCAGCCGGCCGTACGCGGTCGACGGTTCGGTGACGCTCGCCGTCTCCGACGCGATGGGGTTCGCGTCGGGCACCTACCGGCTCGACGTCACCGACGGGCAGGGCACGGTGACGCGCCTGTCCGACGGTGACGACGGCGAGGCCGACCTGCGGCTCGACGTGGCGGACCTCGGCGCGGTGCTCATCGGCTCGGTGTCCCCGGTCACCCTCGCCGCGGCCGGACTCGTCCGTGCGGCGGACCCGGCGGCGCCCGCGCTGCTCCGGGCGATGCTCACGCCGGCCCGAACGCCGCACGGGATCACGTACTTCTGATGCCGGACGGCGAGCTCACCACGTCGATCGGACGTGCGCGGCAGGCCGTGGCCGTGCTGGCCTCCCCGACGCTCCGCGCCGCGGTGGTCGGTGGCGGGACGCTCGACGACCGGACCGCGGCGTCCGTGGCGGCGTTCGACTGGCTGGGCGACGACGGACCGGACAGCGCCGTGCTCGGACGGACGACGAAGGACCTGCAGCGGTTGCAGGGCACAGCGGCGCTGCTCGAGTTCGGGCGGATCGAGCGCATGCCCGCGCCGGAGGACCAGCGGCACCCGCTGTCGGTGCGCATCGTCGGCATCGTCGGGGATCGCCTCGGTCGAGCGCGTCCGGTGTCGGAGCGCGAGCTCAACGCGGCGATCGCGATGTTCTGCGCCGACGTCGCGATCGTGCGACGCGACGCGGTCGACCTCGGTGTGCTCGAGCGGACCGACGACGGCGCGGCCTACCGCTTCACCCGCTGACGACCGGCGGGGCCCCTTCCGCAGAACGCACCGTCGGCGACTCCTCGCAGCGCTGTACCGCTGCGAGCGGTCGCCGACGTTGCGCGTCGCGGGCCCGAGCTGCCGGCCGAGCGGGCCTCGCCCTAGGCCCGGCGACGCACCCGTGGGTCGACGAACGCGTAGACGACGTCCACGATCACGTTCGCGGTGACGATGAGCAGCGCCGAGAACACCGTGAAGCCGACGACCACCTGCAGGTCGAGGGTGTGCACCGCATCGATGAGCAGCGCTCCGAGGCCCTGCATCGAGAAGACCTTCTCGGTGATGACCGCGCCGCCGAGCAGCGACCCGAGGTCGAGCCCGAACAGCGTCACCACGGGCAGGATCGCGGTCCGGAGTCCGTGCCGCACGACGACCTGCCGCTCCCGCAGGCCCTTCGCACGCGCGGTCAGGACGAAGTCCTGCGACATCGACTCGAGCATCTCGCCGCGGGTCAGGCGCGCGTAGATGGCCGCGCTGATGAAGGCGAGCACGCACCACGGCAGCACCAGGTGCGTCACCCACCCGACCGGGTCCTCGACGAACGGCACGTACCCGCTCGTGGGCAGCCAGCCGAGGGTGAACCCGAACAGCAGGATCGCGAGCAGCCCGATCAGGTACGCGGGCGAGGACACCCCGGCGACGGCGACCGTCATGACGGCGCGGTCGGCCAGCGTCCCCCGCTTGAGCGCGGACACCGTGCCGCCCGCCACACCGGCGACGAGCCACAGCACGGCCGCCCCGACGGCGATCGACGCGGTCACGGGCAGGCGCGACGCGATGAGGTTCGTGACGCTGTCGTGCAGCTGGAACGAGTACCCGAAGCACGGTGCCGCGCACGTGATCGTGGAGGCCCCGGAACCGAAGGTGCGACCGGCGAAGATGCCGGCGAGGTACGCCCCGAACTGCGCGAACCATGGCTTGTCGGTGCCGAGGAACGCCTGCACGTCAGCGAGCCGCTCGGGCGTGCACGGCTTGTCGCAGATCGCCCGGGCCGGGTTCGTGGGCAGCAGCATGAACAGCGCGTAGGTGATCGCCGCGACGACGAACAGCACGACGACGGCGCCGAGGATCCGGACGGCCAGGAAGCGGACGGTGCTCATCGGTCGCCCCCGCGCGGGTCGAGGGCGTCGCGCAGGGCGTCACCGAGCACGTTGAAGGCCAGGGTGATGAGGAACAGTGCGGCTCCGGGGAAGACGAGGTACATCGGATCGGTCTGCACCCAGCCGATCGCGTCGCCGATGCTGCGGCCCCACGACGGCGTCGGCGGGTTCACCCCGACGGCCAGGAAGGACAGCGCGGCCTCGGCGCCGATCATCGACGGGATCGAGATGGTCGCGTAGACGGTGATCGTCGCGGCGAGGTTCGGCAGGAGCTGCTTGCGGATGACGTGCCAGCGCCCCGCACCCATCGCGGTCGAGGCGACGACGTAGTTCCGGCTCACGAGCGAGAGCGTCTGCCCGCGCACGACACGGGCGACGGAGGGCCACCCGAAGAACCCGATCACGAGCACGACGAGCAGCGGCTTCGGGAACGACGTCGGCACGACCGCGGTGAGCGCGATCATGAAGACCAGGGACGGGAACCCGAAGATCACGTCGACCACGCGCGACAGCACCCGGTCGTACCAGCCGCCGAGGAACCCGGTGGTGACACCGACGAGCACCCCGATCACGATCGACATCGCGGTCGCGGCGAGCCCGATGCCGAGCGAGGTCCGTGCGCCGTAGGTCACGATGGCGAACAGGTCCCGCCCGGTCAGCGGCTCGACGCCGAACCAGTGCTCGCCGCTCACGCCGCCGGCAGCACCGCGGGGAGCCCCGAAGTCGTTCAGTGCGTCGACGTCGTAGCTGTACGGGTTCTGCCCGGTGGCGGCGGCGATGAGCGGTGCGGCGATCGCCACGACGACGAACACCGCGATGACGATCGCGGCGGCCACGGCCCAGCGGTCCTGACGGACCCGGCGCACCACGGCGCGGAACCCGGTGGTCCGACCGGCCGACGTGGAGACGGGCCGGTCGACGACGTTCGCGGTCACGAGACCACTCCTTCCCAGGCACGCCAGGCCTCGCGGCGGGCGGCCTGTCGCGCGGGATCGGCGACCGGGGCCGCCGCGAGCAGCATGCGCGTGTAGTCCTGCTGCGGGTGGTCGAGCACGGCGGAGGTCGCGCCGCGCTCGACGATGCGGCCGTCGTGCAGCACGACGACGTCGTCGGCGAGCTGGCGCACGACGGCCAGGTCGTGGCTGATGAGCAGCATGCCGAAGCCGAACTCGTCCTGCAGGTCCGCGAGCAGGTCGAGCACGGCGGCCTGCACGGTGACGTCGAGGGCGCTGGTCGGCTCGTCGGCGATCACCAGCGCCGGTCGGAGCGCCAGTGCCCGGGCGACGGCGACGCGCTGCCGCTGGCCGCCCGACAGCTGGTGCGGGAACCGTTCGGTCCACGACGGGTCGAGCTGCACCGCGGACAGGAGCTCGCGGGCGCGGTCGGCGCGCGAGGCCGGTGTGCCCTCGCCGTGCACGAGCAGCGGTTCGGCGATGCTCCAGCCGATGGTCTGTCGCGGGTTCAGCGACGACGCCGGGTCCTGGAAGACGATGCCCACGCGGCTGCGGAGCTCGCGCAGTCGCTTCCCGCGTGCGGTGCGCAGGTCGTTGCCGTCCACCTCGACCGAGCCGTCCACGACGGGGACGAGTCCGGCGAGCGCGCGGCCGATGGTCGACTTGCCGGACCCCGACTCCCCCACCAGGCCGAGCGTCCGACCGGCCGTGAGTTCGAGGTCGATCCCGTGCACCGTGGGGTCGCCGCGGCGTGCGTAGCGCACGGCGACGTCGCGCAGGCGCGCGACCGCGGGTGATGGCCGGGAGGCACGAGACCCAGCCCCGGACCCGGCCGCGGCCGACGGTGCGGACGCGGGGTGTGCCTCCAGGGCGGGGACCGCGGCGAGGAGCTCGCGCGTGTAGTCGGCCTCCGGGTGCGCGAAGACGTCGGCGACCGCTCCGTGCTCGACGGGGTCACCGCGGCGCATCACCAGCACCTCATCGGCGACGTCCGCGACCACACCCATGTCGTGGGTGATGAGCAGGACGGCGAGGTCGCGCTCGCGACCGAGCCGACGAAGCAGGTCGAGGATCCCGGCCTGGACCGTCACGTCGAGTGCGGTCGTCGGCTCGTCGGCGAACAACGCGACGGGGTCTCCCGCGAGCGCCATCGCGATCATCGTCCGCTGGAGCTGCCCGCCGGACAGCTCGTGCGGGTAGGCCTTCCGGATCCGGGCCGGGTCCGGCAGCCCGGCAGCCCGGAGCAGCTCGTCGACGCGGGCGGAGACGCCCGCCCGGTCCAGGTCGGTCGGGTGCGCCCGCACGGCCTCGGCGATCTGCGTGCCGATCGCCAGCACGGGGGTGAACGAGTTCATCGGTTCCTGGAACACGACCCCGATGCCCGCACCACGGACGGCGCGCAGCTCGTCCACGGAGGCGCCGATGAGCTCGGTCCCGCGGAACCGGGCGCTGCCCGACACACGGGCGGAGGGTGGCAGGAGTCCGAGCACGCTCATCGCGCTGACGGACTTGCCCGAACCGGACTCGCCGACGAGCGCGAGCACCCGGCCGGGCGTCAGGGTGAAGGAGACGTCACGGACGACGGGCTCCGCGTCGCCGAACGCGACGCGGAGCCCCTCGACCTCGAGCAGCGGTGCACTCACTGCGAGAGCGAGACCTTGAGGTAGTTCGGGTAGGCCGGGAAGTCCGCGATGCGGAAGTTCTCGACGTTCGACCCGGCCAGGAAGGACTGCTTCGCGTAGATCAGCGGGACCACGGGTGCGTCCTCCATGATCCGCCGGTCCGCCTGCGCCCACAGCTCCTGCGCCTCGGACTGGTCGACCGTGCCGGTCGCCTTCGCGATGAGGGCGTCGACCTCGGGGTTGCTGTACTTCGAGACGTTGTACCCGCCCCCACCGATCTCCGACGAGTCGTAGAGCGGCTGGATGTTGGCGTTCGCGCTCGGGAAGTCCGGCTGCCAGCTCGACAGCGAGAGGTCGAAGTCGGTGCCGTTCGTCGTCGCCTGGGTGAACGAGTCGTAGTCGAGCGGCTTGAGCGTGACCGTGATGCCGGCGCGCTTCAGGCCCGCCTGCAGGGCCTGCGCCTGGGACAGGTAGGTCGGGTCGTTCTGCGTCACCAGCGTGAGCTTCAGGTCCTCGGCACCGGCGTCCTGCAGCAGCGCCTTCGCCTTGTCGACGTCGCCCGTCGCGCCGGTCTCGTACAGGTCGTAGTCCTGGCGTCCGGCGATGCCCGGCGTCACGAGCGTCGATGCGTACTCGCCGGCGAGCGCGCCGCCGGCAGCGATGCGGAACGACTTGCGGTCGACGGCGTACTGCAGCGCCTGGCGGACCTTCAGGTCCTTGAGCGCCCCGCGCTGCGTGTTGATCGCCATGTAGGTGATCGGGCCGGCCTTGCTCGTCGCGAGGCGGTCCTGCGCAGCGGGGTTGGCGCGCACCTGGTTGAGCTCGGCGGCACCGAGGAACTGCGCACCGAAGGCGTTCTTCGCGTCACCGTTGTCGGCGATCAGGCTCTGCGTCGTGGTCGACGCGTCCTGGCTCTCCTTGAAGACGATCTTCGACGGACCGGCCGTGCGGATCGCGTCGGTCTTCGCGCTCCACTCCTTGTTCCGGACGAGCGTCACCTGCGAGCCCTGCGTGTTCGACTCGATCTGGTACGGGCCGCTCGACACGGGCTTCGCGTCGTACGCGCCGGTGTCCTTGCCCTCACCCTCGGGCACGGGCGCGAACGCCGGCATCGACGCGAGCCACGGCCAGTCGCCGTACGGGGCGTCGAGCGTGAAGACGATGGTCTTGTCGTCGGGGGTCTCGATGCTGTCGAGCGTCTTCCCCTCGAACGGGCCCTGGTAGTCGGAGCCGCCGACCAGCAGGGACTTGTGGTAGCTCAGGCCGCCGGTGAGGTTCGGCGCGAAGGACCGCTCGATCCCCCACTTGATGTCCTTCGTGGTGATCGGCGTGCCGTCCTGGAACTTCAGGCCGTCCTTGAGCGTGTAGGTCCAGGTCCTGCCGCCGTTGCTCGACTCACCCGTGGTGGTCGCCAGGTCGGGGACGACCTTCGCGGTCTTCCCGGGCTGGACGTCCCACGTGGTCAGGCGGCGGGCGACCAGGCCCATCGAGGTGATGCCGAGGCTCTGGCTCGTCGCCGGGTCCCAGTGCAGCGCGGTCTGCGCGGTGAGGATGTCGAGCGTGCCCCCCTTGCTCGTGCCGGTGGACGCGTCGTCCGACGCGCCGCCACCCGAGCAGCCGGTCAGCACGAGGGCTGCGGCGGCGGCGACGGCCGCGGTGATCGTCAAGCGCTTGGGGCGGTGCATGGTGTGCTGCTCCTCGTGGGGGGGGTGGGGGTGTCGAGCGCCGCCGACCGGAGGTCCGGTCTGCTGCGGCCAGCGTCGTCGTGGTGGACGGGGTGTCCGTCCCGGTTCGGGTGGCCGGGCGGTCCATGGTGGCACCGGTCGGTGCGCGGACCCGAACGCTCGCGTGGTCCGGACGACATGCAACGCAACATTGCACGACGCAACAGCACAACGCCTGCGGCTCGAGCGTATTCCCGCGGCGCGCAGGGCGTCCGGTCACGCCCGACGGACGGCGACGACGGACACCGGTCGGGAGGCGCGGCGCGGCCCCGTCAGGCCGTGACCGTCGTCCTCACGGCGCGGCCCCGTCAGGCCGCGACCGTCGTCCCCGCGGCTCGGCCGGCGATCGCTCCGACCCCGAGCGCCGAGCCGAGGAACACGACGGCGAGGATCGCCCAGCCGGCGGTCCCGAGGTCGACGGCGGTGAGGGTCACCACGGTGGGCGCGATCATCGCTGCGACCGCGTACCCGGTGCCGTACACGCCCTGGTACGCACCGATCCGGTCCGCCGGTGCGAGCTCGAAGCTCAGCGCCCACCCCGCCGCACTCGACGTGATCTCCGCGAGCGAGTGTGCGACGGCCGCGAGGACGAGCACGGCGGTCGCGGTCGCAGCCGCCGCCCAGTCGTCCCCGCGGACCCACCCGGCGGCGGCCCACAGGCCGCAGGCGACCGCCATGACCCACCCCGCGTGCCGCATCACCCGGCCCGCTCCCGCGACGGTGTCCGTCCCGCGGCTCAGCCGGACCTGCAGCAGGACGACGATCACGGTGTTCACGAGCAGCAGCGGCGAGACGAGCACGTCCGGGGTGACGGTGTGCTGCACGACCCAGATCGGCACCCCGACCTCGAACAGGCCGAACTGCATGCCGAACAGTCCCGTCAGTGCAGTGACGGCGAGGAACCGCACGTCGCGGTAGGGGCTCCGGCCGGCGGGTTCCCGACGCACGATCGTGCCGGTGTCCGTACGGTCCGCGGGAGCCGCGTCGACGCGCGCCGCCGACAGACCCGCGACGAGGACCGCCGACGCCAGGAACAGCGCGCCGGAGAGCACCATCGTCACGCGGTAGGCCTCGCCGGTGCCGATCGCGAGCGGGACCGCGGCGAGCGCCGTCCCCACGCCGATGCCGACGTTCGTGACCGTGCGCATGGTCGCCCGGACGCGGACCCGCTCGGTGCCCGGGAACGCCCGGCCGACCACGGCGCTGCGGACGGCGCTGCCGCCCTGCTGCGCGAGGGTCACGACGGACGCCGTCACGACGAGCGTCGGCAGGTCGTGCACGAGCACGTAGCTGATGAGCGCGAGCCCCTGCACCAGGTGCAGCCAGACGAGCATCCGTCGCGCGCTGAACCGGTCCGCGAGGTGCCCGAACACGAGCGACGCGGCGACGCCGACCGCGCCGGCGACCGTGAGGCCGAGACCGACCGCGACGGCCGGGAGCCCGACGATCGTGATGAGGTACAGCGAGGTGAGCGTGAAGAAGGCACCGCGCCCGAGGGTGTCCACCAACGTGACCGTGAGCAGACGTCGGAGCGTCGGGTCCTGTCGGACCAGGGTGCGGATGGGGACCGGTTGCGCCGTGGTGCTCACGGTCCTGTTCTCGCAGCAGCGCGGTGCGGACCAGAACGGATGTAGCGTCAGGCTTCATGATCCGCTACCGACTCGAGCCCTCCGACGTCTCGGCGGTGCGGTTCGGCATCTCGCCGCTGTCGGAGCTCGGCCTCGGGCTGCGCGCCTTCCGAGCACCCGAGCGGTACCCCTTGCAGCGGCCGTGGCTCGAGCGCATCGCCGGCGTGCTGCCCGTCCTCGACCGCCCTGTCCTCGCCGCCCTGGTCGACGAGCGCCGGTGGGTCGCGGACTTCGTCAACCCCCGTCCGGAGTCCCCGCTGGGGTCGTTCGACGACGAGCTCCGGGCCCTCGGTCGGATCTCCCCCTCCCGGCTCCGGACCGACCTCGAGCGGGTGCACGGCACCGTGCCGGACGTGTTCGTCGGGCGCCACGAGGACGTCGTCGACCGACTCGTCCGGGCGCTCGCCACGACGTGGGAGCTCTGCTTCGCACCGTACTGGCCGCGGATGCGCCGCGTGCTGCAGGCCGACGTGACGCACCGCGGCCGGATCGCCGCGCACGAGGGCGTCGGCGCGGTGCTCGGCGGGCTGTCCGAGTCGGTGCGCTTCGACGGCCGACACGTCGACGTCCGGTTGAGCAGCCCGATCGCGCGCGACCGCCCGGTGCAGGGTGCGGGGCTGACGCTCGTCCCGTCGGTGTTCGTCGTCCGCGCGTCGACGCCGATCGACGACGACATGCCCCCGACCGTCATGTACCCGGCGCGGGGGCAGGGCGCGATGTGGTCGACCGCGTCACACCCCGACGCCGGCGCCGTCCGCGACCTGCTCGGGGGCACGCGGGCCGCGCTCCTCGACGCGCTCGGCGAGCCTGCGTCGTCGACCGACCTCGCGATGCGGTTCGGCGTCTCGACCTCGGCCGTCAACCAGCACCTGCGGGTGATGGAACGGGGCGGGCTGCTCAACCGGACGCGGTACGGCCGCGCGGTGCTGTACTACCGCAGCACCGTCGGCGACGCGCTCGTCCGACGGGAGTGAGCGCGTCGCCGTCGGGCGTCACCGGTCGAACAGCCCACCGAGGAAGTCGTTGCCCAGGTTCGACGCCTGCTCCCCCAGACCGGACGCCTGCTCGCCGAGGCCGGACGCCTGCTCGCCCAGTCCGCCCAGGAACTGCTCGCCCTCGGCAGCGAAGCCCTCGACGCCGCCGCCCAGATCCGCGAGACCGAGGTCGCTCATGCCCGAGGCGATGCCCTCGAAGTCGACACCGAGGTCGGCCGCGCCGGCCAGCACGGGTGCCGCCGCTGCGCTCACCACCGCTCCTCCGGCGACCGCCACCGCGAGACCACCGAGCGCCACCGCACCGGCGCCGACGGCAGCACCGCCGGCGAAGGCGCCGCCCCTGCCGCTGCCCGGTCGTCCGGAGCCGCCGAGCACACGGCGGATGAGCCCGGGTCGGGACATCTCGCCGCGGGTCATCGCCCGTGCCATGCCGCCGGACGAGTCGTCCCGGAGGTGCTCGTGCGGCGGGAGCTCCGAGTTCAACCGGTCCCGCACCTGCTGCCGCTGCGCCGGGGTGAGCCGGGCGAAGGCGTCGTGGTGCACCTGCTCGATCTGGTCCGGGTTCGCCGTCCGCAGCAGGTAGTCGTACTTCGCCAGGGCGACCTTGTCGGCGTCGGCGTGCCCGCCGTGCGCCTGCGGCTGCCCCGGGTGCTGCTCGGGCCGACCGTACTGTTGCTGCGGCTGCCCGTACTGCTGCTGTCCCGGCTGCTGCTGCCCGTACTGCTGCTGTCCCGGCTGCTGCTGGCCCGGCCGCTGCTGTCGCGACCGGTCGTCGCCCGTCAGCTTGTCCGCGGCAGTCCGGACGATGTCACGCCAGTCGGTCCCGCCCCCGGTGCCGTGCGGGTTCTGCTGGTGGCCGGCTGCGGCGTTCCCCTGCGCGCGCTGCTTCTGCATCTGCTTGTCGATGACCTTCGAGGCCATGCCGAGGATCCGGTTCAGGTTCGCCATGCC
This sequence comes from Curtobacterium sp. 260, assembly GCF_030803485.1. Lineage (NCBI taxonomy): Bacteria > Bacillati > Actinomycetota > Actinomycetes > Micrococcales > Microbacteriaceae > Curtobacterium > Curtobacterium sp. 260. The sequence goes on along the minus strand of NZ_JAURUY010000001.1, from coordinate 103,846 downwards.
CCAACCTTTGTGATCACACATGTGAGCACTCAGCGACGGAGCAGTGCGCCACCCCCCGATCAGGTCCGAGAGCGCTGGGAGCGCGACACCGGCCGCGGCACGCTCGCGTCGAACCACGATCCCGACATCGAACCAGCCGCAGTACCTGGTTCGGTGTCGGGAGCCTGGTTCGGAACCGCGCCCGGCACCCGGCACCCGGCAGGCGCGTCAGGACAGCAGGCGCGCCAGGAACGCGTTGCGGAACCGCCCGGACGGGTCGAGGTCCCGCGCGAGCGCCGCGAAGTCGTCGAGGCGCGGGTACGCCTCACGCAGGCGTTCGACGCTCGCGGCGGAGACCTTGCCCCAGTGCGGGCGGGGATCGAAGGGCGCGAGGACCTCCTCGATCCGCTCGACGGCGGCAGCCACGGCCTCGGCGTCCCGTCGGAAGGTGAAGTGCAGCCCGACCGACTGCCGTCCCGACGAGGGCGCCAGCCATGCCGTGTCGGCGGCGATCGTCCGGACCTCGGCCGCGATGAGCAGCGGCGCGAAGAGCGGCTCGAGCGGGCGCAGCGCATCGAGCGCGGCGACGGCGTGCTCTGCGGGGACCAGGTACTCCGCCTGGATCTCGGCACCGGTGGACGGCTCGAAGGTCGACCGGAAGTGCGGCAACCGCTCGGCCCACGGCCCGGGGACCCCGCCCTGCTCGGTGACGCTCGCGGCGTCGTTCTCCCCCGGGTGCACGGGCCCGTCCGCCCGACGGGCACCGAGCGCGACGAGGTCGACCGACGGTGCAGGTTCGTCGACGCGGTGCTTCGTCCAGACCTGTCGGGCACCGCGGTCGTCGAACGAGGTGAACAAGGACACCGAGTACGCGTCCGACACCACCCGGTCGACGTGCTCGAGGACGGCGTCCCACGGCAGGTCGAGGTGCACGGTCGTGGCCACCTGGAACGTCGGCTCGATCGCGAGCTCGACCGCGGTGACGACGCCGAGCGCACCGAGTGCCACCCGGTGCGCGTCGAGGGCGCCGTCCGGCGACGACGCGTCGACCCGGACGACGTCGCCGGAGGCCCGGACGACCTCGAGCCCGACCACCGCCTGCGCGAGCGACGGGTTGCGGACGCCGGAGCCGTGCGTGCCGGTGGCGACCGCGCCGGCGACCGAGATGTGCGGCAGGGAGGCGAGGTTCGCGAGGGCCCAGCCACGAGCCTCCAGGCCGGCCGCCACCTGTGCGTGCGTCATGCCGGCGGCGACCCGCACCACGCGCCGGTCGGCGTCGACCTCGAGCACCGGCGGGAGGCCGGCGAGCGTGACCTGGACGGCGTCGGTGTCGGCGATCTCGTTGAACGAGTGCGTCGAGCCGAGCGCCGTCAGGCGCGGTGTGGCCGCGACGAGCTGCTGGACCGCCGCGACCGAGGTGGGGCGGTCGAGCGCGGAGGCGCGGTAGGTGACGTTCCCCGCCCAGTTGGTGCGCGTCGTCGCGGCCACGGTCACGGTCCTAGAACCCGCGGTCGAGACGGTGCCACGCCTGCTGCAGGCGGAGCTCGTCGCGGAACCCGCGAGCCGTGGTGTGCTCGTCGATGACGAGGAACTCGGTGCCGACCATGGTCGCGAGGTCCTCGACGACCTGCAGGCCGACGGCCGTCGTCATGACGGTGTGGTGGGCGGCGCCGGCGGTGAGCCAGGCCTCCGCGGCGACCGGGAACGACGGACGCGGCTCCCAGACGGCACGACCGACCGGCAGGTTCGGCAGCGCCTCGGTCGGCGGGACGACGTCGACGACGTTCGCGGTGAGGCGGAAGCCGTCACGCGTGTCGGACAGGGCGACCACGACGGCCTCGCCGGCGTCCGCGGTGAAGACCAGGCGCACCGGGTCGTCCTTGCCGCCGATGCCGAGCGGGTGGATCTCGAGCGTCGGCGTCGCGGTGGCGAGCGTCGGCGAGACCTCGAGCATGTGCGCGCCGAGGATCTTCTCGGCACCCGGGGTGAGGTCGTACGTGTAGTCCTCCATGAGGGAGGCCCCACCGGGCAGGCCCGCACCGGCGACGTTCATCGCGCGGACGAGGACGGCGGTCTTCCAGTCGCCCTCGGCGCCGAAGCCGTAGCCGTCGGCCATGAGCCGCTGCACCGCGAGGCCGGGCAGCTGCTTGAGCGTGCCGAGGTCCTCGAAGTTCGTCGTGAACGCGGCGGAGCCGTTCCGCTCCAGGAGTGCACGGAGGCCGAGCTCGATCGCGGCGCCGTCGCGGAGCGCCTGGTGACGGTCACCGCCGTCGCGCCGCAGCGACGCGTCGACGTCGTAGTCGCGCTCGTAGACGGCGACGAGCTCGTCGACCGCTGCCGTGTCCGCCTCGGCCTCGGCCACCGCTGCGGCCAGCTCGTTCACGGCCCAGGTGTTCACCTGCACGCCGAGCTCGATCTCCGCCTCGGTCTTGTCGCCCTCGGTGACGGCGACGTAGCGCATGTTGTCGCCGAAGCGCGTCAGCTTCAGCTCGCGGACGGCCGCCGCACCGGCCGCGGCGCGCGTCCAGTCCTCCACCCGCGAGACCACGCGCGGGTCGGACACGTGCCCGACGGCGGTCGCGTGCCGGACGCCGAGGCGGGCCAGCGCGTAGCCGAACTCGCGGTCGCCGTGCGCGGCTTGGTTGAGGTTCATGAAGTCGAAGTCGATGTCGCCCCACGGCAGCGCGACGTTCGCCTGGGTGTGCAGGTGCAGCAGCGGCTTCGTGAGCGCCTGCAGGCCACCGATCCACATCTTGGCCGGGCTGAACGTGTGCATCCACGTCGTCACACCGATGACCTTGTCGTCGGCGCTCGCCTCGATGAGCGCGCGACGGATGCCGTCGGCGTCCTTGAGCACCGGCTTCCACACGAGCTTCACGGGCAGTGCACCCGCGAGCTCCGCGTGCACGGCCTTGCTCTGCTCCTCGACCTGGCGCAGGGTCTCCTCGCCGTACAGGCCCTGCGACCCGGTGAGGAACCAGACCTCGTAGCTGTCGAGGGTGGCCTGGGGGTTCACCTGCGTCATCGCATGGCTCCTTCGGGGTTCTGTCCGTAGACGTTCTGGTAGCGATCGAAGAGTCGATCGATGTCGTCGGGGGCGATCGGCACGAGCTCCCCGCCCTGCTTCGCGATGTGCACGGTGCGTGCGACGTCCTCGCACATCACCGCCGCCTTCACGGCGTCCTTCGCGTCCTTGCCGATCGTGAAGACGCCGTGGTTCTGCATGAGCACGGCACGGCTCCGGTGACCGGCGAGGGTGTCGACGATGGCGCGGCCGATGGAGTCGTCGCCGATGATCGCGAACGGGCCGACCGGGATCGGACCGCCGAACTCGTCCGCCATCGCGGTGATCACGCAGGGGATCTCCTCGGCGCGGGCGGCCCACGCCGTGGCGTACGTCGAGTGGGTGTGCACGACGCCGCCCACCTCGGGCATGTTCCGGTAGACGAAGGCGTGCGCGGCGGTGTCGGACGACGGACCGTGCGCGTTGCCCCACCCGTCGGCGGGCAGCCCGTCGAGGGTGCAGACCACCTGGTTCTCCGGGGTGAGGTCGTCGCTGGAGACCCCGCTCGGCTTGATGACGAACAGGTCGGTGCCCGGCACGCGCTCGGAGACGTTGCCGCCCGTCCAGATGACGAGGCCGTAGCGGACGAGCTCGCCGTGCAGGGACGCGACGCGCTCCCGCGCCGCGGCGACCGCCGCCCTCGTCTCGTCCGTGATCGGTCCGGTCATGCGGCTGACTCCTTCTCGGTCTGGAGGCGCGCCTCGACCACGTCGGTCGGCTCGCCCTGGTCGGTCGGTGCGGGCTGCCCCGTCGGTGCGGCCTGGTCCGTCGGTGCGGCCTGGTCCGTCGGTGCGGTCTGGTCGTTCGCCCCGCTGGTGCGGGTCGCCGCGGCGGCGACGTCCTGCACGGGGAGGGCCGTGCGGTAGCGGGCCAGGTAGTCCTGGAAGCCCGCGACGTCGCGGTCCTCGGGCTCGGCGACGTGGACCGCGTCGCCGCGGAACACCGTGTCGGCGAGGAAGTCCTCCAGTGGGCGGTCGGTGTGCTCCAGGTACGCCGCGAGCACCGCGATGCCCCAGGCGCCACCCTCGCCCGCGGTCTCCTCGAGGGCGACCGGCACGCGGAGCGCTGCGGCGAGCAGGCGCTGCGGGGCACCCGGCGTGCGGAAGAGGCCGCCGTGCGCGGTCATCCGGTCGACGGCGACCTCCTCACCGTGCAGGACGTCCATGCCGATCGCGAGGGTCGCGAAGGCACCGTGCACCTCGGAGCGGACGAGGTTGCCGAGCGTGAAGCGGGCACCGGGGGTGCGCAACAGCAGGGGTCGGCCGTCCTCGACGTGCGTGACCGGCTCGCCGGCCAGGTAGTTGAAGGAGAGCAGCCCGCCGGCGTCCGGGTCCGCGTCGGCGGCCTCGGCCAGCAGGGTGGCGTAGACGTCGTCGACGGGGACCGACGCGCTGCCGGTCCGCTCGCTCGTGGCCTCGGCGAACCGGCCGAAGACACGGGCCCAGGCGGCGATCTCGCTCGCACCGTTGTTGCAGTGCACCATCGCGACCGCGTCACCGGCCGGGGTCGTGACGACGTCGAGCTCCTCGTGCGGGGTCCGGAGCGCCCGCTCGAGCACGACCATCGCGAAGATGCTCGTGCCGACGCTGACGTTGCCGGTGCGCGGGGCGACGGCGTGCGTGGCCACCATGCCCGTGCCGGCGTCGCCCTCGGGCGGGCAGAACGGGACGCCGGGCTGCAGCGTGCCGGTGGGGTCGAGCCACGCGGCTCCCTCGGGGGTGAGCGCGCCCGCGTCCTCACCCGCGACGAGCACCTCGGGGAGCAGGGCGCGGAGGTCCGGGACGCGGTCGCCGAGCAGGTCCTGCGTGGCGGCGAGCATCGACGCGTCGTAGTCGCGGCGACCGGGCTCCCCCGGGGCGCTCTCGACCGGGCCGGACTCGATCGGGAACATGCCGCTCGCGTCGCCGACGCCGAGGACGTCGCGGCCCGTGAGCATGCGGTGCACGTACCCGGCGAGCGTCGTGACGCCGGCCAGCTGGGCGACGTGCGGCTCGTCGTCGAGCACGGCCTGGTACAGGTGCGCGACCGACCAGCGCTGCGGGACGTTGAAGTCGAGCGCGGCGCTCAGCTGCTCGGCGGCCGGGCCGGTCGAGGTGTTGCGCCAGGTGCGGAACGGGACGAGGAGCTCGCCGTCCTCGTCGAACGCCAGGTAGCCGTGCATCATCGCCGAGACGCCCGCCGCGCGGAAGGCCGTCGGGCGGACGCCGAACTGCCGCTCGACGTCGGCGACCAGGTCGGCGTAGGCCGCACGGACACCGGTCTCGACGGCGACCAGCGGGTAGGTCCACCGCCCGTCGACGTACTCGTTCTCCCACTCGTGGGAGCCGCTCGCGATCGGTCGGAGCTGCTCGTCGACGAGCACGGCCTTGATCCGGGTGGAGCCGAGCTCGATGCCGAGTGTCGTGCGGCCGTCCTCGACCTGCTGTCGGCGGTCGTCGCTCATGTGTCCTCCCGAGACCTCGTCGTCCTGCGTGAGCGCTCACATCCTGGCACGTGAGCGCTCACGCCTGCAACGCGTCGGCGCGCCGCGGGCGCCGGGCTCCCGCCCGCTCCCGCCCGCTCCCCCCGCTACTCCCCCCGCCGAGCGGGCACGATCCGTCACGCTCGACATCCCTCGCCGACACATCCCACCCACTCGGCGGCACGCCCGCGGCGGGTCGTGCCCGCTCGCGCAGCCGGGCACCCCCGCCCGCCGCCCGGCGACCGCGCGCGCCTGCCGCCGGACTACGCGCCGAGGGTGCTCTCGCGGACGACGAGCGACGGGGTGACGGCCGTCGAGACCGGACTCCCGCCGGCCACGAGCTCGAGCAGCGCACGGCCCGCGATGCGACCGAGCTCGTCGAGCCGCATGTCGACGGTGGTCAGCGGGGGCCGCGACGCGAGCGCCACCACGTCCCAGTCGTCGTACCCGGTCACGGCGACGTCCCCCGGCACCGACCGCCCGGTCTCCCGCAGTCGGTCGCACACGCCACGGGCGATCTGGTCGTTCCCGCACAGCACCGCGTCCACCGCGGACGGCTCCCGGTCGAGCAGGTCGACGGCCTGCCGCCCCCAGCGCTCGGACCACTCCCCGTGCATCGGAGCGCCCACCATCCGGTCGCCGAGCACGGGGGCAGCCCCGCGCGCCCGGTCCACCGCCGACCGTGCGTCCTGCGGGCCCGTGACGACGGCGACCCGATGCCGCCCGAGTCCGACCAGGTGCGCCGCCGCAGCAGCAGCGCCGGCGGGGTCGTCGAGCGTGATCGAGACGTCCGTGGGGTCGGTGGACGGGGTCAGCGCGTAGACGACGGGCACCGGGACCGGCACCTCGATCGGCGGCCGGGCATCGGCGGAGCGGCCCGTGACGATGATGCCGTCGACGCCGCGGGCGACGAGCGACCGGAGGTAGTGGGCCTCGCGCACGTGGTCGTCGCGGGTGTCGGCGACCAGGACCATCACCTCGCCGGCGGACAGGGCGTCCTCGGCCCCGAGCAGCACCGGCATCGTGAACCGTCCGAACGAGTCCGTCGTCACCATGCCGACCGTCCACGTCCGACCGGACGACAGTGCACGGGCACGTGCGTCGCCGACGAACCCGAGCTTCTCCGCCGCGTCCTTCACCCGCGCCCGAGTCTCGTCGCGCAGCTGCCCGGTGTGGTTCAGCGCCTTCGACGCCGTCCCGATGGACACCCCGGCGAGCGCGGCGACGTCGCTGATGCGAGCGAGTCGGGCTCTGCGGTCCGTGGTCACGGCAACGTCCTTTCCGGGAGGGGGCCCGGACGACCGAGCCCGCGCCGATCCTAGGCGACTGCACGCTTGTACTGCCGCACCACCTGTCGTACAGTCATCCCGGAAAGCGCTTTCCGCACGGACGGCCGCCAGTCAGACGCAAGGAGGCGCCATGACCACCACGACCGGAACCCCGACGGCCACCCCCGCGACGGGACGCGGGGCGCGGACCGCGACCCCGGTCCTCCCGACCGCAGGTGCGCACCTGGCGTCCCGTCCGCTCCCCGCCGGTGATGCGCGCATCACCGGGGGCTTCTGGGCACTGCGCCAGGACCGCAACGGTCGCGACGCCGTCCGCAGCGGGTACGAGCGCCTCCGCGACGCAGGGAACTTCCGGAACCTGCGCATCGCCGCGGGTGACGAGCAGGGCGAGGCGGTCGGGCCGATCTTCATGGACTCCGACGTGACGAAGTGGCTCGAGGCCGTTGCGTGGGAGTACGGCCGGGCCCCGGCCGACGACCTGCTCGAGCTGCAGCGCGAGGTGACGGCGCTCTACGCCAGGGCGCAGGCGGAGGACGGCTACCTCGACTCGGTGCAGCAGGTCCGGGGCGGGGGCGAGCGGTACGTCGACCTGAAGTGGAGCCACGAGATGTACTGCGCCGGGCACCTGTACCAGGCCGCGGTCGCGCAGCACCGCGCCACGGGTGACACCGGTCTGCTCGAGGTGGCCGTGCGGAACGCCGACCACCTCGTCCGGACGTTCGGCCCGGGTGACGACCGCACCCAGGACGTCGACGGCCACCCCGTCGTCGAGATGGGGCTCGTCGAGCTGTACCGCGAGACCGGCACCCGCGCCTACCTCGACCTGGCGCACTGGTTCGTCGACGCCCGCGGGCGCGGCATCATCGAGCGCGCCGGCGGCGAGCCGACGTACTTCTCCGACCGGGTCCCCGTCCGCGAGGCCACCACCGTCGAGGGCCACGCCGTCCGCGCCGTCTACCTGGCCGCCGGCGCCGTGGACGTCGCGATCGAGACCGGCGACACCGAGCTCCTCACGGCGAGCGAGCGCCAGTTCGCGGACATGACGGCCACGAAGGCGTTCATCACCGGCGGCCTCGGCGCCCGCTGGGACTGGGAGGCGTTCGGCGACCCGTACGAGCTCCCGACGGACCGCGGCTACGCCGAGACGTGCGCGGCCATCGGCGGCATCCAGTGGGCGTGGCGGCTGCTGCTCGCGACGGGGAAGCCCGTGTACGCCGATGCGATCGAGCGCCTGCTCTACAACGCGTTCCTGCCCGGCGTGAGCCTCGCCGGCACCGAGTACTTCTACGTCAACCCGCTGCAGCACCGCGACGGCGCGCACCAGGACGAGAACCGCTCCCCCGCCCACGGACGTCGCGGCTGGTTCGACTGCGCCTGCTGCCCGCCGAACATCATGCGCACGTTCGCGAGCCTCGACGGGTACCTGGCGACGGCGACCGACGGCGGCCTGCAGGTCCACCAGTACGCGGACGCCGACCTCGGCCCCGTCCGCCTCGCGACCGGCTACCCGCACGACGGCCGCGTGGTCGTCACGGTGACCGAGGACGGCCCCCTGGCGCTCGGACTCCGCATCCCGGCGTGGTCGGACACCACCACCGTGACCACCCCCGACGGCACCGCGACCCCGGAGCCCGGCACCCTGCACGTGGTCGAGCGCGCGTGGACGGCCGGTGACACCGTCGAGCTCGCCTTCGACACGACGCCGCACCGCTACGTGGCGGACCCCCGCATCGACGCGGCACGGGGCCAGGTGGCGATCGAGCGCGGGCCGCTCGTCTACGCCGTCGAGCAGGCGGACCAGCAGGGCTTCACGGTCGACGACCTGACGGTCGACGCGAGCGCGCCGGTCACCGAGGAGCGCCGCGACGACCTGCTCGACGGCGTCGTCACGCTGCGCGTCGCCGGGCACGCTCCGGCGCGGTACGAGCAGGCGGCGTGGCCGTACCGACGGCTGGAGCGGACGGGAGGCGCGACGCACCCCGCCGACGCGACCCCCGTCACCCACGCGGCCGGCTCCGCGACCGCAGCCGGCCCCGCCGACACGACCCCCGTCACCGACGCGGCCGGCTCCGCGACCACGGCCGGTCCCGCCGACGCGACCACCGGCCTCCAGGCCGTCACCGCGACCGCCGTGCCGTACTACGCCTGGGCGAACCGCGGCCCCGCACCGATGCGCGTCTGGCTCCCGCTCGCCCACTGAGCGCGGCACCGCTCAGGTCACGCGACGTGCCGTCCGTCCGCGCGACGGACGGCACGTCGTCCGACCGGGACGACCGCTGACGGCACGTCGTGCGACCGGGACGACCGGCGCCGCCGCTCAGGCGGAGCGCCGCACCACGAGCTCGGGCAGCAGCAGCGTCTCGTCGAGGGGCTCCCCCTCGACGACGGCCCGGACCGCCTCGAGCACCCGCTGCCCCATCGCCATGAAGTCCTGGCGCACGGTGGTGAGCGGCGGGGTGAAGTGCGCGGCCTCGGGGATGTCGTCGAACCCCACCACGGCGATGTCGTCCGGCACGCGGAGTCCCTCGTCGGCGAAGGCGTGCAGCACCCCGAGCGCCATCTGGTCGTTGCCGGCGAAGACCGCGTCGACCGCGTGCACGTCGATCGTCCGCGCCGCCGCGAAGCCGCTCGCCGGGGTCCAGTCGCCGTCGAGCACGACCGGTTCGAGTCCGGCTCCGCGCATGATCCGCCCGTAGGTCTCCCGGCGGACCTCGGACTCCTGGGACACCGCGGGTCCGGCGATGTGCACGACCCGGCGGTGCCCTCGGGCGAACAGGTGCTCCATCACGAGGGTGGTGCCCGCGGCCTGGTCGATCGCGACGGCGGCGACACTGCGTGCCGCCGGGGTCCGGACGGCGTCGCGCTGCACGGCGTTCGCGACGACGACCGGCACGGTGACCGGGATCGTCAGCGACGCGAGCGCGTCGAGCACGCGGTTGTCGGCGGCGACCAGCACGATCGCGGCGACGTCCTGCGCGAGCAGCGTGGTGAGCGCCCCGGACAGGTCCACGGGGCGCGGGTCGTCCGGCAGCGTCGAGAGCAGCACGTGGTACCCGGCCGAGCGCGCGGCCCGCTCGAAGCCGACCGCGGTGCTCGAGGGTCCGTACAGCGCGTCGCCCGCGGTGATGATGCCGAGCGCGCGACTGCGTCCGCCGGCGAGGGCACGGGCGGCGGCACGCGGTCGGTAGCCGAGCTCGGCCACGGCGTCGGTGACCTGCGACCGGTAGGCGTCGCGGACGGTCGGATCGCCGTTGATCACGCGGGAGACGGTCTGGTGGGAGACCCCGGCGCGCTCGGCGACGTCGAAGATCGTCGGGGCCTTCCGGCGTCTGCCGCCGGGGCCCCCGAGCGCGGTCGTTGTCGTCACGTGGCCGAGCGTAGCGTCCGGTCCGCTCGGCGCAACAACATCTCGGAACGGTCACGACGAGTTGACACCCCGGTACGGAACCCTCAGTATGTGAGCGCTCACACGAGCACATCCCACGGGGCACAGCAGCCCCAGCACCTGAGCGCGTCGAGGACGACGCGAGAGGAACAGAGGTACTTCGATGATGAAGCGCAGGATCATCGCGGGGGTCGCGGCCCTCGGCATCGCGTTCTCCCTGGCAGCATGCTCGGCCGGCGGCCGTGCGTCCACCGAGGGCGGCGGCGACACCGCGGACGGCAACAAGGGCGCCCTCGTCGGCGTCGCGATGCCGACCAAGGTCTCCGAGCGGTGGATCAAGGACGGCAACGCCGTCAAGAGCGACCTCGAGAAGGCCGGCTACAAGGTCGACCTCGAGTACGGCGACAACAAGGTCCAGCAGCAGGCCCAGCAGGTCAGCAACATGATCACCAAGGGCGCGAAGGTCCTGATCATCGCGTCGATCGACGGTGGTGCACTCTCCGACCAGCTCGACGCCGCCGCCAAGGCCGGCATCAAGGTCATCTCGTACGACCGCCTGCTCACCGGCAACAAGAACGTCGACTACTACGTGTCGTTCGACAACTACAAGGTCGGCGTCGACCAGGCCACCTCGCTCCTCACCGGGCTCGGCGTGCTGGACGACAAGGGCGAGAAGACCGGCAAGAAGGGCCCCTTCAACATCGAGGTCTTCGCCGGCTCGCTCGACGACAACAACGCCGGGTTCTTCTTCAACGGCGCGATGGACACCCTCAAGCCGTACCTCGAGGACGGCACGCTGAAGATCGGCTCCGGCCAGGACCAGCTCTCGCAGGCCGCCACGCAGCAGTGGGACCCGGCGACCGCCAAGGCCCGCATGCAGAACCTCGTCGCGTCGACGTACTCCGGCGGCACGAAGCTCGACGGCGTGCTCTCGCCCTACGACGGCATGTCGATCGGCATCATCTCGGCCCTGCAGGGCGCCGGCTACGGCTCGGGTGACCGTCCGCTGCCGATCGTGACCGGCCAGGACGCCGAGGCCGCCTCGGTCAAGTCGATCATCGCGGGCCAGCAGTACTCCACCATCTACAAGGACACCCGCAAGCTCGCGAAGCAGTCCGTGACGATGGCCGAGGACCTGCTCTCCGGCAAGACCCCCGAGGTCAACGACACCAAGAGCTACGACAACAAGGTCAAGGTCGTCCCGACCTACCTGTTCCAGCCCACGGTGGTGACGAAGGCCAACTACAAGGAGGTCCTCGTCGACAGCGGGTACTACACCGAAGCCGACCTCAAGTAGGACGCAACCATCCACAGGACTGGAGGCGCGGTGCACCCCCGCACCGCGCCTCCAGTCCGTCTCCACTCGCGCCCAGGCGCGGACGACGGAAAGGCGGTCCACATGGCGGACACCATCCTCGAGATGCGGGACATCACCAAGACCTTCCCCGGTGTGAAGGCGCTCCAGGGCGTCTCGATCGAGGTCGAGCGCGGTCAGGTCCACGCGATCTGCGGCGAGAACGGCGCCGGCAAGTCGACCCTGATGAAGGTGCTGTCGGGCGTCTACCCGCACGGCTCCTTCGACGGCGAGATCCTGCTCGACGGCAAGCCGGTGCAGTTCGGTGACATCAACGGCTCCGAGAAGGCGGGCGTGGTGATCATCCACCAGGAGCTCGCCCTCAGCCCGTTCCTGTCGATCGCCGAGAACATCTTCCTCGGCAACGAGCGCGTCAAGGGCGGGCTCATCGACTGGAACCAGACGAACCTCGAGGCGGCGGCGCTGCTCAAGCGCGTCGGACTCAGGGACAACCCGGTCACCAAGGTCACGGACATCGGTGTCGGCAAGCAGCAGCTCGTCGAGATCGCGAAGGCGCTCTCGAAGGAGGTCCGGCTCCTCATCCTCGACGAGCCGACCGCCGCGCTGAACGACGACGACTCGGAGCACCTGCTCGAGCTCATCCGCTCGCTGCAGGCCGAGGGCATGACGGCGATCATCATCAGCCACAAGCTCAACGAGATCAAGGCGATCGCGGACAAGGTCACGATCATCCGCGACGGCAAGACCATCGAGACGCTCGACATGCACGCCGACGACGTCTCCGAGGACCGGATCATCCGCGGCATGGTCGGTCGCGACCTGTCCAGCCGCTACCCGGAGCGCGAGCCGAAGATCGGCGAGGAGCTCCTGCGCATCGAGGACTGGACCGTCCACCACCCGCTCGACGGCTCCCGCGAGATCATCCACCAGGTGAACCTGAACGTCCGCGCGGGCGAGGTCGTCGGCATCGCCGGCCTGATGGGCGCCGGCCGCACCGAGCTCGCGATGAGCGTCTTCGGGCACTCGTACGGCACCGGCATCTCCGGCACCGTCTACAAGCGCGGCGTGCCGATCAAGACGAACACGGTGACCCGGGCGATCGACAACGGCATCGCCTACGCCACCGAGGACCGCAAGCGGTACGGCCTCAACCTCATCGACGACATCAAGCGGAACATCTCCGGCTCGGCACTGGGCAAGCTCGCCGACTGGGGCTTCGTGAACGCGTCGAAGGAGACCACCGTCGCCGGCGGCTTCCTGAAGAGCATGAACATCAAGGCGCCGAACGTCGACGCCGTGACGGGCAAGCTCTCCGGCGGCAACCAGCAGAAGGTCGTCCTGTCGAAGTGGATGTACGCCGACCCGGACGTGCTCATCCTCGACGAACCGACCCGCGGCATCGACGTCGGCGCGAAGTACGAGATCTACACGCTCATCAACGACCTGGCCGACCAGGGCAAGGGCGTCATCGTGATCTCGTCCGAGCTGCCCGAGCTGCTCGGCATCTGCGACCGCATCTACACACTCTCCGAGGGCACGATCACCGCTGACGTGCCCCGCTCCGAGGCCACGCCAGAGGTCCTCATGCAGTACATGACCCAGGAACGGGAGACCCCAGTCAATGAACGCGCTTAAGTCCGCCGCCGGCTACCTCACCGGGCAGCTCCGACAGATCGGCCTGTTCATCGCGCTGATCGTCATCGTCATCTTCTTCCAGGTGGCGACGAACGGCATCACGCTGGCCCCGATCAACGTCTCGAACATCATCGTCCAGAACAGCTACATCCTGATCCTGGCGATCGGCATGGTGATGGTGATCATCGCCGGCCACATCGACCTGTCCGTCGGGTCGGTCGTCGCCTTCAGCGGTGCGATGGCGGGCGTCATGATCACCCAGTGGGGCCTCCCCTGGCCGGTCGCGGCGCTCCTCTGCCTGGTCGTCGGCGCCCTCGTCGGTGCCTGGCAGGGCTTCTGGATCGCGTACTTCGGCATCCCGGCGTTCATCGTGACGCTCGCCGGCATGCTCGCGTTCCGCGGCGCCACCCAGATCGTGCTGCAGAACCAGCAGATCTCGCCGTTCCCGGAGGGCTTCCGCTCGCTCGGATCCGGCTTCCTGCCGTCGTTCGGCACCACGGGCTACGAGCCGCTCACGATGATCCTCGGCATCGCGGCCGCCGCCGTCATGGTGATCTCGGCCTTCCGGGGCCGCATCACGCGTCGCAAGTACCAGCTCGAGAGCGAGCCGTTCGCCTGGTTCATCGTGAAGACGGCCTTCGGCGCCGCGCTCGTGATCTACGTGGCGCTGCTCCTCGCCAGCTACAACGGCACCCCGATCGTGCTCGTCGTCCTCGGTCTGCTCGTGGTCGTCTACTCGGTCGTCATGCGCAGCTCGGTGTTCGGCCGCCACGTGTACGCGATCGGTGGCAACGCCCTCGCCGCGCAGCTGTCCGGCGTCAAGACGAAGCGCGTCACGTTCCTGCTCTTCGTGAACATGGGCGTCATCGCGGCCCTGGCGGGCGTGGTCTTCACGGGCCAGCTCAACCTGGCTGCCCCGGGCGCCGGCAACGGCTTCGAGCTCGACGCCATCGCGGCCGTGTTCATCGGTGGCGCCGCCGTCACCGGCGGCATCGGTACGGTGCCGGGTGCGATCGTCGGTGGTCTCATCATCGGCATCCTGAACAACGGCATGTCGATCCTCGGTGTCGGCACCGAGTTCCAGTCCCTCATCAAGGGCCTGGTGCTGCTCGCCGCCGTCGCGTTCGACGTGTTCAACAAGCGCCGGGCGGCGTCCGCGCGCAAGTAGCGGTCGATCCCCCTTCGCCGAGGCTCGGGTCGGCGGACAGTTCCGTGGTCGTGGGACCGCGGAACCGTCCGCCGGCCCGAGTCTCGTTCTGTACGCGGAAGCGTCAGGCGGTCAGGACGGCCCAGGCGGCGGCCGGGAGGCGCAGGGTGCCGTCCCGCAGGTCGCCCCCGCCCGCCTCGACCCGCGTCGCGTCGGCTGCGGGCACCTCCACCGGGTCGTCGGCCAGGTTCAGGGCGGTCACCACCGCGGCGTCGGCCGTCGCGGTGCGCAGGACCACGGCCGTGTTGGTCAGGTGGACGACGTCGGTGTGCGCCCGGTGCAGCCAGGGGTTCCGCCGACGCAGGGCGACGAGGGCCTCGTGCGCGTGGGTCAGGTCGTCCGGCTCGGGCGGCGTCGCGGGCAGCTCCGGACGGACGGCGTCGTCGCCACCCTCGCGTTCCTCCTTGACCCCGGTCCAGCCGTACTCGTCCCCCGCGTAGACCACGGGGGTGCCGGCCACGGTGAACAGCACCGCGGCGGCGTGCCCGGCGAACCGCTCCCCCACCGCGCTCGCGATCCGCGTCACGTCGTGGTTGCCGACGAACGTGGTGGGGACGAACGTCGCGAGCAGGGCATCGTGCCGCTCCACGGCGTGTGCCAGCTCGAAGCAGTTCCGGTCGGCGATCCCGTGCCAGACCGCCTGCCACAGCTCGTACTGCGTGGTGGAGTCCATCGTCGACGCCGCGACGATCGCGGCTGCGTCACCGTGGATGACCTCGCCGCTGAACCAGGCGTCGGGGTACTGCTCGCGCACCCGCGGCAGCACCCGTGCCCAGAACGACGGCGGTACCGCGTACGCGGCGTCGAGCCGCCAACCGTCGACCCCGCGGGCGAGCCAGTAGGTCATCACCTCGACCACCAGGTCCTCGGCGGTGCGGCCCTCGTGGTCGAGCGCGACGAGGATGTCGTGCCCCTCGAAGTCGCGGACCGGCACGGGGTCCCCGGCCTGCCAACCGGACCGCTCGACCGCGAAGAGCTCCGCGGTCGGGGCGTCCGGGCCCTGCTCCTCGAGCGCACGGAAGGCGGGGTGCTCGCGCCCGACGTGGTTGAACACGCCGTCGAGCACGACCCGGACACCGCGCTCGTGGGCGGCCCCGACCAGCTCGACGAGCTCGGCCTCGTCGCCGAGTCGGGGGTCGACCCGGAAGTGGTCGACGGTGTCGTACCCGTGCGTCGAGCTCGCGGAGACCGGCCCGAGCAGCAGGCCGTTCAGCCCGAGGGCGACGACGTGGTCGAGCCAGGGCACGAGCCGCTGGAGCCGGTGCTCGACCGGACGGTCGTCGACGGGCGTCGTCGGACGGACCTCGGCGCCGACCGCGCCGAGCGGGTAGACGTGCCACCACATCGCGTGCTCGACCCAGGCGGGTCCGTGCGGGCGGGGGACGTTCGGTTCGGGCTCCACCGGTCCGATCGTGCCAGCCGAGCCTGTGCTGTGGGTCGTGTCGGACCGCAGGACCAGGATGGTGCGCATGGGACGAGCGATCAGGACCGCTGCGGACGCCTCGGCATCGCAGGAGGCGCACGCGGAACGGACCTGCGCGTCGTGCGGTCGGCGGATGCCGTCGTCCGCCTCCCCCGACGCGAAGTGGTGCTCGGCTGCGTGCCGGAAGCACGGCGTCGACGCCACCGACCGTGCCCTGGAACAGCGGATCGACGAGCTGCTCGCCGCCCGTGCACGGACGTCGAGCATCTGCCCGTCCGAGGTCGCGCGGTCCCTCGAGCCCGACGACTGGCGACCCCTGATGGAGCCCGCCCGACGAGCAGCACGCCGCATGGTCGCGCGGGGTGAGGTCGAGATCACCCAGCACGGCAGCGTGGTCGACCCGTCCACGGCGAAGGGGCCGATCCGGATCCGACGCCCCCGGTAGGGAACACCTGTCGTCGGCGCGCGTTGCACCCGACGATGACGACCACCACAGAACCGACCCCCGCCCGCCCCGAAGCCCTCGTCGTGGGTGCCAGCGGCATCACCGGCTCCGCCCTCGTCGACCACCTGCTCGGTCTCGGGTGGGACGTGACCGCGCTCTCCCGTCGGCCGCTCGCGCGCGACGGTGTCCGGGCCGTCGCCGCCGACCTCCGCGACCCGGACTCGCTGACGGCGGCCCTCGCCGACGAGCGGCCCACGCACGTGTTCTTCACCGCGTGGCAGCGCCAGGAAACCGAAGCCGAGAACATCCGCGTGAACGGCGGCATGGTCCGCGACCTGCTCGCCGCGCTGTCCCACGCGCCGCTCGCCCACGTCGCCCTGGTGACCGGGCTGAAGCACTACCTCGGCCCGTTCGAGGCGTACGCGGCGGGCGAGATGCCGGACACGCCCTTCCACGAGGAGGAGCCGCGGCTCGACACCCCGAACTTCTACTACGCGCAGGAGGACGAGCTCTTCGCCGCAGCCGAGCGCCAGGGGTTCACGTGGTCGGTGCACCGCTCGCACACCGTCATCGGGTACGCCGTCGGCAACGCCATGAACATGGGCCTGACCATCGCCGTGCAGGCCACCCTCGCGAAGGAGCTCGGCCTGGACTTCGTGTTCCCGGGCAGCGAGGCGCAGTGGAACGGGCTGACCGACATGACCGACGCCGGCATCCTCGCCGAGCACATGGTCTGGGCATCCACCAGCCCCGAGGGTGCGGACGAGCCGTTCAACGTCGTGAACGGTGACGTGTTCCGGTGGCGGTGGATGTGGCCGCGCCTCGCCGCACGCCTCGGCGTCGACCCGGCTCGGGTCGTCGGCTACCAGGACCGTCCTCGGCCGCTCGAGGAACAGATGGCTCCGCACGAGGGCGCGTGGGCCGGCATCGCCGAGCGGTACGGGCTGGCCGAGCCGGACGTCACGCGGCTGGCCTCGTGGTGGCACACCGACGCCGACCTCGGCCGGGCGATGGAGGTCGTGACCGACATGGGCAAGAGCCGCGAGGCGGGCTTCACCGCCTTCCGCCGGACCGAGCGGGCCTTCACCGACCTGTTCGACCGCTACCGCGCCGAGCGGCTCGTCCCGTAGGCGTACCCCGCGCGACCCGGTCGGGGTACACGAACCTCCGACCGGGCCGCGAGTCGGGGCCAGCGCCCTGGTTGTCTCGGTTCCACAGACGCCGGGAGCCCTCGGCGGTTCCCGGAGGAAGGAAGACACCATGTCGCTCGGAGACAAGGCCAAGGACGTCACCCAGAAGGTCGCCGGCAAGGTCGAGGAGGCCGTCGGCAAGAAGACCGACGACGCCGAGCTCACGCACCAGGGCCAGAAGGACCAGGTCATGGGCGAGGGTCGCCTCGACAAGGAGAAGGCCAAGGACGCGTTCGACGGCAAGTGAGCCTCGCGCTCTGACGCCCGTACCGCTCGAGCGGTGCGGGCGTTCGTCGTTCCGGGGCGAGGTGCCTAGAAGGCGTACCGGATGCGGCAGGACGGCAGGTGCTCCGCCACCAGCTCGCGGAACCGCTCGACGAGCTGCCCCTTCATGCCCGACCGGTAGCGCACGTTGACCGCACCGTTCTGCGACACCTTCTGCTCCTGCAGGTCGGGACGCCAGAGCAGGTCCTCGGCCTTCGGGTGCCACCCGAGGTTGACCTCGTGGAGGGGCTGGTTGTGCGTCAGGAAGATCACCTCGGCCGCGAGCTGCGCCTTGGCCGCGGGGGACAGCACGTCGTCGACCTGGCGCAGGAGCTCGGCCCAGTCCGACTCCCACGTCGGCGTCAGGATCACGGGCGAGAAGTTGAGGTGCACCTCGTACCCGGCGTCCACGAAGTCGTTGACCGCGGCGATCCGCTCGGCGATCGGGCTCGTGCGGATGTCGGTGACCTTCGCGGTCTCGTGCGGCATGAGCGAGAACCGGATGCGCGTGCGGCCCATCGGGTCCCAGTCGAGCAGCTCGCGGTTGACGTACTTCGTCGCGAAGGACGCCTTCGCGGTGGGCGTCATCCGGAAGAGGTCGCAGAGGTCGCGCACGTTGTCGCTGATCACCGCGTCGACCGAGCAGTCGCTGTTCTCGCCGATGTCGTAGACCCAGGCGTCCGGGTCGCACTGGTTCGGCTCGGTCTTCGGCCCCTGCTTCGCGATGTTGCGCGCCACGTGCTTCGTGATCTGCTCGATGTTCGCGAACACCGTCACCGGGTTCGAGTACCCCTTGCGCCGCGGCACGTAGCAGTAGGCGCACGCCATCGCGCACCCGTTCGCCGTCGACGGGGCGATGAAGTCGGCGGAGCGCCCGTTCGGTCGGGTGACGAGCGACTTCTTCACGCCGAGCACGAGCGCCTCGGTCTTGATCCGGACCCAGCGCTGCACGTTGCGCTCGTCGCCGTGGACCTCGGGGATGTTCCAGTGCGAGGCGACCGGCACGATCTCGGCGTCCGGCCAACGCCCGAGGACCTCCTGCCCGCGCGGGAGCTCGAGGGCAGCATCCTCGGCGTAGATCCGCTTGACGTCGAGCATGGGTCGCACGCGTGGTTCCGTCATCGACACCTGTCTACCGCCGACCACCGACGGTGCAGACTCGGGAGCATGACCGCCGAGCCCGACGACCACTTCTTCGTCGTCGACGGCCGCCGGTGGCGTCGCACCGACCCTGCGCTGCCCGACGACGTCGCCGCGGCACTGCGCTCGCACCTCGGCCGCGGGCGCAACGCCGTGCGGCAGGCGAAGCGCGCCGGCGACGAGGACGCCCTCGCCGCCGCCCGGCAGCGGAACGGCCTGGCGAAGCACGGGCTCGGCGAGCGCGGCCCCGAGTGGTGGACCCGACCCGAAGCCGACCGGATCGCCGACGCCGAGCGCGCCCTGGCCGACCTCGACGCCCTCGACGCCCTCGACGCCCTCGACGCCTGACCCTGCCCGCTACGCCTCGGTGTACCCCAGGTCGGGCTCGAGCAGCATGCAGACCGTGCGGGACGCCGAGGCGTGCAGCTCGAACACGACGACCTCGTTCCGACCGGCACGGAGCACCGGCCCCGGCACGGCCAGCGTCTGCTGCGGCCCGCGCGACCAGTACCGCCCGAGGCAGAACCCGTTCACCCAGGCGACACCCTTGCGGAAGCCGTCGAGCGACAGGTAGCGGTCCTCGGTGGACCTCAGGTCGAACGACCCGGCGGCGAGCACGGGCCCGGCCAGCACGTCACCGTCGGTGGGTGCCAGCGCCGCCAGCTGGTCGATTGCCGCCGGTGCGATCGGGTCGAGCGCGAGCGGCGCCGCCGACCACCGGGCGAGCGGCACACCGTCGACGGCCACGCCGCCGATCAGGCCCTTCGGCTCGCCGATGCGGGGGCCGTAGTCGACGCGCCCCTGGTCCTCGACGAGGAGTTCGAGCGTGCCGGTGACCGGCGGGAGCGCGATCGCCCGGTCGTGGTGCTCGCGCTCGAGCACGCCGACGACGACCCCGTCCACCGAGACGACCGCACGGTCGCGGACCTCGGTGCCGACGGTCAGGACGCCGCCGTCCGGCAGGTCGACCTCGGTCCGGTACAGCACGAAGCCGCTCGCTGCGCCGAGGGCGTCGAAGGTCGGCGGCTCGTCGTGCGTCGACCAGTCGGCGAGCGTGGGCAGCAGGGAGCGGAGCGACGCGACGCGGTCCAGGCGGACCGCGAGGTCCGTGGCGGGGGCTACTCGGGCCTCCCGGCCGCTCGAACGATCATACGATTCAAGGCGGCCCGACCCACCCTCCCGCATCGACTCGGGCAGCGGCGGGACGGGTGCGTAGCGCTCGATGACCGCGCGGAACGCGTGGAACTTCGCCGTCGGGCGACCGGCCTCGTCGAGCGGGGCGTCGTAGTCGTACGACGTCGCGATCGGCCGGTACACGCCCTTGTCGTTCGCGCCGTTGGTGAAGCCGAAGTTCGAGCCGCCGTGGAACATGTAGATGTTGACGGAGCCGCCGGCGGCGAGCAGGTCGTCGAGGTCCGACGCCGACGCGGACGCCGGGGTGGTGTGGTGGTGCTCGCCCCAGCTGTCGAACCAGCCGTCCCAGAACTCCGAGCACATGAGCGGGCCGGTCGGCTGCGCCTGGCGGAGGCGCGCGAGACGCTCCGTGGAGCGGGACCCGAAGGAGCCGGTCTTGTGCAGCGAGGGCAGCGAGCCGTCCTCGAGCATCGAGTCCATCGGCTGGTCGACGCTCGTGAACGGGACGGTCAGACCGATGGCCCGGTGCATCTCCTCGAGCGCCCGCAGGTAGGACGCGTCCGAGCCGTAGGCGCCGTACTCGTTCTCGACCTGCACGAGCACGATCGGGCCGCCCTGGTCGATCTGGCGCGGAACGAGCACCGGCGCGAGGTGCTCGAGGTACTCCTGCACGGCGGCGAGGAAGCCCGGCTCGTTCCGGCGGACGCCGACGGTGCCGTCGGCGAAGAGCCAGTAGGGCAGGCCGCCGTTCGACCACTCGGCGCAGATGTAGGGCCCGGGGCGGACGATGGCGTGCATGCCCTCGGCGGCGACCAGGTCGAGGAACCGGCCCAGGTCGAGGCCGCCGGTCAGGTCGAACACACCGGGACGCGGCGCGTGGGCGTTCCAGGCGACGTAGGTCTCGATGGTGTTGAGGCCCATCAGTTTCGCCTTGCGGATCCGGTCCTGCCAGAGGTCCGGGTGCACGCGGAAGTAGTGGATCGCGCCGGACAGGACCCGGTGCGGCTCGCCGTCGAGCAGGAAGTCGGAGTCGCCGATGGCGAAGCGCATGGTGTGTCTCTCTCGTACGACGGGGCCGTGCGGACGTGGTGTCCGCACGGCCCCGGGGTGTGGGGAACGCGGGTGTTACTTGCTCTCGACCGTGAAGCCCTGGTCCTTGCCGTACTTCACGAGTGCCTTCTGCCAGGCCTCCAGACCGCCCTCGAGCGAGGTGCCGTTCTGGTAGGACTGCCCGACGGTGTCGGCGTAGACGCTGTTCGCGTAGACCTGGTACGGCAGGTAGGTGAAGTCGTTCGCCGAGGACTTCGAGGCGTCGACGAGGACCTTGTTGATCTCCTGGCCACCGAAGTACTCCGGCTTCTCGTCCAGGAACGAGCTCGAGTTCAGGTCAGCGGTCGTCGACGGGAAGCCGCCGGACTGCATGAAGACCTTCGTGGACTCCTCCGACGAGTTCAGCCACTTCAGGAAGCCGGCGGCGAGGGCCGGGTTCTTCGACTGCTTCATGACGACCTGCGAGCTGCCGCCGTTGCTGGCGGTCTGGGCCTGGCCGCCGTCGTAGGTCGGCATCGGGGCGACGCGCCAGTCACCCTCGGCGTCCGGCACGCTGGCCATCAGGTTGCCGGGCATCCAGGCGCCGGTGACCATCGTGGCGATCTGGCCGTTGCCGAGCTGCTTGTACCAGTCGTCGGTCCAGCCGGTGGTCTTCGACAGCAGGCCCTGCTCGACGAGCTGGTCCCAGGTCTTCGCCCACTTCTGCGTGCCGGCGTCGTGCAGGTCGATGGTGATCTTGTCGCCGTCGGTCGTGAACGGGGTGCCACCGGCCTGGGCGATCATGCTCGTGGTGAAGCCGGCGTCGCCGGAGTCCGCCGCGATGTACTTCGACGAGTCCGCCTCGTGCAGCTTCTTGCCTGCGGCGATGTACTCGTCCCACGTCTTCGGCACCTCGATGCCGTACTCGTCGAAGACCTTCTTGTTGTAGAACAGCGCCATGGGGCCGGAGTCCTGGGGCAGGCCGTAGACCTTGCCGTCCATGGCGACGTTGCTCCAGGTGCCCTTCGAGAACTTGCTCTCGAGGTCGCCGAAGCCGTACGACGACAGGTCGACGAGCGAGTCGGACAGCGCGAACTGCGGCAGCGCGTAGTACTCGACCTGCGCGACGTCGGGAGCACCCGAGCCGGCCTTGATCGTGTTCTGCAGCTTCGTGTACTGGTCGGCACCGGTGCCGGCGTTGACCAGCTTGACCTTGACCTTCGGGTACTGCTTCTCGAACGCGGCGACCTGGTCCTTGGCCGAGGGGGTCCAGGACCAGTAGGTCAGCGTGCCGCCGTCCTTGAGGGCCTTGTCGATGTCGTCCGCCGAGCCGCCGGCGGAGCTGCCGGAGGCGCAGGCGGTCATCGCGATGGCGGCGGTGACGCCGATGGCGAGGGCGCTGAGCCCGCGCCGGAGACGCTTGTTCATGGGTTGCCTTCCACTTCTTCGTGATCTGGGGCTGGGGTGGTGCTGCTGTGTCCCGGTCGGGAGGCGCGTGGCGGGCTGCCGGCGCGCCTCCCGTCCGGTGGGTCAGGCCTTGACGGAACCGGCCGCGAGGCCGGACTGCCAGAAGCGCTGGAGGAAGAGGAACGCGACCACGATCGGGATGATCGTGAGGAGCGATCCGGTGACGACGAGGTTGTAGATCGGCTGCGCGCCGGAGCCGGTGGCCTGGGCGTTCCACTGGTTGAGGCCGACCGTGAGCGGGTACCACTTCGGGTCGCTCAGCATGATGAGCGGCAGGAAGTAGTTGTTCCAGGTGGCGACGACCGCGAAGAGCAGGACGGTGACGACACCGGGCGTGAGGAGCTTCAGCGCGATGGTGAAGAAGATCCGGAACTCGCCGGCGCCGTCCATGCGGGCGGCCTCGATGAGCTCGGTCGGGATCGCGTCGATCGCGTAGGTCCAGATGAGGTACATGCCGAACGGGCTGATGAGCGACGGCAGGATGATCGCCCAGGGGGTGTTCGTCAGGCCGAACTGCGAGAAGAGCAGGAAGGTCGGGACGGCGAGGGCGGTGCCGGGGACGGCGATCGCCCCGAGGACGACGGCGAAGACCGCGCGACGGCCGGGGAACTGGAACTTCGCCATGCCGTAGCCGGCGACCGTGGCGAGCAGGGTCGCGCCACCGGCACCGACGACCACGTACAGCAGCGTGTTGCCGAGCCACTGCAGGAAGATGCCGTCGTTGTAGGTCAGGGTGTCGACGATGTTCTGCCAGAGGTTGAAGTCGCCGCCGAACCACAGGCCGAACGTCGACAGCAGGGACGCCTGGGTCTTGGTGCTGTTCACCAGCAGGTAGAACAGCGGTGCGAACGAGTAGACGACGAAGACGACCATCACGGCGGTCAGGAGACCGGAGCGCTTCACCTTGCGTCCGTCGACCGGCTTGCCGGCGCGGCGCGACCGGGAGGCGCGGGTCGCCCGGTCCCCCGGGTCGCGCTGGGTGGTGGTCGCCTCGGTGACCGTGGCCGGGCTGGTCGCGCCGGCGGCGGGCTGCTGCAGGGTGCTCATCGGTTCTCCTGGCGGGTTCCGCGGACCTGGACGACGTAGGCGATCACGGCGGTGATGACACCCATGACGATGGCGACGGTGGCGGAGTAGTTGAACTGCTGACCGCTGAAGGACAGCGAGTAGGCGTACATGTTCGGGGTGAAGGCGCTGCCGATGACGTTCGGCGCGAGCGTCTTCAGCAGGTTCGGCTCGTTGAAGAGCTGGAAGCTGCCGATGATCGAGAAGATCGTCGCGATGACCATCGGGCCGCGCAGGGCGGGCAGCTTGATCGAGAAGACGGTGCGCAGCGGGCCGGCGCCGTCGAGCTCGGCAGCCTCGTAGAGCTCACCGGGCACGACGCGCAGGGCGGCGT
Source organism: Curtobacterium sp. 260 (assembly GCF_030803485.1). NCBI lineage: Bacteria > Bacillati > Actinomycetota > Actinomycetes > Micrococcales > Microbacteriaceae > Curtobacterium > Curtobacterium sp. 260. The sequence goes on along the minus strand of NZ_JAURUY010000001.1, from coordinate 80,020 downwards.
AGAAGATCAGCATGTTGTAGCCGAGGAACTCCCACGTGACCACGTTGCCGATCGACGTGAGGACCCAGGTCGGGCTGAACGGCTGGAGCAGGTCGATGCCGAGCGCGCTGTTCGCGGCGCCGGTGAGACCGAACTGGTTGCCGTAGATGAAGCCCCAGATGAGGGCGGCGACCACGCCGGGCACGGCGTACGGCAGGAACACGGCGATGCGGAAGAACCCGGTACCCCAGAGCCGTGCACTGTCGAGCGCGAGGGCCGCCACGAGCGCGAGGCCGAGCATGATCGGGACCTGCACGACCAGGAAGAGTGCGACGCGACCGAGGCCCTCCCAGAACTGGGCGTCCTGGAACAGCTGCACGTAGTTGGCGAACCACACGAACTGGTTGCCACCGATGAGCTGGTCGCGGAACAGGCTGAGCCAGAGCGCGTAGCCGATCGGCACGATGAGCATCGCCACGAGGACGACGACGAAGGGGCCGACGAACAGCCAGCCGGTGTACCGCCCCCGGACCTTCGGGCGGCGAGCGGTCGGCCGCGCCGGCGGTGCCGCCTCGGCCGGGCGCGCTGCGAGCGTGCTCATGTGACTCCCTTGTCTGCTGCGTTCGGGTTCCGGACCGGGCACCTGACGGCGCCTACGGGTCGTGCCCTGCCTGCGCTGGCACGGATCCGGAGGACGTCGATGTTGACGTCAACATCGAACGACGTCACCGTAGCATGGCAACGTCAACATGCACTAGCGTTCGGGGAAGTCGAACGGAGGGAACAGCGTTGTCGACCGATCTGACCGCACCGCGCCGTGCGCCGTCGCTGGCCGCCGTGGCCGACGCCGCCGGCGTATCGATGCAGACCGTGTCGCGCGTTGCCCGTGGCTTCGACAACGTCAGCCCGGACACCCGGGACCGGGTCCAGCGCGCCATGGACGACCTCGGCTACCGGCCGAACCGTGCGGCGCGTGCGCTGCGGTCCGGGCGCTTCCGGACCATCGGCGTGATCATGTTCACGCTCGCGTCGTTCGGCAACATGCGCACGCTCGAGGCCATCTCGGCTGCTGCGGCCGCCGCGGACTTCACCATCACCCTGCTTCCCATGGCGTCGCGCACCGGCGAGGGCGTCCGCACCGCGCTCTCCCGGCTGCACGAGCAGGCGGTCGACGGCGTCGTGATCGTCATCGAGTCGCACATCATCGACACCGCCGAGGTCGTGCTGCCGAGCGGTGTCCCGCTCGTGGTCGTCGACTCCGCGGGCACGACCGACCGGCCCTCCATCGACATCGACCAGGCCGAGGGCGCACGGCTCGCCACGCAGCACCTGCTCGACCTCGGGCACGAGACCGTCTGGCACGTCGCCGGGCCCGCCGCCTCGTACTCCGCGGAACGCCGCCTCGTCGCGTGGCGCGAGACGCTCGAGCACGCGGGCCGCAGGGTCCCCCGGGTCCTCCCCGCAGGGTGGTCGACGGCCGACGGGCACCGCGCCGGGCAGGAGATCGCGGCGCGGCCCGAGATCACCGCCGTCTTCGCGGTGAACGACCAGACCGCGCTCGGGGTCCTCCGGGCGGCGCACGAGGCCGGTCGATCGGTGCCGGAGAGCCTCAGCGTGGTCGGCTTCGACGACTTCCCCGAGTCGGAGTCGTTCTGGCCGCCGTTGACCACCGTGCACCAGTCCTTCGACGAGGTCGGGCGGCGGGCGGTCGCGACGCTGCTGGCGCAGATCGAGGGCACCCCCGTCCGCACGTCGACCGACCTCGTGCCGGTGCGCCTGGTCGAACGGGCGAGCACGGCACCGCCGCCGCGGGCCTAGGCGCCCGCGGCGGGTCAGGCGCTCGCCCGCGCACTCCCACGGGTCGGGAGCACACTGGGCAGCATGACCACCTTCAGCTCCGTCACCGTGCTCGGCGCCGGCGTCCTCGGCACCCAGATCGCCCTCCAGACCGCCCGACACGGCATCCCCGTCGTCGTGTACGACATCAGCGAGGACGCGGTCGCCGCCGGTCGTGAGCGACTCGCGGGCATCGTCGAGCAGTACCTCGGCGACGTCGGGCAGGACGCCCGACCGGACGCCGACGCCGCCGTCGCGCGGATCACCTTCGACACCGACCTCGCCCGGGCCGTCGGTGGGGCCGAGCTCGTCGTCGAGGCGGTCCCCGAGCGACTCGAGACCAAGCGCGAGGTCTACGGCCGGCTCGCCGAGGTGGCGTCGGCGGAGACCGTCTTCGCGACGAACTCGTCGACCCTGCTGCCGAGCGCGATCGCAGACGCGACCGGCCGCCCGGACCGCTTCCTCGCGCTGCACTTCGCCAACCACGTCTGGCGGCAGAACACCGCCGAGGTGATGGGGACCGAGCAGACCGACCCCGAGGTGTTCGAGCGCGTCGCGACGTTCGCCGAGGAGATCGGCATGGTCCCGATCCGCCTGCACAAGGAGCAGCCGGGCTACGTGCTCAACTCCCTGCTCGTGCCGCTCCTCGACGCCGCCGCGGGCCTGGTGCTCCGCGGGGTGGCCGACCCCGCCACGATCGACACCACGTGGCAGATCGGGACCGGCAGCCCGGTCGGGCCGTTCCGCATGTACGACGTCATCGGGCTCCGCACCGCGCACGCGGTCGCGAGCGCGTCCCCCGAGCCCGGCGCGCAGGCCTGGGCGGCGTACCTGCAGTCGGAGTACCTCGACCAGGGCAAGTACGGCGTCGAGTCGGGTGAGGGGTTCTACCGCTACCGCTGACGTGAGCACCCCTAGGATCTCGGGATGGAACTCGTCGCCCCCTCCCCCGAGTACCACCCGTCCTTCCGCCGCGCCCTGCAGGAGTGGGACGGTGCCCACCAGGACGGCGCCGGGATCCGGGACGCCGCGGCGCTGCAGGACCGAGCGGGCTTCGAGCAGTGGGTCGACCAGCTCCTGGCCGAGGAGACGACCCCGGCCAGCCCCGACCACGTGACGTGCACCTACCGCTGGATCGTCGAGGGTGACGAGTACCTCGGCAGCATCGCGCTGCGGCACGAGCTCAACGACTTCCTCCGCTCGTACGGCGGGCACGTCGGGTACGGCGTCCGGCCCTCCGCCCGGGGCCGGGGCCTGGCGTCCGCGGCCCTCGCCGAGGTCGTCCGCGCGGCAGCCGAGCGCGGGCTGCCCGAGGTCATGCTGACGTGTGACGCGACGAACCCCGCGTCCCGCCGGGTCATCGAGCACGCCGGCGGCCGGTACGAGCGCAGCGTGGTCGACCCGGACGGGCACACCCTGCTCCACCACTGGATCCGCACGGGTGCGCACGCGCACCCCGACGTCACCGAGGTGGACATCGTCGGCGGCCCCGAACCGCTGACCGTCGGGCTCCGGGACCACGATCCCGCCTGGTCCGCCCGCTACGAGGAGCACCGCGCACGGATCGCCCACGCCCTGGACGGCCAGCACGTCACGATCGAGCACATCGGCTCGACGTCCGTGCCGGGACTCGCCGCGAAGCCGATCGTCGACGTCGCGGTCGCCGTGCCGGACGTCACCGACGAGGCCGCGTACCTCACCCCGCTGCTCGGCGCCGGCTACGAGCTCCGGGTACGCGAGCCCGGGCACCGCCTCGTCCGCACGCCCGAGCGCGACGCGCACGTGCACGTGTACGAGCACGGCGCTGCCGAGCTCGACGACTACCTGCTGCTCCGCGACCAGCTCCGCCGCGACGACACCGACCGGCAGCGGTACGAGGACACCAAGCGTGCGCTGATGGAGCGGTCGTGGGACGACACGAACGCCTACGCCGACGCGAAGACCGCCGTGATCGTGGACATCAGGTGTCGAGCGCGGGCCGCGGTCGTGCGCATCCGTCCGGTGCGGTCGACGGACGCCGCGGCGTGGCAGGCCCTGTACGCCGGCTACCGCGCGTTCTACCGACTGCCGGAGGACACCGAGGCCGTCCGGACCACCTGGCGGTGGGTGTCGACGGGTGCACACGGGCTCACCGGCCTGGTCGCCGAGGACGCCGACGGCCACCTGCTCGGGCTCGCCGACCTCCGGCGGTTCGCCCGCCCGTCATCGGCGACGACCGGCCTGTACCTCGACGACCTGTTCACGGCTCCCGACGCCCGGGGGCGCGGCGTCGCGACGGCACTGCTGCACGAGGCGGCGGCCACCGCCGCTGCCGAGGGCGCGAGCGTCGTCCGCTGGATCACCGCCGAGGACAACGCGACCGCGCGGGCGGTCTACGACCGCGTCGCCGCGGCGACCCCGTGGGTCACCTACGACATGCGGCCGTCCGCGGACTGACCGAGCGGCGGACGGGAGGCTCGCGGCCGGACCGCACCGCGCCTCCCGTCCGGCACGTCCCGGGTCGGGAGGTCCGTGGCGGTACCGCACCGCGCCTCCCGTCCGGCCCGCGCCGGCACGCTCCGGCCCGCGCCGGCCCGCTCCGGCACGAGCGAAGGGCACCGGTCCGCTCGCGCGGGCCGGTGCCCTCCGTGCTCACTCGACGCTCACCGGAGCGCTCGCCGAGGCGTTCGTGCGCCGACGTGGTCGGCGGTCGGGTCAGCCGATCGACACCGCGGTCCAGGAGACCGGGGGCAGCTCGATCGTGATCGTGTCGCCCTCGCGACGGACGGTCTCGTTCGTGCGGAGTCCGACGCGCTCACGGCCCTCGAGGTCGTTCACGGCGTGCACGTCGTCGTCCCAGATGCCCTCGGCGCGGACGTCACCGTCGGCGCCGATGCCGGCCAGGTCGATCGTGACGGTCGTCGACTCGGTCTGGTGACGGTTCACCAGGAAGACCGCTGCCCTGCCGTCCTCGACCGTCGCGGCGGAGTCGACGACGGGGACCTCGCCGTACTTGCCGCCGTCGACCGTGTCACCCGAGGCCTTGACCTGCAGCGACGTGCCGTTCGCGAGCTTCGAGGTGAGCGAGAACGGGAAGAACGTCGTCTGGCGCCAGGCCGGGCCACCGGGCTCGGTCATGATCGGGCCGATGACGTTCACGAGCTGCGCGAGGCTCGCCGACGCGACGCGGTCGGCGTGCCGGAGCAGCGAGATGAGGAGCCCACCGACGACGACGGCGTCCGCGACGGTGTAGACGTCCTCGAGCAGGCGCGGCGCGACCGGCCAGTCCTGCAGCTCGAAGGTCTTCTGCTGCTCGTTCCACTTGCTGATCGACCAGACGTTCCACTCGTCGAACGAGATGTCGATGCGCTTGTCCGACTTCTTGTGCGCCTTGACGTGGTCCGCCGCGGTGGTGACGGTGTCGATGAAGTGGTCCATGTTGACGCCCGAGGCGAGGAACGTCGACATGTCGCCGTCCTCCTCGTAGTAGGCGTGCGCCGAGATGTAGTCGACGTCGTCGTAGGTGTGCTCGAGGACCGTGCGCTCCCACTCGCCGAACGTCGGCATCGAGGCGCCGGACGAACCGCAGGCGACCAGCTCGAGGTCGGGCTGGATCTGTCGCATGGCCTTCGCGGTCATGGCGGCGAGCTTGCCGTAGTCCTCGGCGTTCTTGTGGCCGAGCTGCCACGGGCCGTCCATCTCGTTGCCGAGGCACCACATCTTGATCGCGAAGGGCTCCTGGCGGCCGTTCGAGCGGCGGTACTCGCTGAGCGCGGTGCCGGCGTCGATGTTCGCGTACTCGAGGAGCTCGATGGCCTCCTGCGTGCCGCGGGTGCCGAGGTTCACGGCGAGCATGAGCTCGGAGTCGACCGCGTCGAGCCAGTGCTGGAACTCGTGCAGGCCGACCTCGTTGGTCTCGGTCGAGTGCCAGGCGAGGTCGAGGCGACGGGGGCGCTGCTCGACGGGCCCGACGCCGTCCTCCCACTTGTAGCCGGAGACGAAGTTGCCACCGGGGTAGCGGATGGCGGAGACGTTCAGCTCCTTGACGAGGTCGATGACGTCCTTGCGGAAGCCGTGCTCGTCGGCGGTCTCGTGTGCCGGCTCGTGGATGCCGTCGTAGACGTGGCGCCCGAGGTGCTCGACGAACCCACCGAACAGGCGACGGCGCACCGGCCCCACGGTGAACGCGGCGTCGAGGACGAGGTGTGTGCGAGGCATGGATCTCCTTTGATCAGCGTGGGGGCTCGTGGTGCGACGTGATCGGCCCGGAACGAAAGTGAGCGCTCACGTCCCCATGAACGCTAGCGGGTTCCGGGCGGATGGGGAAGCGGGGACGCGCCCCGGTCGTGACCTTCACGAAAGGGGTGGCGCACCCCCGGACCTGCCGCTACTGTGAGCGCTCACGGAGCAACGACCGCTCCGCTCGGCCCGTCCCGATGGAGTGATGCCATGCCGATCCGACCAGCCGTACCCACCCCGCAGTCCCGCGGCGGTGCCTTCACCCGCAGGACCCTGCTCGCCGGTGCAGCCGCCGGCGCCGCGGTCCTCCCCCTCGCCGCGTGCTCGAGCCCGCTGGCCGCCGGCGTCGCCGGTGCCCCGCTGAACCCCGAGACCCTCGTCTTCTGGAACCTCTTCGGCGGTGGCGACGGTGTCCGCATGCAGACGATGGAGGCCGGCTACGCGAAGCAGCACGGCGGGCCGTCCTCGCTGCAGGCGACGACGTTCGCCTGGGGCAACCCGTACTACTCGAAGGTCACACTGGCCACCGTCGGGAACAAGCCGCCGGACGTCGCGATCGCTCACCTGACCCGTGCGAAGCCGCTCTGGGACGGCGGGCTGCTCGACCCGATCACCGAGGACGACCTGGCGAGCGTCGGCCTGAGCGCCAGCGACTTCAACCAGAAGGCCTGGACCGCGCAGAAGACCGACGGCAAGAACATCTGCGTGCCGCTCGACACGCACCCCTTCGTGCTCTTCTACAACGTTGACGTGTGCCAGAAGGCCGGGCTCATCGACTCCGACGGCAACCTGAAGGACCTCAACGGGCTCGAGAACTTCGAGGCCGCGCTGGCCGCCGTCGCGAAGGTCACCGGCGGCACCGCGCTCAACGTCGCGAACGTCAGCGAGGTCGCGACCCCGTGGCGCTTCTTCTGGTCGATGTACAACCAGATCGACGGCGCGACGCCGTTCATCAGCGACGGGGGCGCGAAGCTCACCGTCAACGAGGACGCGTACACGAAGGTCACCGACATGACCCAGAAGTGGGTGAAGGAGGGCTGGCTGAACAAGGGGCTCGACTACGCCACCGCCCAGACGCTGATGTTCACGGGCAAGGCTGGCTTCTTCATGCAGGGCGAGTGGGAGATCAGCACCGCGCAGTCCATCAAGGGGCTGAAGTTCGGCATGGTCCCCGTCCCGCAGCTGTTCGACGAGCCGGCGACGCAGGCCGACTCGCACACGTTCATCCTGCCGCGGAAGGACCGGACGCCCGAGCAGCGCAAGGCGCACATGCTCTTCATCAAGCAGATGCTCGAGCAGAGCCTGACCTGGGCCGAGGGCGGGCACGTCCCCGCGTACATGCCCACGTTCGACAGCACCGCGTTCAAGGACCTGAAGCCGCAGTCCAACTACGCATCGGCAGCCGAGTCCGCCGTCTTCGACGATCCCGCCTGGTACGGCGGATCGGGCTCGACCTTCGAGAACACCGTCGGCGCCCAGCTCGCACTGGTGCAGCAGGGCAGCAGCTCGCCCGCCCAGGCGCTCTCGGCCATCAAGGACCAGCTCGCCACCTACCTCAACACCCCGAGCCCGCTGTGACCGGGCAGGCCTCCCCGACGACCGACGTGAACACCGCGCGAAAGGCACGATGACGTGACCGCTGCACCAGTTCTCACCCGACCCACGGACGCCGCCGCGGTCACCCGTGGCACGCGCCCCCGCGTGAACTCCACCAACCGGGGACAGGGCCGCACCGGCTGGCTCTTCCTCGCGCCCTTCGGCCTGTTCTACCTGGCCTTCCTGCTCGGTCCGACGGTCTGGATGATCGTCACGAGCTTCTTCAACACCTCGACCGTCCGCACCGGACTCGGCAGCTTCGCGGGCTTCGCGAACTACGCCGAGATGCTCGGTCGCGCCGACTTCTGGTCGTCGCTCTGGCACACCCTGCAGTTCACGCTCTACACGACGCCGCCGCTGGTGATCCTGGCCTTCGTCTTCGCCGTGCTGACGAACCGGATGAACCGCGGGCAGTGGTTCTTCCGCCTGGCGTTCTTCCTGCCGTTCATCCTGCCGTCGGCGACGATCTCGCTCATCTGGGTGTTCATCTTCACCCCGGCGACGGGCCTCTTCGCCTCGATCCAGCAGGCGATCGGCCTGACCCCGGGTGCGGGTGTGCTCGCGAGCCCGAACACGGCCATGATCGGCGTCGCGATCGCCACCGTGTGGTGGACCCTCGGCTTCAACTTCGTGCTGTACCTGGCCGGCCTGCAGGAGATCCCCCGCGAGCTGTACGAGGCCGCCGCGGTCGACGGTGCGTCCAGCTGGCAGCAGATCAAGTCGATCACGCTGCCGCTGCTCGGCCGCACGACGACGCTGGTCATCCTGCTGCAGATCATCGCGAGCCTGAAGATCTTCGACCAGGTGTACCTGATGACGAACGGCGGCCCGGGCATCTCGACCCAGGTCTCGCTGCAGCTCATCACCGGCGTCGGCTTCACCGACAACCGTCTCGGCGCCGCGTCCGCCGCGTCGGTGCTCCTGTTCATCGTGATCGTCGCGATCGCGGTCATCCGGCAGCTCGTCGAGCGCGCTGCCGCCAAGCGAGAGATCGGGGCCTGACATGACCGCCACCGAGAGCATCACCACGTCGCGTCCGCGGAAGCTGCGGTCCGGCGTCTCGGCAGCCGCTCCCGCGAACGCGGCGAAGATCGGCGTCTCCGGCAAGGGCTTCAACACCGCCGCCGCGATCATCCTGACGGTGTTCGCGATCATCTGGCTCATCCCGAGCCTGTTCGCCCTGAAGACGTCACTGTCCGACAACGGGGTCGCGGCCCTGGGCGCGAACGCGATCCTGTCGAACTGGAACCCGACGCTGCACTCCTACGCGTCGCTGTTCCGGTCCGGCGACATCTGGAACTGGTACCTCGCCAGCGGCGTGACGAGCCTCGTCACCACGGCGCTGACGGTGCTGTTCGCCTCGATGGCGGCCTTCGCGCTGTCCCGTCTGGCGTTCCGCGGCCGGAACGTCGCGTTCCTGCTCATCATCCTGGGCATCATGATCCCGACGCAGGTCCTGATCATCCCGATCTTCCAGGAGCTCAACGCGGTCAACCTGCTCAACACGTACTGGTCGGTGATCTTCCCGCAGGTGCCGGCCGTGATCGCGGTCTTCATCTTCAAGCAGTTCTTCGACGGCATCCCGAAGGAGCTCGAGGAGGCGGCGCGCATCGACGGTGCGGGCATGTGGAAGATCTACTGGTCGGTGATCATGCCGCTGTCCCGTCCGGTGATCGCCGCGGTCGCGATCCTGACCTTCGTCGGGGTGTGGAACAACCTGCTCCTGCCGCTGTTCGTCCTGTCGAACCCGGACCTCATGACGATCCCGGTCGGGCTCGCCACGGTGCAGGGCAGCTTCGGGCAGCGCTACGCCGACATCCAGGCCGGCGCGATCCTGGCGGCGCTGCCGCTGATCATCCTCTACCTGGTCTTCCAGCGGCAGATCGTGGAGGGCGTGACGGGCTCGGGCCTCAAGGGCTAGACGCTCCGCGTCGACGGACGGGAGGCACGGTGCCAGCTGGCACCGTGCCTCCCGTCCGTCGTGCGCCTGGTCGGACCGGGCGCAGCGACCCTTCCGCACACCGGTGACGCTTCCGCGCTCGGGTGACGCTTCCGCGCTTGGGTGACGCTTCCGCGCAAGGGAGGCCAGAAGGAACGACCTGCCACGCGCGGACCCGCTTCCTACTGCACGCGCGATGGGTCGTTCCGTCGTGTGGGGGCGCAGGTCAGAGCGGGTCGAGCCGCGTCCGCAGCAGGCAGAACTCGTTCCCCTCGGGGTCCTGCAGCACGTGCCAGGACTCCTCGCCGGTCTGCCCGACGTCGGCGGGTCGGGCACCGAGCGCGAGCAGCCGCTCGAGTTCGGCCTCCTGGTCGCGATCGACCGGCGAGAGGTCGAGGTGGAGCCGCAGGGTCTGGGTCGGCGCGTGCTCGACCCGGTTGAGGATGATCGTCGGGGTCGCGCCGCCGAAGCCCGATGCGGGCCCGATCTCGATGCCGTCGTCGTCCTTCCCGAGTTCGACGTAGTCCAGGACCGCGCACCAGAAGCGCGACAACGCCTCGGGGTCGCGGCAGTTCAGCACGAGTTCACTCAGTCGACTGCTCATGCCCGCACGCTACGCGGAGACGGTCAGGCGGGGACGACCTGGCGCGCGTCGTGCTTCCAGAAGCCGGAGAAGGTGATCCGGGTCTTCGGCAGACCGGCACGGTGCAGGTGTCGCCGGCCCTCGGTCGCGAGCCGCGACTCCCCGACCACGAAGGCGTACCCACGGTCGTCGGCGGGCACGTACCGCTGCAGTTCGGCGAGCGCCGCGCGTCCGGGGACGTCGTGCTCGGTGTCCGCCCGGACGATCCACGTCACCGTGACGCCGACCGGGGCGTCGAGCACGCGGACGTCGGCAGCGGTCGGGACCTCCTGGATGATGCGGCCGACGGCGTCGCGCGGCAGCGACGCCGCGATGCCGACCACGGCGGGCAGGCCGGTCTCCTCGGCGGCGACGACGACCTCGCCGGCGTCGTCCGGGCAGTCGAAGATGCAGCCCTGGTCGAGCATCGCGAGCTCGTCACCGGGACGGGCACCGCAGGCCCAGATCGCCGCGCGGCCCTCGGGCTCGCCGTCGGCGTCGCAGTGCACGACGAAGTCGACGTCGAGCTCGCCGACCTCGGGACGGAAGGCCGCGACCGTGTAGTTCGCGCAGTGGGGACGGACGTCCTCGGGGATGGCGAGGAACGACGGCCACCAGCGACGACCGTCCAGGTCGGGCATCCGGAAGGCGTCCTGGTCGGGGCGCGGCACGAACAGGCGGAACCAGTGGTCGAACCCGAGGAACGGGAACTCGTGCAGGTCGTCGCCCGTCACGGTGACCCGCTGCACCGACGGGGTGTGCCGGACGGAGCGGAGCACCCGAGCACGGAAGAGCCGGGGTGCCTCGGGCATGAGCCGCGGGATCTTCGCCATGAAGGGAAGGCTACCCTAAGCTGGCCTGCGTGCCATCCCCCGAAACCGTCCTGACGCCCGACCGGGCTGCCCGGAGCGAGGTCCCGCCGCGTGCCGACGGCGTGCACCGCCGGGCCGTCCGTCGTCGGCTGCTGGTGGTCGTGGCCCTGGTCGTCGCGCTCGTCGTCGCCGCGGTCGCGAGCATGCTCCTCGGGAGCAACCGGCTCGGCGTCGACCAGGTGCTCGCGGGGCTGACGCGCAGCGGGTCGAGCACCGCCGAGGCCGTCGTCTGGGGTTCCCGCATCCCGCGCACCCTGATCGGTGCCGCCGTCGGCGCAGCGCTCGGCATCGCCGGGCTCCTCATGCAGGGCCACACCCGGAACCCGCTCGCCGACCCCGGGCTGTTCGGGGTCTCCTCGGGTGCCGGGCTCGCGGTCGTGCTCGGCGTGTACGTCTTCGGGGTGACGAGCACCGGGGCCACCGTCTGGTTCGCCCTCGTCGGGGCCGTCGTCGCGAGCGTCGTCGTGTTCTCGGTGACCGTCGCCGGCAGCGGCACCGCGAGCCCCGTGCCCCTCGCCCTGGCCGGGGCCGCCGTCTCCGCCCTGCTCGGGGCGATCACGTCGTTCATCGTCCTGACCGACCAGGACTCCCTCGATGCCTACCGCCTGTGGGTGGTCGGGTCGCTCGCCTCCCGGCAGCTCGACGTGCTCGTGGCCGCGGCGCCGTTCCTGCTCGTCGGCGCCGTGCTCGCGGTCTGGAACACCCGCGCCCTCGACGCCCTGGGGCTCGGCGCCGAGCTGGCGAAGGGCCTCGGCGAGAACGTGCTCGTCGCCCGGCTCGTCGGGCTCGGCGGCATCACGCTCCTGGCGGCCGGTGCCACCGCCGCCGCCGGACCGATCGGCTTCGTCGGCCTCACGGTGCCGCACGTCGCCCGCGCCCTGGTCGGGACCGGGCACCGCTGGACGCTCCCCGTGTCGGCACTCGTCGGCGCCGCGCTCGTGCTCGTCGCCGACGTGGTGGGCCGACTGGTCGGCGGGTTCTCCGAGGTCGAGGTCGGCATCGTGCTCGCCGTGCTCGGCGGTCCGGTCTTCGTCGCCGTCGCCCGTCGCCGATCGCTGGTGTCCCTGTGAGCGCCGCCACGGACGGACGGCTCGAGGCCGAGCGGGCGGTGACGACCGGCACGGGCCGTCCGCCCGCCGGTCGCCGTGGTGTCCGGGTCGGCCCGGTCGGACTCGCCTGGCGTCCGCGGGTGCTCGGCTGGACGGTCGGCTCGCTCGCCGTCGCCCTGGCCCTCGTGGTGCTCGGCGTTGCGGTCGGCAGCACGTTCATCGCGCCGGGCACCGTCGTCCGCGCACTGCTCGGCGCCGAGGACGGCCCCGAGGGCTTCATCGTCACCACGCTCCGACTCCCCCGCGTGCTCACCGGCGCCCTGGTCGGCCTGGTGCTCGGGACGGCCGGCGCGCTGACCCAGACGGTGACCCGGAACCCGCTCGGCACGCCGGACATCATCGGTGTGACCTCGGGAGCGAGCGTCGGCGCGGTCGCCGCGATCGTGCTCGGCGGTGGCACCTACTCGGTGTCGGCGATCGTCCTGAGCGGCGGCATCCCGGTGGCGGCGACGATCGGCGCACTCGTCGCCGCGGCAGCCGTGTACGGCCTCGGCTGGCGAGGCGGCGTGCAGAGCTACCGCTTGGTGCTCGTCGGCATCGGGGTGAGCGCGACGCTCGACGCCGTGACCAGCTACCTGCTCGTCCGCGCGAAGATCACCGTCGCCACGGCGGCGTCGCAGTGGCTCGTCGGCAGCCTGTCGAGCACCTCGTGGACGACGGTCTGGCCGCTCCTGCTCGTCGCAGCGGTCTGCGTCCCGATCGCCCTCGCCACCAGCGCCGCGCTCGGCATCGGGCAGCTCGGCGACGAGGTCGCGACCGGCGTCGGACTCGGCGTGCAGCGCCACCGGCTGCTCGTCCTCGCCCTCGCGGTCGTCCTCACCGCCGCCGCCGTCGCCGCCGCCGGACCGATCGGCTTCGTCGCGTTCGTCGTCCCCCAGGTGGCCCTGCGGCTGGCCGGGACGAACCGTCCGCCACTGCTGCTCGCGGGGGCGCTCGGGACGGTCCTCGTCCTCGGCGCCGACCTGCTCGCGCGCTCCGCCTTCCCGTGGCAGGTGCCCGTCGGCATCGTGACCACCGTCGTCGGGGCCCCGTACCTGATCTGGCTCCTCGTCCGCCACCGCAAGGAGATGTCCCGATGACCGCCACCACGACCGACACCCGGACCACGGGCGCACCGGACGCGACCGCCCACCGGAGCGCGGGCGGCGCCTCGACCGGCACCGTGCCTCCCGTCCTCGAGGCCCGCGGACTCTCCGTCGGCTACGACCGCGACCCCGTCCTCCGCGACCTGGACCTGCGGATCGAGCGCGGGACGGTGACGACGTTCCTCGGCGCGAACGGGTGCGGGAAGTCGACGCTCCTCAAGGCGTTCGGTCGCGTGCTGAAGCCACAGTCGGGCGAGGTGCTGCTGGACGGCTCCCCGATCCGCCGGGAGCCGAACCGCGCCGTCGCCCGGCGGCTCGCGATCCTGCCGCAGACGCCGGTGGCTCCCGCCGGCACGAGTGTCCTCGACCTCGTGATGCGCGGACGGAACCCGCACCAGTCGTGGGCGAAGCCGTGGACGGCCGACGACGCCGACGTCGCCGAGCAGGCCATCGCGGCGACCGGACTGACCGACGTCGCGCACCGCGACGTCGCGAGCCTGTCCGGCGGCCAGCGGCAGCGCGCCTGGATCGCGCTCGTGGTGGCGCAGCAGGCGGAGACGCTGCTGCTCGACGAACCGACGACGTACCTCGACCTCGCGCACCAGCTCGACGTGCTCCGGCTCGTGCGGCGCCTGAACCGCGAGCAGGGGTCGACCGTCGTGATGGTGCTGCACGACCTGACGCTCGCGGCGCGGTACTCGGACCGGCTCGTCGTGCTGCACGACGGCGGTGTCGTCGCCGACGGCACGCCGCAGGACGTCCTGACACCCGCCGTGCTGCAGACCGCCTTCGGGCTGCACGCCCGCGTCGTGCCGGACCCGGTCACCGGCGCGCCGATGATCGTGCCCGAAGCGGACGAGCACGAGGCGGACGAGCACGGGGCACCACGCGCCTGACCGCCGCCGGTCCGGGTCCGTGTTCGCGTCCGATGCTGGCGGGTCTCTCAGAGTTAGGTTAGGCTCTCCTAACGTGAAGATCCCCCGCCGCGGCTCCCTGCGCGCCGCCCTCGTGACCTCCGTGGCCGTCTCGGCCCTCCTCCTCACCGGCTGCTCCGGTGCGAACGACGAAGCCGGCTCCGGCGACACCGCGGGCACGGGCTCGGCCGCCTCCGGTCCCTGGTCGTACGAGGACGCCACCGGCGCGACCGTGAAGACCGACAGCACCCCGAAGCGCGTCGTCGTCCTCAACGACGTCGCCATCTCGTTCATCGAGTACGGGCTGCGCCCGGTCGGCACCTTCGGTCAGCTGACGATGGCGAAGGACAAGCGGTTCGCCGACCTCGACACCGACGGCATCACCCAGCTCGGCGAGGCGTACGGCGACATCGACCTCGAGGAGCTCGCGGCCCTGAAGCCCGACCTCGTCGTCACGTCGGTGTACCCGAAGGACGAGCAGGGCACGCTCGACACGACCCAGCCCGGCTACGGCTTCAAGGACAAGGAGCAGCAGCAGCAGGTCGAGGCGATCGCACCCGTCGTCCAGGTGAAGTGGGGCGGCAAGGGCGAGGACGTCATCGAGACCATCGCCGACCTGGCCGAGTCGCTCGGCGCCCCCGAGGCGAAGGTCCAGGCCGCCGAGGACCGCTTCGACGCGGCCGAGGACGAGCTCGAGCAGGCCGCGAAGTCGAGCGACGTCTCCGTCGTGTCGATGTTCGCCGACGGCTCCGGCGCGTACGTCACCCGCCCGACCGACGAACCGAGCCTGCAGATGTACTCGTCGTTCGGTGTCGACTTCGTGGACCCGAAGCCGAAGGGCTTCTACTGGGGCGTCTACTCGTGGGAGAACGCGGGGCAGATCACCGGTGACGTGCTCCTGCTGTCGCAGCAGGGCTACCAGGTCGCGGACCTCGAGAAGCAGCCGACCTTCGCCGACAACGCCGCGCTCGAGGCGGGCCAGGTCCACAGCTGGACCTTCCCGGCGCTCGACTACGCGTCGCAGGCGGACTACATGACGAAGCTCGCGGGCTGGCTCGAGAACAGCAAGAAGGTCTCGTAGCGACCCACGTGCGGACGGAAGGCGCGGTGCCGGCTGGCACCGCGCCTTCCGTCCGTCACGGGGTCGCTCCGCAGCGGACGATCAGCCGGCGGGCAGCGCCGCGTTCACCGCCGTCTGTGCCTGCCGCCACACGTCCGCCCGGGACCCGGCGTAGGTGCCGCCCTGGCCGCTCCCCACGTACCGCAGGTTCGTCTTCCCGCCGTCGGTGTTGCCCTGCCAGTACGCGGTCACCGCCCGCGAGGTCCCGCCGACGAGCCAGATCTGGTCCGCCGCGTCGGTCGTGCCCGTCTTGCCGAACAGCGTCGCCCCGTCGAGGGTCTGCCCACCCGACGCCGTGCCGCCGCGGAACGCACCCTGCATCACCGCGAACGCCTCGGCCGCGACCGACGCCGACACCGCCTGCGTGCAGGACCGCGGCTGCCCACCGAGGGCCGTCCCGTCCGGCCCGGTGACCTGGTCGACGACGACCGGGGCGCAGTACACGCCGCCGTTCGCGATCCCGGCGTAGGCGGCCGCCATCGTCAGCGGTGCGATGCTCGTCGTCCCGAGGATCGCCGCCGGGTTCGCCGGCAGCTCCCCACCCGTCGCCGGGTGGACGCCCAGTCGCGCGGCGGTGTCCCGGATGTCGCAGAGATCGAGCTGCGACGCCATGTCCGCGTAGGCCGCGTTCACCGACTGGGCCGTCGCCGCGCGGACCGAGTACGGCCCGGTCTGCCCCGGCGAGTCGTTCTTCGGGTCGTACGGGGTGTCCAGCGTGACCCGCTGCCCGCACTGCGTCCACGTGGCGCGAGCCTTCCGCGTCCCGTCCACCACCGTGTCGGGGCTCCGGCCGGACTCGAGCCACTGCAGCAGCGTGAACATCTTGTAGGTCGAGCCGACCTGGAACCCCTTCGAGCCGCCGTTCGACTCGTCGGTGGCGTAGTTGAGCGAGGTCGCCGTCGCCGGGGCGTCGGCCGACCGGTCGAAGTCCTTGTTCTGCGCCATCGTCAGCACGCGACCGGTGCCCGCCTCGACGGTGTCGAGCGTCGCACCGAGGGCGAGCCGGCTGTCGGCCGCCGGGTCGTGCAGGGCGAGCAGGTCCTTCTGCTGGGTGTTGAGGTCGAGGTCGAGGGTGGTCTGCACCCGGTACCCGCCCGTGCGCCACGCGGCGGCGCGGGCACCGGGGTCGGCGCCGAGCTGCGGCAGCTCCTTCGCCACCTGTTCGGCGTACGCGCAGAAGAACTCCGCGCCGCGCACCGCCGACTCGCACCCCTGCTGCGGCGCCGTGAGGCGGACGTAGTCGGCCGGACGGGACGCGAGCGCCGTCGCGAGGTCCGCGTCGCCCAGGTGCCCCTGCTCGTGCATCGAGCGGAGGATGACGTCCCGCCGCGCCTGGTTGTCGTCGTGGTGCTCGGGCGTCGACAGGTCGCGGCGCTCGGGCCACTGCACGATGGCGATCAGCGACGCGGCCTCGGCCGGGGTCAGGTCGGAGGCGTCCTTGCCGTAGTACCGCTGCGAGGCTGCCTGCACACCGTAGGTCTGGTCGCCGAAGTACGCGATGTTCAGGTAGGCGGCGAGGATCTCGTCCTTCGAGTACTCCTTCGCGAGTCCGATCGCCAGCTTCACCTCGGCGAGCTTGCGCTCCGGGCTCTTCTTCGTCGCCTCGCGGTAGCCGGCCTCGCGCTCCTCGGCGGTCGGCAGTTCGCTCGCCTGCTGCATCTTGATGTTCCGCACGAGCTGCATCGTGATGGTCGAGCCACCGGACCCGCCCTGCCCGCCGGAGGCGATGACGCTCGCGACCGACCGCACCAGGCTCGTCGGGTCGACACCGCCCGTCTCGCGGAAGCGCTTGTCCTCGCCGTCGATCGCGGCGTGCTCGAGGGTGTCGCTGATCTGGTCGAGCGACAGCTCCTGGCGGTTCTGGTCCCACACGTCGACCAGGTGCACGGGCTGTCCGCCCTGGTTCGCCCAGATCTCGTTGCGCTCGGGCAGGTCGCCGATCTCGATGTACTCCGGCATCGAGTCGAACAGGTCGATCGCCGAGGTCGTCCCCACGCCGGCCACCGCGAGCACCGGTGTCACCCCGACCCCGACCAGCAGCCCCGCCAGCACGCTGCCGCCCACGAAGCCCAGGGCTGCCCCGGTCGCACGTCGCATCGCCATGTCTCCCCCTCGTCGTCCCGCCCCCGTCGTCCGGAGGCATCGGGTGACCCTCCCAATGCTGTTCGGACGTCTGCCCGGGGTTCCCCGGGCAGAACCGGCACGACCGCTGGGAAAGGACCGAATCGGTACGGATCGTTACCGCAGGGGCTCCCGCCGTCATCGTCCCGTGACCCGACCGTGACCGCGTCGTGACCGTGTGCTCGTCGGTACCCTCGGGGGATGGGGACCGGACGGTGGCACGAGGACGTGCTGGGGGCCGCGTTCGAGCGCCTCGAGCTCCCGCTCGGCGAGGACGGTGAGGGACCGGTCGTCGCGACCCTGGTCCGGCGCCGGCGGTCACCGAACGACCTGCTGCTGCACGCCCGCGGCCCCCTGCACGGCGTGGACGTGCTGTACGTGCACGGCTGGTCCGACTACTTCTTCCAGGTGGAGCTGGCGGAGCACCTCGAGCGGCTCGGGGCGCGCTTCCACGCCCTCGACCTGCGGAAGTACGGCCGGAGCCTCCGCCCGCACCAGACGCCCGGGTTCGTCGACGACCTGGCCGTGTACGACGAGGACATCGGCGCCGCCCTCGACGCGATCGCCGCCGAGCACCACGGCGGTCCGCGCCGACGACTCGTCCCCATGGGGCACTCCACCGGCGGACTGACCCTGGCGCTCTGGGCCGCGCGGCACCCCGACCTCGTCGACGGCCTCGTGCTGAACAGCCCGTGGCTCGAGTTCCAGGCGAGTGCACTCGGCCGGGCGATCGTCACGCCGGTGATCAAGCTCGGAGCGAAGCGGAACCCGCTCGCGCCGATGCCCGCGGTCGATCCGGGCTTCTCCACCCGCACGGTGTCCGCCACGGGCGAGGGGTCGTGGACCTACGACCAGCGCTGGCGGCCCGAACGGGGCTTCGCCCTGCACCCCGGGTGGCTCGCCGCGGTGTTCGCCGGGCAGGAACGGGTCGCGCAAGGGCTCGGCATCGCGGTGCCGACCCTCGTGCTGCTCAGCGACAAGAGCATGCTGCAGCCGCGGTGGGACGACGCGATGACGCGCGCCGACGTCGCGCTCAACGTGGACGTGGTCGCGCACCGGGCCCTGTCGCTCGGCGCCGAGGTGACCGTCCGGCGCCTGCACGGGGCCCTGCACGACGTGGTGCTCTCCGCACCCGAGGTCCGCGACCAGGTGTGGGACGTGCTCGGGCGCTGGGCCACGACGCTCCCGCGCTGAGCACCGCCCTGCGGGTGTCCGTCAGACGATCCGCTGCACCGCCAGTCGGGTCGCCGCGGCGACCAGGGCGTCCGACGGCTCCGCGTCCGCCCGCTCGTGCGCCGTGAACACGACGAGCACGACGGGATCCCGGCCCGGCGGCCGGACGACGGCGATGTCGTTGCGCACCCCGTACGAGGCGGTCCCGGTCTTGTCCGCGACCGACCAGCCCCCGGGGACCCCCGCCCGGATCGTGCCGTCGCCGGTGGTCGTCCCCGCCATCGACGACCGCAGCAGCTCGCGGTCCCCGGCGTCGAGCGCGTCGCCGACGAGCACCGCCCGCAGGTCGCTCGCCGACTGCGCCGGGGTCGTCGTGTCCCGCGGGTCACCCGGGACCGCCGTGTTGAGGTCGGGCTCGACGCGGTCCACCCGGGTCACGTCGTCCCCGATCCCCCGCAGCCACCGCGACACCCCGCCCACCCCGCCGAGCCGCTCCACGAGCAGGTTCGCAGCCGTGTTGTCGCTCTCGCGCACCGCCGCGTCGACGAGCGCCCGGACCGTCATGCCCTCGTCGACGTGCCGGCTCGTGACGGGTGCGTACTCGAGCAGGTCGCCCCGTCCGTAGTGCACGACCTCGTCGAGGTCCTCGCCGCTCGACGCGTCGAGGACCGCCGCGGCGATGAACGCCTTGTTCGTCGAGGCGAAGGCGAACCGCTCGTCGGCCCGGTACCCGACGCTGCTGCCGTCCGCCGTGTCGATCGCGACGACGCCGATCCGGGCGTCGTCCCGCTCCTCGAGCGCGGCGAACGCGCGGGACGTCGCCGCGTCCGCGGTCGCGGTCGGTGTCGGTGTCGGTACCGGCGTCGTGGTCGCCGTCGGAGCACCGCCCGCCGTGCCCGAGGGGTCGCCACCACCACTGCCGCTGCACCCGGCGAGCGTCAGCGCGGCCACCGCCGCGATCGTGGCCAGGGTCGTCCTCGTCGTCCGCACGCGGACGAGCATGCCGACCCCGCCCGCGATCCACCTGCACGTCGCGTCCCGCCGTGCGAGCGACGCGGCCACGGTCGGACGGGAGGCACGTGGCGGTGCCACCCCGCGCCTCCCGTCCGGTGGTGGCGGACCCGGCACGCGTGGTCGGGGTCCGCACGCGCCTCCCGTCCGGCGGGCGACGTGTCAGGAGCGCGACAGGCGGGTGACCGTCGGGTGTGCGCCGTCCTGCAGGAGCCCGTCGAGCGCGTCGCGGTACGCCGCGACGAACCGGTCGTCGTCGACCAGGTCGCCGAACACCTGGCGGTCCTGCAGGAAGGCGAGCCGGTCCTCGTCCTGCCGCCGCGCGGCCGCCGTCAGCCGGTCGGCGAGGCGGTCCACGACCTGGATCGGCTGCCCGTCCTCGTCGGCGCCCTCCGCGTAGCGCGCCCACGAGGCGACGATGCCGGCCGAGAGCGCGACGGGACCTCCGGATGCGAGGTTCTCGCGGACCACCGGGAGCAGCCACTTCGGGATGCGGTCGCTCGACTCGGCGCAGAGCCGGGCGAGGGTGTCGCGGACCTCGGGGTTCCGGAAGCGCTCGATGAGCGTCGCCGTGTAGTCGTCGAGGTCGATCCCGGGGACCGCGTGGAGCGTCGGGGTCGCCTCCTCGGCCATGTAGCGGCGGAGGAAGGTCGCGATCGCCTCGTCCTGCGTGGCCTCGTGGGCGTAGCGGTACCCGGACAGGTACCCGAAGTAGCAGAGCCCCTGGTGGCTGGCGTTGAGGAGCCGGAGCTTCATCAGCTCGTACGGCTCGACGTCGTCGACGAGCTGCACGTCGGCGTCCTCGTACCGGGGGCGGCCGGCGGGGTGGTCGTCCTCGAGCACCCACTGGAAGAACGGCTCGGCGACGACCGGCCAGGCGTCCTCGATGCCGAGCTCGTCACGGACCCACGCCCGGTCCTCGTCGGTCGTGACCGGGGTGATCCGGTCGACCATCGAGTTCGGGAACGACACGTGCTCGCCCATCCACGCCGCGAAGGCCGGGTCCTGCAGGCGGGCGTAGGCGGTGAACATCTGCCGGGCGACGTGCCCGTTGCCCTGGATGTTGTCGCACGACATCACCGTGAACGGCTCGAGATCCCGGTCGCGACGACGCCGGAGCGCCTCGACCACGAGGCCGAAGACCGTCCGCGGCGGGGCGTCCCCGCGCAGGTCCGCTGCGACACCCGGTTCGTCCGCGACGAACTCCCCCGTGACGTGGTCGAAGTTGTAGCCGCCCTCGGTGATGGTCAGGCTGACGATCCTGGTGTCCGGGTGCGCCATCTTCTCGACGACCGCGTCCGGGTCGTCCACCGCGAGCAGGTACTCGACGATGCTGCCCACGACCCGCGACTCCCGCGTACCGTCCGGGTGCTTGAGCACGAGCGTGTAGAGGCCGCCCTGCTCCGCCATCGCGGCGGCCATGCGACGGTCCTGCTCGAGCACACCGACACCGCAGATGCCGTACTCGCGGGCCTCGCCCTGCTGCAGGAGCCGGTCCACCACCATCGCCTGGTGCGCACGGTGGAAGCCGCCGACGCCGAAGTGCACGATCCCCGGGGTGATCCCGTCGCGGTCGTAGCTCGGCACGGCGACGCCGCTCGCGGCGATCCGGTCCAGGGTCTCCGGGCTCAGACGGACGGTCATGGGTACTCCTTCGTACGGCGGTCGCGAGCCCCCAGTCTGGCAGCCGGAACCGGTGTGCGGAACCGGTGTTCCGACCCGACGCACCCGGATCGACCCGCGGCCCTCCGTGCCCGGGGGACGAACCTGAGGGAGCGCTCGGAGAAGGTGCACCGAGTGCATCGATGCACCTAGTGTTGGCACACGTGACCACCACCGACCGTCGTGCCGCGCTCAAGGCGAAGCACCGTGCAGCGATCCTGCAGGCAGCGCGGGACCTGGTCGACGAACGCGGCGGACGCGGGTTCGGCGTCGACGACCTGGCGTCGCGTGCCGACATCGCGCGACGGACCGTCTTCAACCACTTCGCATCGCTCGACGAGGTCCTGCTCGCGGTGTGCGAGCAGGAGCTCTCGGTGATCATCGACCGGTTCCTGGCCGACATGGCCCGGACCCCGATCGGTGACGGCAGCCGCGCGTCGATGTTCGAGGAGCTCGAGTCGGCCGCACGCGGGGCCGACCTGGCCCCGGCGATCTCCGGGATGTACCGGATCATCGGTGAACCGGGGAAGGAGGACCCGAAGGCCGCGGTCCTCACCCAGACCGCGTTCTCGCGGGTCACCGACCGGCTGCGCGACGAGGTCGCCCGGCGACACCCGGGTGCCGACCCGCTCGACACCGCGCTGCTCGTCGACTCGCTCATGAGCGGGATCGTCGTCATCGCCGACCACTGGCTCACCAACGACGGCCCCGAGCTCACCCCGGCGTCACTGACCGCCTGGGACGCCCTGCTGAGCAGACTCGTGCACAGCGTCCGCTCCGGCTACATGCCGGCCTCCTGACCACTCCCCCCGGGGTCCACCGGCGCACCCCGCACCACCACAGCACCTGACACGAAAGGACGGGGCAACCGCATGGCCGGTCTCCTCTACCGTCTCGGACGGTTCTCCGCACGACGCCACTGGCTGGTGATCATCGCCTGGATCGTCATCATGGGCATCGCGGGGCTCACCTACAGCCTGTTCGCGGGCACGATCTCCTCGTCCATCACGATCCCGAACACCAAGACGAGCCAGGTGCAGGACGAGCTGGCGGACAAGTTCCCGTCGGCGAACGGCGGCAACGGCACGCTGGTCTTCGAGACGACCGACGGCAAGGCGTTCACCGCGACGCAGCAGGCCGACGTCAAGGACTTCCTGGACGGGATCGCCGACCTCGACGGGGTGAAGGAGGTCCGTGACGGCTTCACCACGCAGGACCAGCTCGACGAGCAGCGGCAGAAGATCGTCGACGGGCGCCAGCAGATCGAGGACGGTCGCAAGCAGATCGAGGACGGCCAAGCCCAGCTCGACCAGCAGAAGGACCAGCTGGAGTCGGGCAAGCAGCAGATCGAGCAGGCGCAGGCGCAGCTCGACCAGCAGAAGGCCCAGGCCGAGGCGCAGGCCCAGGCCGCCGGGGCCGCCGCCGCGAACAGTGCGGCCGCGCAGGCCGGTCAGCAGCAGCTCGAGCAGGCCCAAGCACAGATCGACGCCCAGCAGCAGCAGATCACCGCGGGCGAGCAGCAGATCGCCGACGCCCAGCAGGAGATCGACGACAACACGAAGAAGCTCGAGGACAACGAGCGCGAGCTCGAGCAGGGGTCCGACCTGCTCGACCTGTCGAAGGACATCCGCTTCGTGTCGTCGAACGGCGCTGCTTCGATCGGCACCGTGCAGTTCACGAAGTCGACCTTCGAGGTGCCGCAGGAGACCAAGCAGGAGATCTCCGACCGGGCCGAGAGCGCGAAGATCGACGGCGTCGAGGTGTACGTCTCGAACGACATCGCGCAGGGTGTCCCGTCGATCCTCGGCCCCGGCGAGATCGTCGGTGTCATCATCGCCGCGCTCGTGCTCTTCCTGATGCTCCGCACGGTCATCGGCGCCGCCATCCCGCTGCTGTCCGCCGTGCTCGGCGTCGGCGTCGCGACCCTCGCGTCGCTCTCCTTCTCGAGCCTGGTCGAGTTCATCTCGGTCACGCCGGTGCTGGGGGTGATGCTCGGCCTGGCGGTCGGCATCGACTACTCGCTGTTCATCCTCAACCGACACCGGACGCAGCTGAAGGCCGGCATGGGCGTCCACGAGTCCATCGGTCTCGCCAACGGCACCTCCGGCAACGCGGTGGTCTTCGCGGGCACGACCGTCATCGTGGCCCTGCTCGCGCTGAACATCACCGGGATCCCGTTCCTCGGCCTGATGGGCACCGTCGGCGCCGTCGCCGTGCTGTTCGCGATCCTCATCGCGACGTCGTTCACCCCGGCGCTGCTGTCCCTGCTCGGCATGCGGATCCTCCGGAAGAAGGAGCGGCAGCAGATCGGGCACACCGGGTCCGTCCGGGTGCCGAACAAGCCGATGTCGACCTGGCGCGCGGTCGTCACGCTCGTCGCCGGCATCGCGGTGCTCGGCACGATCGCCCTGCCCGCCACGCAGATGCGCCTCGGCCTGCCGACCGGTGCCTCCGAGGCCACCGACTCGTCGCAGTACAAGGCCTACAAGGCGCTCGAGGACGAGTTCGGCGCCGGCCAGAACGGTCCGCTGCTCGTCGTGGCCGACCTGCCGGAGGCGATCGCGAAGGACGACGTCACCGCGACCGAGGTCACCATCGGCCAGGCACTCGCGAAGAACGACGACGTCGAGGCCGTCCTGCCGATCGGCGCGTCGTCAAACCGCGACATCATCGCCTTCCAGGTCAAGCCCGCGGGCGGCCCGGACAGCGTCTCGACCGAGACCCTGGTCAAGGACCTGCGCGAGCAGACCGTGCAGACCGACGACGGCACGGTGACGCTCGGGGTCGCGGGCAACGCCAGCGCGAACATCGACGTGTCGGAGAAGCTCGCGAACGTGCTGCCGCTCTACCTCGTCGTGGTCGTCGGCCTGTCGCTGATCATCCTCATCGTGGTGTTCCGGTCGTTCCTCGTCCCGATCACCGCGACGGCCGGCTTCATCCTGTCCGTGCTCGCATCCTTCGGTGGTCTGACGGCCATCTACCAGTTCGGCTGGCTGGGCTCCGTGTTCGGCGTGCACGACCCTGCGCCGATCCTGAGCTTCCTGCCCATCATCGAGATCGGCATCCTGTTTGGGCTCGCGATGGACTACCAGCTCTTCCTGGTGTCCGGCATGCGTGAGGCGTACGCGCACGGCGCCTCCGCCAAGGTCGCGGTGCAGCGCGGTCTGCACGCCGGTCGTGCGGTCGTCACGGCAGCTGCGATCATCATGATCTCGGTGTTCGCGGGCTTCATCTTCTCGGAGTCCTCGACCATCAAGCCGATCGGCTTCGGCCTGGCGTTCGGTGTACTGGTCGACGCCTTCGTCGTCCGGATGCTGCTCATCCCGGCGGTCATGCACCTGCTCGGGAAGAGCGCCTGGTGGATCCCGAAGTGGCTCGACCGGATCCTGCCGGACGTCGACGTCGAAGGCGCCAAGCTCGAGCGCTCGCACCCCGGTGACGACCGCGGCCACGGCGCCGAGCCCGCCGTCGCCGGTGCCACCGCCGGGGCCGGAGCCGGAGCGCACCGCGGGTCGCACGCCGCCGACGTGGAGCCCGATGCGAACCCGCACGAGGGGCACACGCCGACGCACCGCGCCTAGGCGTCGAGCATCCGCGGGGGCGCCAGCCCCACTGCACCGCCGGGAGGCCCGGTGCCGGTCCACGAGACCGGCACCGGGCCTCCCGTCCGTGTGCCGCGCGCGATCGTGGCACCGGGCACCCCGACCGTTCGTGGACGAAGTACCGTGGAGACATGACTGCGACCGACGTCGACCCCCTCGCCCTCGACCGGCAGCTCTGCTTCGCCCTGGCCGCCACGAGCCGCAGCGTCATCGGCCTGTACCGCGACCTGCTCGACCCACTGGGCCTGACGCACCCGCAGTACCTCGTCATGCTCGCCCTGTGGGAGCACGACCCGCGCTCGGTGCGCGAGATCGCCGCGGAGCTTCGCCTCGACTCCGCCACGCTGAGCCCACTGCTCAAGCGGCTCGAGGCATCCGGCTACGTCCGGCGGCAGCGCAGCACGGCCGACGAACGCCAGCTCGAGGTGTCGCTCACCACGGCGGGTCGAGCACTCCGCGAGCGGGCGAGCACCGTCCCGGTCGCGGTGGCCGACCGGCTCGGCTGGCCGCTCGACCGGCTCGAGCGACTGAAGGACGACCTGACGGAGCTGCTCGGACGCATCGATGTACTCGACTGAGCGGGTACTTCGTGGCAGAATGATTCGCGTACGAACGAAAGGACGGACCGTGGGTCGCTTCGGCAGCTGGTACGACCGCTGGAACCGCACACTCATCGAGAAGATGGGCCCTTCGCAGATCGGCGCCGGACGCGCCGAGGGCATCGACGACCGCAGCGTGGACCGTCCGTGCCCGATCTGCCTCCAGCCGCTGTCGCAGCACACGGTGATCCGCCCCGAAGGGCAGGTCCGCTCGAGCACCCTGGTGTGCCCCGGTCGCTGAGGATCCGCTCCCGAACCGGAATTGCTCGCCGCAACACGTGGTTCAACGGAGACGTGAAGCTCTTCGAAGCCGCCGACCTCGGCGCACTCCACCTCCGCAACCGCATCGTCATGGCACCCCTCACCCGGACGCGCGCCGGTGAGCAGGGCATCCCCAACGACCTCCTCGTCGAGCACTACGCGCAGCGCGCCGGCCTCGGCATGATCATCACCGAGGGCACCTGGCCCGTGCAGGAGGGCCGCTCCTACCCCGGGCAGCCCGGCATCGAGACCGACGAGCAGGTCGCCGGGTGGCGCCGCGTGACGGACGCCGTGCACGAGCGCGGCGGCACGATCGTCATGCAGCTCATGCACGGCGGTCGCGTCTCGCACACCGACATCTCGCAGACCCCGCGCATCGTGGGCCCCTCGGCGATCGCCGCTCCGGGGCAGACGCACCTGGCCGACGGCTCGAAGGCCGACATGCCCGTGCCGCACGAGCTCACCACCGACGAGGTCCGCGAGGCCGTCCAGGGCTTCGTCCGCGCCGCTCGCAACGCGATCGCGGCCGGGCTCGACGGCGTCGAGGTGCACGGTGCGAACGGGTACCTCGTGCACGAGTTCCTCTCCCCCGTCTCGAACACCCGCACCGACGAGTACGGCGGCTCGCCCGAGAACCGGGCGCGCTTCGCCGTCGAGGTCACCACGGCGATCGCGGAGGCCGTCGGCGCCGACCGCGTGGGCATCCGTCTGTCGCCGCAGCACAACATCCAGGGCGTGCTCGAGGAGGACGACGCCGACGTCCGTGCGACCTACACCGCCGTCGCCGAGGGCCTCGCGCCGCTCGGACTGGCCTTCGTGGACGTCCTGCACGCCGAGCCGGCCAGCGAGCTCGTGCAGCACGTGCGCCGCACCGCCGGTGCCCCGTTCATCGCGAACTCGGGCTTCTCCTCCATGACCACCCGCGACGAGGCGATCACGCTGCTCGACGGCGACCTCGCCGACGCCGTCGCGGTGGGTCGGGCCGCCATCGCGAACCCGGACCTCGCCGAGCGCTGGGAGCAGGACGCGCCGCTCAACGAGCCGCGTCCCGAGCTCTTCTACGGTGCGAGCGCCGAGGGCTACACCGACTACCCGACGCTCGACCAGGTTCGCGAGCCCGTCGCGTAGTCGACGCGACCAGCGACGGACGGGAGGCGCGGTGCCGGCTGGTACCGCGCCTCCCGTCCGTCCGTCATCCGTGTCGCACCGGTGCCAGGTCGGAGGCTCCCGGCCCACCTAGGACCTCCCGGTGAGCACCGCGACCGCGCCGCCGACGCCCCTCGATCGCCCCGACCACCTCGTCGAGCGCTCGGTGCAGTTCCCGCTCATGGTGCTCGTGGCCTCCACGCTGGCCGGCCGTCGACGCTCACGGTGGGTCTTCTGGGTGGTGCTCGGCATCGGGATCGTGGACGCGACCTACCAGTCGTACCGGTCCGCACTCGGCGACTGGGGCGACTGAGCCGTCAGCGGTCTGGTCGCGGGCGGTCCGGGCGTCGGGCGGTCCCGGTCCTCGCCGTCCCACAGGTCCGCGCAGTCGACCGCGGAGACCCCCGCCCGTCGGAGCCAGGCACCGGCGACCCGGTCCCCCGGGTCGGCCGTGACCGCCGCGACGAGCGCCCCGCGGTGCGCCGGACCGACCAGCACCGGGTGACCCGGTCGGCCGTCGAACGCGGCACGCCGCAGGGCGTCCGCAGCCGCAGACGCCCCGATGACGCGGCGCACGACCGTCGCTGGCATCGTCGGCAGGTCGACGAGCGCGACGCACGCGACGACCCCGTCGTCGAGCACCTGCAGCCCCGCCGCGAGCGACGCACCGGGTCCCTCGGCCCAGCGCTCGGCGACCACCGTGCGGACGGACGGCAGGTCCGGCACGAGCACTCGGGCGTCCCCGGCCGCTGCGCCGAGGACCACGACCACCGAGGCGCAGCCGCCGTCGAGCAGTGCCCGGCTCACGGACCCGAGCCACGGCGTCCCGTCCGTCGTCCGCACCAGCGCCTTCGGCATGCCCATGCGCGTCCCGGCACCGCCGGCGAGCAGGACCCCGGTCACCGGCAGCGGGCCGTACGGGTCGACCGGCAGCGGGACGTGCGGGGCGACCGGCAGCGGGTCGTCCGCTCGCGGCACGCGCGGGCCGCCGCTCAGACGAACGCCGGGACGGACGTCCAGGCTGCCGGGGCGTCCTCGACCCCGTCACGCACGACCGTGCCCGAGATGAGCCCGTAGGGACGGTCGGCGGCGAAGAACACCTCGCCCGGGTTCTCGAGCCCGAACGGGGACAGGTCGACCAGGAAGTGGTGCTTGTTCGGCATCGAGAAGCGCACTTCGGCGATCTCGGGGAACGACTCGATCGCCGCGCGCCCCATCGCGAACAGGGTCTGCTGCAGGGCGAGCGAGTGCAGGTCCGCGAAGGTCGCGAGCATCCGGTCGAGCACGCCGGTCCACACCCCGTCGTAGTCGATGCCGGCGGCGAC
This sequence comes from Curtobacterium sp. 260, assembly GCF_030803485.1. NCBI lineage: Bacteria > Bacillati > Actinomycetota > Actinomycetes > Micrococcales > Microbacteriaceae > Curtobacterium > Curtobacterium sp. 260. The sequence goes on along the minus strand of NZ_JAURUY010000001.1, from coordinate 51,830 downwards.
CGCCTCGGGTGTGTAGCGCCACCGCGCGGTGACCGACGTCGCGAGGATCCGGTCGTCGGTCTCGGCGAGCGTCGTGTACGCGTCACGCGGGAAGCCGTGGAACTCGCTGCCCGTCGACTTCAGGACCGTCAGGTCGGTCACGCCGGCGAGCACGTGGACGTCGTCGCCGTCGACCTGCACCACGGCGGTGCGGGTGCCGCGGCCGGACCGGACGAACGCGTGGTCGTGCGCCCGACCGTCGACCGCGATCCGCTCCCAGGCGTGCTGCTCGGCGGACAGCGTCGACCCGTCGTACCAGTCGAACGCCGTCGCGAAGTGCCGGCCGAGGCGGAGGAGGAACTCCTCCGGGGCGCCCACACCGTGCTCCTTCGCGAACGCGTAGACGGTGTTCTTCTGCGTGTCCGTCGCGACGACCTTCGCGTTGTCGCCCTCGGTGTAGGACTCGGCGAGCGCCGCACCGCGCAGCTGGGTCGTGACCGTCAGGTCCTCGATCTCGTGGCGGTCGGTGTCGCGGGTGACCCGGACGAGGCGGACCTCGGCCTTGCCGTACTGGTTCGCACCGAGGCGGACGGACGTGCTGACGGGGGCTGCGGTGGCGGTGGTGTCCATGCGGTGACGATGACAGCCGCGTGTTTCGGTGGTGCGTCGATCAGGTCACGAGCTCCGTCCGCCGAGCCGGCCCGGTCGTGACGCGGCCGTCGTTCCCCCGTAACGGTGCCGAAACACCCGTTCCCTAGCGTTGCCGCCACGAACCGATCCGACCGAGGAGGCACCGTGGCGCGCAGCACCGCACCCCGAGCGTCCTCGGCGTGGAACCGCGGGATGATCGCGCACGGCCGACGACCGGGCGACACCGTCGTCACCCGTCCCGCCACCCCGATCGGACCCCTGCATGGACCTCGTCACCGTCCGCACCCTGCGGACACCGTCGCACCGCGACGACCTCGCGCTCGCCCCCGGTGAGCAGCCGCTCGCCGGCGGCACCTGGCTGTACTCCGAGGAGCAACCGGGAACCACCGGCCTCGTCGACCTGACCGGCCTGGGCTGGCCGGACGCCGAGCACACGCCGGAGGGCCTGCGGCTCGGTGCGACGTGCACCATCGCGGCGCTGCTGCGGCTCGACCCCGAGCCGGGGTGGCGTGCGTGGCCCCTCGTCGAGCGGTGCGCGAACGCCCTGCTCGCGTCGTTCAAGGTGTGGAACGCGGCGACGGTCGGCGGGAACGTGGCGACGGCGCTGCCCGCGGGAGCGATCACGGCGTTGCTGGTGACCCTGGACGCGACGGCGGTCGTCTGGACGCCGGACGGCGGGGACCGCCGCCTGCCCGTCGCCGACCTCGTCACCGGGGTCCGCGCCACGGCACTGGCGTCCGGCGAGGTGGTCCGCGCGTTCGACGTGCCGGAGTCGGCGCTCAGGAGCACCACCGGGTACCGCCGTGTGTCGCTCAGCCCGCACGGTCGGACCGGCGCGCTCGTGACCGCGCGCTGGGACGCCGACGGCTTCGTCCTCGTCGTCACCGGCGGGACCCCGCGACCGGTCGTGCTGCGGTGGGACGCGGTGCCCACGGCTGCCGAGGTCGACACGGTGCTCGCCGCCCACGACGAATGGTACGACGACCCGCACGGCTCCCCCGACTGGCGCCGGGCGGTGTCCCGCCGCTTCGCCGCCGAACTCGTCGCCGAGGCCGGCGGCTCGGGTCTCGCTGCTGCGGAGGGGGACGCCCGATGAGGTTCGAGGTCGACGGGACGACCGTGGACGCCGCCCCCCAGCCGGGCCAGGTCCTGCGCACCCTGCTCCGCGAGCACGGTGTCACCAGCGTCAAGAAGGGCTGTGACGCCGGCGACTGCGGTGCCTGCTCGGTCCTGCTCGACGGGATGCCCGTGCACTCCTGCATCACACCGGCGCACCGGCTCGAGGGTCGCGTGGTGACGACGGCCGCGGGCCTCGGCACGCCGGAGCAGCCCCACCCCGTGCAGCGGGCGTTCGCCGAGGCCCCCGGGTTCCAGTGCGGGTTCTGCACCGCCGGGTACGTCGTCACCGCGTCCGCCCTCGACGACGACCAGCTCGCCGATCGACGCCGGGCGCTCAAGGGCAACCTCTGCCGGTGCACGGGGTACCGCGCGATCGAGGACGCCCTCGACGGCGTGCGCAACACGGCGTGCCCGAGTGCCGGGGCCGCCGTCGGCACGTCCGTCGCAGCCCCGGCGGCGATGCGGATCGTGACCGGGGGCGAGGAGTACACGCTCGACGTCCGCCCGACCGAGGCGCTCCTGCACGTGGCGGTCCTCGGCAGCCCCCACCCGCACGCCCGCGTCGTGTCGATCGACGCGAGCGCGGCCGAGGCCCTGCCCGGTGTGCACCTCGTGCTCACCCACCACGACGACCCCGGCGTGCTCTTCTCGACCGGGCGGCACGACTCGCGGCTCGACGACCCCGACGACACCCGCGTGTTCGACCGGGTGCTGCGGTTCCGAGGGCAGCGCGTGGCGGCCGTCGTCGCCGACAGCGTCCGGATCGCGGAGCAGGCGTGCGCCGTGCTGCGGGTCGAGTACGAGCTGCTGCCGAGCGTGCACGACGTCGACGCCGCGCGCGGCCCGGGCGCTCCCCTGCTGCACGGCGACAAGACGACCGCCGAGCACCGCATCGCCGAGCCCGGCCGCAACGTGGTCGCGGCCCTGCACGGCGAGACCGGCGACGTCGAGGCCGCGCTGGCGTCCGCCGTCGCGTCGGTCGACGGCACCTGGACCACCGGTCGCGTCTCCCACGCGGCGCTCGAGACGCACGCGACCCGCGGTTCGCTGGACCGGGACGGGAGGCTCGTGCTGCGGACCGCCACGCAGGTCCCGTTCCTGGTCCGCGACGAGATCGCGCACGTCTTCGGCCTCGACCCGTCGCGTGTGCGGGTGGTCGCCAAGCGCGTCGGCGGTGGGTTCGGCGGGAAGCAGGAGATGCTCACCGAGGACCTCGTCACCCTCGCCGTGCTGCGCACGGGTCGGAGCGTGCAGTACGAGTTCAGCCGCCGGGACGAGTTCACGATCGCGCCCACGCGGCACCCGATGCGGGTGCGTGTCCGGCTCGGTGCGGACGCGTCCGGCCGCCTGACCGCGATGCACGTCGACCAGGTGATGGACACGGGCGCCTACGGGAACCACGGCGTCGGCGTCATGTTCCACTCGGTCAGCGAGTCGGTCGCCGTCTACCGCTGCCCGGCGAAGCGGGTCGACGCCGAGTCCGTCTACACGAACAACCTGCCGTCTGGAGCGTTCCGCGGGTACGGCCTGGGCCAGGTGGTGTTCGCGATCGAGTCGGCGATGGACGAGCTCGCGCGTCGGCTCGACCTCGACCCGTTCGAGCTCCGGCGGCGCAACGTCGTCGTGCCCGGCGACCCCCTCGTCGTGACCGACCCCGACGAGGAGGACGACCTGCGGTGGGAGGGCAGCTACGGCCTCGACCAGTGCCTCGACCTGGTGGAGGACGCGCTGCGCGCACCGCTGCCCGAGGTCCCGCCGATGGACGGCCCGGAGCTCGACCCGCCCACGGCGGACGGCACCGCGGACTGGGCGTACGGCACCGGCATCGCGCTGGCGGCCATCGCGACGATGCCGCCCCGTGGGCACCACGCGCACGCGACCGTCGAGGCCACTGCGGACGGCCGCTACCGGATCGGGGTCGGCACGGCGGAGTTCGGCAACGGCACGACGACCGTGCACACCCAGCTCGTCGCGACCGCCCTCGGCACCACGCCGGACCGGGTCGACGTGCACCAGTCCGACACCGACGCCGCGCAGTACGACACCGGTGCGTTCGGCTCCGCAGGGGTGGTCGTGGCGGGCAAGGCGCTGTTCGTGGCGGCCGAGGACCTCCGCGAGCAGCTGACCGCCCGGGCGCTCCGGATCGTCGCCGCGCGCACACCCCGTGCCGCCTCCGGGCCGCTCGGCCCCGCCGTCGAGGTCCTGCCCGGCGGCGTCCGCGTCGGTGACGAGGTCGTCGGACACGCCGAGCTCCTCGCCGAGGGACCACTGGTCGCGCACGGCAGCCACGACGGCACCCCGCGGTCGCTCGCGTTCACGGTGCACGGTGCCCGTGTCGCGGTGCACCGACCGACCGGCGAGGTCCGGGTGCTCCACAGCGTGCAGGCCGTCGATGCCGGGACCGTCCTGAACCCCGAGCAGCTGCGCGGACAGGTCGAGGGCGGCGCAGCACAGGCGATGGGATCGACCCTGTACGAGGAGGTCGTGCTCGACGACACCGGTCGCGTGACCACCGACGCCTTCCGGTCGTACCGGGTGCCGAAGATCTCCGACGTGCCCCGCACCGAGGTCCGCTTCGCCGACACGCACGACCCGCTCGGACCGCTCGGGGCGAAGTCGATGAGCGAGGCCCCGTACAACCCCGTCGCCCCGGCGGTGGCGAACGCCGTCCGCGACGCGATCGGCGTGCGTCCGTACCGCCTCCCGATGACGCGCGACCGTGTCTGGGCACTGCTGCAGGGCGACGCGACCGACGCCGGGGGTGCGTGATGTTCGAACTGGCACCGCGCCTCCTGGCCGTCCTCGACACGGGTGCACCGGTCGTCGTCGCGACGGCGGTCTCGATGACCGGCAGCGCGCCGAGCGGCGTCGGGACCTCGATGGCGGTGCTGCCGGGCGGTCAGGTCGTCGGCACGATCTCGGGAGGCTGCGTCGAGGGCTCGCTGTTCCTCACCGCCGAGCAGGTGCTCGAGACCGGCGAGGCGGTGTTCGAGCGGTTCGGCTTCGACGACGACCCCGACGACCCCGACGCCGTGTGGGCCCCCGCGCTCCGGTGCGGTGGTCGCGTGGAGGTGCTCGTCCACCGGGTCACGTCCGACGACGCCCTGCTCGTGAGCGCGCTGCGTGACGCCGCGGCCGGTCTGCCGACCTCGCTCGCCGTCTCGCTGGAGCCGGGGACGCTCGGGGTGGTCGTCACCGCTCCGGACGGGTGCCGCGACCGGGTCTTCGTCGAGCGCAGTGACCACCGCCCCCGCTGCGTCGTCGTCGGCGCCGTCGAGACCGCCGTCGCCGTGACGAACGCCGCCGCGGTGCTCGGCTACGCCGTGACCGTGGTCGACCCCCGCCCGGTGTTCCTGACGGACGAGCGCTTCCCGGCCGCGGACGAGCGGATCGTGGGCTGGCCGACGCGCGTGTTCGAGGGGTTGCCCGTGGACCGGACGACCGCCGTCGTGGTGCTCGCGCACGACGACCGGTTCGACGCCGAGGTGATCGACCAGGCGCTCCGCCGCGGAGCCGGGTACGTCGGCGCGATGGGTTCCCGATCGACCCACGAGCGGCGGCTCGCGGAACTGCACGCGCTCGGCACGCCGGACCTCGATCGGCTCCGCTCCCCGATCGGTCTCGACATCGGCGCGCGGACCCCGGCCGAGACGGCCGTCGCGATCATGGCCGAGGTCGTCGCCGTGCGGACGAGCTCCTCGGGAGGGGCGCTGACCGGCGGGTCCGGCCCGATCCACCGCGTCCCCGCGCGGGTCCCCTGACGCACGACCGCCCGTCGCGGTGTGCACGGGCGCGTCGTGTGCGTCGCGGTCCTCCTCCTCGGCCGGCGTGCGGGTCGAGGAGGGACCAGACCGGGACGGCGCGCCCCTCCCCAGCTCGGTGGCTCGCGTTCAGACCGCGGCGGGGGTCCGGGCGAGGCGCTCGCCGAGCCGGGCGGTGATCTCGCGCTCGTCGCCCGTCACGAGTCGGAAGTCCCGGACGACCACCCGCCCTCCGACGACCACGTGCCGCGGCCGACGACCCGGGGACGCCCAGAGGAGCCCCGCGACCGGGTCCGCGACGCCGGCATCGGCGACACCCGAGACGTCCCACACGCACAGGTCGCCCGCGGTGCCCTCGCCGAGGTGCCCGAGCTCCGGCCGCCCCAGTCCCGCCGCCGACCCCTCCGTCATCATCCCGAGCACCTGGCGCGCCGGCAGCTGCGGCCCGACGAGCGCGGACACCTGCATCGCCAGACGCCCGTCCGCGAGCAGGTGTCCGGCGTCGTTGCTGCCCCCACCGCTCGTGCCGAGGCCGACCGGGATCCCGGCCGCCGTGAGCTTCGCGACGGGAGCGACCCCCCACCCCATCGGTACATCGCATCCCGGCGCGTGCGTCGCCGTGACGCCTGTGGTCGCCAGTCGTGCGATCTCGTCGTCGGTGACGTCGCAGAGGTGCGCGATCGTGACGTCGGGCGCGAGCCAGCCCCACTCGTCGAGCAGGTCGAGGGGCCGACGGCCGTACCGCTCGAGCGCGATCGCGGTGTCGACCTGCTCGTTCGCCTGGGTCCGGCGCCGGAGACCGTGCCGTTCCGCGACCTCGCCGAGCGCGCGGAACGTGGCCTCGCCGTCGGAGTGCACGCCGGCCGGACCGACGGCGAACTGGAGACCGCCGTCCGGGTCGACGCCGCCCACCGCACGCTCGTGCAGCAGACCGGTCGCGATCGCGTCTGCCGAGGCCGCGGCGCGCTCCGGGTCGTCCCGCGCCGACCCGCGCACGAACACGAGCCGTCCGCCGAGACCACGCACCCCGTCGACCGTCGCCGCGGCGAGCGCCACGGTGTCGTCCGTGCTCACGCCGGACGGCCAGTTCAGGTGGTGGTCGGCGATCGTCGTGACGCCGGACAGGAGGCCCTCCGCGGCTCCGGCAGCCGCCGCCAGTCCGTACAGCTCGGGATCGTGCCCGGCCCGGCCGTACGCCGCGGCCATGGTCGGCAACCAGTCGGCCATCGGCACGCCGCGGGTGCCGGGCAGGGTGCGGAAGGCGGTCTGGAGCAGGTGGTGGTGCGCGTTCACGAGACCGGGTGTGACCACACAGCCGGACACGTCGAGCGTGGTCACGACGTCGCTGCCGTCGTCGATCACGACGTCGCCGTCCCGTTCGGTCCGGGGGTCGACGAGGACACGGTGTGCACCGGTGACGGTCAGCATGCGACGGTTCTAGCAGCCGCCTGTTTCCGGGGCGTGACGACGGGTCGCACGGTCTCGCCGACCCCGCCCGTTCCGGTCGACCGCGCCGCGCGGTCCGGGAAACCCGGCGGTGACACCCGCGAAACACGGGCACCCTAGGTTCGCCCCATGACGCAGACCCTGATCCGCGCCGGCTGGGTGCTCACCGCCGCACCGGACGGCTCCTCCACACCCGCAGCGATCCGCGACGGCGCCGTCCTGCTCGACGGGGCCCGCATCGCCGCCGTCGGAACCTTCGCCGAGCTGTCCGCTGCGCATCCCGACGCACCCGTCCGCGGCGGCGCGTACGACATCGTGACCCCGGGCTTCGTGAACACACACGGCCACTTCAGCGAGGGGCTCATCACGGGCATCGGCTCGCAGTACACGCTGTGGGAGTGGCTCACCGCACTGATCGGCCGCGTCAACCCGGTGATGACCCGCGAGAAGGCGTACGCCGGCACGGTGCTCCAGGGCATCCAGCTCCTCCGGAGCGGTGTGACGACCGCGAACGACATGTTCTGCGCCGACCCGGTGCCCGACGAGCCGGCGACCCCGGGTGTCGTGCAGGCACTCGAGGACCTCGGGCTCCGCGGTGTCGTGTCGTTCGGCTCCGGCGACGTCGACCGCGACTTCGGCGCGACCCCGATCCTCGACGAGTTCGAGGCCCTGCGCGAGGCCGCCGACGCCAGCCGCTACAGCACCTTCCGCGTGGGCGTCTCGTCGATCGGCCGGTACACCGACGACACCTGGCAGGAGCACGTCGACTACGCGGTCGCGGGCGGCCACGGGGTGCACGTGCACTTCCACGAGGTGCGCGAGGAGGTCACCGCCGCCCGGCAGCGCACCGGTCGGACGGCGATCGGCCACGCCGAGGCGACGGGCATGTTCCAGGTCCCGGTGATCGCCGCGCACAGCGTCTGGGTCGACCGCGAGGACCGCGAGCGATACGCCACGCACGGCGTCGGGGTCGCGCACAACCCCGTCGCGAACGGCATCCTGGCGAGCGGCATCGCGCCGGTCGCCGAACTGCGAGCGCTCGGCGTCCCGGTCGGGATCGGGGTCGATGGTCCGGCGTCGAACGACTCGCAGGACTTCCTGCAGGCGATGAAGACCGCGGCCCTGCTCGCCCGCGTCCGCGACCTGCAGGCAACCGCGATGAGTGCACGCGAGGCCCTCGAGATGGGTACGATCGGCGGCGCCCGGGCCCTGCGGATGGAGCAGGAGATCGGGTCGCTCGAGCCCGGCAAGCGCGCTGACCTGGTGGTGTTCGACGGCGACTCCCCCACGCTGGCGAACGTGCACGACCCCTACCAGGCGGTCGTCTTCGTCGCGGGCAGCCGTGAGGTCCGCGACGTCTGGGTCGACGGCGAGCTGAGTCTCGCCGACGGCGACGTCACGAAGGTCGACGTGCGCGAGGCGGTGGACCGCGCCCGCCCCCTCGCCCGCCAGCTCGTCGCCGAGGCAGGGCTGGAGCGCCTGTCGGCGCTCACCGGTGGCGCGCTCGACGACACCGAGCGTCCCTGACGGCGCACACGGACCGGGTGGGGGACGGGACCGGACGGGAGGCGGTGCGCACGTCGTGTGCACCGCCTCCCGTCCGTCTCGTCACCGGCGACGGCCCGTCACAGTTCCAGGACCAGGCGCGGGCAGCCGCGCCGGGCGCGTGAGACGCACACCATCATCGTGCGGTCGTCCGCCTGCTCCTCGGGGCTGAGCACGGTGTCCCGGTGCTCGACCGAGCCCTCGAGGACCGGGGTCTCGCAGGTGCCGCACGTGCCCTCGCGGCACGAGGACAGGACGAAGGCGCCGGCCTCCTCGGCGACCTCGAGCAGCGTGCGGTCGGCGGGGACGGTGAGGGTGACGCCGGTGACGGCGAGGTCGACCTCGAAGGGTTCCCCGGGGGCGTCGACATCGTCGGCCGGTTCGAACCGCTCGACCCGGACGCTCCCGGCGGGCCAGTGCGCGGCGGCTGTCTCGACCGCGTCCATGAGTCCGCGCGGACCGCAGCAGTAGACGACGGCGTCCCGCGGTTCGGCGAGGAGGCCGATCACGTTCAACCGCGGGTGTTCGTCCGCCGCGGCGACGACGACCCGCTCGGGGTGTGCCGCCACGAGGTCGTCGACGAAGGCCATCCGGCTGCGGCTGCGGCCGGCGTAGTGGAGCTCCCAGGGCGTGCCGGCGCGTTCGGCGGCGATGATCATCGCCACGAGCGGCGTGATCCCGATGCCGCCGGCGACGAACACCGCGGGCCTGGTCGGGTCGAAGCCGAAGTGGTTGCGCGGTCCGGCGACCACGACCTCGTCGCCGACCGCGAACCCGTCGTGTACGGCGCGGGATCCCCCGCGGCCGTCCGGTTCCCGGAGCACCGCGATGCGCCAGTGCCCCTCGGGCGTGGTCGTGACGAGCGAGTACTGCCGCTCGGTGCCCGGCGCGACCTCGAGGTCGACGTGCGCCCCGGGCTCCCAGTCGGGCAGTGGTGCGCCGTCGTCCGGTGCGAGGTCGAGCGCGACGACGTCGGTCGCGACCGCGCGGCGGGCGGCGACCCGCACGCGGCGACGCTCCGACGCGGCGGTCACGCGTCGACTCCGGTGCTCGGGGCCGCTCCGGCGCGTGGGGTCTCCTTGACCACGATCATGTGGAAGCGGCTGCCGTCCGCGCTGCACCAGCGGTGCCCGGTGCCGCCGCGGTAGTACGCGGAGTCACCCGGCCCGAGGCGCAGGGGTGCCTGCCCGCGGAGGTCGAGCAGGACGTCGCCGGCGAGCACGGTGAGGAACTCGTCCTCGCGGTGCTCGAAGTACTCCCCGACGTCGGTGTTGTCGCCCGTCCACTCGAGCGGCTCGAAGGCGTGCGGTCCGGCGTGCACGAGCAGCCGGGCCTCGCCGCTCGAGAACGGCCCGCGGGCACCCTCGCCGGCGCGGATGACCTCGGGGGCGCGCACGTCGTGGTCGGGGCGCTCCGGGGCGCCGGCCGCGAGCAGCTCGACCTGGGTGGTCCCGAGCGCGGCGGCGATCTTCTCGAGGGACACCATGCTCGCTCGGGAGTGCCCTCGTTCGACCTGACTGAGGAACGGGTGCGACAGCCCGGTCAGCTCGGCGACCTGCACGAGGGTCAGTCGTGCAGCGCGTCTGCGGGCGCGGATGTGCTCCCCGATCCGCTGGGTCTGGTCGTCGACGACGCGGTCGGTCTCGGTGGTGGTGCCGGTGCTCACGCGCACTCCTCTCGGCCTGGTGGCGGCGCTCCGGTGCGGTGGTGGGCGGGTCGGACGAGTCCGCCGGTCGGAACCGTCGTTCCGGCCGCCCGGTCCGGCCGGGACGGGTGTCACACACGGCAACCGCCTCGAAACGAGAGGGAAACACTGCCGCCCTAGCATCGGAGATGTTGATGCGATCAACATTCTCACACACGATCGGGAGGCACCGGATGGACGCCGCAGCACCTCGCCAGGTCGGACTCCTCCGGTCCGCGCTGCTGCCGGACGGGCGCCTGGTCGACGTCGCGATCGACGGCGAGACCGTGACCGACGTCGCCTCCGCCGGCACGCTCTCGGCTCCCGCCGACGCCGTGCTCGACCTCGACGGACGCCTGCTGCTCACCGCACCGGCCGAGCCGCACGCGCACCTCGACAAGGCCCTGAGTGCCGACGCGATCCACCCCCCGCTCGGCGACCTCGGTGCCGCGATCGCCTCGTGGTCCGCGCACGCCGCCACGATGACCGTCGAGGACGTCACCGACCGGGCACGGACCGCCGCACTGGCGCTGCTCGCCACCGGCACCACGTCCGTCCGCACCCACGTCGACGTGCTGAGCGGCCGACGCACCGCCGAGGACGCCCCTGCCCCGGTCGAGTCGGCCACCCGCGGCGCCCGAGCCCTCGTGCAGGTCCGCGACGAGCTCGCCGGCCTGATGGACATCGAGCTCGTCGCGCTCGCCGGGCCGCTCGCACCCGACCACCACGTCGAGGCCGTCCTCGACTGCGGCGTCGACCTGGTCGGCGGCGCCCCGCACCTGGCCGAGGACCCGCTGGCCGACGTCGACCGACTGCTCGCGATCGCGGAGCGGTACGGGGTCGGAGTGGACCTGCACACCGACGAGAGCCTCGACGGGCCGGTCACCCTCGACCACTACGCCCGCGCCGTCCTGCGGATGCCGCGCACCGGCCGGCAGTACTCGGCCGGGCACTGCGTCCGGCTCGGCACGCTCGGCCACGAGCGCCTGGCCGAGGTCGTCGCCGACGTCGCCGCCGCGGACCTCGGCATCATCACGCTGCCGATCACGAACCTGTACCTGCAGGGGTGGCAGCACCCGGTGTCCACGCCCCGGGGGCTCACCGCGATCCGCGCCCTGACCGAGGCCGGTGTGCGCGTCGCCGCGGGCGCGGACAACGTCCGCGACCCGTTCAACCCGGTCGGGCGGAGCGATGCCCTCGAGACCGCGAGCCTGCTCGTGTCGGCCGGCCACGTCACGCCGGACCAGGCGTACGCGATGGTGAGCGACACCGCCCGGAGCGTGATGGGCCTCCCGGCCGCCGGCCCCGTCCCCGGACGGCGGGCCGACCTGCTCGCGATCGCCGCGACGAGCGTCACCGACGCGGTGGCGAACGCTCCGGCCGACCGCATCGTCCTGTCCCGCGGGCGCCTCGTCGCCCGCACCGAGGTCCGCACGACCGTCGCCCTCCCGGTGTCCGTGCGCGCGACCGCACCCGTCCCCGCCTGACCCCCTCGCCCCACCACCGCGAACCCGTGACCCGAGAACCCGAGGTGCCCGTGACCACCACCGCCCCGCCGCCCGTCACCACGACGGACACGCTGCTCGACTTCCGGAACGTCGAGATGACCTTCCCGAACGGCACCATCGCCCTGCAGGGCGTCGACCTGACCGTCGACCGCGGGCAGTTCGTGTCCGTCGTCGGGCCCTCCGGCTGCGGCAAGTCGACGCTGCTGCGCATCGCCTCCGGACTCGAGTCGGCGTCCGACGGGTCCGCCGACGTCGCCGCCGACCGCATCGGCTACGTGTTCCAGGACGCGACCCTGCTGCCGTGGCGCACCGTGCAGGGCAACGTCGAGCTGCTCGCCGAGCTCGCGCACGTGCCGAAGGCCGAACGGGCTGCCGATGCTGCTCGTGCGATCGACCTGGTCGGGCTGAACGGCTTCGAGACGAACCTGCCGAAGCAGCTGTCCGGCGGCATGCGGATGCGCGTCTCGCTCGCCCGGTCGCTGACGCTCGACCCCGAGCTGTTCCTGTTCGACGAACCGTTCGGCGCCCTCGACGAGATCACCCGCGAGCGCCTGAACGACGAGCTCCTCCGGCTCTTCGTCGAGCAGCAGTTCGCCGGACTGTTCATCACCCACTCGGTGTCCGAGGCCGTGTACCTGTCCACCGAGGTCGTCGTCATGTCCGGCCGTCCGGGCAGCATCGTCGGCCGGTTCGAGGTGCCGTTCCCGATGCCCCGCGACCCCGACATCCGCTTCACCCCCGAGTTCGCCGAACTGGTCGGCGAGGTCTCGCACGCGCTCCGGGAAGGACACCGCTGATGGTCACCCTGCAGGAGGTCGCCGAGACCCGCGCCGTCCGAGCGGCCGCACGTCGCACCGCACCGCGATCCCGCCGGCGCGTGTCGTGGTGGCAGCCCGTCGTCGTCCTCGCCGTGCTCGTCGGCATCTGGTACGCCGCGGCCGCCTACTACGACCACGTGCGTGGGCTCGCGTTCCTGGTGCCGTACCCACACCTCGTGGCGAAGGCGATCGTCGCGCCGACGATGCCGGACGGCTCCCCCTCGACCTTCGGGTCCGATCTGTGGTCCGCCCTCGGCCGCACCACCGTCGTGTCCCTGGTCGGGCTCGGCTTCGCGATCGTGATCGGTGTCGTCTGGGCGATGGCGATGGCCCAGGCGAAGTGGCTCGAGCGCTCGCTCTACCCGTACGCGGTGGTGCTGCAGTGCGTGCCGATCCTCGCCCTCGTCCCGCTCATCGGCGCCCTGTTCGGCTACGAGTTCGCGAGCCGGGTCATCGTCACCGTGATGATCGCCCTGTTCCCGATGGTGTCGAACACCCTGTTCGGCCTGCAGTCCGCCGACCGCGGGCAGCGCGAGCTCTTCCGGCTGCAGCGGGCCAGCCGGTTCGCCCAGCTCGTGAAGCTGCAGTTCCCCGCCGCCCTGCCGTCGATCTTCGTCGGTCTGCGGACCTCGGCCGGCCTGAGCGTCATCGGCGCGATCGTCGGCGACCAGTTCTTCCAGCGCGGCAACCCCGGGCTCGGCGTCCTCATCCAGGTGACCGCCTCGCGCCTCATGGGGCCGGAGCTCTACGCGACCATCATCATCGCCTCGCTCTACGGCGTCGCCGTCTTCCTCGTGTTCGGACTGATCGGCCGCCTGGCCGTCGGTCGCTGGCACGACTTCAGCTGACCCGCGTCGCGGCGGTCTCCCCCGGCCGCCGCGGCGCGGGTCGCCCCGACTCCCCTTCGCTTCCCGTCCCCCTCCCCGACCCACAGCACCACGAGACCCGCACCACGAACGGAGCCTCCATGCGCACCACCCGAACCACGACCCGGATCGGCGTCGCGACCGCAGCCCTCGCCGCGACGGCTCTCGCCCTCACCGGATGCGCCGCCGGCTCGTCCGCAGGCACCGCCGCGTCGAGCGCCCCCGCGAAGACCGCGTCCGGCCCCGCCATCGACCTGTCGGGCGTCTGCCCGTCGACCGTCGTCGTCCAGACCGACTGGAACCCCGAGGGCGAGCACGGTCACCTGTACGAGATGCTCGGCCCGAACCCGTCGATCGACGCCTCGAGCAAGACCGTCACGGGCGACCTCTACGCCAACGGCAAGAGCACCGGCGTCAAGCTCGAGGTCCGCGCCGGCGGCCCCGCGATCGGTTACACCAAGGTCGCGTCGCAGATGTACCAGGACAAGGACATCACCCTCGGCTACATGTCGACCGACGAGCAGGTCCAGTTCTCCGGCAACCTGCCCACCACGGCCGTCTTCGCCGAGAACGACCAGTCGCCGATGTCGATCATGTGGGACCCGAAGACCTACCCCGACGTGGACTCCATCGAGGACCTCGGCAAGGAGCTCGAGGAGAACGGCGGCGTCGTCCGCTACTTCAACGGCGCCGCGTACATGACGTACCTCGAGCAGTCCGGCATCCTGCCGAAGAAGGTCCTCGACGGCAGCTACGACGGCACCCCGTCGAAGTTCGTCTCCGCCGGCGGCAAGGACGCGCAGCAGGGCTTCGCCACCGCCGAGCCGTACATCTACCAGAACCAGGTCGCGGCCTGGGGCAAGAAGGTGGCGTACAAGCCGGTCTCGAGCACCGGCTGGAACCCGTACCCCGAGGCGATGTCGGTCCGCACCGGCGACCTGTCGGAGCTCACGCCCTGCCTGAAGAAGCTCGTGCCCGTCATGCAGCAGGCGGACGTCGACTACCTGAAGGCGCCGCAGGCCACGAACGACCTCATCACGCAGCTCGTGCAGCAGTACAACAACGGCTGGACGTACGACTCGAAGGTCGGCGCGTTCGCCGCGAAGCAGATGGTGGACCTCGGTCTCGCGAAGGACACCGACGGCTACATCGGCTCGATGGACGAGCAGCGCATGCAGGACTTCATCGACAAGGCGAAGCCCGTCTTCGCCGGCACCGGTGACGTGAAGAGCGACCTCGCGCCGTCAGACCTGTTCACCAACGAGTTCCTCGACAAGTCCATCGGACTGGGCAACTGACAGCCGGTCGGCCGCGCGCGTCGTGTCGGCCGACCACCCGTCGGACGGGAGGCGCGGGGCACGCCCGCCCCGTGCCTCCCGTCCGCTGTTCCCGCACCACCCACCCACAGGAGTGAGCATGACCACCGTCACCCCCGCCTCCACCACCCCCGACACCGCCGTGTCCGCCGCGGCGCTCGCGGCGCTCGGCGCCGACCTCGTCGACCTGCTCGGTGAGCGCGGCGTCAGCGCCGACGAGCGCACCCGCGCCCGCGCCTCCGTCGACGAGGCGACCATGAGCCCGATCCTCAGCGCGCAGCTGCCGCTCGGACTGGCCGACCTCGTCGCGTACCCGGCGTCGGCGGACGACGTCGCGGCCACCCTCCAGGCCGCCGTCCGGCACGGCGTCCCCGTCACGACCCGCGGCAAGGGCACCGGCAACTACGGCCAGGGCATCCCGCTGCACGGCGGGCTCGTCCTCGACACCTCGCGCGCCCGCGCCGTCGTCGAGGTCGGCGACGGCTGGATCACCGCCGAGGCCGGCGCCTCGATGGTCGCCATGGAGCAGGCCGCCGCCGCGACCGGTCAGCAGCTCTGGATGTACCCGTCCACCGCGCAGTCCACCATCGGCGGCTTCCTGTCCGGGGGCTCCGGCGGCACCGGCTCGATCGCCCACGGGTCGAACTGGCAGGGCTTCGTCACCGCGCTCGACGTCGCGCTGCCCGGCGCGGACGCGCTCCTGCACGTCGAGGGCGACGAGGCGCAGCCCTTCGTGCACACCTACGGCACCGCCGGCGTCATCGCCCGCGCCACCGTCCGGCTCGAGCCGCTGCAGGAGTGGCGTGCGGTGTACGCGGCGTTCCCGACGTTCGAGGACGCCCTGGTGGCCGTCCGCACGCTGCGCGGACTCGACCCGCTGCCGCGCCTCGTCAGCGCCGACCGCCCCGAGGTCGCCGCGACCCTGCCGTCCGACACCGCGATCCCGGACGACCGGGCGAGCCTGCGAGCGATCATCGACGACGTCGTGCTCGACCAGGCCCGCGCGCTCATCGAACAGGCCGGCGGCACCGTCGAGGACGTCCGCGACGGACTCCAGCAGACCACCAAGGTGTCGATGCTGTCGTACAACCACCCGATCTGGTGGCTCAAGCGGAACACCCCCGACACCGAGTACTTCCACGTCGAGGTCGGCGGCGAGGCGCTCATCGACCAGATCGCCGAGGTCGAGGCCGTCTACCCGGGCGGGATGCTGCACATCGAGGCGGCACACGTCGGCCCGATCGGCATGCTCACCGCGCCGTACACCGGGGCCGAGGACGTCTACGCCGGCTACCCGGTGCTCCGTGAGCTGGGCGTCCGGGTGCACAGCCCGCACCAGTACTACGTCGACCACGGGGTCGAGGAACTCGTGGCGCTGAAACAGCGCACCGACCCCGAGGGGCTGCTCAACCCGGGCCACGTCATCGACCCGTCGCTCGTGGTCAGCGGTGGCTCGACCGCGTCGGCGCAGCCCGTCGTGCCGGGGTTCGGCAAGTGAGCGGCGCCGTGCGCTCGCGTCGTCTGGCGGAGCTGTCGGGGCCGGCGGTCGCCGCCGGCTTCGGACCGGAGACGATCGTCGTGCAGCCGACCGGGGCCGTCGAGCACCACGGGCCGCACCTGCCGCTCGTCACCGACTTCCTGCTCGCCGACCACATCGGCGGCGCGGCCGTCGAGCGGGCCGCTGCCGAGGGCCTCGACGTCTGGCAGCTGCCGACGCTGGCGTTCACGAAGTCCGACGAGCACAGCTGGGCGCCGGGCACGGTGTGGCTCGACGAGTCGACGATGTTCGACACCGCCGTGCAGATCGGCCGTGCCGTGGCGCTGACGGGTGCCGGGTCGCTCGTCTTCGCGAACGGGCACGGCGGGAACGTCGCCCTGCTCCAGGTCGCCCTGCGAGAGATCCGGAAGCGGTACGGCCTGAAGACGTTCCTCATGCCCACGCTCGCCCGGACGCCCGGTCCCGCCAGCGAGGACGCCGACGAGCGCGGGTTCGGCATCCACGGTGGGGCGGCGGAGACGTCGATGATCCTGCACCTGCGGCCCGACCTGGTCGACATGTCGCTCGCGGAGCGGTGGGTGCCGGACCACCTGGCAGCGTTCGAGAAGATCCGGTTCAACGGTGGGCCGGTGTCCTTCGGGTGGTTGTCGAACGACTTCGGCACGCCCGGCGTCGTCGGGGACGCGAGCCGGGCGACCGCGACCTACGGGCAGGTGCTGTGGGACCTGTCCCTGGACGAGGCCGTGGCGTCCCTCCACGAGATCGCCCGCTTCGACCCGGCGGTCGCGAAGCCCGCCGCCGCTCCACTCGTGTCCGACGTGGTGACGGTGCCGTGACCGTCCTGCCGGGGCAGGCGGCGGCCGCGCAGGACGACGCTGCCGCCACCCCGGCCGACCCGCTCGAGCTGGCCGCCGCGTGGCTCCCGGCCGCCGAGGACGGACCCGGCCCCACCATGACCCTGTCCACGCTCGGCCTCGACGGCTACCCGTCCGCCCGGACCGTGCTGCTCTCGCGGTTCGACGGAGAGCGCCTGCACTTCCACACCGACAGCAGGAGCCGCAAGGCCGCCGAGCTCGCCGCGCTCCCCCGCGCCGCGGTCACCCTCGTCTGGCCCCAAGCGGCACGGCAGCTCGTGGTCGTCGGGGACGTGGCACCCGTCACCGATGCCGAGGCCCGCGCCGCCTACGCCGCCAGGACCCGGTACCTCCAGGTGCTCGCGTGGGTGAACGACCACGCGGCCGCCGCCGACACCCACGGGCGACGGCGGGAGCTCTGGGCGGCGTTCGAGCGTCAGCGACCGGGTGCCGGGCTCGAGCCACCGGGCACCTGGACGGGCTACGCGCTCACGCCGGTGCGGATGCTGTTCTGGCGCGGTGCGACCGATGCGGCGAGCAACCGGCTCGCGTACGAGCGCCACGCCGACGGCTCGTGGGCGCAGGAGTCGTGGCCGGGCTGACCAGCCAGCGGCAACCGGCATCACCGGGTCAGGCTGAGCGGATGATCTCCACTTGACGGGCCGGCAGGGCGTTCTTCGATGCTGACGCCAAGCGCGCCGGCAACACCACACCAGCGGTCCGCGCCGCGAGGTAGTCGACGAAGACACCGACGGAACTGTCAGCGCTCGGCTGATCACCCTCGCGGCGCATGTCATCGGCACCTCGGACGTCGAGCGCTCCGTCGACGTCCATGACCGACACTCGCCGGACACCGTCGCGCGTCTTGACGAAGACGTTGGCGAACCCGCCCACTGCCTCGATGCGACGGAGGAGCACCGGAAGCCGTTCGTCCTCGAGTGCGACCACCACCGGCGATCGTCCCTCGACGTCGACGACCTCGAGTTCGATCTCCGCGAAGCGGCCGACCGCCAGAGAACGATCGACTTCCTGACGGAACGCGTCGAGTTCATGCATCGTGCTCGCGCCTGCCCTTCATGTCCCGGATCGTAACGGCGTACTCGAAGACGCGGACCGACGCTTGCGGGAAGAGCCTGTCGACGTCCTCGAGGCAGTGCAACGGCGCGATCGACGAGACCGAGCCGTTCGTGTGGTGGAGGTGGACGTGTCCGTGGCAACAGACCGCCCGGGCCCGTTCGACCCACTGCCCGTCGAGGTCGACCGCGAGCACCACGATCGCGAAGTCGACGAATTCGCCGTTGCACCGGAACAGTCGATGGTCGATCCGGATCGTGTCGGCATCGTCCACGGTCTGGAACCACGAACGCTCGGAGCAGTCGTCACGCTGGGGCGGACGGTACAGGCCGCGATCCTGGTCGTCGAGACCCGCCGACAGTTCCTCGTGCGCACGGCGTTGATCCCGTCGTGCTCGCTGCGTGCGCCGGACCATGCCGGAACGATGGTTGCGGGTCGAGCGGGCCGGCGAGGAATCTGTTAGCACGCACGGCGCTGTGCGATGTGGCGCGCGAACCGGCGTCAGCGGAGCGTGATCTCCTGGATCGTCGCCGACACCGCGGTCGGATCGTCAGCCCTGGTCTGCGCGGAGCACGACCACTCGACCGGTTCCGTCGCCTCGCCGTCTTCCACACGTTGTACCGAGGACTCGCCGGTGACGATCACGGTGGTCACCTCGTCCGAGCCCCCCGGCCCGTCCTCGACGGACGTCGACCGGGTGTCGACGATCTTCCACGGGGTCATCCCGTACCCGTCCCGCCACCAGGCGACGATCGCCGGCCCGACCCTCGTCTCGCACGCCGCCCGCGACCCCGTCGAACGAGGTCTGCTGCTGCGTGCACCCGGTGAGCACGACGAGGGCCACCACGACAGCCGTGGCCGCGACGGTGCGGGTCCTCATGGAGTCATGGTGCAGGACGCCGCGCGGTACGTACAGCCCCTGCCCTGGCGACGGCGAGCGAGGCACTCCCCGGCGCTCCGGACGACGCCGGCATCAGCAAGAGACGACGGCGTCGTCGCCAGACGAACTCGCTCCCCCGAGACACCGCCGGATCACCGGGCGTCTCGCTCGACCGGCGGCGTCTCAGCACGACACCGGCGTCTCGCTGCGAGCTGCAAGCGGCGAGCGGCGAGCGGCCCAGGACGCTCGCGCGGCAAGGAACATCAGCGGGAACGACGAAGGCCCCGTCGCAGTGCGACGGGGCCTTCTCAGATGTGCGCTCGAAGGGACTCGAACCCCCAACCTTCTGATCCGTAGTCAGATGCTCTATCCATTGAGCTACGAGCGCATCCGGTCTTGCGACCGATGCTGGCCTTGCGGCCGTGGAAGACTCTACAACAGGTGCGGCGCGGAACGCCAATCGAGCCGCGCCGCACCGAGCCCTCGGCGTGTCGCGCCGTTCAGACCACGGTCGGCTCCTCGTCGAACACCTCGGCGAGGAACACCTGCAACGCCTGCCACGAGCGGCGGTCGGCGCGCTCCTGGTACTGCGCCCCGTGGTCCGGCGCATCGGTGCCCGGCACCGCGAACGCGTGCATCGCGCCGGCGTAGGTGGTGACCTGCCAGTCGACCGACGGCACCGCGCGCATCTCGTCCTGCCACTCGGCGACCGTCGTGTCCGGCACCATCGGGTCCGCTCCCCCGGTGAGCACGAGGAGCTTCGCCCGGATCGCGGACGCGTCCGAGGGCTCGTGCACGATCAGGCCACCGTGGAACGACACCGCACCGGCGAGGTCCGCACCGGTGCGTGCGAGTTCGATCGCACCGGAGCCGCCGAAGCAGTACCCCATCACGACGATGCGGGAGTGGTCGACGTCGGGGTCCTCGCGCAGCCGGTCGAGCCCCGCGGTCAGCCGGGCGCGGAACAGCGGCAGGTCCTGGTAGAACGAGCCCGCGACCTCGCCGGCGGTGTCGTCGCCGGGACGGACGCCCTCGCCGTAGACGTCCGCACCGAAGGCGACGTAGCCGAGACGGGCGAGCATCGTCACCCGGGCCTCGACGTGCTCGTTGACGCCGTGCCAGTCGTGGATCACGAGGACGGCGGGGCGGGGCCCCGACACGGCGTGGTCCTTCGCCAGCACACCGAGGAGCGCGGTGCCCTCGTGGTCGTAGCGGACGGGCTCGACGCGGACGTCGGAGCCGGCGGGGACGGGGACGGTGGACAGGACGTCGTCGGTGGTCTTCACGTCACCGGACGCTACGCCGCGCGACCGGCAGACGGACGGGAGGCGCGTGGCGGCCCCGCCACGCGCCTCCCGTCCGGCACCGCGTCTCCCGCCGACGCGACGTCAGCAGTCGATGTTGTCCCAGCTGTCGGGACCGGCCGACCCGGCCGCGTACTCGTCGAGCGGCGCCTTCCCGTCGCGCCACGCACGCAGGAACGGCTCGACCACCTTCCACCCCTGCACCGCGCTGTCACCGCGCACCGACAGCGTCGCGTCGCCCTCGAGCACGCCGGCCAGGACCTCGCCGTAGGCGCTGAGCCGACCGGGGTTGAAGTTCACGGACAGCGCCGTGTGGTCGATCGTGTACGGGTCGCCGGGACCGTTGACGTTGAGCTCGAGCTGCATCTCGTCCGGGGCGATCCAGATCCGCAGCTTGTCCGGACGCTCGGCGCCGCTCAGCCCGTTCGGCACGTGCGGCGAGTCCTTGAAGGTGATGACGATCTCGCGACGCTGCTGCTCCAGCGCCTTGCCGGACCGCAGCGTGAAGGGCACGCCGGCCCAGCGCCAGTTCGCGACCTCGAGGGTGAGCTGCGCGAGGGTCTCGGTGCCGAGCGACGGGTCGACGCCGTCCTCGTCGACGTAGGACGGCAGCTCACGGTCCCCGATCGTGCCGGCGGTGTAGCGCGCACGCTTGCCCGCGGCGACGACGTCCTCGCCCCACGGCCGGACGGCGCGCAGGACGAGCTCCTTCTGCGTGCGGAGGTCGTCGGCGTCGATGGATGCAGGCGCCTCCATCGCGACGACGGCCATCACCTGCAGCAGGTGGCTCTGGATCATGTCGACCAGGGCACCGGCCTTGTCGTAGTAGCGCGCGCGGCCCTCCAGCCCGAGGGTCTCGTCGTAGACGATGTCGACGCGGTCGACGTGCGCCGACGACAGCAGCGGCTCGATGATGCGGTTCGCGAAGCGCAGCCCGAGCAGGTTGAGGACCGTGGAGCGGCCGAGGAAGTGGTCGACGCGGTGGATGCGCTCCTCGGGCAGGAACGAGTGCAGCAGGTCGTTGAGGTGCTCGGCGCTCTCGGCGTCGGTGCCGAACGGCTTCTCGAGCGCGAGCCGCGTGCCACCGGGCAGGTCGAGGTCCTTGAGGACGGCGCAGCTCTTCTCGGTCACGGCCGGCGGCAGCGCGAAGTAGATCGCCGGGTCGTGGTGGCACGCGTCGAGCAGGGTCCCCAGGTCGCCGGCGTCGGTGACGTCGGCCTTGCGGTAGGTCGAGGCCTCGATGACCTCGATGAGCCGCCGGCTGAGCTTCTCGCCGCCGTCGTGCACGCCCTCGTCCTCCTCGTTCTTCGACGCCTGCGCGTTCTCGAAGGACGTGCGCACCTGCGCCTTCCAGTCGTCGTCCGAGATGTCCTCCACGCCGGCCCCGACGAGCTGGACGTCCCAGTCGTCCTTGACCTCGAGGAGGGTGGCGAGACCGGGCAGCAGCAGTCGCTTGGACAGGTCGCCGCTGGCTCCGAGGATGAGCAGGCTGGTCTGGAGGCTCGACATGCCCCCGACCGTACTCACGCGTTCCGGCGCGTGGCCGGGTTGCGTCGGTACGGTGGGGCGAGTCCGGCGCGAGGGAGCACCATGAGCAGTGGGTACGGAGGGCGACGCATCCGCGTCGCCGTGGTCGGCACCGGGATGATCGCGGGGGTGCACGCCCGTGCGGCACGGGCCGCGGGCGCCGAGGTCGTCGGGGTGCTCGGCCGGACGCCGGCCCGGTCGGAGCAGGTCGCCGCACAGCTCGACGTGCCCCGCGGCTACGCCTCGCTCGACGAGGTGATCGCCGACGCCCCCGACGTCGTCCACGTCTGCACGCCGAACGACCAGCACCACCCGCAGTCGCTCGCGGTCGTCCGCGCCGGGATCAACGTCGTGTGCGAGAAGCCGCTCGCGATCAGCGCCGAGCAGGCCGCCGAGCTGGTCGCCGCAGCCGACGAGGCCGGCGTCGTCGCGACCGTGCCGTTCGTCTACCGGTACCACCCGGTCGTCCGGGAGATCCGCGCCCGCATCGCCGCCGGGGAGCTCGGCCGGTTGCTCGCCGTGCACGGCCACTACCTGCAGGACTGGATGCTCGACGAGGACGCCTCGAGCTGGCGGGTGGACGCCGGTGCCGGCGGGGTGTCCCGGGCCTTCGCGGACATCGGCTCGCACTGGTGCGACCTGGTCGAGTTCGTGACCGGCGACCCGTTCGCCGCGGTGAGCGCCGCGACCGACATCGTCTACCCGACCCGTCCGGCTGCCTCCGGGCCGTCGTTCTCGGGCTCGCCGGACCCCGACCCGGTGGCGGACGCCGGGCAGCGGGCCGAGGTCGCCACGGAGGACACGGCCGTCGCGACCTTCCGCACCGGCACCGGGCGCATCGGCAACGTCGTCGTCTCGCAGGTCGCGGCCGGGCGGAAGAACCGGCTGTGGTTCGAGGTCGACGGCACCCTCGGGTCGGCGGCCTTCGACCAGGAGCAGCCCGAGGCGGCGTGGTTCGGCAACGAGCGCGGCGCCCAGATCGTGGTGCGCGACCCCTCGCTCGGGTTCCCCGACCAGCGTCGGCTGGCGGTCGTGCCGGCCGGGCATCCGCAGGGGTACCTCGACGCCTTCGCGGCGTTCGTCGCCGACACCTACGCGGCGGTCCGGGCGGCGGGCGACCGTGCGGCGTGGCCCGAGGGGCTCCCCACGTTCGCCGACGGTGCTCGTGCGGCGTCGGTCATCGAGGCCGTCGTCGCCAGCGCGGCCGACGGGACGTGGCGTCCCGTCGCCTGACGTCCTCCGGGCGACCTGAGCGCGTACAGGAACCGCCGAGCACGGTGGGTGCATGAGCACGACCGTGAGCGACTTCGTCATCGACCGCATCAAGGCATGGGGCGTCTCGCGCGTCTTCGGCTACCCCGGGGACGGGATCGGTGCGTTCGACGGGGCGCTCGGTAAGGCCGACGGCAGCGAGCGCGAGCTCGAGTACGTCCGCCCGACGCACGAGGAGATCGCCGCGCTGATGGCGACTGCGCACGCCAAGTTCACCGGCGAGGTCGGGGTCTGCGTCGCGACCTCGAGCCCCGGCGCGTTCCACCTGCTCAACGGGCTGTACGACGCGCAGATGGACAACCAGCCGGTCGTCGCGATCGTCGGGCAGCAGGGCCTGGCGTCGATCGGCACGTTCACCCAGCAGGAGTCGAACCTCGAGCGCGTGTTCGCCGACGTCGCCTGCTACGTCGAGACCGTCGCCACGCCGGACGCGGTCGGCGTCGTGGTCGACACGGCGTTCCGCACCGCGATGCTCCGCAAGCAGCCGGCGGTCGTCGTGCTCCCCCACGACGTCCAGGCGATGGCGTACGAGGCCCCGGCCGCCGAGCACTGGGTGTCCCGGTCGAGCGACGTCGCCCCGTCGACCCGGATCGTGCCGCCGCAGGACCAGATCGCGCGCTTCGCCGAGATCCTGAACGCCGGGGAGCGCGTGACGTTCCTGGTGGGTGCCGGCGCGCGCGGCGCCACGGACCTGGTGCTCGAGGCCGCAGAGAAGACCGGCGCCGGCATCATCACCGCGCTGCGCGGCAAGGACGTCGTGCCCTCCGACGTGCCGTACCACACGCAGCAGGTCGGGCTCCTCGGCTCACGCCCGAGCCTGACCCAGGTCAAGGAGTGCGACACGATCGTGCTCCTCGGCTCGAACTACCCCTACGGCGAGTACCTGCCCGCCTCCGGTCAGGCGCGCGGGGTGCAGGTCGACATCAAGCCCGAGCAGATGGGCCTGCGGTACCCGACCGAGCTCAACCTGTGGGGCGACGTCGGTGCGACGCTGCAGGCGGTCATGCCGCTGCTGCGCGACAAGCAGGACACCGCGTGGCAGGACAAGCTCGCCTGCGAGATGCGCGAGTGGGAGGCGGAGATGCACCGCCAGGCCGAGGTCGCGTACGACGACGGCGTCAACCCGCGCCGCGTCATCCGGGCCGTGAACGAGCGCCTGCCCGAGGGTGTCACGGTCACCTGCGACGCCGGGACCACCGCCGACTGGTACGGACACCACATCCGGCTGCGCCGCGGCATGCACGGCGACATGTCCGGACGGCTCGCGACGATGCTCGCGGCGATGCCCTACGCCGTCACCGCGAAGTTCGCCTTCCCGGACGCCCCGGCGGTGTGCACCATCGGCGACGGAGCCTTCCAGATGCTCGGCATGAACGAGCTCATCACGGTGAAGAAGTACATGGCCCAGTGGCCGAACCAGCAGCTCGTGATCGTGGTCATGCACAACGACGACCTCGGCCAGGTGTCGTGGGAGATGCGGACCGAGGACGGCAACCCGATGTGGTCCGGGTCGCAGGACGTCGAGTCGATGGACTACGCCGGGTACGCCCGGCTGCTCGGCTTCGAGGGCATCGCGGTGCACGGTGACGACGAGGTCGAGGCGGCGGTGGAGCGGGCGTTCGCCAACCCCGGGGTCACGCTCATCGACGCCTACGTCAGCCGCAACGTGCCGCCGCTGCCGCCGCACATCACCGCCGAGTACGCGGTGAACACCGCGAAGAGCCTGCTCAAGGGCGACCCGGCGGAGATCGGCGTCATCAAGGACTCGGCGAAGGCCATGGCTGCCGAGGCCGTCGAGCGGGTGAAGGGCGCGCTGGGCCGGGACTGACGCCGATCCCGCCGTGGTTGTCCCCCGAACGGGAGGAACGTCCCCCGTGGTGTGAACACCACGTGACGTGTTGCGGCAACCCCTGGCGCGTCGGCTGTGGGAGTTCATAGGTTCTTGCGGTGATGAACGCTCACACTCCCCCGCGTCGCCGGCGCCTGGCCGGGGCCTCCGCCCTGGTCGCCGCCGGCGTCCTCACCGCCCTGACCGTCCCGTCCGCCGCCCTCGCCGCCGAGGGCGACACCACGATCGACCTCTACAACGTCAACGACTTCCACGGCCGCATCGCGCAGTCGATCTCGAAGGACTCCGCCGGTGCTCCGGCACCGCGGGACGGCGACGCCGCCGGTGCCGCGACCCTCGCCGGTGCACTCGAGCAGCTCCGGGGTGCCGATCCCTCGACGTCCGCCTTCGTCAGCTCCGGCGACAACATCGGCGGCTCGACGTTCGAGTCCTTCATCCAGGACGACCAGCCGACGATCGACGTCCTCAACCAGATGGACCTGTCGGTCAGCGCCATCGGCAACCACGAGCTCGACAAGGGCCAGGACGACCTGCGCGACCGCGTGATCGGCGGCCAGGGCGAGGGCGTCCGCGCGGCGCAGTGGGACTACGTCTCCGCGAACATCCTCGACTCGACCACGGGCGAACCTGCGTTCCAGCCGTACTCGATCCAGGAGATCAGCGGCAAGCGCGTCGGGTTCATCGGCGCGACGGTCGACCTCGTCGGCCAGGGCCTCGTCGCTCCGGACGGCATCGCCGGACTGGAGATGGGCGACATCACGACCGAGGTGAACAAGGTCGCGGCGCAGCTCACCGACGGTGACACGGCGAACGACGAGGCCGACGTGCTCGTCCTCCTCGTGCACGACGGCGCCGAGTCCCCCGCCGAGGTCGCGCCCGGCGACGACTCCGACTTCGCGCGCGCGGTCCACGGCGTCACACCGAAGGTCTCGGCGATCCTGTCCGCCCACACGCACCAGACGTACGCCTACTCGGTCGTCCCGACCGGCGGTACCGTCGCCCGCCCCGTGATCCAGACCGGCTCGTACGGCTTCAACCTCGGTCACGTCGAGCTGACGGTCGCCGCGGACGGCACGGTGACCGCGGCGACGCCCGAGAACCTGCGCCTGGTCGACGGCACGTACACGCCCGACCCCGCCGTGCAGACCACGGTCGACGCCGCCGTGCAGGAAGCCGACCGCCTCGGCGCCGTCGAGCTGGGCACGGTGGACCGCGACCTGCAGCGCGCCGTGCAGTCGAACGGGTCGGAGAACCGCGGCGGCGAGTCCACCCTCGGCAACTTCGTCGCCGAGGTGCAGCGTGACCAGACGCAGCGCCAGGGCTCGCAGATCGCCTTCATGAACCCGGGCGGTCTCCGCGCGGACATCGCCTCCGGCGCGGTGACGTACAAGGAGGCCGCGGTCGTCCAGCCCTTCGCGAACACGCTCGTCGTGCTCGACCTGACCGGCGACCAGATCCGGCGGGCGCTCGAGCAGCAGTGGCAGCCGTCGACCGCGAGCCGCCCCTTCCTCAAGCTCGGCGTCTCCGAGGGCTTCAGCTACACCTACGACCCGCTGGCCACGGCCGGCGAGCGCGTCACGGGCATGACGCTCGACGGTGACCCGATCGCGTCCGACCGCACCTACAAGGTCACGGTGAACTCGTTCCTCGCGACCGGCGGAGACAACTTCGCCGCCTTCAAGGACGCCGCCGCGAAGCAGGACAGCGGCATGGTCGACCTCGAGGCGCAGGTCCAGTACTTCCGAGCACACCCGACCGTCGCGGTCCAGGAGGACCAGCGGGCCGTCGGCGTCCGGGTCTCCGAGGCACCTGCCGACGGCTTCGGCCCCGGCGACGACGTCCGCATCGACCTGTCGTCCCTGACCTTCAGCAACGCGGCCGACCAGGGCGGCACCGTCTCGGTCAGCGCCGGTGGTCAGGAGCTCGCGTCCGCCGAGGTCGACACGACGGTCGTCGACACCACCGACGAGCAGGGTCGCGCGACCCTCGCGTTCACCGTGCCGGGCACGCCTGCCGTGGACACGGAGCCGACGGCCGTCCCGACCGCTGCTGCCCGCGCCGCCGCCCCGACCGCGACGACCGACCAGCCGCTCGTCATCACCCTGCCGAACGGGCAGACCGTGACCCTCGCCGTCACGGTCCCGGTCGAGACGGCCGCCGAGCCGGAGCCGGGCACCGGCGAGCCGGCCGACCCCGGTACCCCCGGTCCCGGTCTGCCGGGCAGCGGCGACACCGACGGCGGCGGCAGCGCGGGTGGTGTCCCCGGCACCGGTGTCGTGGACGCCGACCGACCGGACGCCGCTCGCGGCGACCTGGCGTTCACCGGCGCCGACCTGGTGTTCCCGGGCATCGCCGCCGGCGTCCTGCTGCTCACCGGTGCCGTGGCACTCGTGCTCGCACGCCGGAAGCGCGCCGTCGAGGACGGGCCGGTCCTGACGGACTGACACGGCGCCTCCCGGCCGACAACGCGGCGGGCCGTCCCACCTGGTGGAGCGGCCCGTTCCGCTGTCCGATCCCAGAACGGGACTGCTCAGGGGCAGTCCCGCGAGGTACGCTCCCCCTGTCGCATCGCGATGCGTCGCGCCGGGTCGTCCCCCCAGGGGGCGGGCGGTGGTTCCGTCCGCCGGACTCCGCGGCGCGGGTGCTCTCCGTCTCCAGGGAAACGACGGAGGGCACCCACCTCGACTCCCGCCGGGGTCAGTGGAAGAGCTGCTCCCCGATGTACGAGCCCTTGCGGGGTGCCGGCGGCACGGCGAACACCCCGGACCCGATGTGCGACACGTACTCGTTCAGGCGGTCGGACGCACCGAGCTTCCGCTGCAGCCGCGTGACGTGCTCCGGGTCGTTCACGTACGCCGCGAAGAGCAGGCCGGCGTCGAGCTGCCCGTACTGGTTCAGCCCGTCGGTGTAGTTGTACCCGCGGCGCAGGATCTTCACGCCGCCGTTGTTCTCGTGCGCCGCGAGGGCGACGTGGGAGCGCGGGTCGATCGCGGTCCCGCCGTCCGCGTCGGTGCCGTGCGGCGCCCGGGCGTGGAAGTCCGGCGTCGTGTGCTCCGACCCGCCGGAGAGCGGCGCGCCCTCGACCTTCGTCCGGCCGAACACCCGCTGCTGGTCGGAGACGACGTCGGCGTCCCAGGTCTCCAGGTTCATGCGGATCTTCCGCACCACCTGGTACGTGCCACCGGCCATCCAGTCGGCTCCGCGGTCGAGCCACACGAACCGGTCGTACTCGTCGTCCGTCGTGACGTTCCGCGTCCCGTCCTTGAACCCCATCAGGTTGCGCGGCGTCGACTGCGTCGGACCGGCCGAGGCACGGCCGAACCCGATCACGGTCCACCGCACGGTCGCGGTGCCCCGGGCCATCCGGGCCAGGTCGCGGACCGCGTGGTACGCCACCTGCGGGTCGTCGGCGCAGGCCTGCAGCGACAGGTCGCCGCCGGTCAGCTGCGCGTCCAGGACGTCGCTCGGTAGCGGCGGGATCGCAGCCAGGTGCGCCGGACGCTTCGCGGCGAGGCCGAAGCGCTCGTCGAAGACCCCGGGACCGAGCCCGACGGTGACGGTCAGCGACGCCGGGCCGAGGTCGAGCGCCTCGCCCGTGTCCGCTCCAACACCGTCGCCGTGGACGGGTTCGACGCTGCCGATCGTCCGGCCGGCCTGCAGCTGCGCGATCGCGGCCGACCAGCGGGCGAGCAGGACCTGGAGCTCGGTCGCGGTGGACGCCGTCAGGTCGAACACCATGAAGACGCAGTGCCGCTGCGGCGTCGTGCGGATCCCACCCTGCGGCTGCCGGGCGGCGGTCGCGTAGAACGGGACCGACTGCGACAGGTCGACGGACTCGTCGCCGTTCGCGGCCGCGGTGAACGGGTCGACGCCGGTGGCCGCGGCCGACCCGGCGACACCCGCGACGGCACCCACGCCCGCACCGGCGGCCGCGAGCCCGGCACCGATCAACCCGCGGCGGGAGAAGCGGGAGTCGTTCACGCCGTCGCGACCTTCTCGGCCAGGCGCGAGAGCGGGTCCTGCAGCGCCTGGACCTGCTGCGAGATGCGGTTGGCGTCCTTCGCCTTCGCGGCGGCGTCCCACGTGGCGAAGCCGCCGAGGGAGTCCGCGTCGCGGAAGCCGTCCATCATCTTGTTCGTCGTGTCGAACCGGGTCGCGATCTGCTTCGTCAGCGCCGGGTCGACCTTCGTCAGCCCGGGCTTGAGGTAGGCGAAGGCCTGCCGGGCACCCTCGACGTTCGCGGCGAGGTCGACGAGGTCGATGTGGCTGTACGCCTCCTCCTCGCCCGTGACCTTGTTCGACTGGACCTCCTCGAGCAGCCCGGCCGCGCCGTTCGCCAGGTCCTCGGGCTTGTACTCGATCGACGGCACGCGCTTCGCGAGGAGCTCGACGTCGGCGGTCAGTGCGGCCGCGGTCTCCTTCGTCGACGCGGTGATCGCGCCGGCCTGGAACAGGTCCTTCTCGACGGCGTGGAAGCCGCTCCAGCCGACGGCGTCGTCGAGGTTCGACGCGCGCATGTCGATCAGGTAGTCGAGGTTGCCGGCGTTGTCGGTGGCCGAGAACCCCTGCTTCACGAAGCCGTCGACGTCGCTCTCGACGTGCTCGTAGAACGGACGGGCCGCCGCGTAGTCGCGCTTCGCCGCGTCGAGGTCGCCGGCGTCGACGTCGTGCTGCAGCTGCTGCACGGCCGCCACCATGTCGGTGACCTGGCCGTCGACGTAGGTCGCGTAGCCCTTCGCTCCGTCGGCGAGCAGGGTGGCCGCGCTGCTGTTCGCGGTCGACGCAGCCTTGCCGGTCACGGTGAGGTCGGTGAGCTCGTGCTCGGCACCCGGGCAGTAGACCTGGTACTCCCCACCGCTCAGCGTGGCGGTGAAGCGGACGGCGTCGAGCCCCGGGGCGAGGTTCTCCTTCTCGCCGAGGATGCGCTGGTCCTGCAGGAGCTCCACCTCGGTGATGGCGGTGGACGATTCGTTGTGCACCGTGAACGTGACGGGGCCCGCGGGGACCTTCGTGGTCGACACGGCGCAGGCGTCGGACCCGTCGTTCGTCAGGGTGATGGTGACGCGGGAGACCTTCCCCGTGCCGCTCGAGGCGTCGTCGCCGGGCGACCCCGCCGAGCAGCCGGTCAGGGCGAGGGCGGTGACGGTGCCGAGCGCACCGAGGACGATCAGGGGGCGGGCGGCCAGGGGGTGGGCGGCGCGGGGGCGGGCGGTCCTACCGAACGGCATGGTCGAGGCTCCTTGCAGGGATGTCGGCGGGCGGTCCGCGCGACGGGTCGGTTCCGGGGGTCATGGTCGGTGGGGCGACGGCGCGGCGACGGTCGCGGAGGGCGAGCAACGCCTGTGCGGCGGCGGCGACGGCGAGCGCGGTCGGCAGCCAGGTGCTCCAGAGCCGCAGCTCGGCAGCGCGGGTGTGCGCCGCGGCCAGGTCCGCGGCCGCGCGGTCGACGCGGTCGGTCGGCACCGCCCACACCGTGCGTTCCAGCGTGGTGGTCCGGGCGGCCGGGAGGCCCCCACCGCGCAGTGTGAGCACGTCGCGTTCCGAGCGGGTCGCGTCCAGGACACCCCCACCGACGGTGGTCAGGGTGACGGTCTCGCGGACGGACCAGCGGGCCGTGAACGGCCCGGGGTCCGTGCTCGGCGAGATGCCGACCGGGACCCGGCCGAAGAGTCCGACGAGGTCGTCGAGCGTCAGCGAGGTGGGGCGCTCGTCGGCCGGGACGTCCTCGGTGACCTGCCAGCGGTCGGCGGCGACGCCGGAGCGGGTCACGCGGCGGTGGGCCGACGCGGGCAGGGTGCGTCGTGCCTCCCGGCCGGTGCCGGAGACGCGCAGGACTGCTGCCGGACCGTCGACGTCCGCCGTGACGGCCCGTGCGTCACCGGTGAGCGCGGTCGTACGCGGCAGGTCGACGTCCGTGCTCGGGACGACCAGGGCGAGGACGACGGCCGTGGCCGCGAGCCCGGCGGCGACCGCCGCGCGGACCACCGGGACGCGGGCCGGCGACGGACGCCAGCGGCGCGGCCAGACCGCGACGGCGAGGACGGGCACGACGTAGAGGAACCAACCGAGCACCTCGATCACGCGCGGATCGGCGGGGATCCCGAGGACGCCGGTGACGAGGGCGCCGCGGAGCGACCCGTTGGGGGCGAGCCACCCGAGGTCGACCGTGCGCTGCTGGCCGATGACGAGCCACCCGGCCTCGTGCGCGTGCCGCAGTGCGGTGAGCACCAGGCCGCCGGCGACGAAGACGAGGAAGACGCCGGTACCGGTGAAGAACCGGCCGAGGTCGAGCCGGACCCCGCCGGTGTAGATGCCGTACCCGACCGCCACTGCGACCGCGATGCCGATGACGGCACCGACGGCTGCCGTGCCGGTGTCCGACGACGCCTGGAAGGTCGCGAGGAGGAAGACCGAGGTCTCGAACCCCTCCTTGAGGACCGCGAGGAACGCCATGCCCGCCAGCGCCCAGGCGGTCCCCCGTCCGAGCGCCGCCGACGCACTGGCCTGCAGGTCCCGCGACAGCGTGCGCGCGTGCGTGCGCATCCAGACGATCATCCCCGTGACGAAGACCACGGCGACGGCTCCGATGACCGTCTCCATGCCCTCCTGCTGGGCCTGGGGCAGTGCCTGCTCGACGAGCTGCAGGCCGAAGCCGACGGCGATGCTCAGCGCGACGGCGAGCCCGACGCCGGCCCACATCGGGGCGAGGGGCGCGCGGTTGCGACGGAGGAACGCGGCGATGATGCCGACGATGAGCGTCGCTTCGAGGCCTTCACGGAGGCCGATGACGAGGGTGGCGATCATGGCGAAGGTGAGGCTAACCTAACCAGCGTTCGGCCCGCCACTCCGGCGACGTGGGGTTTGATTGTTCTCATGAACGTGCTGACCCCGGAGGCCCTGGCGTCGGTCACCAACGTGCTCGACCTCGCCGGCGTGTTCGCCTCGGCACTGCTGGGCGGCTCGCTCGCACGCACGATGGACTTCGACCTGTTCGGCTTCCTCGTCGTCGGCTTCGTCTCCGGCCTCGGCGGCGGCATGCTCCGCGACACCCTGCTGCAGAACGGGCCGCCCGTCGCGCTCGTCGACCCGCTCTACCTGCCCGTGGCGATCGCCGGCGCACTGGTCGCGTTCTTCGTGTCGTTCTCGGAGCTCACCTGGGACCGACTGTTCACCGTGCTCGACGCCGCCGTCATCGGCTTCTGGTCCGTGGTCGGGGTCCAGCGGACCTTCGACGCCGGTCTCGGCTGGCCCGCCGCGATCATCATGGGCACCATCACCGCGGTCGGCGGCGGGGCGATGCGCGACCTGCTGCTCCGTCGCGTGCCCGCGGTGTTCGGCGGGAACGCGCTCTACGCCACCGTGGCCGTCGCCGCGTCCGCGGTGATGGTGGTCGCCTCGTACCTCGGATCGCCGTCGATCGGCATCATCGCGGCGATCGTGCTGTCGCTTGGGCTCCGGTACGGGGCCGTCAAGCGCGGCTGGGGGCTGCCGAACGGTCGCGAGTGGCAGCCGAAGTCGACGCTCGGCGCACTGCTGCAGCGCGGGCGACGGCTGCGCCCCGACGCGATCCGGCTGCTCCGTCGCCCCGGACGCCGCACCGGCGACGGGGCCGTCCGCAGCGACCGGGACACGCCCGACGGCGTCTGACGAGCCGCGGTCGGCACCCCGTCAGCGCCCCGTCAGCGCCCCGTCAGCGCCCCGGCCGGCGCCGCGGTCGGCGCCTCGGTCGGCGCCTCGGTCAGCGCCTCGGCCCGGGCTCCGGTCGGTGCCCGGGCACGCCGGTGACCCACCGTCCGGACGACGCACGATCCCGTCGCTGCAGCGGCCTGCCGCGGTACGATCGCTCCCGCCGGGTACCGACCCGGTGACCACCGTCCTCGACGCACCGACACGACCCGAACGTGGCGGTCCACCGAGCGACGGGGCCGGGGGCTTCGCTGGTGCCGCGCGTGATCACGACGCGCGGCGCGGCAGGTCTCCGAGGGTCGCACCGGACCGGGTGCGGCACGGCCCGTGCGCCACCGACGCGCGGGGATCGACAGGACGGCGCACCACCGTCCACGACGACGATCACGGACCAGGACCCATGCGCGACGACGCTTCCTCCCCCAACCCCCGGACACCCCGCGCCGAGGTGCGCGAACGACTGCTCGTCGCCGGAGCCGACGTCTTCGCCGAGTCCGGCGTGCACGGCGCCCGGCTCGACGACGTGGCCGCTCGCGCCGGCTTCAGCAAGGGCGCCGTCTACTCGAACTTCACGTCGAAGCAGGACCTCGTCGCCCAGGTCATGCAGCGCTCGACGAACCGGATCCTCGCCGCGCTCCAGGAGGTCGTCCACGAGGACGTCGCCGCCACGAGCATCGCCGAGGTCGTCCGAGCGGCGTTCGGGCGGTACGACCAGGGTCGGCAGTTCGCCCTCGTCTCGGAGCTCCGGGGGTACGCACTCCGCGACCCGGAGTTCATGCCCGAGTTCGTCCGGCAGCGGCGCGAGCTGCAGGACGGCGTGCTCGACCTGGTCCGGTCGTGGTTCGGGGCGCACCCCGAGGTCGAGCCGGGCATGCCGCTCGAGGACTTCGCCACGCTGCTCATCGGCGCGAACACCGGGATCGTGTTCGACGGGCCGGCCCTGCCCGGGGTGAACCCCGGCGACGTCATCGCGAGCCTGGTGGACGCGGTCGTGCGCCCGCGGCGCTGACGCGCGGCCGCGGCGGCGCCGCCGCATGCGCCCCGGCGCGGCGGGGCGCCAGCAGCTGTCCGCACAACCGGAAGCACGTCGCGCCACGCGATTCCGCGGCGTGACGTGCTCCCCGTTGTGCGCGAGCACGCCACACCACGCCCGGCCCGGCACGGCCGCGGTCGTGCGGCCGCGGCGCTGACGCGGCCGCGGCGCATGCGCCCCGGCGCGGCGGAGCGCCAGCAGCCGTCCGCACAACCCGAAGCACGTCGCACCACGCGATTCCGCGGCGTGACGTGCTCCCCGTCGTGCGCGAGCACGCCACACCACGCCCTGCCGGCACGGCCGGCACGGCCGGCACGGCCGGCACGGCCGGCACGGCCGGCGCCGGCAGCGCGCCGCCCCGCGGCTAGGCCGTGCGCCGGCGCTGCCGGCCCTCGTGGGACCACGCGGACGAGGGCAGCAGGCTCGGCGGGAACAGCCGCGCCCGGACCACGCGCGCCCGCGGGACGGACGCGTCGAGGGCGACACGAGCCTCCAGGACTGCCCGCCGGAGTGCTGCCGTGTCCACGCCCGCCGCACCGTCCGCGGCGAAGCGCTCCAGGTCGACCGCATCGACGATGCTCGTCAGGTGCGGGAGCACGCTCGCGGGGACGGTCCCGACGAGCCGACCGCGCACCGCACGCGCCGTCCGCGCTGCTGCGGCGGCGTCACCCGGCGGCGCGAGCCCCGGTGCGTACCCGTGGTCGGCGACGTCGTCGAGCACCTCGCGCCAGGCCTGCAGTGCGGGCGAACGTCCCGCCTGCACCGCGGCGAGCCGTCGGCGCCGACGCACCACACGGACGACCCCGGGTGCGACGAGCACCGCCAGCAGGAGCAGCAGTCCGGCCACCAGGCCGGCGGCACCGGGTCCGGCGCCGCCGCCCGTCGTGGCCGCCGCGCCCGCTCCGGTCGAGGCGGAGGGCGTCGGGGTGGGCGAGGCCTCGGCGGGAGCGGTCTCCCCCGGGGCCGGCAGCGGCGTTTCCGACGGGGCCGGAGCCGGCGTCGCCGACGACTCGGTCCCTGCCTGCGCTGCGGCGTCGGAGCTCGGGGTCGGCTCGAACGACACCCAACCGGCGCCACGGATGTACAGCTCGGGCCACGAGTGCAGCTGTCGGTTCGAGACGGTGTACTCGCCGTCCTCCGTCTGGTCGCTGCTCGCCCGGTACCCGACCGCGATGCGCGACGGGATCCCGAGCGTCCGCGCCATCACGGCCATCGACGACGCGAAGTGCACGCAGTACCCCTGGCGCACGCGCAGGAACGTGTCGATCACGTCCATGCTGTCGCCGTCGTAGCCCTGCTCGACGGGGGCCGTCTCGGAGTAGGTGAAGAGGTCGCTCCGGAACCACTGCTCCAGGGCACGCGCCCGGGCGTAGTCGTTCGGCAGCCCGCCGGCCACCCGCTGGGCCGCCGCCCGGATGTCACGTGGCAGGTCCTCGGGCAGTGCCAGGTCGGTGCGGAGCTGCGTCTCGCTCGGCGCCGTGAACCCGCGGCCGTCGGTGCGCCCGAGGATCCCGCTCGCGGCGATCGCGTCGAGGTACTCTCCCGACCAGGTCGAGGCGCCGAAGACCTGGTAGGTCGAACCGCGCTGGGTCACGGGACCGGTCGACCGGACCGTGCTCGAGTCCCCCATCCAACGCCACTGCGACAGGTCCAGGTTCGTCGACTGCGACTCGAGCGACACAGCGCCGCCGGGCACGGGCAGGTAGTTGCTCGACAGCCCGGTGATCCGCACGGTCAGGTCGCCGCGGCTCGCCAGACGGGGGTTGATCCCGACCGCCCACTGCTGCTGGTCCGCGGTCTCCGCGGTGCTGGCGTCGGTCACGGTCGGCACCCAGTCGCCGGTGCCGAACTCGTCGAGGTCGGCGAGCTTGAGGTACTCCGGCTGCCCGTCGGCGGTGCGGTAGCGGAACACCTCGAGCTCGTTCGGCTGGCGGAGGTCGCGACCGAGCTCGAGCAGCGTGCCGGGACGACCGGGCTGGATCGGGGCCTGCAGCGCGCCCGTCACGCCGGACAGCCAGCTGGCGTTGATCGGGACGAGCACCGGGAGCCCCACGGCGACGACGAGCCCGATCACGCCGACCACGGCGGCCGGGAACGCCCGTTGCACCGGTCGGACGGACAGCCAGAGGAGGCCGAGGAACGCCGCCCCCACCAGGACGACGAGCACCGGCGAGGCGGGCTCGCCCGTGACGACACCGGGGACGATGAGCACGACCAGCGCGGGCACCGCCGCGAGCGCGACGGTCGGCGCGATCGCGGCGAGGAACAGGGTCACCCCGGCCACCCAGGCGATCGCGACGGTGACGATCAAGCGGATCGCGTCGCTCTGCGGCAGCGGCGCGGGATTGAGCCGGATCGCGGCGAGCGCCTCGCCGAGGGCTCCCTCGCGGTCGAGCCAGCCGAGGGGGTGGACGTCGTTGACGACCGCGGCGACGCACGACCCGACCACCAGTGTGGCGACGAGCGCGATGAAGCGGACGCCCGGTGCGCGACGGCGGACGGCGAGGACGACGGCGACGAGCACCGCCGTGAAGACGACGCCGGACAGCCACCAGGCGGTGCCCTGCACGAGCGGACGCATCGCGAGCGCCGCGATGAGGACCGGCAGCGGTGCCAGGGCGACGACCCACGGTCCCGGGGCGTCGTCGCGTTCGGCCGGACGCTCGGGGCGGCCGCTGCGCGTGGGCGTCCTGACGCGGTCGGCCGTCGAGGTCCCGCTCACCGAGTGCTCCCGTGCGCCTGCGCGCCCGCGACGGGCACGACCAGGGTCCGCCAGCCGGCACGGTCGAGGGTGCCGCGCACCACGGGGTCGGGCGGGACGATGGTCGCGAGGAT
The DNA here is from genome assembly GCF_030803485.1 of Curtobacterium sp. 260. Classification (NCBI taxonomy): domain Bacteria; kingdom Bacillati; phylum Actinomycetota; class Actinomycetes; order Micrococcales; family Microbacteriaceae; genus Curtobacterium; species Curtobacterium sp. 260. Next base: position 15,325 of record NZ_JAURUY010000001.1, on the reverse strand, counting down.
GCCGCGACTGGAGCCGCTCGTCGCGGCGACGAGTTCGGCGGCCTGCTCGGCGGTGCACCGGCCGGTGACGACGGCGGTCATGCCGTGGACGTCGCGACCGTGCACGTCGGACAGGACCTCGGTGACCGGGCGGGCGTCCGAGCGGACCCGGACGTCGGCGAGTCCGACGAGCAGGTCCGTCAGGCTGCCGACGTCGCCGGTGTGCCGTCCCGCGCCCGGGGCGTCGTCGCTCACGAGCACCACGCGCGACGTCCGCGCGCTGAGGGCACGGGCGACGCTCGCGGCGACGACGACGGCGTGCTCGAACGCGGCGTCGCCACCGAGGTCGCTCAGTTCCGCGAGGTCGTCGCGGCCGAGCGCCTGGTAGGACTCTCGGCGGAGGTCGATGGCGATGACGGCCTCCGGCGGCTGCGCCTGCGTGGTCTGACGGACGTGGAGTTCGCCGCGTCGGGCGCTCTGTGCCCAGTGCACGCGGCGGATCGGGTCGCCCTGCCGGTACGGCCGGAGCTCGCTGTCGTCGGCGGACCCGCCCTGACCCACGCGGCCCTCGTCCGCCGAGACGGCACCCGCGAGCGCTCCGGTGTCGATGGCGCCGAGGGTGGTGGATGCGGGGACGATCACGACCTCCTCGGCGGGGACGACCGGTCGGTCGATGCGCAGCAGGCCGAAGGGGTCCTCGACGCGGATGGTCACGGGGCCGACCAGCGTGCGGCCCCGGTGCATCGCGAGGGCCTCGACGTCGAGCACCGCCGGAGGCTCGTTCGGGCCGACCAGGGCGTAGGTCTGCGCGTCGGACACGCTCGCGAGGGCGTCCTCGAGCTGCTCCCGCACCAGCAGGGTCGTCCGCGGCCCGATCGGCAACGACGTCCCCCGCAGGGTGATCCGCTCGCGGTGGACCTCGCCGACCTGCACGACCGAGCGGGCGGTCGACCGGGTCGCGCGCAGCGGCGCCGCGACGACGAGGGCCATCACGATCCCGAGCACGAGCAGCACGAGCAGCAGGAGCCCGGCGGAGACGGCGATGCTCGTCGTGGCGACGAGACCACCGCCGACGAGGGCGATCCCCGACCCGAGCACCGTCCACCCCCTGGCCGTCGGCCGCGGGAACGGGGTCCGGCGGAGCATGGCCGCGCCGCGTCGCCCGGTGCGGAGCACCCACGACCGCACCGCGCCCGCACGCAGCGCGGACGTCGAGGGCCCGCTGCCGTCGGGCATCAGGAGCGGACGGCGGCCGAGGCGAACGGCACGGCGGTGTCGGACACGATCCGGACGACCACGTCGCGCGCGGTGTCCTCGGCGGCCCCGCCGAGCCCGCGGGCGACCGGGACGAGACGGTGGGACAGGATCACCGGTGCGAGGTGGGCGACGTCGTCGGGGGTGACGAACGGGCGACCGAGCAGCGCGGCGTGGGCACGAGCGGCCTGCGCCAGGTGCAGGGTGGCGCGAGGGCTCGCGCCCAGCACGAGGTCCGGGTGCGTGCGGGTGGCACGGACGATCGCGACGATGTAGGCCTCGACGTCGTGGGCAAGGTGCACCCCGCGCACGGCGTGCACGATCGCCCGCAGCGTCTGCACGTCGACGATCGGTCGGAGCGCGGACAGCGGGTCGCGGGTCCCGCGCGCCGCGAGCATCTGGCGCTCGGCGTCCGCGCTGGGGTACCCCATCGCGATGCGGGCCATGAACCGGTCGCGCTGGGCCTCGGGCAGCGGGTACGTGCCCTCCATGTCGATCGGGTTCTGGGTCGCGACGATCATGAACGGCGACTCCAGCGGCCGGGTCACGCCGTCGACGGTCACCTGCGCCTCGGCCATCGCCTCGAGCAGGGCCGACTGGGTCTTCGGGCTCGTGCGGTTGATCTCGTCACCGATGACGACGTTCGCGAACACCGGGCCCGGCGAGAACCGGAACGTGCCCGACGACTGGTCGTAGACGTTCACCCCGGTGACGTCGGACGGCAGCATGTCCGAGGTGAACTGGATGCGGTTCACCGTCCCGCCGACCGAGGCACCGAGCGCCTTCGCGAGCACGGTCTTGCCGACGCCGGGGACGTCCTCGACGAGCAGGTGCCCCTCGGCGAGCATCACGGTGAAGGCCGTGCGGATGGCGTCGACCTTGCCGTCCACCACGGTGGAGACGGCTGCGACGACGTCGTCGCCCACCGCTCGCACGTGCTCGATCGGGAAGGCTTGGTCGGGCTGGTCCGGCACGCAGGCCTCCTCGTCTCGGGACAGGTGTCGTGCATGCTACAACGGCGCGGTGACAGGCACCGGAGGATGCGTCACCGATCATCCGGAAGGCACACACGGGCCGTGCCCCGCGACGGACGGGAGGCGCGGTGCGGGGCCGCCACGCGCCTCCCGACCGCCTCCTGGTCACGGTCCGGTCGGTGCGGGCGTCAGCGCGGCAGGGCCTCGGTCGTCAGCGACCAGAGCGCGACGCCGTGCAGCCCGAGTCGCTGCGCCAGCGCGACGCGTGCCCGGTAGGAGCGGGCGTCCGACCAGTGCAGCTCGTGTCCGTCGCGGAGGGTCGCCGACCACTCCCCCGTGCGGTCCGACCAGCGTGCGGCACCGCCGGCCAGCGCACGGGCCCGCGCCGGCGACACCTGCCCGGCGTCCGGTCCACCCCAGCGGTACCCGTACCCGGCGACGCCGAGGTCGGTGCGGTCGGCCGGCAGTCCCTCGTGCTCGGCCACCTCGACGACGCGCTGCGCCCACGGCAGGGCGCCGATCGTGCCCGGTCCGCTCCACGGGCCGTGCTGGTCGTAGGTCATCAGCACGAATCGGTCGACGTGCTGCGCCAGACGACGGAGGTCGTACCCGGTGTCCCGGAAGCCCGCGGCCGAGGTGGACGCCATCACGGCCATCGACACCGGGGCGTCGGCACCGAGCTCGTCGTGCACCGCGTCCTCGAGCGCGGCCGCGAAGGCGACGAGTCCCGCGCGGTCGCGGTCGCGCAGTGATTCGAGGTCGATCTGCACGCCCGTGCAGTGGTGGTCGTGCGCCAGGGCCGCCAGGTCCCGAGCCACCTGTGCGCGGGCGACCGGGTCGGCCAGCAGCGCCGAGGCGGTCTCCGGCGAGAAGTCACCGAGCGTCCCGGAGAAGTTGCTGACGAGGAGCTCCGGTCGCGCGCCCCCACGGGCTGCGGCGCGGGCGAGTCGGTCGACGCCGTCGGGCAGCGGCGCGAGGCCCCTGCCGTCCGCGGTGAGCGTGACACCGTCGATACCGATCGTGTCCGCCCGCTCGGTGGCGGCTCGCACCCGGGCGACCGCCGTCGGGGCTCCCGGCTCGACGTACGCCTCGACGGCGACGCCGCGGGCAGCGGACGCGTCGGCGCAGCCGGCGACCGTGGTGACGATCACGACGAGCGCGACGGCGAGGGCGGATGAGCGGAGCACGGGGCAACGGTAGTGGGCGGGGCCAGGGCACCCGTGCCGGGCCGGCCCGTGCCTCCCGACCGTCGAGCACGGCCGCACCGTCGTGTTCCCGCGCGCACCCTGCCGGAACGACGAAACCCCCGCCGGTGGCAGGGGTTTCGTCGACTGCGGAGACGGAGGGATTTGAACCCTCGGTCCCCTCAAAGGGGACTCCACCTTAGCAGGGTGGTGCACTCGGCCGGACTATGCGACGTCTCCGTGCGCTCTCACGAGCGCGAGACCCACCATACAGGAGGACGAGCGTCCTCTCGACCTCCCGCCACGACACGATCACCTCGGGTCGGTCGCCGGGTCCCCTGAAGTGGGGACAGCTGGGGCTTGTCCGCTCGTACCCCGACGCCTAGCATCGTCGGGACGCGGACATCACGTTCCGGGGGCATCACCTCCCCCGTCGCCGCGACACAGCACCAGACGTCGTCCCCCCTTCTGCCGAGCCCGACGCACCCGACCGCGGCGGCCGGACGGGGACGACCAGGGGGCGCGGACCCGGTCCGCGCCCCCGCTCTGGGTGCTCTCCGGTGGGCGCTGCCCCCACCGTGCCTCACGCGGCGGAGCGGAACCGGTCGGGCAACGCGATGAGGTCCTCCGCCAACCCCACGAGCGCTGCGGCGCACTCGTCGAGCTGTCCACGCTCCGCCGCAGCAGCCGCCCGTTCGACCTGCTGCACGCGAGCACGCCGCCCGACGACGGCGTCGATGCCGTTCGCCACGGCGACGTCGTCCGTGAAGAAGGTGTCGAGCACGGCCCGCTGCGCCGTGAGCCAGTCGGCACTGACGATCGCACCGCGCCGACGGAGGTACCAGGCACCGAGCTCGACGAGCGCCCCGGCCTCGGTCAGGCAGGACCTGAGCACGAGCGCGTCGAACTGCTCGTCCGCCCCCTGGCAGCCAGGAGCGGGATCGGCGATCATCGCCCGGGCGACCCGGAGTCGCTCGACCATCTGGCCGACGGACCAGTGGGCGACGACGACGCCGACGTACCGCTGCACGCTGACGAGCCGCAGCGACTCGAGCGGGACGAGGGCTTCGCGGACGGGTGTGCGCGAGACCTGCATGTCCCGGGCGATGTCGTCGAGCCGGAGCCGTTGCCCTCGCCGGTAGACCCCGCGCAGGACGTTCTCGAGCAGCTTGAGGAAGACGGCGTCACGCAGCAGGCTGCGGCGGATGCCGTTCGGGTCGGGGACCCGGTCGTTCCCCGAGGACGATGAGCGATCCATCGCCCCAGGGTCACGCACGACGACCACCCGGTGCTCCGGGAGCGGGCGACCAGGGGAACGATCCGGTCGGGGTCGGGATGTGGAGGAGTGCCATGCCGAGACCCTCCCAGCGGGAGGGTCTCGGCGCTAAACATCACGTATACGAAATCCTACTTCTTGGACGCGTCAGTGAGGACGGACAAGGGTTGGGTGATGTCCTCCAGACCCTTGCGCGCCGCGTCGACCCCGAACACCAACGCCACGATCCCGCCGGCGATCATCACCGCCGACCCGAGCAGGTACCCCCAGAAGAGCGGTTCACGTGACGACCCGTCCCCGATGAACGCGCCGTAGATCGCCGGGGCGACCGCACCGAAGATCTGCGCGAGGGCGAAGAAGTACGAGATCGCCTGCGACCGCAGCTCGAGCGGGAAGATCTCGCTCACGGTCAGGTAGGCGCTCGAGGCACCGGCCGAGGCGAAGAAGAACGAGACGCACCAGAACACGACCTGCACGGTGGCGCTGATGGCGTCGGCTCGGAACAGGAACGCCGAGGTGGCGAGCACCAGACCCGACACCAGGTAGGTCAGGAAGATCATCTGCCGACGACCCCAGGTGTCGAAGAACCGGCCGAGCACGATCGGCCCCAGCAGGTTGCCGATCGCGAACGGGAAGAAGTACACGGCCGTCTCGGCGGTCTTCAGCCCGAAGAAGTTCGTGAGCACCAGGGCGTAGGTGAAGAAGATCGCGTTGTAGAGGAACGCCTGGGTGATCATCATGGTCGCGCCCACCAGGGTGCGGGTCGGGTACTGCTTCAGCAGCACCTTGGCGATCGTCAGGAACCCGACCTTGTCCAGCGGCGTGACGGTCATGGCCTTCGACTCGTCGACGTCCGGCAGCCGGTGTCCGGTGGACTTCTCGACGGAGGCCTCGATCTCGGAGACCGTGCGCTCGGCCTCCTCCTCGCGTCCGTGGGTCATCAGCCACCGCGGGCTCTCCGGGATGTGCCGCCGCAGGAAGATGATCGCGATGCCGAGCACCGGGCCGAGGAAGAACCCGATGCGCCACCCGATGTTCTCGGCGAAGATCGACGTGTCGAGCAGGTAGATGTTGGCGAAGGCGCCGAGCGCCGCACCGCCCCAGTACGTGCCGTTGATGGCGATGTCGACGTGGCCGCGGTACTTCGACGGGATGAGTTCGTCGATCGCCGAGTTGATCGCCGCGTACTCACCGCCGATGCCGAGGCCCGCCACGAAGCGGAACGCCGCCAGGAACCAGAAGTCCTGGGCGAGTCCGGCGATGCCCGAACCGATCAGGTAGATCGCGAGCGTCAGGATGAAGAGCTTGCGGCGGCCGAGCCGGTCGGACATCCGTCCGAAGACCAGGGCGCCGACGACCTGCCCCACCAGGTAGATGGTGCCGAGCAGGGTGACCTGCTGCGTCGACAGGTCGAGGTCGGCCTGGAAGCCGGCGTTCGAGACGATCTGGATCTCGAGGCCGTCGAGGATCCAGGACACCCCCAGGCCCACCACCACGCTCCAGTGGAAGCGCGTCCACGGCAGTCTGTCCATCCTGGCGGGGACCAGGCTCTTGATCGCCCCGTTCGTCGTGCTGCTCACGAGAGCGGACCGTACTCCGGAGATTCCAGGCTGGCTCCCAGTACCAGCGCAGCTTTACATCCTCACAGATTCAGGAAGTCGTGCAGCGCGGACGGGAGGCGCGGGGCGGCCCGCACCGTGCCTCCCGTCCGCGTCGGATCACGGTGACGCGCGACGTCACGACCGCACGCGGCCGGCGCCCGCGTCGGTAGCGTGACGACGTGCCCACCCAGAACTCGATCGACCGCATCCTGACCACGCACACCGGGTCGCTCCCCCGTTCGCCCGAGCTGACCGCGCTCCTGGTAGCCCGCGACCAGGGGAAGCCCCACGACGAACAGGCACTCCGCGAGGAGATCGCCGCCGTGCTCGCGCGCACCGTCGATGCGCAGCTCGACGCGGGCCTCGACGTCGTCAACGACGGCGAGGTCCCGCGCGTCGGCTTCTCGACCTACATCCGCGACCGGTTGTCGGGGTTCGGGGGCTCCGGTCACCGCAAGCCGACGCTCGACAGCGTGAAGTTCCCGGAGTACGCGGCATTCCAGGCCCGGCAGATCGACGAGGGCGCGGAGTTCGCCCGGGTGTGGGACACCCCGCTCGCCCAGGGGCTGCTCGAGTACGACCAGGAGCGCGCCGGCATCCGCGAGGACCTCGACGGCTTCGAACGCGAGCTCGCCCGGAACGCCGCCGCCGGCCGCACCCCGGCCGGCACCTTCATCTCGGCCGCGACGCCGGGCATCGTCGCCACGACCCTGCTGCTCGACGACGAGAACCCGCACTACCGCGACCACCGGGAGTACGTGTTCGCGCTGGCCGAGCAGCTCCGCGTCGAGTACGAGGAGATCGTCGCCCGCGGGCACGTCCTGCAGCTCGACGCCCCGGACCTCGCCATGGAGCGCGTGATCCACTTCGGCGACGCGTCGCTCGACGAGTTCCTGGCCGCCGTGGACCTGCACGTCGACGCGCTCAACCACGCGCTGCGGAACATCCCGAAGGAGCAGACGCGGCTGCACGTCTGCTACGGCAACTGGCAGGGCCCGCACCAGGACGACGTCCCGGTCGACGTGCTGCTCCCCCACCTGTACCGCGCCGAGGTCGGGTCCTTCAGCATCCCGTTCGGCAACCCGCGGCACGCGCACGAGTTCCCGGCCTTCCGCGACCTGCCGCTCCCCGACGACGCGGTGCTCGTGCCGGGCGTCATCGACGTCACGACCAACTACCTGGAGCACCCGCAGCTCGTGGCGAACCGGATCGTCGAGGCCGCCGAGGCCGTCGGCGACCCCACCCGCATCGTCGCCGGGACCGACTGCGGCCTGGCGACCTTCGCGAGCTACGAGTTCGTCGCCTCGGACGTCGCGTGGGCGAAGCTCCGAGCACTCGTCGAGGGTGCGGAGATCGCGTCGCGCCGCCTGTTCGGCTGACGCTCCCGCCGCGCTGTTCCCGCAAGACGCAACGTCGGCGGGTCCTCGCAGCGGTACAGCGCTGCGAGGTGTCGCGGAGGTTGCGTTTTCCGGAGCCGAGCGCCGCCACGCGCCTCCCGTCCGCATGTCGGTGCGCGGGCGTAGCGTGCGGAGCGTGACCCGACCTGACATCCACACGGTCGGCGAGCTCCGCGCTGCTGGGCACGTCCAGAAGTCGGTCCGCGCCGAGATCCGCGACAACCTCCTCCAGGCCCTGCGCGAGGGCCGCGACCCCTGGCCCGGCCTGCACGGGTTCGAGACGACCGTCATCCCCCAGCTCGAGCGTGCGCTCATCGCCGGGCACGACGTCGTGCTGCTCGGCGAGCGCGGGCAGGGCAAGACCCGCCTGCTCCGCACGCTGCAGGGGCTGCTCGACGAGTGGACCCCGGTGATCACCGGGTCCGAGCTCGGCGAGCACCCGTTCGAGCCGATCACCACCGCGAGCACCCGCCGCGCCGAGGAGCTCGGCGACGCCCTGCCGATCTCGTGGGTGCACCGCGACGAGCGCTACGTCGAGAAGCTCGCGACCCCCGACACCAGCGTGGCGGACCTGATCGGTGACGTCGACCCGATGAAGGTGGCCGAGGGCCGCAGTCTCGGCGACCCCGAGACCATCCACTTCGGGCTGATCCCCCGCGGGCACCGCGGTATCGTCGCGATCAACGAGCTCCCCGACCTCGCGGAGCGCATCCAGGTCGCGATGCTCAACGTGATGGAGGAGCGCGACGTGCAGATCCGCGGCTACGTGCTGCGCCTCCCCCTCGACGTGCTCGTCGTCGCCAGCGCCAACCCAGAGGACTACACGAACCGCGGCCGCATCATCACGCCGCTGAAGGACCGCTTCGGCGCCGAGATCCGGACGCACTACCCCATCGAGCTCGCCGACGAGGTCGCCGTCATCCGGCAGGAGGCCCAGCTCACCGCCGAGGTCCCCGACGCCCTGGTCGAGATCCTCGCCCGGTTCACACGCGCCCTGCGCCAGTCCAGCGCCGTCGACCAGCGGAGCGGCGTCAGCGCCCGCTTCGCCATCGCCGGCGCCGAGACGATCTCCGCCGCCGCCGTGCACCGCGCCGCGCGGCAGGGCGAGGAGCACCCGGTCGCGCGGCCGATCGACCTCGAGACCGCGGTCGACGTCCTCGGCGGCAAGATCGAGTTCGAGAACGGGGAGGAGGACCGTGCCGACGAGGTCCTCGAGCACCTGCTCCGCACCGCCACGGCCGAGACCGTCCGCTCGCGGTTCCGCGGGATCGACTTCGGCGTCCTCGTCGAGGCGCTCGACGGCGGCACGATGGTGACGACGGGCGAGCAGGTCAGCGCCCGTGCCTTCCTCGAAGGGCTCCCGTCGATCGGCGAGTCGGACGTCTACGACCAGGTGTGCGAGCGGCTCGGGGCGACCGACGACGGCGAGCGGGCCGGCGCGATCGAGCTCGCGCTCGAGGGGCTCTTCCTGGCCCGGCGCATCAGCAAGGAGTCGGGGGGCGGCGAGGCCGTCTATGGCTAGCCGGCAGAACCGCCGCCTGACCCGCGACGCCCGCTACGGGAAGTACGAGGGCGGACCGGATCCCCTCGCTCCCCCGGTCGACCTGACCGAGGCGCTCGACGCCATCGGCGAGGACGTCATGGGCGGCACCTCCCCCGAGCGCGCCCTCCGCGAGTTCCTCCGGCGCGGCGGCCAGACCCAGCGCGGGCTCGACGACCTCATGCGTCGCGTCGCCGAACGTCGGCGCGAGCTCACCAGCCGGAACAACCTCGACGGCACCCTGCAGCAGGTCAGGGAGCTCCTGGACCAGGCCCTGCTCGCCGAGCGCGGTGAGCTCGCCCGGAACGTCGAGCTCGACGACGGCGACCGCGCCCTGGCCGAGCTGCAGCTCGACAGCCTGCCGCCGTCGCCCGCGAGCGCCGTGCAGGAGCTGAACGGCTACGACTGGACGAGCCCGACGGCCCGGCAGAAGTACGACGAGATCAAGGACCTGCTCGGGCGCGAGGTGCTCGACCAGCGCTTCGCCGGCATGAAGCAGGCGCTCGAGAACGCGAGCGACGAGGACCGCGCAGCCGTGTCCGCGATGATGCGGGACCTCAACCAGCTGCTCGACGACCACCGCCGCGGCACGGACACGCAGGAGCAGTTCGACGCGTTCACGGCGCAGCACGGGCAGTACTTCCCGTCCGGCCCGCAGAACGTCGAGGAGCTGCTCGACGACCTCGCCGCACGAGCCGCGGCCGCGCAGCGGATGCGGAACTCGATGACGCAGGAGCAGCGCGACGAGCTCGACGCGCTCGCGCAGCAGGCGTTCGGCTCACCGGACCTGATGGGTCAGCTCGGGCAGCTCGACGACACCCTCCGCGCGCTCCGCCCCGGCGAGGACTGGGGCAGCTCCGAGCGGATGGACGGCGAGCAGGGCCTCGGACTCGGCGACGGGACCGGGGTCTTCCAGGACATCGCCGACCTCGACGCCCTGGCCGAGCAGCTGGCGCAGTCCGGGCCCGGGTCCGACCTCGCCGACCTCGACCTCGACGCCCTGCAGCGTCAGCTGGGCGACGAGGCCACCGTCGACGCCAGGACCCTGCAGCGGTTGGAGCAGGCCCTGCGGAACTCGGGCGCGGTGCAGCGCGGCACGGACGGGCACCTCCGGCTGACCCCGAAGGCGATGCGGCAGCTCGGCAAGAGCCTGCTCAGGGACGTGGCCGAGCGGATGTCGGGGCGCCAGGGCGCGCGTGACCTCCGTCGCGCCGGGGCGTCGGGCGAGCCCTCCGGGGCGACCCGACCGTGGGCGTTCGGCGACACCGAGCCGTGGGACCTCCCCCGGTCGATCACGAACGCCCTGGTCCGGACCGCGGCGGACGGACGCACCGGAGCGGGTGTCCGCCTGACGATCGACGACGTCGAGGTGCAGGAGACCGAGGCGCGGACCCAGGCGTGCGTGGCGCTCCTCGTCGACACGTCGTTCTCGATGGCGATGGAGGACCGCTGGGTCCCGATGAAGCGGACGGCCCTCGCGCTGCACACCCTCGTCAGCACGAGGTTCCGCGGCGACGACCTGCAGCTCATCGCCTTCGGGCGCGAGGCGGAGGTCATGGACGTCGAACGACTCGTCGGCCTCGACGCCCAGTGGGACAAGGGCACGAACCTGCACCACGCACTGCTGCTGGCCAACCGGCACTTCCGGAAGCACCCGACGGCGCAGCCAGTGCTCCTGGTCGTGACCGACGGCGAGCCGACCTCGCACCTCGAGCCGAACGGCCAGGTGTGGTTCGGCTACCCGCCCGATCCCGTGACGATCGCGCTGACGGTCCGCGAGCTCGAGAACGCCGGCCGGCTCGGGGCGCAGACGACGTTCTTCCGACTCGGTGACGACCCCGGGCTGGCGCGGTTCATCGATGCCATGGCCCGACGGGTGGACGGCTCGGTCGTCGCGCCCGAGAACGACGACCTCGGTGTCGCCGTGGTCGGGTCGTACCTCGGTTCCCGTCGCGGAGGCGCGTCCCTGTTCGGCGACGACCGGGCGGGCTGACCGGGCCAGCCGACAGACGGGAGGCTCCCCACCGGGCACGGCCCGGCAGCCGCTGGCGCGTCTGCCGGGAACCGGCCGGCGTGGGCCCCGGCGCCGGACGGTGCCGCGCCTCCCGTCCTTCAGAAGAGGGGCCAGGGGACGGCGGGTCCGTGTCCGGGCGGCGGCGGGAACATCCCGACCGCGCGCAGCGCGGCGCACCGGGCCCGCAGGTTGTCGATCTCCCCGCGGGTCAGGTGCTCGGCGAGCGCGACGCCCAGGTCCCCGCGGAGCGCCTCGGACACCCGGTCGAGCCCCTCGAGCTCGTCGGGGTCGAGCGGCTCCCCGATCCAGCCCCACAGGACCGTGCGGAGCTTGTGGTCCACGTGGAAGGTCAGCCCGTGGTCGACGCCGTGGCGGTGCCCGTCCGGCATGGCGAGCACGTGCCCGCCCTTGCGGTCGGCGTTGTTCACCACCACGTCGAACACCGCCATCCGGCGGAGTGCCGCGGTGTCCTCGTGCACGAGCGTGACGGGCTGGTCGTGCTCGTCGATGGCCTCGAGCACGGGCAACCACGGGGTGCCCTCGGCGTCGGCCTCCTCGGTCGGCACCAGGTCGACGGGGTCCTGCTCCGGGTCGACGTCCTGCCAGCGCTGGACCATGCCGGGGCCGAACGGGCCGTCGCCGAGCCAGGTGGGCGGCACGATGCCCCACCCGAAGGCCTCGGAGACCAGGTGTGCCGCGACCTCCCGGCCGGCGAGCGTGCCGTCCGGGAAGTCCCACAGCGGACGCTCCCCCTCGACGGGCTTGTACACGACGGACTCGCCGTCGAGGTCGGCGAGGAAGGTGGCGTTCGACGCCTCGCGGATGCGCGCCCGGATCGTCAGCGGGCCGTCGTACCGGGGTGCGTCGTCGCTCATGCGTCGCCGGGGCGCCGACCGGCAGCGACGACCTCGCGGGTGCGTTCGACGAAGGCCCGGGCGCTGCCGACGGGGATCTTCACCTGGAAGACCTCGGCGGGCTCGGGCATCTCGACGACGGCCTCGACCTCGTCGCCGTCCTCGTCCGTCTCGGTGACGATCTCGAGCTCGTCCTCGATCGGGTACGCCTCGATGACCACCTGCGCCGTCGCCGGGTCGAACCCCAGGCTCAGTGCACCCGCGCGGAACTCGGGCTCCACCGGCTGGTCGAGCGGCGCGGCGTCCCGGAGTTCGGACGGTGCCGCCGGCGGGACGCTGAAGCGGTTGTCCCCGACGGTCGCGACCTCGTCGAGGAGCTCGGCGACCTTGTCCGCGAGCACCGCGGACTGCTCCTTCTCGAGCGCGACGCTGGTCACCCGCTTGCCGTCACGTGCCTGCAGGTAGAAGGCGCGTTCACCCGGGCGGCCGACCGTCCCGACGACGAGACGTTCCGGCCAGTCGAAGCCGTGCACGATGGTGGGCATGACCCGATTGTAGGAGCGTGCGGCTCCGTCCGTTCAGGGTCCAGCGGTCCCCGGCTGACCACTGCCGACCGCCCCGTCCGCCGAGCCGGTCCCGTCGTGTCCTGCTCCGCCGCCGGTCCCGTCCGCTCCGCCTCCGCCGCCGGTCCCGTCGTGTCCTGCTCCGCCGCCGACCGCCGCGTCGCCCGAGGGGGCCGGTGCCGCAGCGAGCCAGGACAGGTCGCCGGAGTCGGTGTTGGTGGCGACGACCTCGGGCCGGTGTTCCCCGTAGCGGACGACCGAGACGGACGCCGGACCGACCGCGATGCGCTGGAACAGGTCGAGGTGCATGCCGAGCGCGTCGGCGAGGACGGACTTCACGATGTCGCCGTGGCTCACGGCGACCCACACCGCCGTCGGGCCGTGCTGCGCCTCGACCTCGGCGTCGATCCGGCGGATCGCGGCGACCGCACGGGACTGCATCGTCTGCATGGACTCGCCGCCGGGGAACACCACGGCGCTCGGGTTCGCCTGCACCGTGCGCCACAGCGGTTCCTTCGCGAGGTCCGCGAGCTTCCGGCCCTGCCAGTCGCCGTAGTCGGCCTCGGTGATCGCCCGTTCGACCCGCACGTCGGGGCTGCCCTGCTGGCGGGCGAGCAGGACGCGTGCGGTCTGTCGGCAGCGCTCGAGCGGGCTCGTGACGAGCGCGGCGAGCGGGATCGGCGCGATGCGCTCGGCGGCCCGGTCGGCCTGCTCGCGGCCGACGCGGTCGAGTGCCACCCCGGCGGTGCGACCCGCCAGGACCCCGGTCGCGTTCGCGGTGGTGCGTCCGTGCCGGACGAGGAGGACGGTCGCCATGCGGTCGATCCTAGGCACCAGGGCGACCAGGACGCGAAGCGGATGGTGGACAGTGGTCGGCGTGCGCCGCACCATGCACGAAGATGGTGCGGTGCTCGTCTCCATCGTCTACATGAGCCGCTCGGCCGTGCCCTTCGACGACGACGCGCTCGCCGAGCTCCTGCGCGAGTCACGGCTCCGGAACGAGGCACTCGGGGTCTCCGGGCTGCTCGTGGCGAAGGGCGGCCGGTTCATGCAGCTGCTCGAGGGCCCGGCGTGGAGCGTCGACGACCGCTTCGGCGCCATCGCGCGCGATCCTCGGCACGACGGGGTGAAGTCGCTGATCCGCGAGGACATCGAGCGCCGGCGGTTCGACGGCTGGTCGATGGCCTACCGGTCGCTCGACGAGTCCGACGTGGCGACCGAGGACGGGTTCAGCCCGTTCCTGTCCGGCACGATGGACTTCGCCCCGGAGTTCGACGGCACGAGCGCCGCGTGGCTGCTCAAGTGGTTCCGCGACCGGGAGCTCACCGACCGCTGACGCGGACCTCCGCCCGTCGACGGTCCACGAGGTCAGTCTGCCGCGCGGAAGGTGTCGGCGACCACCCCGAGCAGGCGTGCCCGGTGCGCCGGCGCGGCGGTCGCCTGCAGGAGCACCCGCCACATCACCGCGACCGCGGGGTCGAGGTCCGCGCGACCGCTCCGCACCTCGGCGACCAGCTGCACCCCGGTGAAGTAGGGCACGACCGAACCGCCGAGCTCCTCCGGGGTGAGGTCGGTCTCGAGCTCACCGCTGCCGATCGCAACGCAGAACACGTCCACGATGCCGCCGATCCACTGCTCGTAGAACGACGACGTCGCTCCGGAGAACTCGCCGCGTTCGAGCGAGAGGCGGATGCCGGCACGCACGATCGGGTCGGTGCGGAGCAGGTCCGCGATCTGCTTCGACGCCCCGATCAGGGCGGCCGTCGGCGACGCGGCGTCGTGGCTCACCTCCGCGAAGGTCCGCGCGTTCTGCTCGTCGATCACGCCGAGGGCGAGCGCGAGCTTCGTCGGGAAGTGGAAGTGCAGCGTGCCCTGCGCCACGTCGGCGCGGCGCGCGACGGCGGCGATCGACGTGGCGGCGAAGCCGACCCGGTCGAACTCCTCCGCCGCGGCCACCAAGATCTGCTCACGTTTCCCCACGTGACCAGTGTCTCGGACCGGAGGCACGGTGCGGGCCCGCACCGTGCCTCCAGTCCGAGGGGGTCCCGTCAGGTCGTCACGCGGCGTGGCGGGCCAGGGTCATGCGCTCCTCGGGCACGTCCTGCAGGTCGCGTCCGCGGAACCAGCGGAGCAGCCAGTCGGCCGGCGAGCCGGCCAGCTCGGCCGGCAGGCCGGAGCGCTCGGTGAGGAAGGTGTTGAAGCCGGGCTCGTCGCGGACCTCGAGGTCCGACGGGTTGCCGAACGCCATCGACCAGCCGTCGAAGCGGCGGGTGTCGATGTCCTCGCGGGAGAGCGACTTCACGCCCTCGTGGCGGGTGTCGCGCTCGATCGCGGCGAAGCGGTCCTCGACGCTCCAGGAGGGGCCCTCGAGCACCTGCATGAAGCGGCCGCCCTTGGCGAGCAGGAGTCCGGAGACACCGAGCGCCTCGTTGCGCAGGCGGGCTTCACGGAGCATGGCGACCAGGTGGTCGTCGGTCATCTCGTCGACGGCGACGGACATGTACACGAGGGAGGTGAGTTGCGTCATCGGCGCCAGTCTGTGTGCTGCTCCGGTGGGGGGTCAATGCGGTCGTGGGCCCCCCCCCCGCGGGGGGGGGGGGGGGGGGCGCCGGGGGGGGGGGGGGGGGGGGGGCGGCGGGGGGGGGGGGGGGGGCCGCGGGGGGGGGGCGGGGCCCACCTCGGCGGAGAC